>CAZOGI010000019.1:0-32569 GCA_964579435.1 uncultured Planctomycetales bacterium
ATCTGCATAAAGGCGCGTATCATCCCGGTGATCGTTCCCAGGAGCCCCAAAAGCGGCGCGACGTTGGCGATAATCGCAAGGATGCCGGTATTGCGCTCAGCCGCGCGCATGCTCCTGCCGACGTATTTGTTCAGGACGCGCTCCCGCTCCTCCGGCGGTTTGTTGCGTATGCGCAGGGCGATCGCCATCAGGCGCGGGATAGCCCCCCGGCAGCTTTCGCAGAGCCGCAGCGCCTCCTCGGGCTTCTGTTGCCGCAGGAGGCTGCGCACCCGGGTATCGAGGTTCGCCACCGACGGACGCAGGCGCGCGAAATAAACGCAGCGCTCGACGATGACCGCGACCGCCACCACCGAACAGGCAAGGATCGGCCACATGAGCGGACCGCCCTTGATCATCCATGACCACATACTCCCCCCTTGGTTATCAGAACTTCCCCTTCAGCCCCCAGTGCAGGAAACGCCGCTTCGCGCTATAGCCGTTGACCTGCTGATAGGTCTCGTCAAAGAGGTTCTCGATCCGGCAATAGAGCTCCACGGACCGGCAAACCGGCACGGTCACGGAAAAATCACAGACGGTATAATCCTTGAGGCGGTAATTCGGATTGCCGTTCGCGTTATCGTAGAGCTTGACGTTTCGCGTCACGGCGAAGGAAACGCTCGCTTTCCCCCGGAGCCGGGCGGTCAGGCTCAGGCGGTGGGCGTTGTTCGGCCGCAGCAAAAGATGCCGCATGGTCTGCAGATCGCGCGCATGCGTATAGGTAAAGCCGTACGCGGCAGAAAAATCTTCGCGCGGCGCCCAGCGCAGCTCGGTCTCGACGCCTTCGGTCTTGGCGCTGCCGCGGTTGACGTACACCCCGAACGGCCACCAGACGAGCCGAGGATTAGCCTTGTTCATATCGTATTCGATGAGGTCGCGGAAGCGGTTGTGGAAATACGTCACCCCCGCCTGCAGTTTGTTCTTGAAAAACTGCTGCTCAATCCCGCAGTCGTATCCCCAGGATTTTTCCGCCTGCAGCGCGGTATCGCCGTAGAGCGAGTAGAGCTGATACAAAGACGGCGCCTTGAACCCGGTGCCATAACTGCCTTTCAGGCGCATATCCCAGTCGAACAGATACGTCGCCGTCGCGCGGCCGGTAAGGCGCTTGCCGAAGCGCGAGTGCCGGTCCAGGCGCAGGGCCAGCGTATTGAAAAAACGGTCCTGATACCCGAATTTGTTCTCGATGAAATACCCTTCGCGGTCGGCGCGCATGCGGCTCAGGTCGCCGTAGTTGGAACGCTCATAGCCGGTCTCGTAGGTGTACTGGAATCCGGGCACGAGCGTATCGCTTATCCCTTCGGGGAGCCCGAACCATTTCGCCGCATCAAGGGTATGCTGCCAGTTCGCCTCTTTGCTCCAGGCCTTGAAACAGTCCCAGTAGGCATCGGAATCGTCGGTGTATTTGCGGACGTTGCGCAACCAGCTGAAATCGGCGGAATGGCCCCAGATGTCGTTAACCCGCTGTTCGCCGAAAACAGTCAGCAGAACGTTGCTGTATTTTGACCAGAAATCGGCGTCATCGGCATAGGCGCCGTCATCGAGATCGAACTTGGAGCGCAGATACGAGGATTTGATCCCGACGGAGAAATCCTGGGTCGGACGGTAGGTGAACTTGCCGTTGAAGGCGCTGTTCTGGTATTCGTCGGGCTCCAGGCCGTCGCGCGCCTTGGTAAAGCCGCGGCTGTCCTGGCGGGAGACGTCGAAGGAATAAAAGAATTTCCCCAGCGCGCCGCTGGAACCGAGGCTTTCGGTATGGGTCCGCTGTGACGCCCGCTCCAGTGCCACGCGCAGCGACGGCTTGCCGCTGCCGCTGCGGGTGATGATATTGACGACCCCGCCGATGGCATCCGAGCCGTAGAGGGAACTCTGCGGCCCCTTGATGATCTCGATGCGCTCGACGTTGTCCAGGCTTAAATTTGCCAGGTCAAACGACGCGTCGGTGGCAATGGGATCGTACAACCGCGCCCCGTCCATCAAAACCAGGGTATGCCCCGAAGGCGCGCCCCTGAGATAGACCGAGGTCGCTCCGCCGAAAGCGCTGTTGGAGGAAACGCCCACCCCCAGCTGCCCCTCCAACGCCTCGCGCACGCTGGAGTAGTGCTGCTGCTCAAAGACCTCCCGGCCGATGACCCGCACGGAGCTGCCGGTCTGGGCGACGAATTCGGAAACGCGCGAGGCGCTCACCAGGACCTGCCCCAGGTCATAGCCGGACTGCTCTGCGCCGACGTCTCCCGGAAAGAAGATCCGGCTCAGGATAAAACCGAAAAGAAAAAAGCTAATGCGCCGCATCCGTATTCTCCTTCTCCTCACGCGAGGATACTCTCCGCTTTCAGGCAATCGTCCGGGCTCATCCTCGAAAGAGGATTTTACCGTTGCGCGGCAGCGAAAGGGATCAAAACCAAAAACGGTCTTATACCTTTACTTCCTCTGCCTGTGCGGTTCTTTCTGTTATACCATTCGAATCCGATATCGCCTTCCTACGGCCCTCCTTTCACGCTCCCCTACCGTCTCAATATTCGATACCCGCGCGCGCCGCCACCCCGCGGTCGTAGGGATGCTTGACCTTGCGCATCCGCGTCACCAGATCCGCCAAGCGCAGCAGCGCGCAGGGCGCCCCCTGGCCGGTGCAGACCACTTCCAGCCGCCGGGGCCGCTTCGCCAGCAGCGCACAGACCGACGAACTCTCCAGGAAGCCGTCGCGCAGGGCGATGTTGATCTCATCGAGAATCAAAACCCCGTCGGGAAAACGGCGAAACAGACGCCGTATCCAGTCCAGGGCGGCTTGACAGTCCCGGCGCAACTCCTCTTTCCGGCAGGAACGGTTGCACCAGGGATGAGCCGGGGCAAAACTCTTGACCCGAACCCCCAACTTCCTGAGCAGCAGATGCTCGCTGCGGCCCCGCGCCGGCGGACTCTTGTGGAAGGTCAGGAACCAGACGCTCTTCCCCTGCGCCCGGGCGCGCACCGCCAGCCCGACGGCGGCGGTCGTTTTGCCCTTGCCGTCACCGGTGTAGACCTGCAGAAGTCCCTTTCCCTTCATGGTTTTTCCCTTGTCTTGCGCAACTGCTCAGCCGTCACCACGAATACGCACGGCTTCCCGGAAACGGGATTCGCCTGAACGACGACGGGCGTGCCGTATACCTCTTCGATCAGGGCATAGGTCAACACTTCCTGCGGGGCGCCGGAGGCGCGGACCGCGCCCCTTTTCAGCAGGAGCAGCTCGTCGCAGTATTCGCTGGCCAGGTTCAGATCGTGCAGGACCGCCAGGACGGTGATCCGCTTGTCCCGGTTGAGACGCCGCACCAAATCAAGGATCTGCACCTGATGGGCGATATCCAAATGATTCGTCGGCTCATCCAGGAGCAGGAGCCGCGGGCCCTGTGCAAGCGCGCGCGCAATCGCCGCGAGCTGCCGCTCGCCGCCGCTTAAGGTAGAGATCGTGCGGGCGCACAGATCGGCGATCCCGGTCAGCGAGAGCGCCTCCCGCACTGCCCGCTCATCGGCATCCGTTTCGAACAACTGCCATCCCCGCCTATAGGGAATGCGGCCCAACAGGACGTACTCCTGCACGGTGATTGCCAGAGACGGTTCGCTTTGCGAAACGACGGCGATCTTTTGCGCGCGAACGCGTGCGTTGAGCGCGGCAAAATTGCCGCCCTCAAAGAGCACGGTCCCGGCTCGCGGCTTCAGCATCCGGCTGATCAGGCGCAGGAGCGTGGTCTTCCCGGAGCCGTTGGGCCCGATAATGCCGTACAAGGACCCGGCCGGCACCGAAAAAGAAATGTCTTTGAGCACCGGCCGGTTCCCGTACCCGCAGGAAGCAGCCCGGACTTCGAGCAGCGGATCGTTATTCATAGGAGCGCACGAAGATAAAAAGGAACGCCGCGCCGCCGACGATCCCGGTGACCACCCCGACCGGAAGCTCAAGCGGCGCGATCGCGGTGCGCGCCACCGCGTCGCAGAGGCACAAAAACGCCCCGCCGGCGCAGAAAGAGCTGACCACCAACAGACGGTGATCCCTGCCCAAAAGCAGGCGCAGGGCGTGCGGCACGACGAGGCCGACAAAACCGATGATCCCGCCGATAGCCACGCTGCAGCCGACCAGGAGCGAAGCGATACAGAAGACCTGGCGCTTGGTCCGCTCCACCGCCACCCCCAGGTGCGCCGCCGCTTCCTCCCCCAGGGCAAGGGCGTTGAGCGAGCCGCTTAACCAAAAAGAGGCGATTAAGCCCAGCAGGGAGACCGCGCACATCAGCGCGATCAAAACACCCGCCGTCTCATCGAGCGAGCCCATCGTCCAGAAGATGATCCCGTGCAGATCCTCAAGGCGGGCCACCGCCATGATCAGCATGATCAGCGACGAGGAGATGAAACTGATCATCACCCCCGTCAGGAGGAGCCCGTGCAGTTGCATCATGCCGCGCCGGGAGCTCAACACATACAACAGGACCACCACCGCCAGCGCACCGGCAAACCCCATGCCGGCAAGGGCAAAGCGGGAGACAAGGCCAAGCCGCAAAAAGAGCCCCGCGCAGACGCCCAGCGCGGCGCCGCCGGATATCCCCAAGGTATACGGCTCAACCAGGGGGTTACGGAAGATCCCCTGCAGCAGCACCCCGGCTAAACTCAAGGCGCCGCCGATCGCCACCGCCAGGAGCACCCGGGGGATGCGCACCGACAACAGGATCGTGCGCTCAAGAGAAGGTCGCGCGTCCAAGAGCGCCTCCAGCGCCGCGCGCAGCGGCAAGGCCGAAGCGCCGACGGAAACCGCGATCACGGCACTCACCAGGAGAAGACCGCAGAGGACCAGGCTCCACCAGAAGATCCGCATGCCGCGCCGGTTCATCTTTTCTCCTCTTGCGGGTACAGCAGTTCAACGAGACTTTGCAGCGTTTCGGGAAAACGCTGCGGCGTGGGACTGCAGAATTCGTACGAATCAACCACGTAAATGCGGCCGGCGCGCACCGCCCGCAGCGCCGGCAAGAGCTGCCATTGCTTTTTTTCTTCCGCCGCCTCGACGCCCATCGTCGTGATGATGATACAGTCCGGGTCCGCCCGGATAACCTCTTCGCGGCTAAAAAAACCGCCGCGGCTGCCGGCAGCGATATTGCGTCCCCCGGCAAGATTCACCAGCTCGTGCAGAAAAGAATCCGTCGGCGCGGTAAAGAGCGGCTTTACCCCCACCTGCAGGAAAACCGTCGGGCCCGGCCCGGCCGGAATCCGGGAGCGGATCGCCTGGACCCGGGCATTTGCCTCCTCCACGATCGTGCGGGCGGTCTCCCGCGCGCCGAAGATTTCCGCCAGATCGATAAAATCGGAGCAGATCTGCGCGAAACTGCGCGGATAGTCGAACGTTTTGACCGCAATACCGGTATGGCGCAATTTCTGGAGCGCCCGTTTATCCGTCATCGCGGTTGCCAGGACCAAATCCGGCCGCAGGCTCACGATCTTCTCGATGCTGACATCGACGACCGTGGCAACGCGCGGCTTTGCCGCCGCTTCTTCGGGACGCACGCAGTAGGTGGTACAACCGACCAGCCGGTCCTGGAGCCCCAGGAGAAAAAGCTCTTCGGTCAACACCGGCCCCAGGGAAATCACCCGTTGCGGCTCTGCCGCAACGGCCGCCGAAACAAAAAGAGAAAAAATGCCTGCTCCAGCCAGGCGGCGCAGGAAAAAACCGCTCATCGTGCCCCTCCCAACGCACAGAAAGCCAGGAAGACACATTCGCCGATCTCGCTGCCCGCTCCCAAGATGTCTCCGGTCACCCCGCCGAGCCGCTTCTGGAAATATCCGGCGGCAAGGACGAAAAAGGCGGCCAACGCGCACATGCAGACAACACCCCGACCGCCGACGACGATCAACGCGACAACCACTGCCTGTATCAAAGCCAGCGCCATCTGCCGCATCCCGGCATTTTCAACAAAAGCCTTTCCCATCCCGCCCTCGGCCCGGGCATAGCAGCAGCGCCCGGCAAGGATCACCATGCCCAAACGCCCTCCCACGGCCGCGGCAAGAATCCAGCCGAGCGATCCGACCCCGATGGCTTCGGCTACCAGCGCAACCTTGGTGACCGCTAACAGCGCGGCGGCAACCGCTCCTTTTGCCCCGCACTGGGGATCTTTCATGACGCGCAGAGCCGCCTCGCGGTCTCCCGGGGCGCTGAGCCCGTCGACCATATCGACGAATCCCTCGGCATGCAGGCCGCCGCTCAAGAGCCACCAGGCTGCGCAGACGAAACAGGCGCTGACCAGAGGCGAGAAGAACGCTCCGCTTAAAAACGCAACCCCCCATCCCAAGGCCCCCACCAACACACCCACCGCGGGAAAAAACGCCATCGAGGGCATTGGCTCCCGAAGCGCGAGCAGCCGCCGGGGAACCGGCACAACGGTCAGAAACGCAAGCGTATGCGCCAGACGGATAAGGAGATTCATCGCTTTGCCGGGGAAACCCCCGCCTCTTCAAAGGTCGCCATTTCATTCAATATCTTGGCCGAGGCTTCCAAGAGTTGGATCCCCAGGCAGGCGCCGGTCCCTTCTCCCAAACGCATACGCAGGTCAAAAAGCGGCTGCAGCCCCAGCCAGGAAAGCCCAGCCCGATGTCCGCGCTCGACGGACAGATGACTGGCAAAAAGGTACCCCTTCACCCGCGGTTCGATGAGCGCGCCGATCAGCGCCGCCGCGCTCGTAATGAACCCGTCCAGGACGACCGGCACGCGCCTCTGGGCAGCGGCGAGGATAACGCCGGCGAGCCCGGCGATCTCAAAGCCCCCGACCGCACTCAGCAGCGCCAGCGGATCCCGCGGATCCGGGCGCAGCCTGCGCAACGCTCCTTCAATGCCTTTGACTTTCGCCTCCCACTGCCGGCGCGTTATCCCCGTACCCCTTCCGGTGACCGCAGCGACCGGCCGGCCGGTCACGCGGCTGACGATAGCGCTGGCAGCCGTGGTGTTGGCAATGCCCATTTCTCCCAGCCCGACGATATCGATACCCCGGCGCGCCTCCCGGGCAAACACGGCAGCCCCGGCGGCGAGGGCTTTTTTGGCCTCTTGCCTCGTCATCGCCGGTTCCCGGAAAAAATTGCGCGTGCCGTAATCGATCTTCTTTTCCAAGAATCCCGGCGCGCCCTTCTTGACCGGGATATCCGCGGCAACCCCCATATCGACGACGACGACGCGCACCCCGGCGTGCCGGGCCAGCACATTGACCGCCGCGCCCTCCCGCAGGAAATTCAGGACCATCTGCGCCGTCACCTCCTGAGGGTAACGGCTGACCCCTGCCGCAGCGACCCCGTGATCGGCGGCAAGGGTAAAGACAACCTTCTTCCCGGTCCGGGGACGATCGGTCTGTTGAATGAGGCAAAGCCGCAGGGCGCATTCTTCCAGAACCCCGAGGCTGCGGCGCGGCTTGGTCAAAGAATCGAGCTTCTTCCAGACGGCACCGGCGCCTTTTTCCTCCACGGCCGTTATCGCGGCAAACCCGCGCATTTGCGCTCTCCTTTAAGGCACAGCGGCACACCGCTGAGCAGGCAGTATACCTCGTGCGCATTTCTTGCCATTTCCTGGTTCGCGAACCCCGCGAGGTCGCGGAACAAACGCGCCAGGGCGTTCTCCGGCACGATCCCCATGCCGACTTCGTTGGTCACAAAGATCACCGTCGCTTTCCCGCGGAGGGCGAGCCGTATACAGTCGCGCACGCTGCGCTGGATGAACGCGGGGCCGCGCCCCTCCACCAGCAGCGCCGAGACGAACAAGGTCAGACAATCGACGAGCAACACCGCCTCTTTTCCCGTCGCGCGCGCAAGGACGGCGACCAGCCCGCTTCCGGCCTCTACCGTCCGGTACGCCGGGGAACGGCTGCGGCGGTGCCGCGCGACGCGCTGGCGCATTTCCGCGTCACGGGGGATACAGGTAGCGATAAAGATTTTCGGCTTGCGGATCCGGCTCGCGTACCGCAGGGCAAACGAACTTTTGCCGCTGCGCGCCCCGCCGGTCACCAGGATCAGTTTGCCCATACCGCGCGCACGCTCTCTTTCAGCGCCTCCCGGGACTCCCCAAAATCTTTTTTTGAAAACACCTCCAGAGTCACCACGCCCCCATACCCGATCTCCCGCAAGAGACGGACCCAGCCTTCCAGGATCCCCGGCCGCAGCAGAGAGAGCGAACGGTGGTCCTTGCCGGCCGAAACGCCGTGCAGGTGCACGACGCGGATACGCTCCCGGTAACGCAGCAGATGACGGCGCACCGAAGCACCCCTGACCAACAGGTGGCCCAAGTCGGCGCAGCAGGAAACACTGGTTTCCTCTATAACCCGGTCCAGGACGCAAAACGGGTAGGAAAGGTTCTCCAGGGCCAAGAGGCCCGGCTCAATCGCCGCTGCGCTGGCCAGTTCCTGCAGAGAAGCGGCGATACGGGATCTCCAGGAGACCTTCCCCCAACTCTCCCCGCGGCTATTGGCATGCACGATATACCCGACGGGAGAGAGGACGCGCAGAGCCTCGATGCACTGAGCGCAGATGCCGATCGCCCGCTTCCGCTCCCGCGCATCCGCCGCGCCCAAGAGGAGCGAAAGCGGCAAATGAACGGTATAGGAAAAACGGTTTTCCCGGGCGAGCCGCCGCATCCGCCGCAACTGCCGCGGCGAAGGCAGGGTTTTGCGCGAAGGTTGTTCGAAGAGCAGGATCTCGATATCATCCACCTCCCCCGCCAGCTTCTCGACGTTGGCGCTGAGGGTATCGGGATAGACATACGAACTGGAGCCGATGCGAAACGGGACTGAGCCGGACAAAACGCCTCCCCCCAACAAAAAACCCCGAACTGCAGACTTTTTTTCGCGTCTGCCTCGTTCGGGGTTGCACCCTGTTCTTCTTGGCCCTGTCAGCGCAATCGTCTTGAGCGCACCGCAAGACAGACTGCCCCTTTTCCCCTGACAGGTCTTCTGGCTCTGGGATCGTCCTCAGGGATCCGCCTTCCCGCCCTTTTTAGGCAGTGGCTTGCATGGACCCTTCGTCCCCCAATACAGCGCCGGGAGCGCTTCCGCTTCGACGGAATTCCCTTATGCAGCCCTTGCGGGCATCACGGGAAGTTTTTCTCTTTAGCGGTATTTTACCGCGGCAGGAGACGCTGTCAACCATTATTTCCCCGGCGCGCCCCGGCGGGAAAAGACGCCTCCTTTTTGTTGGCTGCAGAGGATAAATCTTGCTATAATACGTCAAACCCGTATGAAAATCCGTTCGCTGCAACTCATCGACCAGTATATCGGCGGCCTCCTGTGCGCCCTCTGCGCGCCGCTGCAGCGGCATGCGGGCGCCGCGGATCGCCCCGGCGCATCTGCGGTCTCCTCCATCCTGATCATCAAATTCTGGGGCATGGGCAGCATCGTCCTGGCCTACGACTTTTTCAGGGCGCTGCGCCAGCGCTACCCCGGCGCCCGGCTCTGCGCCCTTACCCTCTCCCAGAACGAAGAGGTTTTCCGGATCAGCGGCCTTTTCGACGAGATCAGCACGCTGGACGGAAAGCTGCTCTTTCGCAACACCGCGCTGTTTGCGCTGCGCTTCATCAGGACGATCCTGCGGTTGCGCCGCCGCTTCGACCTGGCGTTCGACCTCGAATTCACCACCCGCAGCTCCGCGCTGATCACCTGGTTTATCGCGGCGCCGCGGCGCCTGGGTTTCTCCTATACGGGCGTCTGGCGCGGGAACAACTACACCACGACCGTTGCCTTTCAGGAAGATGCGCCGCTGGCCGACTCTTACGGCAAGCTCTTGACGGCAATCGAGCCCGCCGCGCCGTCTTCCCCGCCTTTCTCCCTGCATCTGCCGCCCGAAGCGGCCGCAGAAACGGAAAACATCTTGGCGCGCCTGGGCGCCTCGGGCAGAGAACCCCTGGTGGGCATGAATATCAACGCCAGCGACCTCTGTCTCCTGCGACGCTGGCCGCAGGAGCATTTCGTCGCGCTCGCGCAACACCTCGTCGAAACCTACGCCGCCCAAATTCTCTTTATCGGAAACGCGCAGGACCGCTCTTACATCGAAGAAACCCGCGCCCTGGCCGCGGCGCACCTGCAAAAATCCCTCTATAACACCGCAGGGCTCTTCTCGATCACCAACCTCTTCGCCCTGATGAAGCGGCTGCGCCTCTTCATCTCCAACGACAGCGGACCGCTTCACGTCGCGGTCTTTTGCGGCGTGCCGACCATTTCCTTTTTCGGCCCCGAGACGCCCGCGATCTACGGCCCCCGGGGCGAACCGCACCTTGTCTATTATACGCCGATGCCGTGCAGTCCCTGCATTCGCGTCAAAAACTATAAATACGCCGTATGTCAAAACAACCAGCAATGCCTGCGCTCCATCACGCCGCAAAAGGTCTGGGATGATCTGGAACGAACGGGAACACTTCGACCATATCGCCGATAGGTTCGACCGCCGTTTTAACGCCTATGGCAGCTGCGCCACAGCGGCCCGCATCCAGCGGCGCATCGAGCTCTTCGTCGCCTCCTGCGGGCTGCGGCCCGGGGCGCTGATCCTGGAGCTGGGCTGCGGGACCGCAGAATACTCCCGCGCCCTGGCGGCAAAAGGCATCCGTGTCTTAGGGATCGACATCTCCGGGGGCATGCTGCAGGAGGCCCGCAAGAAACTGGCTCCGGCAGAGAAGATCGGACTGCTTCAGGCCGACGCGCACCTCCTGCCGTTTGGCGACGAAACCTTCGATGCGGTCGTCGGCAATGCGGTACTGCACCACCTGGTCGGGACGACGGCCCTTGCCGAAGCATACCGGGTCTTGAAACCGCACGGGGCAATCGCCTTTTCCGAACCCAACATGCACAACCCCTATGTGTTTGTCACCAAACACCTGAAGATACTGGCCGGGCTCCTGGGAGAATCCTGCGGCGAGACCGCCTTCTCCCTGCGCAGCGCGCGGGCGCTCCTGGATACCGGCGCCTGGAAGCAGCCGTCCGTTTCCGCCTTTGATTTTCTGCACCCCTGCCTGCCGCGCCGGACGCTTCCCCTGTGCGAACGTATGGGCAGGGCGCTTGAAAAAACCGGGCTGCGCTTTCTCGCTGGATCGCTCCTCATAACCGCACGCAAATGAAAATATATCTCGTCAATCCCCCGGCCAGCAAAGGCATCCCCATGGTCCGCGAAGGCCGCTGCATGCAGCGCCGGGGAGCCTGGACCACCCTCTGGCCGCCGATCACGATGGCGACGATGGCCGCGCTCCTGCAGCGCCACGGGCATACCGTCGCGCTTTCCGATTGTATCGCCGAAAATCTCGACACCCGCCGCTTAGCGCAGCGCATCGGCGCATTCGAGCCGGACCTGGTCGTGATCAACACCGCGACCGCTTCGATCTACGCCGATCTGCAGACCTCCGCGCTCTCAAAAGACACCTGGGCAGCGGCAAGAACGGCGGTCTTCGGCATCCACGTCACGGTCCTGCCCGAAGAAGCCTTCGGCTTCACTCCGCAGCTTGACTTCGTCATCCGGGGCGAGCCGGAATTCTGCCTCAGCGAACTGGCGGGGGCGCTGGCGGCCGGCACCGCAGATCTCGGCGGGATAACCGGACTTTCCTGGCGCAGCAAAGAGAAGATCCTCCATAACCCCAACCGCGGGTTCAGCCAGAGCCTGGAGGACCTGCCGCCGCCGGCATGGGAACTCATCGATATATCCAACTACCGCGTGCCTCTTTCCGGAGAGCCGTTCCTCCTGGTCACGACCTCCAAAGGCTGCCCCCACGAATGCCTGTTTTGTCCGGCAAAACCCTATTACGGCAGCCGCCTGCGCCTGCGGCCGGTCTCCGCGGTCGTGGATGAGATCGCGTACGTTCAGAAGCGCTTTGCGGTCAACTCGTTCCTGATCTGGAGCGAATCTTTCACCGAGGAGCGCGCCTTTGTCGTCGCCTTCTGCCAAGCCCTGATCGAACGGCGGATCAAGATATCCTGGGTATGCAACAGCCGGGTCGACCGCGTAGACCGGGAATTGTTGCTGCTCATGAAAAAAGCGGGGTGCTGGATGATCGGCTACGGCATCGAATCCTGGGACCAGGGCGTTCTGGACCGCAACAAAAAAGGGGTAACGCTCGGCCAGATCCAGGAGGCGATCGCGGCGGCGCAAGAGGCAGGGCTCCTGATCACCGCGCACGTCATCTTCGGCCTGCCGGGAGAGACCAAGGCAAGCGCCCGACAGACGATCAAGCGACTGCGCGCCAGCCCCGTCGACTTCGCGCAGATCTACTGCGCCGTCCCCTGGCCGTCAACCGGACTCTACCATTTGGCGCGTACGAACGGCTGGTTAGCCACCGACAACTGGGAGCGCTTCGAGCAAAACTACAGCGTCATGCGCACCGAAACCCTCACCTGCCGCCAGATCGAGGCCTTACGGCGCAGCGCGATGCGCGCGTTCTATCTTTCCGGGAGGCGCATCGCCGGGGTGCTCTCGCGCATCGACTCGCCGCGCAAACTCGGCCTGTTCCTGAGGGCCTTGCGGGAGTTCCTGGGCTGGTTATGAAGAAAACCCTCCCCCTTTCCCGGGACGCACTTATCCTGGCAGGGATACTCCTACTGGCTTCAGCCCTGCGCTTTTGGGGCATCGGATTCGGCCTGCCGCATACGCAGGCCCGGCCCGACGAAGACAAATTCGTGATGGCGATCGATCTGCCGCTGCGCTATTTCAGCCCGCGCAACTTCATCTATCCGACCCTCTACACGTACCTTCTCTTTGCCGTGTACGCGCTCTACTACCTCGCCGGCCGCCTGAGCGGGGCCTTCGGCTCACCCGCGGACTTGGCCCTGCACTTTGCGAGCGCCCCGGAGAACTTTTATCTGCTCAACCGCTCTTTGGCGGCCGTGCTGGGCATCGCCACCGTCGCGCTCCTTTTCCTGCTCGGCCGCAGAGACCACTCGCCGCGCCGCGGGCTCCTGGCCGCTTTTCTGCTCAGCGGCGCATACCTGCATGTGCGCAATTCCCACTTCGGGGTCTCTGACGTACCGCTGACTTTTTTCTGTGTCCTGGCGGTACTGACGATCCTGCGGTTGTATCAAACCCCGACCCTGCGCAACGCCCTTTTTGCCGGGATCTTTGCCGGACTCGCCACCTCCGTGAAATATACCGGTATCCTGCTGGCCCTGCCCGCAACCGCGGCTGTTTTTTTCTCCCGTCCCGCACAGGCAGGGCCGCTGCCGCGGCTCCTGAACCGACGGTCACTCCTCTTCTGTCTGGGGCTTGCCGCCGGTTTTCTCTGCGGCACGCCCTTTGCCCTCATCGATTTCAAACGGTTCCTCGCGGATACCGTCTTCGCCGTGCAGCAGACACAAATCAGCGCCGGCTTCTATCCCTCCGGGAGCCCGCGCTTTGCCTGGGGACAGCATCTGCGTTTCAGCCTCATGGACGGGCATGGCGTGTTTTTCCTCGCCGCGGCTATTCTCGGCACCGCGATCATGCTCCGAGACAACTGGCGCCGGACGGTCGTGGTCATGGGGTTTGCCGCCGCCTGCTTCATCGTCTCCGGCAACGGGTTTATCGCCATGACCCGCTATATGGTGCCGATACTGCCCTTCTTCTGCCTTGCGGCTGCGGCAGCTCTGGATACCGCAGGCCAGCAACTCCGCCGCCGGATGGCCGCAAGCGCCGCCCTCCCGATGATCGCCTTGACCGGGCTGATCGTCTCGGTCTCGCTGTATAACGCGGTGCGCTGCGACATGCTCTTGGCGCGCAAAGACACCCGGGTCCTTGCCGCCGAATGGATCCTGCAGAACCTGCCGGAGGCAAGCACGTTCAGCCATCTGGCGTACCCGCAAGACGTACACGCCCTCCTGCAACTGCCCGCTTCGCGGGAATTCCTGCTGCGGACAATCGCCGCCATCAAGACACAGATCGCAGAGACCGGACGGGGAAGGATACAGCTCTATCTGTGGGAATGCCGCCTGAAACAGCGGGAGGCATCGAAGGAGAAAACGCTTGAGGAATGGACCTATGATCCAAAGACGGGAAAGTTCTCCTTCGTGAATGAGCTCCGCACGGATCTACCCGCGTACCTCATCAGCCTGGAGGAACTCCGGAGCTTAGCCTTGCCCGAACGAAAAATCCTTGCGAACTCCTACCGCCTTATCAAGGCCTTCGTGCCGTACGAGCGCGCGGAAGCCAACAACCGCTACGAAGCATGGGACGCTTTTTACCTGCCGTTTACCGGCTTTCGCGGGATCAGGCAGCCGGGACCTTTCGTGCATATCTTTGAGCGGGTCAAAGAATAAAGGCGGGAAACACTCTGCAGAAACGCGCAAGAGGAATATCCCCGGCTAGCGCGACCGTTTCTCTTGAAGATACCGGCGGTAATAATCCCCGCTGGTAATGGTCAGCTTGCGGGCATCCAGGACGATCTCGTCTCCGCTGAAAAGACCCTCCCATTCGTAGTGCAGGAGGTAGTTGTTCACTTTATTCGGCTGCCCGTAACGCTCGGTGAGCGCCGCCAGGGCGGCCCGGGCAAGCGCATCGTCGCTCCATTCGATAGAGAGGAGCGCGAATTGTTTGCTCTGGGGGGTAAAGATCAGGGTCACGGTACGCGCGTTGCCGAGGTAGTCATCCTGAAAGATGATCTTCTCCGCGGAACTTTCCGCGTCGACGGTCTTACCCTGCTCCCGGAGCTGGGTTGCGATATCGTCCTTGATCTCTCCCCAATCGAACTGCTGCAGCTGAAACGCTCCCACCGGACCAAAGGAGAGCGCCACGAGCAGTGCCGCAATCACCCCGCTTTTTTTGAGCGTCGCCATAGGCGCTATATCTTTTTCTGGATCTTCGCCCAGGTATCGCGTAACGTCACCGTTCGGTTAAAAATCGGCTCGCCGGTCCGGGCATCAAAGGAATCGAGCATGAAATACCCCAGCCGTTCGAATTGATACCTGCTCCCGGGCCGGGCTGCGGCAAGGCTCGGTTCGAGACGGCAGCTGGAGAGCGTCTCCAGGGAGCGGGGGTTCAGATGCACGGTGAAATCCTCACCCGGCGTAACGTCCGTGGGATCGCGCTGCGTAAAGAGCGTATCGTAGAGACGCACCGTCCCCGCGGCCGCATGGCGCGCCGAGACCCAGTGTATGGTGCTTTTCACCTTTCTGCCGTCGGGAGCATCCCCGCCCCTGGTCTGCGGATCGTAGGTGCCATGGATCTCGGTCACTGCCCCGCCGCGGTCTTTGACCACGCCGGTACAGGTCACCAGGTACGCACAGCGCAGCCGCACCTCCCGTCCCGGGCTCAGCCGGAAAAACTGTTTCGGAGGATCCTCGCGGAAATCCTCCTGCTCAATATACAGCTCCCGGCAAAAGGGGACCGGACGTGTCCCGGCCGCCGGGTCTTCCGGATTATTGAGCGCCTGCATCTCTTCAACCTGGTCCTGAGGGTAATTATCGATCACCAGTTTCAGCGGCCGCAGCACCGCCATGGCCCGGGGCGCGGTCTTATTCAGCTCTTCGCGCAGGGCGTTCTCCAGGAGGACCACGTCGACGATGCTGTCGACCTTGGCGACGCCGATCTGCTCGCAGAAGGCGCGTATCGACTGCGGGGTATACCCCCGGCGCCGCAGCCCCGAGAGGGTCGGCATGCGCGGGTCGCTCCAGCCTTCGACCAGCTTCTTCTCCACCAGCTCCAAGAGCTTACGCTTGCTTAAAACCGTGTGGCTGAGGTTGAGGCGCGCAAATTCTATCTGCTGCGGATGGTGCACCCCCAGCTGCTCGATAATCCAGTCATAGAGGGGACGGTGCACTTGGAATTCAAGGGTGCAGATGGAGTGGGTGATGCCTTCGAGGGAATCGCAGAGCCCGTGGGTGAAATCGTAGGTCGGATAGATGCACCAGGCGTTACCGGTGCGGTGATGCGCCTGCCTGCGGATGCGGTAAAACACGGGATCGCGCATGAGCAGGTTAGGATGCGCCATGTCAATCTTGCCGCGCAGGACGCGGGAGCCTTCGGGGAATTCCCCGGCGCGCATACGGTTGAAAAGATCCAGGTTTTCCTCGACCGAGCGGCCGCGGAACGGGCTGTTCTTCCCGGGCTCGGTGATCGTGCCCCGGTCGCGGCGCACCTCTTCCAGCGCCTGGTCGCAGACAAACGCCTTGCCTTTCTTGATCAGCTCCACCGCGAACCCGAAGAGCTTCTCGAAATAATCCGAGGCGTAATAGAGCCGCTCCTGCCAGTCGAACCCGAGCCAGTGCACGTCTTCGATGATCGAGTTGACGTATTCGACCTCTTCGGTCTCGGGGTTGGTGTCGTCAAAGCGCAGGTTGCACCTCCCCGCGTAATCGCGGGCCAGGCCGAAATTGAGGCAGATGCTCTTGGCATGCCCGATATGCAGGTACCCGTTGGGCTCGGGAGGGAAGCGCGTATGCACCCGGCCGTTATTCTTGCCGGCGGCGCGGTCCGCATCGATGATTTCCCGGATGAAGTTTGAAGGTGCGCTCGGTTCCATAATCCTTACCCCTGTCTTTGGTGCCTGGTGCCGTACGTCAAGCGTTCGCACCTGGTTTCCTGATTATACCCTTAATCGCTCTTCTCTGCAAGCCGGGCGAGAAAACGGCTTTTGAGCATTCCCTCCTGCCATTCCCCCTCGGCGGTCGAATCCCAGACGATCCCGCCGCCGATGCCCATCTCGCCGCAACCGTCTCGCAGAAGACAGGTACGGATCGGTATATTGAAAAAGAGGTCGCGATTCGGCAGGATATAGCCGATGGCGCCGGTATAAATGCGGCGCTCTTCCCGCTCCAGCTCCCGGATGATCTGCATCGCCCGGATCTTGGGCGCTCCGGTCACCGAGCCGGAAGGAAAGAGCGCCGCGAAGAGCTCCCCCGGGGGGATCGCGGGCGGGACGCGGCAGGTCACCGTCGAAGTCATTTGATAGAGCGTGGCGTAGCGTCGCACCTCGAAGAGCTTCGGGGCACGGACCGACGTCCCCACCCTGCCCAGGTCGTTGCGCAGGAGATCGGCGATCATCACGTTCTCTGCCCGGTTCTTGGCATCGTACTTCAGGCGCAAACCGGCAAAACAATCCGAGAGGAATCCGGCTCCCCGCGCCCAGGTACCCTTCATGGGCTTGGTCAGCAGAGACGCCCCCTTCTTCTTCATGAACACTTCCGGCGACAGCGAAACGATCGTTCCTTCTTGCGCTTCGATGAACGCCGGGTACGGCACCGGCTGCTGCCGCAGGAGCTGCCGATAGAGCGCCTGCGCCGAGCCGCTGAAGCGGAATCGCTGTTTGATGCAGTAGGTGATCTGGTAAACGTCGCCGGCGGCGATGTACTCGCGGATGGCTTTAATCGCCGCCTCGTATGCCGGACGGGAGATGTTGACGGCCAGGTCCGTGAGACGAAAGGCCCTGTCCGGCGGCCGCGGATACTCCCGCTGCGCGCCCGAGTAAGCCCCCATGCACAAAAGCGGGAAATCGCTGCCCTGACCGGCACCGGCGCGCAGCTTCTCTTCCAGCGCTAACCCCGCTTCGTAGGAGAGGAATCCGGCCACTGCCAGGCCCTGGCCGAGAAAACGTTCCAGCCGCGCAAAGGCCTCGGGAAGCTCCGCAAAACGGAAACAGCGAACGATCGCGCGGGGGCGGCAGAAACGCAGCGGTTTTTTTTCGAATTCAATCAGGACGTCCACACAAACACCCGTACCGCTGGTCTGGGTGCCCGGAACGCGCAAGGCGGGCTAAGAGAACATGACCGGCAGGAAGTTAAAAAGCCCCAAGACAAGCCGGGACCTCCCTTGCGGGAGGTCCCGGCCTGAAGAACGAACCCTGTTGCTTTCGCCGCAGCTATTTACCCTGAATGCGAATAACCGGGGTCGGCTGGGCGTTGACCGTTGCGACAAACGAATCCGCAGAGCTGCTGCAGGGGGTCCCGGTCTGGTCATTCACCCGCAGCGTGACCTTATAGGTACCGATCTTATTGTACGCATGCGTGACGCGCGCGCCTTCGGCAGTGGTGCCGTCGCCGAAATCCCAGGCATAGCTCAACGTATCGCCGTCGGCATCCCGGGAATTCGAACCGTCGAAGACCGTCTCTTTGTCCAAACAGCAGACGAGGTTCTCTCCGACATCGGCAACCGGCGGCGTATTGACGCGGACCATCGCTCCGGCGGAAGCCTGCGAGCACCCGGACTGCTGTGCGTCGCTGACGGTGACGCGCACGGTATAGGTCCCTCCCTTGGCGTAGGCATGGGAAACCCGCGGACCGGCATCAATGGTCGTGCCGTCGCCGAAATCCCAGGCATACTGCAGGGAGTTGCCGTCCGGATCGTTGGAGCCTGAGGCGTCAAATGCAACCTTGGTGCCGACACAGACCGCCGTGGAAGGCGAAGCGCTCAATGCGGCGCTGGGCGGCGTGTTGATCAGCGCGGTGACGCTGTCGGAAGCGGCAGAACAACCCGTGCCCTTGCCGTCGTCGACCGACAGCACGACCCGGTACCTGCCGCCTTTGGCGTAGGTATGCGTTACCTGCGCCCCTTCGGCGGTGGCGCCGTCACCGAAATCCCAGCGGTACGAAAGCCCGTCACCGCGGGAACCGGAGCCGTCGAAGGAAACGGCGCTGCCCGTGCAACCGGAGACATCCGGACCGGCGTCCGCGATCGGCTGACGGTTCAGCCGTACCGACACCGTATCCGTGCTGGCGGCGCAGCCAAGCCCCGAACCGTCGTTCACCGAAACACGCGCTTCATAGGTGCCGGCAGCGGCATAGGTATGCGAAACGGTCTTACCCGTGCCTGAGGTGCCGTCGCCGAAATCCCACGTATAGGTCAACGCATCCCCGTCGGGATCCCGGGAGCCGTCCGCAGACAACGTCACGGCAAAATCCTTCTCCGCCGGGATGCACAGGTCGATATCCCTGCCGGCGTTTGCGACCGGAGCCTCATTGACGGAAACCGTCTGGGAGGCGCCGGAGGTGCTGCAGCGAGACCCGGAACCGTCGTCAACCGTCAACGTCACCCGGTAGGTACCGCCTTTGTCAAACGTCTTGGTGACCTGCTTGCCGGTTGCGCTCGTGCCATCCCCGAAATTCCATGTATAGGTAAGGTTGGCCGGGTCGTCATCGGTAGTTGCGGAGGCGTCGAAGGCGACTGCCGAGCCGGCGCAGATATCCTGCGCCCCGGAAAACGCCGCCTGCGGCGGGGTATTCACGGTCACGGTCTGGCGCGTCGTCGACGAATCGCACTGCAGGCCGGAATTGTCCTGGACCGTCAGGGTAACCGTATACTCGCCTGCCTTCTGGTAGGCATGGGTGACCACCGGCTCGGAACTGGTCTGGCCGTCGCCGAAGTCCCACAGGTACGTCAGCTTCTGCTTATCCGGATCGAACGACGACGTCGCGTCAAAGAGGAAGGTATTGCAATCAAGCTGCGGCTTTGCCGGGACCGGAGCCGGACGCACTTTCGGCTGCCGCAGCGGCGCCTTGCCTTTGCGAAAATATATCGGCAGGAACGTGCCGTCGGCGGATTTGACGCGGATAGCGGCATTGGCATACCGCTGGGTCTTCTTGATGATGACGTAGCGCAGGCGACGCGCCTGGTCCGCAACCGGAAGATCCAGCGTCGTCTCGGCCCACTGCGCGGTTCCCGAATCGCTGATCTTGAAACCCTGCGGCGAGAGGGGGTCAAACAGGATCCCGGCGCCGCCGTCAGGATCGAGGTCGTAATTCTGAACGGTGATGCGGGTGGCCTGTGCCGGCAGGGCCGGATAGAAGAACATCATATCGCCTTCGTAAGGAAGGAGACGGAAAGAAATCTTCTCGCAGAACGACTCTGCGCCTTCAGGATAGATGCGCACGTTAAAGAGGTTCTGATCCTCGCCCTTGAGCCCCTTGGCCACGAGCTGGAAACGGTATCCGCCCTCTATCGGCTCGCCTTTTTCTTTCGCAAACGGCCCGAAACGGAAAAAGGACTTGTCGTAACCCGCATCCGCCCCGAATTCCTGCTGCGCCAACACCTCGTTCTTCGCCCCGAGGACGGCAAAAGAAACCACGGTATCCCACTCTTTTTCCGGAGAGACCCTTAAATCAAGGAATCCGCCGGTATCCGGGTCATAGACATCAAGGATAACCTCTCCGGGAGCGGCTTGCGGAACATCGATAAAGATCCTCTGTTCGTGATCGACCTCCTCCAAGGCACCGAGAGTCGGATTGCCCTGCGGCCCGAAGACATAAAAATACCGCGCCTTTGACGAATCCTGAGGCACGGTGTAGGCATAGACCGCAACAGCTGCCGCCAAAACAAAGGCGAACAACAGCCATACTCGTTTCATACGCCCTCCTCGTGGCTGGTCCTGCGCACTTCTATCGTCCTTTTTCCTTTTATCCAGGAACAAAAACCTTCGCAAGAGAAGGAGTTATATTTTCCCCCCTCAAGCTCGACTTGTCAATAAGAATCATGCCTGGGGTTTGTGCCGCGACAGGGCCCTTAAAGCGCGCGAAAAAGGAGGATCAATCGACCTTGACTTTCAGATACTCTCCCAACTTAATAAAGGCGGCAAGCCATCTTCCTATATCTTCCCCGCGAGCCACCGCGCTCTGGCGGCGCTCCTCGAGGCATTTTTTGTGCAGGGAAAAGAAGAGGTTCTGCGCCTTCCAGAGGTTCAGGTCAAGCCCGAACCCCTCGAGCACCTTCAAGAAACCGACCATATTCTCAAGGAGCGGGGCATCGACGCCGCCGGCGTTGAAGAAATGTTCAACTGCCCGGTTGACCTTGCGGCTGGCCAGGAAAGAGAGGGTCTGCTTCTCCAGCTCCACCGGGAACCGCCGGGCCTCCTGCGCCAGCTCCTCTAGGCGCGCCGGATCGAATTCATCGCTGTCGAAACAGGCACTCAGGTCCGTGTTGAGCAGGAAGGTGACGACCGCGCGCAGGTATTTGGGGAAAGGCACGTTGGTGCTCTCGGCAGCCCGGATCAGGGCGTGGTGACGCTGGTAGATCTGGCGGAAGGCCCCTTCGGTCTCGGCGCGCGCGACGGCGAAGATCTGGTTGATCACCCGGCGCTGTTCGTCGCGGAAGAGCTGCCAGAGCTCAAAACGGTGCGCCCCCAGGACGCGCTCGATCAGTTGGGAGACGGCCTGTTCATCCCCTTTCTGGAACGCCTCGAGGATATCCCGCTCAAACGCCGCAAAGGCATCGGCGCCGGGGAAAAGACCGGCGCCGCCGCGCACCGCGCGGTCTTTGCAGTGCAGGACCGCAAAGCTGACCGTCGCCTCTTCCCAGGTCACCTGCGAGCGGACCCGGACCGTGCCGACGGCAAGCCGCTGTTCGCCGCTGGCATGCCGGCGGTAGGACTGCGGATTGAGCGCATAGGCGCGCAGGCAGGGGACGGCCTCTCCTTCGGCAAAAAGAGAAGAGACCGCATAGTGCACCCCCACGCGCACCAAATCCAGTATCTGCGGCCGGATGAACCGCTCATAAATCACCGCCCCGTTCTTCAACTCCGGGATATTGCTGGGGGCGTGTTCCAGGAGCCCCTGGAAAGCTTCTTCGAAGGAAACGCCGCTGGAGAGTTTGGCAAGCTGGATCGCCCGGGCGGCGTAGGCGATGATCTGCACGGTTTCTATGCCGGAGAGCTCCCCGAAAAACCAGCCGCAGCTGGTATACATCAGCAGGCTCTGGCGCTGCATTTCCAGGAGCTGCAGGGCCTGGACCGATTCGGCAACACTCAGCTCCTTGAGGGCGCAGGAACGCAGGCACTCTTCGCGGGCGGCGCGGCTGCCGCCGAGGATCGCCTGGATATACGCGTCGCGGGCAACCCAGGGGTCTTTGAAAAGAAGCTTGCCCCGCTCGGTGAAGATGTAGTCGAGATTGTCCCGCAGCCAGTCCAGGGCCTGCCGCAGCGGCTGCCGCCATTTCTGCTGCCAGTTCCCGGGGATGCCTGCGGAACAACCGCAATCCGAACGCCAGCGCTCGATCCCGTGGAAACAGCTCCAGGAGGAATTCTCAATGATCTCGACTTCATACTGCGGCGGGTGCCGATCCAGATACTCCCCGTAAATGGTCACCTTTGCCAGGCGCCGCTCCTGCAAATAGTGGAGGCAGTATGCCAGGGCCATGTCGCCGAAGCGATGGTGGTGGCCGAAGGTTTCTCCGTCGGTAGCGATATGTACCAGCTCCTCCTGTGTGCCCGCAGGGAACGCATTCAACAGCGCCTCGGCAAGCCGCTCCCCGCTCTGCAGCAGATCGCCGAAGGCGACCTGGTGGGCAACGGGGCCGTCGTAGAAGAAAAGGGCGATGCTCCTGCCCGAAGGGAGGCGGCAGATATAGGGAACCCGGGGGTTTATCTTGGCCCCGGTGACGTCGCTCCATGCCTCGGCGCCGATAAGGCGTACGCGCCGTGCCTGATGCGGCGAAAGGACCGTAAAGCGGATCTTCTGCTGCGCCAGGAGCTCCAGGGTCTCGGTATCGACCGCGGTCTCGGCAAGCCACATCCCTTCGGGGAAGCGCTGGAACCGGTGGCGGAAATCCTCGATGCCCCAGAGCACCTGGGTGCGCTTGTCACGGCTGTTCGCCAGGGGCATGATAATATGGTTGTACACCTGCGCCAGCGCCGCGCCGTGACCGCCAAAGTGTTCCTGGCTCTTCTTGTCGGCATCAAGGATCGCGCGGTATACCGCCGGTTCGTGCCGCTGCATCCAGGAGAGGATCGTCGGCCCGAAGTTGAAGCTGATGCGCGCGTAATTGTTGACGATGTCGACTATGCGGCCCTCGGCGGTCAGGATGCGCGCCGCGGTATTGGGGCCGTAGCATTCGGCGGTGATGCGGCTGTTCCAGTCGTGATAGGGATGCGCGGAATCCTGAAGCTCGATCTCTTCGAGCCACGGGTTCTCCCGCGGCGGCTGGTAAAAGTGCCCGTGTACGCAGATATAGCGCGCCATACCGTCCTCTCGTTACCTGCTGCCTCCCCCGATGCGCCTTACTCTGCGGGAGGCCCCTGAATTTCGACCGTGACCTTGACTTCGGCGGCCTTTTCATCCGCCAGCCGCACGTCCGCGGGAAGATTCAACCGAGCCGCCACCGTCTTGGTTTCGGTCATCCCCGAGATGTCGATCGGCTCGGTGCTCACGCGCAGATCTTCCGCCCGCCGCGCCCCCAAAACCTTGACCGCCACTTCCGCCGGCTCCACCGTCACCTTTTGCACCGTGTAACGGCGCGGCGGCGCCTTGACCAGCGCGGCGGAGACAAAAACCGAACGGGTCACCATCCGGTCGATGCGCAAAGCGACCTCCTGCGGAGCCGCGCTCACATACGTCAGGCCCGACGGGTAGCGGATGGACCGCTCATCCAGGAGGAACGCATTGACCCCCTCTTTGGCACCGGAGAGATCGATGCTCAATTTCAGCTCTTTCGGGTCAAGGAGGCTGAACTGCCCCTCGTTGCCGCTCAAGGTAAGGGTCACCTCTTTGGGCTTGGGCTCGGCGATGATAATGTCGGCGGCGACATTGCGGTATTCGATCGGCACGACGAAATCCCTCCGGATAAGCTCTTTGCGGTAGGAGAAGACGACCCAGAGCGCGGCGGCAAGGGCGAGGGCAAGCAGCTTCTCCAGAAAGTGCCCGGCGATAAAATCGAAGATCGGGCCGTGGCGCCGGCGGGGAAAGGTGCGCTGATAGTAGGCTTCGATCGCCCCTTCCAGCTCGGCCTGCTCCAAAAAGGTGTGCATCCTGCCGTTCTCCGCGGCCGAGACCGTCCCGGCCTCTTCGGAGACGACAAGGCAGAGGGCGTCGGAGCGCTCGGCAATCCCCAGCGCGGCGGCATGGCGCGTCCCGTGGCGCCCGATCTCTTCGTAATTGGTCGATAAAGGCAGGTGGCAGCCGAAGCGGCTGATGCGCGCCCCGTCGACGAGCACCGCCCCGTCGTGGCTGGAGACATGCGGGTCAAAAAGGTTCTCCAGGAGCGTCTGGGAAAGCAGCGCATCGACGAAAACGCCCCCCTCCAGATGCCGGTCCAGGGCGTCGCGCCCGCGAACCACCACCAGGGCACCGACGCGTCGGTGCGAGAGCCCGAAGATCGCATTGGAAAGGCACTCGACATCCTGGCGCAGCGGTTTCTTGCGGACCGTTCGGCGCTGGATGCTCAAAAGGGCGATACGCTCGAAAAAGCGGCGGAAATCGTCCTGGAAGATGACCACCACCATGAAGAGGAAGATGGCGAAGAATGCCTGGAACGCCATCGTCGTCAGGTACAGGTGCAGGACCCGCGCCATGAGGTAGATCCCGCCCACGATGAGCATGCCGATGAGCATAAAGCGCGCGCGGGAACGCCGGAACCAGACCAGGAGCAGGTAAATGAAAAGCGCGACGATCAGGATATCGACCGCTTCGGCGAGGCTGATGCTGCGCAGGACCACCGCAGCCCCAGACCTCAAAGGACGAATGACGCCCAAGAGCGTTTCGATCATGGGAGCAGAGAAACGACAGGACCGGGGCCGCAGCGGCCCCGGCTGACGAATACCGCAAAACCGGTTATGCCGATTTTTTGCGCAACAGGTTGATCCCTTTGACGACGATGAAGATCGAGAATGCGACGATCAGAAAATCGACCATGGTATTGATGAACATGCCGTATTTGAGGGTGACGGCGGGCTGTGTCAACGTAGCCTGCTTCAGTACCAGCGCCAGGTTGCTGAAATCGGTCCCCCCCAACAGCACGCCGATCGGAGGCATGATGACATCGTTCACCAGGGAGTTGACCACCTTGCCGAACGCGGCACCGATGATGATACCGACCGCCATATCAACCGCATTCCCCTTGACCGCGAACTCCTGAAACTCTTTGAGAATGGACATAGCCCCTCCTTTTTCTTGTTTTATATTGTGTGGCTTTTGCGCTGCCGTGTCAACAAAAATCCCTGCGTGTTGAAGCCGTCCTCCCGCCGTTTTCCTATTCGTAACGCAGGGCCTCGATCGGATTGAGTTGGGAGGCCTGGTGCGCCGGCCAAAGGCCGAACACCACCCCGACCAGAACGGAGAAGGCGCTCGCCAAAACAACGGAGAATGCCGATATGCGCACAGCCCACCCGGCGAAAAACGTGATCAGCCCGGCGATGCCGCTGCCCAAGGCGATACCCAAGATGCCGCCGAGGACCGACATCAAGATTGCCTCTACGAGGAACTGCAGCATGATATCGCGGTTCGTTGCCCCGAGGGCTTTGCGCAGGCCGATCTCTCGCGTGCGCTCGGTTACCGAGACGAGCATGATATTCATGATGCCGATGCCGCCGACCAAAAGCGAGATCGCCGCGATCGAACCCAACAGGACCGACATGGTTTGCGTCGTCGATTCCAGGGTCGCGCGGATATCGGCCATATTGCGGATCTGGAAGGAGTCCTCGTCCCCTTTTTTGAGACGGTGCGCCTGCCGGATAAGCCGCCCCAGCTCCTCTTGGGTCTGCGCCAAAGATTTCGCCTCCTTCACTTCGACGTAGATGCTGTCCAGGTACTCTTTGCCGAGCAGCCGGTACATCGCCGTCGTCACCGGCAGAACCACGGTGTCATCCTGGTCGCGGAAACCGGCCGCCCCTTTGGAGGGGAGGACCCCGATCACCTTGAAATTGTTCAGGTTGATCTTTACCGTCTCCCCGACGGGATTCGACTCCCCGAACAGTTCGCGCGCGACCGTCGGCCCCAGGAGGACGACCTTGGCGCGCTCGCGCAGCTCCTCGGCGCTGAAAAATCTGCCGGCGACCGGGGTCGCGCTGCGGATTTTTTCGTACTCCACCCCCACGCCCTCGACCTGCGTGCTCCAGTTCTTGTCGGCAAAGACCATCTGGGCCCGCCCGGAGACGGACGGGCTGGCCGCGGAAACCGTATCCAGGGAACGCGTAATCGAGGCGACGTCGGCAAAGGTAAAGCGCGTCACCGCTCCGGACTCCAGGGCAACCCCGTGCATCCGCGCCGACCCCGGACGCACGACCAAAAGGTTCGACCCCAACGCCGCCAGACGCTCCTCGATCGAAGCCTTGGCACCCTGCCCGACGGCAAGCATCGCGATCACCGCGGCGACGCCGATAAGAATACCCAGGATCGACAGGAACGAGCGGGCCTTGTGCGCCAGCATCGCAAAAAGCGCCTGACGCAGGAAGTCGGCGAACTCTGCCCTGCCGACGGAATGGGCGGTGTCATTGACGAGCCGGCAGGCCGCTTCGTCATCCAAAGCCCCGGCGGCCCGATACCCGGCGGCGCGCACGTCGGAAACGATTTTGCCGTCGCGCATCGTCACCACGCGCTGCGCGTGGGCGGCAACCTCGCTCTCGTGCGTGACGACGATCAGGGTCTTGCCGGCGCGATTCAAGCCTTCCAGCACCGAGAGGATGTCCTCTTTGCTTTTGGAGTCCAAATTCCCCGTCGGCTCATCCGCCAGGATGATCAGCGGCTCGTTCACCAGGGCCCGGGCGATTGCCACCCGCTGCTGCTGGCCGCCGGAGAGCTCGTTGGGCCGGTGGGTTATCCGCTCGGCCAACCCCACCTCGGTAATCCGGCGGCGCGCCTCCTGGGTGAACTGGCGTTTCCCCGCATAGACCAACGGCAACCCCGCATTTTCCAGCGCGCTCATCCGCGGCAGGAGATGGAACTGCTGGAAGATAAACCCGACGAGACGGTTGCGTAGCCCGGCGGTGCGCTCCTCATCGAGATCCTGGACGCTGCGGCCGCAGAGCAGATACTGGCCGGCATCGGCCTTGTCAAGCATGCCGATAACATGCATCAGGGTCGACTTCCCCGATCCGGACGGCCCCATGATCGCCACGAATTCGCCGGGGGAGACCAAGAGACTCACCCCCTGCAGGGCCTTGACCTCAACCGCGCCCATGCGATACGTCTTATGGATCTCCTTAAGCTCGATCATCGGGGAGGTCTGCTGGGCATGAACGGATTGGTCCCGGTCGTGCTGCGGGGCAACGCGTACTTTTTGGCGCGCACAAGCACCGTGTCCGTCTCGACCAGGCCGGAACGAATCTCGCAATTTTTGTCGTCGCAGATCCCGGTCTCGATCCTGCTGCGCTGCGGCTCTTTGCCGTCGGCGCGAACCAAAACCCAAGCGCCGTCCTTGTCGCGGGAGATCGCTTCCCGCGGCAGCAGGAGCGCATCCTCTTTGGTTTCGACGATAAAATCGATCGAGGCGTTCATGCCTGAGCGCAGCAGCTGCGGCGGATCAAGAGGAACAACATCAACCTCGTAAATCGTCACGTTATTGACCGTCTTGGATTCATAGTAGAGGTGGCCGACGGTACCTTCGATCTTCATCTGCGGATAGGCGTCGAGGGAAATCGCCGCCTTCTGGTCGCGCTGGACCTTGCTAATATCGGTCTCGTCGACCTGCGCGCGGGCAATGAGCGCATCGGAGAGCACGACAACGGCCTCTGCCGTCGTGATCGTCTGGCCGGGCTGAGTTGTGGCGACGATAACCTCAGCGTCTATAGGGGCGATGAGCGGGATCGGTTTGTATGTCTCCTGCCAATAGGCCAGGGAATCCGCGCTCTTGCCGCGTGCCGCGTCGATAAGGGCGGCCCGTTCGGTCGAGCTCATCCAGGCAAGCACGGCGCCGGCCTTGACGCGCTCTCCCTCTTTGACGAGGATTTCTTCTGCCCGGCCGTTCACCGGAGGCCGCACTTCAAGCCGGTTCTTGGGAAGGATCGTGCCGGTGGTGGTGATGAGCGAACGGATCGGGCCGCGCACCGGCCTGACCTCCTGTTCCGGTGCCCGAGCAGGCCTCTTCATGCGCAAGGCCACCGCCGCGGCAAGCGCGGCGAAGACCCCGCAGAGAATCGCAATGAGCAGTACGCGCTTAATTCGCATATTCGAGCGTCTCTCCTTTCGCCTGCACCCATGCCGCCTCGGCAAGAAGGGCATTGGCCTGGGCCTCTAAGACATTTTTCTTGGCGCGCACGAGTTCATCCTGGATAATCGTCCAGGTGTCGTATTTGATAAGCCCCAGGGAATACTGCGCCTCGGCGATGCGGGCGCGCTCCTGGGCAGCCGCGAGGAATTTATGCTGCACCTGGACCGTCGAAATCTGATCCTGCAGGCTCGCCCAGCCCTCGGCGAGAGCCAGGATGACATCCTGCTGCGTCGCGCGCTGGCGGCTGTCGGTCTGACGCAGGAGAGCGTAGGCGCGGGAGAGCTCCGCGGTCTTGGCGCCGCCTTCGAAAAGCGGCCAGGAGAGCTCCAGCCCGGCGCCCCAGGCGTTGGTGCGCGGCGGCCAGACCCGGGAGCTGCGTCCGACGCTGCCCTGTCCGGTGAGGGCGGGAAGAAAATCGCCGCGCGCCGCTTTAAGACCATACACCGCCGCGTTTTTGCGCGAGACCGCCTCTAACAGCGCCGGGTTATTTTCGGCGATCTTTTCCAAATCCGGCGGCTCGGCGGCCACCACCACCTCCCAGGCCCCCTCGACTTGCACCGGCGCGAAAACCGCTTCGCCGATCTGGCGCAGCAGCTGACGCTGGGCAACCTCCTGGTCCCGGCGCGCCCTTTCCTTCTCGAGCGTTGCCTGGGCAACGTTTGCTTCGGCGCTCAAAAGCGCGCCCCGGTGCTCCAGCCCCGACTCGTAGCGCAGCGTAATGAGAACGAGATCTCCCCGCCGCAGCTGATAAATTTCCTCGGCGACTCGTACGCTCTCCTGGGCCTTGAGCAACCCAATGAACGCCGCGCGCAACTGGTAGCGCACCTGGGAAGAGGCGTACCGGAACGCCTGGCGCGCCGCCGCGCCCGTATGCCGGGCTTTCTGCAGCTGCGCAGAAGTTTTCAGCCCGTCAAAGACCAGTTGCGAAGCGTTGACGCCGTACGAGTAGTTTTTACTGGTTTTTGCGTCGGTCTCGACGCTGGTGGAGAGGCCCAGTTGGGCGCTGAGCTGCGGCAGGAACCGGCTCTGGGCAAGCGCCGTATCCGCATCGGCTTGCGCAATGTCTTCGGCGGCACTGATAAGATCCGGGTTGTTGCGCTGAGCCTCCCGCAGGCACTCTCCCCAGCTCAACGTCCGCTCGGCGGCCGCGGGCGCAACGCGCACCAAAAACCCCGCGACCAGCACGCCGGCTGCCGCGCAAGATGCCGGCACGAGACCCCAAAGATGCAGATGCCGCGCCCTGCGGATACGTTTCATGCCTATTAGAATATACCAGCCCGCAACGTGCGTCAAGGGCAAGAACCAACAAAAACGGCCGGGCATTTTCGCCCGGCCGTTTTTGCCTGCTGCAAAAGCCGCAGCAACCCTTACGCCTGTTTCACCTTGATCCCGATGGCCCGCGGGCCTTTCGGCGATTTTTCGACCTCAAACTCAACCGTCTGCTCCTCCTGTAAAGAATCGATAGAGCCTTCCGCCAGCCCCGACTGATGGAAGAAAACCTCTCTCCCGTCGGCATCGCTGATGAAACCGAACCCCCGGTCCCTGACAATCTTTTTGATCTTTCCGGTATGCATCGTCTCCCCGCTCCTCTCTGGCGTCGGTTAAGAACGGCGGCTCCCTTTTGCGGGAGAACCGCGCCCTGCCGGCTGACGCGTGCCGGCCTGCCGCTGGTGCACAAAACAATACACCTCATGATTGTAGATGCTCAGGGTCTTCCCGCAGCCGGGAAAACGGCACAGGCGCCCTTTGAGCGAACATTTTACCTTTTTGATTTACGCAGCCTCCGTTTTCCGGGCCTCGCCGGAACAAACCAAACACTCCCGCGCCGCATTGGTCAGTTCGCAGACCAGGCTCTTGACCGAGACGATCTCCCGGACACGGTGTACATTGCTGCCGCACATGGCGAATCCGTGATCGAGGTCCCCGTGCGAGGCGTTGATAAGTGCCCGGGCGATGCAATAATTGACCTTGCGCGGGTCGCAGGTCGAAAGACATTGGTACTCGCAACCGAAATCAATGCGTTCCCCTGCCGTGATCCGGTCGACAAAGGCGTTGCGCAAAACCCGGCCCGGCATGCCGACGGGACTTTGAATGATCACGACCTCTTCGGGACGCGCCGACAGGTAAGCGTTCTTATAGCGGATATCCGCGTCGCACTCGTGCGTGCAGACAAACCGCGTCGCCATCTGCACGCCACTGGCGCCCAAACCCATGACCCGCGCGATATCGGCCCCGTCGTAAATCCCCCCTGCGGCAATAACCGGGATCGCCTGTCCCGGCGCGGAAAAATCGCGCACCGCCGCAAGCACCTCCTGCAGGATCCGGTCCAGATACACCTCGGCGGGAGAATCCAGCTCCTGCCGGCTGTACCCCAGATGCCCGCCGGCGAGCGGCCCCTCAACGATCACCGCATCCGGCAGGCGCGCATAGCGACGCTGCCAGACGCTGCAGATAAGGCGGATCGCACGGGCAGAAGAGACAATCGGCACCAATTTCGTCGTTCTATTGCGCACCAAAGCCGGCAACTTCAGCGGCAGCCCCGCCCCGGAGATAATGACCGCCACGCCTTCCTCTGCAGCGGCCGCAACCAAATCCTCGTAATTCGTCAGGGCGCACATGATGTTGACGCCGAAGGGATTCCCGGTTTTCTCGCGGGTCTGCCGGATACTCTGCACGAGCGCGGCGCGCGAACGCGCCCTGAAATCCCGCGCCGCTGTCCCGGAAACTTCCCCCAAAGCGACCGCCGCGATGACCCCCAGGCCGCCTTCCTGCGATACGGCTGCCGCCAAAGAGGACGCGGATACGCGCACCCCCATACCTCCCTGAATAAGCGGGACAGGTATATTCAGAGAGCCGATCCGCAGGTCCTGGAATATCCGCGTCAAAGGTCTATACGCTCATTTCTGTGAAAAAAGAAAGGCCGTAAAGGCTAGTCATCTTCTCCTTTACGGCCTCGGAATGGCCTAAGATTTCTAATCTTTAAGATGGTGGGGGGAACGTCTATTCGTTTATTGTACCGCGCGCTGCCCTGGTTGTCAATCAATTCCGCTTGCCGGAGTGACGGCGGAAACGGCGATGCCGCGGCCTGCCCCCCTGGGGCCGCTGCGTCGGTGCCGGCGTCGCAGGAGACGATTTTTCGAAGTGATCGGAAGAGATTCCCTCGTGGCGCACCACCGGCAGGGAAGCCCGGATGAGCTTCTCGATATTCTGCACGTCGGCGCGCTGATCGGGAGTGGCGAAAGAGATGGCATGCCCTTTGTGTCCGGCCCGGCCGGTGCGGCCGATGCGGTGAACGTAATTCTCGGCATCCTCGGGCAAATCGTAGTTGATCACCAGCTCTATCCCCGTCACGTCGATCCCGCGCGCGGCGATGTCGGTTGCCACCAAGACCCGGTACTTGCCGGACTTAAACCCCTCCAGCGCCTCGCGGCGTTGCGCAAGGGAGCGGTCGGAATGGATCTCGGCGGCACGAAAAGTGCCCTCTTTGAGCTGACGGGTGATCTTGCGGGCGTTATGCTTGGTGCGCGAAAAGAGCAGCACCGTCCCGTGATATTGCGTCAGCAGCTTATTAAGCAGCCGCGCCTTCGCCTCGCGCTTGACGATAAAGAGCTCCTGGGTGATGCGCTCGGCAACCGTACCGGAGGGCGCGATTTCAACCGACACCGGCAATTTCATGTAGCGGTTGATGATGCTCATGATCTCGGCCGGTATCGTCGCCGAAAAAAGCATCGTCTGCCGCTCTTTGGGAAGGAATTTCAGGATGCGCTCTATCTGCGGGAGAAACCCCATGTCCAGCATCCGGTCTGCCTCGTCAAAGACCAGCATCGAGACCAGCTCCGGGATGAAATTCCACTGCCCCATATGGTCGATCAGCCGACCGGGCGTGGCGATGACGATCCGCGGGTTCTGGCGCAGCGCCGCAACCTGCGGCTCCATCGGCGCACCGCCGATCAGACAGGCGGTCTTCATGCCGAAGGGATGGGCCAGGACCCTAAACGCCTCATCGATCTGTATCGCCAGCTCACGCGTCGGCGCAAGCACCAGCCCGGTGCCGGTCTTCTGGACCAACAACTGCACCATCGGAATGGCAAAGGCATGGGTCTTGCCGGTGCCGGTCTGGGCTATGCCGATCATATCCTTGCCCTGCAAAGCCAGGGGGATCGCTTTTGCCTGAATCGGGGTCGGGACCTTGAATTTCAGGTGCTCCAGGATATCCAGGATCTTCGGTGCGATACCCAGGCCGTAGAAACTGGCGCCTTCCGGGACTGTTTCGTTCACTACGATTTTTGCCGCGTTTGTTTTGTGCATCATCTCTTCAAACCTTCTTTCGCTCTGCCTGCCTTTAAACAAAAAAACCGCGCAGGATAGGAATCTTTCCCGGGCGGCTTAAGATTATCTACTCCCCTGAATGCTACAAAGAGGAGTATACCCTTTATTTTGCGCTTGTCAACCTCTTTTCATGATTTGACGCCGCATTTCTTCAGGATCGTCATCATCGGGCACCAGTTCGTGAAAGCCGACTGCAGAAGGTTCGCCCCCACAAACGCGGTGAACCACAGCCAGCGCTGGTCGATAAAATGGGCCGCCCAGAGACTCGCCAGGATAAAAAATCCGGCGATACCGCGCAACATTTTCTCCATGCCCCGCCTCCCTTCCCGACACCTAAAAACCGTTCCTCGCGCCTGACGCCACGGGATTGAGATTGCCC
>CAZOGI010000020.1:0-31375 GCA_964579435.1 uncultured Planctomycetales bacterium
ATATTTCATTGGGTAAGAGATAATCGTTTATCGCCTCCCCTGCCCCAAGCCACCACTGAATAGCGAGCAAACCATAACCCCTCTCCTTCAGAAAATCGTGCCACACATAAAAATCTTCAAATGCATACCCGCTGTGGCCATGCAACGTTACTACCATAGGCGGGAGGTTATCAACACGGCTGTTTTCGGGCAGCCACAAAAGATAGAAACTCCTACCATCTTGAGTGAGAATAACCTGAGCTCCGTTGGCAAGCGCGTATTGGAAACGCGGCATCCTCTCTTGCTTGGCTTTCTCTACAAGCGGATGGCTTGGAATCTCAGCACATACCGTACTTATGAGGAGAAAAAAGCTTGCCAATATAACCAGTACTGTTTCTTTAATCATGCGACATCCTATATTCTCAATGAGTGCGCATATACAAACGTACGCCTGTCTTTGCCGCCACTTCCACGACCTATAGCAATACTCTGGTTAACACTCAATAAATCCTTTAGGAATTATAGTAATGTTTCCGCCGGCCAACTTAGAGTGCGAATAAATACCTTTCATGAGTCGCTTCATGTTTAGAGAAGTCCTTTCGATCTTAGAACATTCTCTACTATTGTTCTTGCTACTTTACCGGAAGGATCTGCTCCGCCGATAATATTGCATGCGAACACATATGTTGTCCCGCCACTCTCAAAAAACCCCACAAACCAACCCAGGTTCCATTTCCCATCCGGCCCGGTGCCGGAGCCAGTTTTGCCGTAAAGCGTTCCTTTGTCGGTCTTCTCTGCCTGCATGATGTCACGCAATATCGCGATATTCTTTGGAGAAAAAGGAAGCTTGTTGTCCAAAAGCTTGTTTAAAAGAGCGACCTGCTCATCCGCGCTGATTTTAATCGATGTGGTATCTGGGCGCGGAAGCCAGAAGATATCAATACCGGCCGAGATATCCTGTGAACCATACCCGATCTTTTCAATATACTCCTTCATCCGTGCCTCGCCTATCTGCCGGGCTAAAATCTGATACGCGGGCACAGCCGACACCCTAAACGCATCACGCAGAGTTAAGTCCTGATTCCACCCATCTATATCACGCCTCACGCCATCCCATCTGTAACACGGCTCGTCAGGCCCTTTGATAAGCCCAAGTTCCAGCCCGATGAGAGTGTTGTAAATCTTGAATGTCGAGCAGGGTGAAAGGCGCTGGCCACTGCGCGCAGAATTGATATTTATGGTCTCCCCTGTTGTCCGGTTATGAATTACCAGTGCGGCGTCATACCCCTGCAAAAGATCCCGCTCGATGTCTTGAGCAAAAGAAACCGACACTCCCAGGAGAACGCCGACACTCAATAGAATGCTTCTCATGATTTTGCCTTTCTGAGAATATGATATCACTTCTTGATCGGCGCGCAGCACTTCACCATCGGCGCCTTCAGCGGCCAGCCCAACGACTTAATGGCGATACAGTTTCTTGCATAAATATACAAACAAAAGGGGAATGTTCCGTATTACCGCAAGTATGAGAAATATGCGTAATTTCCGATCTTTTTTCCGGCAGAAAACCACCCTCTCAAAAGGAAAATTTTCGACCGAAGAAACCCAATAATACCATTGGGACATATGCTTTCTAATTTCAGGCGTGAACCCGCGAAATCCCAAGTGGCGATGAAACTCTACCGAAATCTGCCTGGCTAACGGTCTTTTTAATCCGAGCAGGATCTGTTCTTCTGCGCCTTCGCAATTAAGCTTTAATATCTCTACCCGGTCAATCCCATACTCAGACAAAAGATCCTCAAGCGTCTTTACCGGGACCTCTATTGTTTGCGCCTGCCCGAGCGATTTCTCCCCTTTTTCACTTTTTACACCCCTGTTTGAAGCTGCGTCGCAGACACGGCTGGTCAACCCGTCACCAATGACATTGAAATTGACAGCGTTGTGTTGTACGGCGCCGACAACAGCAATCCGCTCGTAAAATATATTCGGATCATCAGGTTTAACAATATCGGGGGCAGGGTCGATCGCAATTATTTTCATGCCTCGAGCGGATAGAATCTTGGGGAGGACAAACCCGCGGCACCCTATGTCTATGGCCCATCCTTTACGAGGAAAACAGAGGAAATTATTCCACTCTACCCGAATCATAGGTCTCCCCCCGACCCGTCCACAAGCCACTTATTGTTAATCAGCATAGCATACTCAATAAGCAATTTAATCCGGGATAAACACCGTTGCCTGCTATCATTTTTGCGCTACAACAAGCATTTCGAAATCATCGGTAGTCAGCTTGTCGTTTCTTGAGTATGCCCCGAGCTTCGCGCCAAAGATCTCGATCGATTTGAATCCGAGCGTCTTTAAAAGCCAGGTTATCTCGCTGGGCACGTAATAGCGCTCGTTACACGCAAGCTCCCTTTTATTGCCGGAATCGTCCTCAAAAACAACGGTATTATGATCACGGAAGGCCATCAGATCGAAGGAGCAATCCTTACACTGGGACTGGCCTTCATTTTTCGCTGACTCATAAAATTCCTTGACGGAATGGAACAGCGGGAACAATCCGTTTAAGGCAGTGAAAATGAGCTTGCCTTCACATTTGAGCGCTTTAGCCGCGTTTTTGAGAATCTCGAAATTCATCTCATCTGTTTCCATGAGTGAAAACCCGCCTTCGCAGAGCATAATCTCCAGATCGAATTCGTTCTCAAAGGGAAGAGCGCGCGCGTCATGCCGGTGAAAATCTACCGTCACCCCCGCCCCTTTGGCTTTTACCCGCGCCCATGCAAGCTGTGACTCAGAGAGGTCGACTCCGGTCACCGCATACCCTCTCCTGGCCAGCTCAATCGCGTGGCGGCCGGTACCGCATCCGATGTCGAGGATCTTTAGGGATTTATTCTGCCCCGCCTCCTGCTCGATAAAGTCGCACTCCCCGATAGTTCCCTGAACAAAGCATTCTTTGTCATAGGTGTGAGCGTAGTTTTCGAATAATGCCTCGTACCATTGTTTCATTATATTCATTCCTTTCCTGCTTGTAACTAATGCGCTCTTTAGATCTTATGCCGATATTTAATCACTCTGGCCTTTTCCAGGGTAATCAGCCCTTCTTGAACCACTTCATCCAAAAACGGCAACAAGGTATTCAGCTTTTCTTCAGAATCGACGATCTCGATCACTACCGGCAAGTCTTCCGACAATCTCAGCAATTTCGCGGTATGCATCCGGCTATCGGCTCCAAAACCCATTATTCCCCGCAGAACCGTCGCGCCAGCCAAATTCAACTCTCTTGCCCTTAAGACAATCTGTTCATAGAGCGCCTTGCCTCTATACTGGTCACTCTCACCGATAAACACCCTCAAGAGCATCCCTTCTTGCGGAATATGCATCGCTGCCTCCCTATTTACAGATATGCAAAACAAACTTGGCCAAAGCGTATCCCAAGAAGACAAAACCTATCCCGAGTACGTTTGACAAAATAATATTTCCCGCCGCAATGGCGTGCTCGCCATCCCTGATCAAACTGAAACTCTCCAGGGCAAATGTCGAAAATGTCGTGAACCCCCCCAGTAAGCCTATAAAAATGAACATACGCACATTCGAGGAAACCATAACCGCCTCAAACAGCCCCCACAGGAATCCGATAACCAGCGAACCGGCCAAATTCACCACAAACGTGCTTACCGGAAAAACGCCTCCGGAAAGCTTATAATCAATTCCCGATACGAGATACCGCGCGATAGCCCCTACCGCACCGCCCAGGCCGATCAGTATGAGCTTAAACATCTCCATCTCCAGCGACAAACGCTCAACGAAATTTCTTTTTACTTTTGCAATACGGCATTCATGCCCCGACAACAGGCGCGGTCATGCCAGCCATTTATGCTGCCGATAGTTTCAATCGGACTTCTCTATATCCTCACCTTGACCACCGTCTTTCTGACAATCCCGCCCTTCTTGAAGTCAAGGCCGGGCGCGTGCAGATCCGAGGGAAATAAGACCGCCAGGACTCCCGGAGCCATCAGCAAGGAAGTTGAAGGAAAATACCTGAAAAATTCAATGTCCTTTTTCGCATCGTAACGCTGTACCGGCACAAGCTTCTCCGGCGAAGTTATCGCGATCCACTCTTTGCCTGCCCAGACATATTGCAGATCGATATAGGCGCGGTGCCCCTCATAACGCGCCTGCCGGATGGATTTTGTTTCGTACACCTGATGAAGAGCAAAGAGGGCGCTGCCTTTGATATCGGTTTTGACGGAGTAACCGACCGGCTTACCGCAAAGCAAACGGCTGTCGAGTTGCTTTAAATAGTCGAGCCCTTCACGGATTCCTTCTTTATAACCGGCTTGCCGCGCAACGTCGTTTAACCTGCCGTATATCGCCATGGGGAGTCTACCCTGTCCTTTCCGTGGCGTCCGCAGGCGCCAGCACCGCCAGCCGTCCCTGAAGGATTTTCAGGTCTGCGGTATTGGCGAGCACCAGAAGGACATCTCCCCCTTCGATGACCGTCGAGCCGGAAGGGATCACGAACTTATGGTTCCGCGAGACCAGAACGATCAGGCATTTTTCCGGAATACTAAGATCGCGGATCATCCTGCCCACCGCCGTGGAATGGTAAGGAACGATCAGGTCGGTCAAGTCGGCGTCAACGGCAGCAGTCTTTTCGAACTCAAGGGGATAACTGATCCTGCGTGCCAACGGGATATCGAGCTTCAGAAAACGGGAAACGAGCGGTATGGAAGCACCCTGGATCAGAACGGAGACGAAGACTACGAAGAAGACGATATGGAATATGGTGTCGGCCTGGGCTATGCCTGCCCGGTACGGGAAGGTCGCCAGGATAATCGGCACCGAGCCGCGCAGCCCGATCCAGGCAATCATGACTTTCTTGCGCAGGTCCATTTTAAACGGCGCCAAACAAGCAAAAACACTGAGCGGCCGGGCGACGACCATCAACAGGAGCGTCAACAAAAGCCCGGCTCCCATCAGGGGAACGATCCGGGAAGGAAAAACCAGCAGTCCCAGCGTGACGAACATGGTGATCTGCATGAGCCAGGCAAGGCCGTCGTGAAAACGAACGATCATGCGCTTGTTCGGGAATTCCGCTTGGCCAATGATCAGGCCGACGATATAAACCGCCAGGATACCGTTGCCCTTAAGGAAAACCGCAACCGAGTACGTCAGCAGGACCAGCGAGATCATAACCGCCGGATAGAGCCCCTCATATTCAAGCTTCAGGAGATTGATGAGCACGATGATAAACCGGGCCATAAGATACCCGACGAGGGCCCCCACCCCCATATCGAGGAGGAAACCGGGGAAAAGCGAAAAAACGCTCTTGTTCTGGAAGGTGAGCAGGCTGATAAACCCGATCGTCAAGAAGACCGCCATCGGATCGTTACTTCCCGATTCAAATTCAAGCAAAGCCTTCAGGGGTTTCTGGAAACTGATCCGCCGGGAACGCAGGATGTTGAAAACAGCGGCGGCATCGGTCGAAGAGACGATCGAACCGAGAAGCAATCCTTCGAAAACGCCGAATTTCAGGATGCGGATGGCGAAAAAACCGGTAATCAGAGCCGTCAGCAGAACCCCGAGCGTCGAGAGGATAAGGCCGGGACGCATGACGGGACGCGTGTCGCCCCAGTTGGTATCGAGCCCGCCGGAAAAGATGATGAAAATGAGCGCGACGATGCCGATCGATTTCGCGGCATCCGGGTTGGCGAAATAGATCTTGCCGATCCCCTCGGATCCGGCAAGGATACCTATGGCCAGAAAGAGCAGCAGCACCGGGACGCCGAATTTATCCGAGAACTTGCTGGAAATGACGCTGGCGAATATCAGGATCGCGATCCACAACAAAACATGCTCGATCATCATGACGCCTTATCCGTTTTCTTGATACGCTGCTGGGCGCTTCGCAGGCGCTGAAGGTAGGAACCCTCTTTCAATTGCTTTGCCCATCCGCGCATGATCACCCATCCGCCGAAACGGGCCAGGCTGTTCCTCCAGGGCCGGTACCATCTCCTCCACCCGGCCTTGATATTATGCAGAAAAAAAATAAGCGAGGTAAAAGTAAGCGTCTGCATGCCGATCAGCAGCATATACTTGAACTCGTAAAAACCGCCCATGATCTTGCGTATCGAATTCTGCATCTCCTGGGCGCTGAGCGTGCCGTCCGGTTCGAAGGTCGGGAAATTACCGTCGTAATACTCCCAACCGATGTCCTCGTGGGCGTAGATGCGCCGTTCCTTCGCAAGACGGTTGCGCAATTCCGTACCGGGAAGCGGTACCGGAAGCAGGACCTGGAGGGTATCGATCTTTGCTTTACGGATGAAGGTCTTGTACCTTTTGATTCTCTCGGCGAGAGAAAGCCCCAAGGCAGCCCCCTCCTTGACCGGATAGCCGAAGATGAACATGCCGTGCACCAGGAAACCGAAACGGTGATAGATCCGGGCAAGTGAAATCATCTCTTGCGGCTGGATATGCTTCTTCATCGATTCCAGCTCTTCCTTGATCGGCGATTCGAAACCGATAGCAACGGTGCTGATACCGGCCTGCCGCATCGCCTGAAGCAACTCCTCGTCTTTTGCTTTGTCCAGGCGGATTTGAACTGCCAGGTCCAGCCGCTTACCGACCTTAAGCTGATAATCGCGCAGCAGATGGCAGAAACGGATCGATTCCTCTCGGAACTGGCCGAAGAGGTCATCGACAATGAAAAAATGCCTGGCGTCGTGGGTTTCAAGAAGTGCGGCGATATCACCCATGAGACGCTCCGGGGTCGCGCAGCGGGGCTTGCCCTTGACCGTGCAGAACTCACAATCCATACCGCAGCCGCGGATCCTGCCCACCGGATAGAGTTTTATCTTGGCGTAACGCACGAGTGAGAAATCAGGATGCGGCAAAACATCAAAATCGGTTATCGGCTCGCGTGGCCCGCTCAGCACCGTTTTCCCGTTTATGCGGTACGCGATTCCCTTGACCCGGGAGATATCGCCACCGCGTTCCAGCGACTGCACTAGCTCTTTGACGGTCAGCTCACCTTCTCCGATCACCACATAATCTATCCCTGCGTCCAAGGCCTCATCGATATTCTCGCTTGCGAAATGCTGGCCTCCCGCCAGGACAATGACGCCTCTTTTCTTATAAAATCGCGCTACTTCATAGAGGCGAGGGATGGTGCTGGTGAGCCCCCCGTACAACCCGACGACATCCGCCGGGCGCACCTCCTGCAGAAAAGCGTGATCCGCGTTGCCCGATGCATCGCGCGGTCCGTGCAGGCGCAGATTGTTTTCGTCGATAACCTCGGCATCCCAGCGCTCGGTCTTGTTGACGACGGTCGCGATGCACACCGGCCCCAGCGCCGTGGTCCTCTTGGCGATGCCAGAATAGATATTGAAGGCCGGATACGCGGGGACCACGATCCTTAAACGGAACCGCTTGCGTGACTGGTCTAACATATCGGCTCAAACCCCTTTATTGTATGGTGCGGTTTTAAGGCAAAAAGCATCTCAATAACGGAAGAGACGCAACCGATACCCGAACGATACGCTATGATTTTACCACATAATATTCCGGAATTATCAAAAAACAGGCCGCACGGCCCTCATCAGAGGGCCTGCGCGGCCTGATCGACACCCACCAATACCCTGCGCTTACGGCACGCCCTTCTATCTATCGTGCTCCGCACTCACCCGGCTATCCCTACCTTCTCTTCCCTTTTAGTATAAGTGCCAGCTTCCGTGCCCGCGTCAGTGTTTTAACCCGTTTCTCCTGGAGAAATGCGCTTTTGAAATACCGGTATCGCTTGCTCCAGCGCAGGCGCACCGGGCGCCGCGCTCGGGTATACCGGGCTCCTCTGCCCGCATTATGCAGGGCAACACGATTTTTCAGGTTGGGGGTATAGCCGGTATAAAAAGTCCCGTCGCTGCATTCCAGGATATACACCCAGAACTTCCCCGCTCGCTTAAAGGGCTTTCTCTTGCGACGCTCTTTCGTACGGGGATTTCCGGAACGGATCTTTCGGGAATTGATCTTCGCCTACCATTTTTTGAAAATGAAAAACACCGCTGCGACGATGCACGCGAAACCGACCAGGTAATTCCAACGCAAATCCTCCTTGAGGTAAAATATCGAAAACACGCAAAAGACCAGAAGGGTGATCACTTCCTGGATCGTCTTGAGCTGTGCGGCGCTATAGGTGCCGTGTCCGAAACGGTTCGCCGGGACCTGGAAACAGTACTCGAAAAAAGCGATAAGCCAGCTGACCACGATCACGGTCAACAGCGGCGCGCTTTTGTATTTCAGATGTCCGTACCAGGCAAACGTCATGAAGACGTTGGAGATCACCAGCAGCATTATCGTTCTCATGGCTCTTTGCGCGCGATGATCACGCCGTATTTGAGAAAATCGTAGTGGGTCTTGAGCATGCCCTGGTAATAGCGGAACCCGCTCTCGCGCGCAGCCTTTCCCAGCGCCCGCTCGTACAGATCCCATTGCTGCGTTGCCTTGAGCCGGGCGCGGATCTTGATGTCAACCTTATCGGTGCAGTCGTAGTGCTCAAGCACCTTGAATCCCGCCTCAGCTAAAAGGCGCCGGTATTCGCCCAAATCCTCCTGCGCCCAGATGCCCGGCTTATAGAGGGGCCTGAATTCCGGGACGCATTCATACGCCTCGTTGAGCGTGCCCCGCTCTCCCTTCAGCCAGATATTGAAACCGACCGTCGCGCCGGGCAACAAATGCTCATGAATGCAGAGGAAGGCCGCGTCCTTTCTTTGCCAATGCCCGCAGGTCTCATTGACGAAAGCCTTGGTAAAATCCTTTTCGGGCAGGGAGAAATGGGCAACGTCCCCCCGGTAATACGTGACCTTATTTTCGACGCCATGCAAAAGGGCGATCTCCCGGGCTTTACGGATCTGCTCCGGATTCAAATCAACCCCCGTCACCGAACAACCGAACAGGCGCACCAAGAGCCGGGAAGGCGCTCCGCTTCCCTCTCCGGGATTGAGCACCCGGTCCCGGGAAGAAATACCCATCTTATATGCCAGCGATGCGACCTCCCTTTGGAAAAAATGAGTGAGCCCTTCCAATTCGTATATCCGCCAATCCAACGACGTGCGCGGATCGATACCGAGAGAACCATAGATCCTTTTAAGCATCGCGGCGTCATGCACGATGAACCCGCCGTCTACCTGATACGATTCGACCAGCCGGTTCTCAAACGCTTTTTCCGGAACGCCCACAGGCATGGAGGTGCGGCTTTCAGGGACGGTCATCTCAGATCGATTTCTCCGCGTGATCCTGCAAAACAACATTCAGGGGCGAGGTAAAACCTCGCTGTAGACGTCAAAGATATTCTCGTCTTCCAGGTGGAGGAAATGTCCCGCGCCCTTGACTATCTTGAGGCTGCAGTGCGGGATCTTCGCCGCCAGGCTTACCACGTCTTCCAAATCGATGATCGCGTCTCGCTCCCCGTTCAAAAGGATCGTCTCTGCCTGGATTTTTCGGAAATCAATGACGCTGCCGAGGCTGCCCGTTGCGATGACGAAAAGCCCGTGCTCGCAGAACGCCTGCAGTTGCTCGCGGGACATCGAACAGAACTGGCGGTATATCTTGTCCTTCATGTGCGCAGGCAGGTATTGGCCGAAACAATTGATGAGGGTCTCGGCCATGTCCGCCCGTTTGCTCTCTTCGATACGGCTGCCTTTGCTGATGACATCCACCATCGCTTTATTCGGGCGCGTGCCCAGGCTAGCCAAAACCAGGCGTTTCACCAAGCGGGGGTAACGCGCGGCAAAAGAAAGGGCAACAACCCCTCCCCACGATGCGGAACAGAGCGTCGGCTCCTGCACTTTCACTCCGGCGATCACCTCCCGAAGGATCTGTACCTGTTCCTCCAGCGATGCCTGGATCGGACCGCTCGTTACGGAAGCTTTTCCCTGGCCGGGAAAATCGAAAAGGACGATCCGGTACTGAGAACTGAAACGCTGAACGAAACTCTGCCACATCGCCATCGATTGCTGGACGCCGTTTAAACAGACCAGCTCCGGGCCTTGGCTGCCGTAAAGCCGGTACGGAATAACAAACCTTCCGACGGTTAATTCTCCCTTGGTCGCTTTGCGCATAGCTCTTTCGGTCATTGATTCCTTCTGCCCTGCCCCGGATGCAGCCTCTGTCAGGCGCCGAAATGCTTCTGGATATACCCCGCAAGGAGCCGCTCGGCCTCTTCTTTGCACTGCCCGCAGACGGTACCCAGCTTCGTCTTTTCCTGCAGCTCGTACATCGTGCGCGCACCCTCCAGCACCGCGTGCTCGATCTCGTGGTCGGAGACGTTCATGCACTGGCAAATCACCTTTTCCGCCTCTTGCTTGATCTTCGCCTGCTGCCCGCTTCTGGAATAATAATCGTCGATCGCCGCCCGCAGCGCTTTATCGCCGAGCACGGAACAGTGGATCTTATGCTCCGGCAACCCGCCTAGCTCCTTGGCGACATCCTTCGGTGAAAGACGATAGGCCCTCTCCAGGGACATCCCCTTCACCATCTCCGAGAGGATCGAGGTGCTGGCGATCGCGCTGGCGCACCCGTACGTTTTCCATTTGCAATCGGCGATCGTCTGTTTTTTGCGGTCAACTTTGATCACCAGCTTCATCTCGTCGCCGCACTTGATATTCCCCACCGTTCCCGAGCCGTCGAAGGACGCCGGATCCTCGTCCCCGAGTATATTGCGCGGATGCATGAAATGGCTTTTCAGTTTTTCGGTATACACCCACTCTTTCTTTTCCGTCATTGCCGCACTCCCTGTAGATAAGCGCTCGACATACCCCTGAGACGCCTGATGACCTTAGCCAGGGCCGCCACGGTATAGCGCACATCCTCCTCGTCATTGCCGCGCCCCAGGCTTATCCGGATCGAACCGTGAGCCTGCTCGGCAGCGATCCCGGTCGCCAGGAGGACGTGAGACGGATCCAAGGATCCCGAGGCACATGCCGAACCGGTAGAGACCGCGATACCCTCCAGGTCAAGATACAGCAGGATCGCCTCTCCTTCTGCCCCCGCAAAAGAGACGTTGAGCGTCCCTGCGAGCACATCGGTCGGATGGCCGTTAAAAAGCGCGTCGGGGATCGACTTTTCTATGCCGCTGCGCAGCATCTTCTTGAGGCGCGCCAGGCGCTTTCCCTCAGGTCCCATCTCCCGAGAGCGCACCTCAACCGCTTTTCCCAGTGCGATGATCCCGAGGGTGTTCTCGGTCCCCGCCCTTCTGCCTTTTTCCTGATGGCCGCCGCGGATAAGCGGGCAAAACGGGGTGCCCTTCTTTACATAGAGCGCGCCCACCCCTTTCGGTCCGTATATCTTGTGCCCGGAGAGGGTCAGAAAATCGACATCCAGATCCTTTACGTCAACCGGGATCTTGCCGACTGCCTGCACGGCATCGGTATGCATCAAAACCCCATGCTCATGCGCCATACGGGCGATCTGTTTGATATCCTGGATCGTCCCGATCTCGTTATTGGCCATCATGACCGAAACCAGCCCGGCGCCTTTGCGCAGTAATCCGGACAGCTGCTGGAGATCGACCTTCCCGGAACGGTCAACCCCCAGATACTCAACCGCCAGCCCCCGGTCCTGCAGGCAACGCGACATCTCCAGAACGCAGGGGTGTTCGATGGCGCTCGTGATGATAGTCCGTCGCGAAGGTTGGATATGGCAGCAGTGAGAGGAAGAGCAGCTCATGATGCTGAGCACCGTATTGTTGGCTTCAGAGCCGCTCCCGACAAAGATCAGCTCTTCGGGGCGCGCATTCAGGAATCGCGCGGTCACCTCCCGCGCCCACTCCACCCGCGCGCGGGATGCGCGTCCAAAGGCGTGGAGGCTGGATGGATTGCCGAAAAGCCCCAACGAACGCCGTATCTCCTGTTGCACCTGGGGATGCAACGGAGTCGTCGCGTTATGATCGAGATAGATTTTTCTCTTGTTCCCCATACCAGCCTCTCTTTGTACTCTTTCAGCGGTGAGCCGATTCCGAGGAGGTGAGCTTATGAGCGATATGCAGCCCCATCAGGCGGGCGATGAACACCGCCAGAAAGAGCTGTCCGCAAAGCGCCTCGAAACACGTCAGCATGCGCGCGAATGAGCTGACCGGAAAGATATCGCCGAATCCGACGGCAGTCAGAGTGACGAAGCTGAAATAGATGAAATTCCAGTTGTCCGGATCAATGAAGGAAAAAGCGCGCGGATCGAAAATGAAAGCGACCTTGTAAAAAAGCGCCCACAAAAATCCGACCAGCAGATAGACGCAGATCCCGCCCTTGATCGTGTCCGAATTGACCCGCTGCGTCGCGAACAGCTCATGCAGCAGCGTCTTGACGAAAAGCACGAAGAATCCGGTGCGCACCAGGAGGGTAAGCACCTGGCTCTCCAGCTCGAACTGCTTGAAGAACCCGAAATGAATAATCAGGTCCAGGGTGAAGACGGTCAGCTTTATCGCCACGCCAAGATAGAACTGCCGGTCGCTGCGGGTAATCGTCCTGAGGATCGCCAGGACCGCCACCGTATAAACGAGCGACGCCAGCGGCAGGAAATCGGCGCGCTCTTTAACGTGAAGGAACGGGCTGGCAAAGATCAGCCCGATCAGAACGATCAGAAGATGATTGAAGCGGTTATGGACAAAATGCTCCCAGGCTTTCTTCAGGTGTCCCATATCGTTGTCGACAGTACGTTATTGCGGGTTAGGCTCCCGCTCGGGCGGCGGCGTCTGGCGCTGCTGCATCGGAGGGCTGCTGCGCATAGTCTGCGGAGGTTCCCCGCCCGGCATATTCTGGCGGCCGGGCATATTCATGTGCATCATCATCGGGTTGCCCATCTGATGCGTAAAGCCGCCTGACCTCTTGCCCCCGCAGACACTCCCCCCCATGAGAGAAGAAACAAGGACAAGTGCGGCAGCCCAGATCAGGAGCGCGATCGCGTAGCCGAACAGGCGCAGCGGATTCGAATCGGTCTTGCGGCAGGCAAAGAGGACAAAGAAACTGACCGCCAGAAGCAGGCTCAGCGGGATCAAACCGACTAATTCGGGTCCAAACAGGCACATACTCCCTCCTTTGTGAGGAATGTTATTTCTTCATATTATAGCACAGGATCAGCTTTTTGGTCCCCTGCTTTTTCTCCCCATGCGATAGAGCCTCAGATAATCGTTTTTCCCGATCGAACAGCGAAACACAATCTCCGACGGGAACTTCGGCCTTCCGCTTTTGCGCAGATTAGTGATAAAGTAATCCGCCTCCCCTTGCTCCACGAGCACGATGCGCGCGCGCTCCTGGGGGGAGAGGATAAAGATGCTGTTGCGCCCGGGACGGTTGTCGGCGCGCACCCGGATCACGGGACGCGGGTCGCTGCGCAAGAGGAACTCGTACCCGCACCGGTAGGAAAGCCCCCAGTTGTCGTTGGAGCCCTGATAGCGCACCCTCTCAAGGTACGGCCCCGCAAATACGTTACCATATACCAACTGATGGGGGTGCCTGACAACCATAAAATGCGCGACGGTCACTGCCGTCCAAACCATTGAGCCCCAAAAGAATATCAGAAGTGTGCGACGCAGGAATCGAGCGCGCATACGAAAAAAGGCCGAATACAGAAACGACCCTCCCTCCACGGCCAGCAGGACAATGAACGGGTAAAGGAAAAAGAAGTGCCGCCACCCGTCATAAACACGCGTCTGCCACATCATTTGAAGGATTAAAGGAAGACCGCAGCAGAACGAGACGAGGACAAAATTACGCAAAAGCGAATAGGATTCTTCCCGTGGCCGCACCAGCCGCATGAAAAATGACAAAGATCCGGCAAGCGACAACGAGGAGAACAAAACCGGGGTGGTCAGAAATATCCAGCGCAGAAGATAATACCACGGATGCCAGTCCTGCTCCAGGGCGTCATCGGATATGTGCCTGGTCAGGGAAAAAACCTTTTGCGTATTCGCAAACGGGTGCGCCCACAAAAGCGGCCAGAAGAGGTACACCAACGCCAGATACATCAGGCAATATCCGGCCAGGAGCATAAGACGGCCGCGCAGCCCAAAACGGTCAGGGCGCACACAGAGTGCATCGTGAAAAAAGCCGATCACCGTCGCCAGTGCCACGACCCCGCCGATGAGACGGACATCGGTGCTCAGGGCAGTCGTCAGCGCATGGAGGCTCATACGCGCAAAATTCGGCTTCTCGAAAAACCGCAGCATGGTCAGCAGGCTCAAAAGGAAGGAAACCATAAAGACCGTGTCGACCGAATTGAAAAAGGCATGGGCGAAAAGATGCGGGTGCAGCACGTACACGGCCAGGGCCGCAGGAGCCGGCCACTCCCTGCCCGGGAAAAACCGCCGGATGAAAAAAACCAGGCCGATAGCTCCTACCCAGTACGCAAGAAAGACGAAGCAGTGCCGCATAAAAACGACGTCCCGGGGATCGTCGAGTCCGGAGGCCTCGCTTGCCAGCCGCAACAAGATCTCAAAAGCCGGACCGTGCACCCAGTCATGAAAAACCGCTCCTCTGTATTCTGCCATGCCCCCCTGCTTAAGAAACGAGCGGACATATTCGACATTTCTCTTGCCGAACCCCTGATTATGGTATTCGTCCCAATGGAGACCGAAGTCGCGGAAGATCGATCCTCCGACGAGCAAGAGGCCGATCAGGAGCATTCCCGTGATAATCCGTGTGGCTCTCATCGCAGGCATCCGTATAGTTGCTCCGCGATCAGGAGATGAGCGGCCTCGTTACAATGCGAATCGTTTCGACTCAACCGGCAGGACTCTCCGCTACCGAAACGTTCCTTAAAAGCGGGGTACAGATCGAGCGTCTCGAACCCGCACCTGCGCGCACGTTCTTGAAGGCGCAGGTGCACCTCTTGAAGCGGGTACGGGCAATAGGAAACCATGAGCGGGATGATCAGGAAAAGCGGGGGTTGGTCTGAATGCAAGGAGGCGAGCTGACGGAACGCACCCAGACGTTTTTCCAAAACATCCCACCGTTCATCATTGAACGGGGCATCCTGCGCATACTGCCGGATCAGCTGTCTATGAAAAGAATCGATGCGAAACGGGAATAACCGGACGGCACGGGCAAGAAGAAAACCGAGGGAAGGCGAGCTGCGGGGAAGCGCCAGAAGTTGCTGCTGGAGCAGGCCCGCAAGAGTCAGAACCGGAACAAAATCGTTGTGGTAATAGGCCAACACAATCCTTCGCACGCGAACCGAGGCGGGCAGGTCCGCAAGCAGGTGCGTATAGGTGCTCAACCCCGCCCCTCGCGCGGCGCGGACCATGACCAGTGAGCGGTCGCCGCGCGCCTTCAGGATACGCTGCAGCGCCCCGGGGAAAGCCGTCTCAGGGGAAACCCCTGAGCCTGCGGCAAACGAATCCCCGATGATCAATACCGCTTCTTCGGGACTGCCGGCATGCATAACCGCGGAAACCGAATCAACGGCATCGAAGCTCGAAGGCCCTCGGGGCATCCGCAAAACCCAAACAACGTCAAGCAAAGAGAATAACAGGCAGGCTCCGACAGCAACGCTGCGCATCGGCTTCTTGCGCAGAAGCCGAAACCCCATCCCCAGAATCAAACCGGCGCAAACCAAGATCCGGATGCAAGCCAGGAGCAACCCTGCGTGCTCCAGAGCCGCAACCGCATTGGAACCGACCGCAAGAATCGTCCCCATGATCAGGAAAAAGCTTGCGGCGATCAAAGCCTCCGGAAAGCGCAGAAGCCCGATAAAAAAAAACAGGTACGCAACAGCAAGAATAATCAGAAAGAGAAGCAGAGCAAGGGAAAATCTCCCCGCGATAACCGCCGCCTCAGATTCGGAAAATAAAAGCGACCGGATAACGACCAGATTCAGCGTAAATGCGGCGGCTATCAAAAGACGCCCAAGAGAACGCATGCGGTTCTTCCCCTAAAAAAAATCCTCCCTATCCGCAAACCGTGGACAGGGAGGATTTTCGAACGTGCTCAAAAAGCTACTTCTTGCTCTTTATTTTATCCAGGAATTCGGCAGTCGCTTTCCCCGCCAAATCCTTGCATCCGAGCCCGAACGCCAGCCCTGCGGCCAGCCCGAGCGCGCTCAGGGTTATCGTGATCAGCAGCTCAACCAGACGGACGTCGATACCGAGCTGCTTGATGGCGGTAATCGCCGCAAAAGCGATAACCACGACCTCAGCCAGCTTGCTGATCATGTTCGCCTGCACGACGCCGGCGTTATTGGCGGCGGTCAGGACGATGTTGCGCAACAGGGTCCCCACGAACAACCCCAGGACCAGGATGAAAACCGCGGCAATGATGTTGGGGATGAAAAGGACGACTTTTTCAAGAAGGGCGGCGGCTACGGTCAGGTTGATGACGTTCATCGCAACGACGAACGTGACCAAAAGCACCAACCAATACGAAACCGTCCCCAGCAGTTCGGAAATGGAATACTTGATCCCGCCTTTTTCCAGGAGACTGTCGAGCTCAAGGCGATCGGAGAGAACATCCAGCTTCATAATGCGCAGGGCTTTCGTCACGATGGTCTTGACAGCGCGCGCAACCAACCAGCCGATCAAAAGGACGAGCACCACCAGCAGCACATTGATCAGAAACTGCACGATCTGTGAGAGCACTGCCTTTGCCGGCTCCAGTAACACTAACTGCACGTTACTCATAATCCCCTCCTTTTGAGGCTGGCGCGCTGAGAGGAGCAAAACGCAGCATTAATCTTTGCGCTCTCAAACGATACAGCCACGTTTGTATGATAACTCTAACACGCTCATCGAGTTAAGTCAAGAGGAAAGTTGGGATAAATGGCGGGTCAGGATAGAAGCGGATCAGGAAAACCAGAGCGTCAAACCGTCGCGGGCGGCGCGCACCGGCACCCCGGTTCTTGCACTGAGACGACGGGCAACCCGCTCCGGCGATGCCTCAAGCATCGTCCTGCCGAAATGGGTCAGGAATACCCGGCGCGGCTTGATTTGCCGGATCAATTCCTGCGCGTCATCGCTTCCTAAATGCTGAATTCCGGGGCGATGCTGCAGAAAAACGACGGCCATGATAAGCGTGTCGATCCCCCGGTAACTTTCGGAGAGGGTTTCGAAGTAGTCCGTATCGGTCAGGATCCCGACCTCTTCCTTCCCCAGCCGGAAACGCAGACCGTACGTTTCCGCGGGATGCAGATGCCGGCCGGAGGTCGAGAAACGGAACCCCTCGATGGCGTATGAGGAACGTTCGCGCAGGATCTCGATGCGTTCGGGAAGGGACTGGGCGTAGCGCAGGATAACCGTATCCTCGTTCAAAGCGTCCTGCGGACACCAGACAACTCCCCTCTTCTTCATCCCCCCTTCGGTCATTGCCTCGATCATCACATTGACGTCGTTAACGTGATCGAGATGCCGATGAGTCAGCAGTATGCCGTCCAGCCGGGTCGGATCCAGGTGCAAACGGGATTGCGTGCAGCGCACGATACTCCCCGGGCCGGGATCGATAAGGACAGCGGCCTTCCCGGAAGAAACCCATATCCCCCCCGAAGCGCGTGTCTGGCGCATCATCACGAACCGCGCCCCCGCCGTTCCCAGAAAAGTGAGGAACGCACGGACATTCGTTTTGCTTCTTAACGCAGCCATTTAAGGCGCATCTCCCGGTTGATCCTCTCTTTTTGTGTCTCCCCCAACTCGTCGTTTTCGCCGCGGCGCTCCCGCACGCCTGCCCGGAGACGGTGGGCGCGCTCCAGGAACGCGGCAACGCCCATCGTGCGCACGCGTGAGCCTCGCGACAGGGCGACGATCTGGCGGTCATCGGAAACGACAACGGTAATCCCTGCGCCCGCGCCCTGCGCCAGCTCGACGATGCGTTCATCCGCGCTTACGTCTTGGCTAAAAATGAAGCTGATCCCCTCGGCTTCGGTAACCGAATCGGGAGGCGGATACCCGTCAAAGACGACGACCACGGCGTTTTTCAGGCTACCGGTCAACTGATAGGAACGGATGCAGGAGGCAAGCGTGCGGCTGGGGGACGCATGCCGGCGCGCCAGACCCGCAAACGCCTCATGATGCAGAACGTTGTATCCGTCGATGAGATACCGTACAGCCATAGATGAGGCCGCCGATGGCGGCAGAGAACGCGACAAAAGCGAAGTTCAGCAGCGAAATGGCGATCGCGATATGCTGGGGCATGCCGACGCTCTCGAAGAAGAAGCTCGTCGAAGCGTCACGCAAACCCAGGCCCCCGATCGAAGGAAGCATCGAAATCGCGCTAACAATCGGGACAAAGACGAAAAAACTCAACAGCGGCGCGTCGCTGCCCAGGGCGCGGGCCAGGAAGAACGAAGAGATAGGAAGCAAGGCCTGGATCACGACGGACAACAGGAGGTTGAAAAACAGTACCCTGCGGCGGTCCTTGAAAAGATGCAGCTCATGATGCAGGTCAACGGCGATCGAGCCGATCCTGCGCACCAGCGCCCGGGAAGTATCCTTGCCCCCCGCCGCGGAACTGAAACGATGGAAGAACTCGTAGAGACGCCGGTTAAAGAGAACGAAGAGCATCGCGATCAAAAGCAGGCTCAGCAGCACCAAGGCGCCTAACACTCCCGGATGACGCACCAGATCCCAGCCCCACGCGGTTGCCGTTACGGCAACCAGCACGAGCGCGACGTACCCGCTGAGCCGGTCAAGCAGGACGGTTGCCGTGATCTCCTTGGTCCGCTTGACAAAAGCGCCCAGATCGAGGCTGCGCACGACATCCCCGCCGATAGGAAGGAAGACATTGAAGAACAAACCGCCGCAAAAAGAAACAACAATCCGCATAAAAGGGATACGCAACCCGGCGCCGCGCAGAATGATCGCCCAACGGAAGAGCGCGATCACGTTGAGGCTCATGAACACCCAGAATGAAACTGCCAGAGCGCCCCGGTCCGCGGAACGGACCGCGAGAAGAACGGAAGGGAAATCAATATCGAGATACCGGAAGAGCAGATACAGCAAAAAGACGCTGGTAACGACCCGCAGAGAAAGAGAAAGGATCTTCTTAAACACAGGCGTCAGTCGCCTCATAGGCCCCCGCGGGAACACCCCGGCAAAATACGGGCACGCCGCAGGAAAGAGCCCTCATCCAAAAAGCTCCTCTTTACCGGTCAGGAGACGGTAGGCATCGCAATATTTCTGGCTCGTCCGCGCGATGATATCCTCCGGCAACACGGGCCCCGGAGGGGTTTTGTCCCAGTCAAGAGTCTCCAGATAATCGCGCACGTACTGCTTGTCGAAACTGGGCTGCGCAGCCCCCGGCTTAAAGCCGCTTTTCGGCCAGAACCGTGAAGAATCGGGCGTGAGGACTTCGTCTATCAGGGTGAGGGTATCAGCGCACATGCCGAACTCGAATTTCGTATCGGCGATGATGATCCCGCGGCCGCAGGCATAGTCAGAAGCGCTGCGGTAGATTTCCAGACTCGTCTCTTTCAGTTTTTCGGTCAGCTCAACGCCGATCAGTTCGGAGATGAAGGCGGCGGAAACGTTGACATCGTGCCCCTGCTCTGCTTTTGTCGAAGGGGTGAAGATAGGCTGCGGCAGTTGCGCCGACTCCGCAAGCCCGTCGGGCAGACGGACGCCGCAGATCGAGCGGCTCTGCCGGTACTCTTTCCATCCTGACCCGGACAGATATCCGCGCACGATGCATTCGACCGCAAGGGGTTTGCTCTTCTTCACCAGCATCGAGCGTCCGGCAAGCTGCTCGGCATACGGACGCAGGGCCGCCGGATAACGGCTCGTGTCTGCGCTCAGGAGATGGTGCGCCACGCGCTCGCCGAGGAAATCGAACCAAAAAAGCGAGATAGCGGTAAGCACCGCGCCCTTGCCCGGGATGCCCGACGGCAGGACGACATCGAAACAGGAGATCCGGTCGGTCGAAACGATCAGCAACTCTTTGCCGAGGTCGTAGACGTCGCGCACCTTACCCCGGCGAAAGAGAGGGAATTCACGGATCCGTGTCTCAAGGATGACGGGGGGAAAATTCATCGCTCAAACCGCTGGCGCAGCGCTTCAAACTCACTCCACAACTCAGCGGGGAGGTCTTTTTTAAAAAGCGCGAAAAATTCCTTGATCCCTTTGAGCTCCTGCTTCCAGCTCTCGGGATCAACCTCCATCAGCTTTTCCAGGTTTTCCGCGGGCAGGTCAAGCCCGGTCAAATCAAGTTCCTGGGGATTCGGGACAAACCCGATCGGGGTCGAGCGGGCGCCGACCTTGTCGTTGCAGCGGTCCAGTATCCACTCAAGGACACGCAGGTTCTCGCGGTACCCCGGCCACAAAAACTTCCCCTTGGCGTCGGTACGGAACCAATTAACGTGAAAAATCTTGGGCGGCTTGACCATGCGCTTGCCCATTTTCAGCCAGTGGGCGAAATAATGCGCCATATTGTAGCCGCAGAAAGGCAACATCGCCATCGGGTCGCGGCGAACCTCACCGAGCGTGCCGACCTGAGCTGCGGTCCGCTCCGAGGCCATTGTCGCGCCCACGAAAACGCCGTGCTGCCAGTTGAACGCTTCGTAAACCAAGGGGGCAAGATGTGCCCGTCGCCCGCCGAATATGATTGCCGAGATCGGAACCCCGTGATGCTGCTCCAGGCGAAACGAGGCAGTCGGACACTGGGAAATCGGGGTCGTAAAACGGCTGTTGGAGTTGGCCCCCAGCACCGGTTTTCCCTGCTCATCCTTCAGGTCGGGACGCCAAACCTTTCCCGTCCAATCGACCCCGCTCTGCGGCACCTCCCCGTCCATCCCCTCCCACCAGACCGTCCCGTCCGGCTTCAAAAGGACGTTGGTGTAGATCGTATTGCTGGCGATCGTCTTCATCATCGTCGGATTCGAATGCGCGTTGGTGCCAGGCGCAACGCCGAAAAAGCCGGTCTCGGGATTTATCGCCCAGAGCTGGCCGTCCGAATCGATGCGCATCCAGGCGATATCATCGCCGACCGTCCAGATACGATACCCTTTCTTCTTCAATCCTTCGGGTGGCAGGAGCATCGCCAGGTTCGTCTTTCCGCAGGCGCTCGGGAAAGCGGCGGCGATATATTCGATATGCCCGTTGGGCTCTTCGATTCCCATGATCAGCATATGCTCAGCCAGCCAGCCTTCTCGTCTGCCCAGATAACTGGCAATACGCAGGGACAGGCACTTCTTCCCCAGCAGGACGTTTCCGCCGTATCCGGAACCGACACTCCAGATCGTATTGTCCTCGGGAAAATGCAGGATGAGCCGGCGGGTGATATCCAGATCTGCCTTGGAATGCAGGCATTTCGTGAAAGGACTTCCCTTTTCGATCTGGCGAAGGACGGACGATCCCACACGGGTCATGATCATCATGTTGAGCACGACATACCGGGAATCGGTGAGCTCGACCCCGATCTTGCTGAACTCCGAACCGACCGGCCCCATCGAGAACGGGATCACGTACATGACCCTGCCGCGCATGGCGCCGCGGAAAAGATCGCGCGCCTTCTGGTAGGCCTCTTTCGGCGCCATCCAGTTGCTCGTCGGGCCGGCGTCGTGCTTCTTGCGCGTGCAAATGAACGTCAGGTGCTCCGTCCGCGCAACGTCGTTGACCGCGGTGCGGTGCAGGAAACAACCGGGCAGCTTTTTCTGGTTCAGGGGAATAAGCTCCCCCGAAGTAACCGCCTCTTCCTGCAGCTGCGCTTTCTGCTCGCCGGAGCCGTCTATCCAGACGATCTCCTGCGGCTGACAGAGCCGCGCCATTTGCTCAACCCATTCCCTCAATTTTGCGTTACGCGTCGACATGCGTTTCTCCGGAACGTATCGTTACTTGGTCTGGCCCATGAGGAACTTGTGCGCCGCATCGGCGGCAACAGCGGCATCCCCGCAGGCATTGATCACCTGATACAGCGTTTTTTGACGGCAGTCCCCGGCGGCGAAAACCCCGGGAACCGAAGTAGCCATGGACTGATCCGTTATTATAAAGCCGGCCTCATCGGTTTTCAACACGTTTTTGAAGGCGCCGGTATTCGGTTCGATCCCCACGAAGACAAAAACCCCGTCGCAGGCAAGGTCCCGCCGCGCGCCGCCCTTGACCTGTTCCAGAGTGACCGAACGCACCAATTGATCCCCGTTGACGCGTACGAGCCGCTGCTGCAGCTCAAAACGCAGTTTCGGCTCCGCTTTCAGCTTCTCCTGCAGGATGCGGGAGGCGCGAAATTCATCCCGCCGGTGGATCAAGGTCACGGTCTTTGCGTACGAGCACAGGAATATCGCCTCCTCCAGAGCCCGGTCACCGCCTCCGACGACCGCCACGTCTTTCTGCCGGAAGAGCGGCCCGTCGCAGGTAGCGCAATACGAAACGCCTCTGCCGACAAAGGCCGCTTCATTCTCGGCGCCGAGCCGCTTGTAGTGCGCTCCGCTCGCCAGGATAACGCTGCGGGCACGGAATTCCTTACCAGCGGCTTTCAGCTGCAGCCCGCCGCCGGCGAGGACATCCAAAGCCAGGATCTCTTCGGACTCGACCGTCACCCCGACCGATTCCAGCTGCCGGCTCATGTTGGCAATGAGCGTATCCGGCGATTCCCCCGTATACCCGGGGAAATTTTCGATGCTCGAGGAAAGGATGATCTGCCCGCCGACGACCGCCTTTTCGAAGATGACGGTCTTAAGCCGGAAGCGGCCCGTATATAACCCCGCGGTCAGACCCGCAGGGCCGGCGCCGATAATGATCACGTCGTACATGCCGGGACCTCCTCGCTTTTGATACCGACTGCCTCTTCATAGGCGCGCACTGCCGCGTAGGAACTTCTGACCAGCGGCCCCGAAACGACCGCCTTGAACCCGCAGTTCAACGCCCGCTCGCGCAGGGTAACGAAACGCCCGGGAGCGATGAATTCGCACACCGGGTAATGTCGCGGCGAAGGGGCCAGATACTGGCCCAGGGAAAGGATCTGACAGCCGCAGGAAACCAGATCCTGCATCACCGCCTCTACTTCGCTTTCCGTTTCACCCAGTCCCAGAAGCAAAGAAGACTTCAGCAGGATCCCGCTGCTGAGGCGGCGTGCCGCTTCAAGGACGCGCAGCGAACGCCGGTACCGGAACTGCGGCCGGATGCGCTCGTAGAGGCGCGGAACGGTCTCCAGGTTATGCGCAAAAACCGACGGACCGGCGTCAAGAACCGTCTTGATCAACCGCGTATCGGCGTCGAAATCAGGGACCAGCGCCTCAACCAGGATCCGGGGCTTCTGCATACCCAGGAGCCTAATCGACGCTGCGAACTGCCCGGCGCCGCGGTCCGGGAGATCATCCCGGGATACCGAAGTAAGCACGCAATACCTCATCCCGGACTGCGCTACGAATTGCGCCACAGCCTGCGGCTCCGATGTATCCAAAGCATCCCCGCACGGATGGTGTGTCAGCGCACAAAACGCGCAGGCACGGGTACAACGCCTGCCCAGGATCATGACCGAAAACCCTCTGTCCCGGAAGCAGGCCGATAGATTAGGACAGTGCGCCTCCTGACAGACGGTTCTTACCCGTGCCTGCGCCAGGCGTCGGCACAGGGAGCGCACCGGTGCATCAGGCAACGGCTGGCGGAACCATTCAGGAAGCCGACGTATCATGCTCCGGAGCGCTTCAATGCGGAAAGGGAACGGTCGTATGTCCGCTCTATATGAGAAGGAAAAAAACAGCCGGGGATCTCGTTGTTACGCCGATGGTACGCGACGCACTCGCAACAGACCCCCTTGCGGGAACAGGGCTCGTAGGTGCAGGTACAGCGTTTGCTGTTCTCTGCTCTGTTGGGGCAGTCTTTCATGTCTGGTCTTGCGCGGTGCGGGTACGGTTCTTGAGCGCCACCAGCGCTTTTTTAAAACGTAATCGTTCGATAACCGAAGCCCGGTCCACAATCAGGGTACCGTTGAGATGATCCAGCTCGTGCTGGAAAACCGTCGCCAAAAGCCCTTCCGCCTCGATGCGCAGCGGCTTTCCGTTCTCGTCAAGGGACTCGACGACGACGCTGCGGGAGCGGCGCACGCGCACCCCGATCCCCGGAACGCTCAGGCACCCCTCTTCCATGCTCTGCCGGCCGCGCCGGGAAACGATACGCGGATTCACCAGCTTATACAGGCCCGTGCCGATATCGATGACGGCCAGCGATTCTTCGATGCCGACCTGGGGAGCGGCAAGCCCCACCCCCTTAACCTCGTACATCACCTGAGCCATGGCCGAAAGCAAACGACGGTGCTCATCCGTGACCGCGGGAACCTCGCGGACCTTACGCGCCAGCACCGACTCTCCGACCGTCTTAATGCTTAATTTTGTTTTTTCCGGCAATCGACACCACCTTGGGAACCAGTTTCCTGCACTCCTGCTCGTCAACCAGGACATACGAAACGATGATGATCTCGTCCCCCACGCACGAGCCGCGCGCAGCCGGGCCGTTGAGGCAGATCACGCCTGAACCGGCGGCCCCGCGGATCGCATAGGTCTCGATGCGCTGGCCGTTGTTGAGGTTCAAGACTTCCACCTTCTCGCCTTCCAGTATATCTGCGGCGTCGAGCAGCTTCGCGTCGACGGTAATGCTGCCGCGGTAATACAGATTGGCTTCCGTGACCATTGCGCGGTGGATCTTGGATTTAAGCATGGTCCTTAACATTGCCGGCCCTTTCCCTCCCCCGGCCTTGCGGTAACGGCACGGCAGGTTTCCAGCGCTATCATCAGCTCTTCATCCGTGGGGATGACCAGGATAGCAGGTTTTTTCTTCAGATAGTCGAACGCCCCCTTGATGATCAGCTCGCGGACAGGGGTAGCGTTCTCACCGATACCCGCGGTGAAAACCAGCGCGTCGCAACCATCCATGACCGCGGTATAGGCACCGATGTATTTACGGATGCGGTAGACGAACATCTGGATCGACAGCCGCGCCCGCGCGTCTCCCTGCGCGCTGCGTGCCAGAAGCGTACGCATATCGTTGCTGGTACCGGAGATACCCTTCAGGCCGCTCTCCTTATTCAATATCCGGTCGATCTCGGCGACCGAGAGCTTCGAGCGCTGCATGATATACCCGATAAGCGCCGGATCGATATCCCCGCAGCGCGTCCCCATCATCAACCCCTCAAGCGGCGTAAAGCCCATGCTCGTATCGATGGACTTGCCGCGATGAACCGCCGCAACGCTGCAACCGTTGCCCAAATGACAGGTAATGATGCGCAGCGCCGAGAGCGGCTTTTTGAGCGTGCGGGCCGCCTCTGCCGCCACATACTGATGGCTTGTCCCATGAAAGCCGTATTTGCGTATCCCCATTTTTGCGTAATAGCGGTAGGGAAGCGCGTACATATAAGCATACGCCGGCAGAGACTGGTGGAACGCGGTATCGAAGACGGCGACCTGCGCGATACCCGGCAGAAGCCGTTTACAGGCGTTTATGCCGGCCAGATTAGCGGGATTGTGCAGCGGCGCGATAAGACAGTGCCTGCGGATACCGCGCAGGACGTGAGCGTCGATCAGAACCGGCTGCTTGAACGATTCTCCGCCGTGCACGACCCGGTGGCCGATCGCATCCACCCCGTCGGCCTTACGCAGGATCTCCCGGACGCCGCTGTAATGGTCCTGTATGGCGGAACCCGGCTCGCCGATATGCTCGATCAGGCCTTTGGCTATGAACTTCCTGCTGCGCGGCAGATCGAACACCTTGTATTTTATCGAAGAGCTGCCGCTGTTGATGACGAGAATCCTCATCGTTGCGTGGCCTCTTTCCTATTGCGCCCTGATCGCGGTGACCGCGACGACGTCGACCACATCCTCGACGGAGCAGCCGCGCGAAAGATCGCTGCAGGGACGGGTCAAGCCCATCAGCAGCGGTCCCAGCGCCCGCGCCCGGGCAAGGCGCTCGACGAGCTTGTAGCCGATATTGCCCGACTCCAGGCTGGGGAATATCAAAATATTCGCCTGTCCGCCGATTGGACTGTCCGGATATTTGATCCGCGCCACCTCCGGCACGATAGCCGCATCGACCTGCAGCTCCCCGTCTACCGGAAGATCGGGTGCCTGCTGACGGATCAACTCCAGCGCCTCATGAATAAGGTCGATACCGCGGCCGCGCGCCGAGCCTTTGGTCGAATAGCTCATCAAGGCCACGCGCGGCGAGAGGCCGAGGACCTTTTTCCCCAGTTCGGAGGCGGCGATCGAAATACTGGCCAATTGCCGCGGCGAAGGGGTCGGCACGATACCGCAATCGGCGAAGATGAACGTGCCGTTCTGTCCGTACACGCAGTTGGGAACGGTCATGATAAAGCAGCTGCAGGCGACGCCGAATCGCGGGTCCATCCCCAGGCAATAGATCGCCGCGCGGGCCATGTCGGGAGTCGTATGCGCTGCCCCGGCCACAAACCCGCCGATCTTGCCTTCGCGCGCCATCATCGCGGTGTAGTAAAGCGGATCCTTTTCCGCGAAGAGCGCCTTTACCTCCTCCGGCGTGACCCCTTTGGCCTTGCGCAGCTGATAGAACTCTTCGCAATAGCGGTCTCGCTCTTTGGGGTCAACCATGTCCGGGGTCACCAACAACACCTTGGCAATGCCTTCCTGCTCGATAATGCGCGCCGCCTCTTTAACGCGCGCGTCGTTATATTCCGGCAACGCCACGGCAACTGGGTGTGCCCGCGCCTTTTCCCGAATCCTGCGGATAGTATCCATGCTTACATTCCTTTCAAAATCGCTTCTATTTCTATATGTTCGCGCACCATCGAAACGACGCGCTCTATTTTTTCGGTATCGCCGGAGCGGATCTTGACCGTCATGTTGTAAATCTGCGCGGCAACAGAATACGTGTCTTCTTTTGCCAGCAGCACGGGCAACCGGGCGCTCTTGAGCTCCTGCATCACCAGCTCGTTCGGTACCATCCCGCAGGAGAAGATGACGCCGGAAACCTTCAGCGAGCCCTTATCGGATTCCCGGAAGCATTCCAGGGCCGCGGAGATGATGTCTTCGCGGTCTCCCGGCGTGATGAGCAAACTGTCGTCGCCGATAAAACGCAGCGCGTCCTGCGGCTTCATCGCGCCGATCACCACCCGGGCGATTGCGCGGTTACAGTATTCCTGGCCCGAAAGTATCTCGAAATCCGTCTCTTCAAGGACCTGTTCGATCGTGAAACGAGACAGAAACGGGTCGAACGGCAAAACCCCCAGCACCCGCAGGCCCTTGCGCTGCAGCCCCCGGCGCACGAGCTGACTGATCTTCTCGTACTTTGAGGGGAGCACCTTATTGACGATAACTCCCATCACCTTGACCCCTTCTTTCTCAAAAAGGGTCTTGTTCAGGAATATCTCGTCGATCGGTTTGCCCACGCCTCCGGAGGATATGATCACGACCTTTGCACCCAGAAGCCGGGCCACCGAAGCGTTGGAATGATCGAAAACGGCGCCGACCCCGGCGTGCCCGGTCCCCTCGATGATCACCAGCTCGGACCCGCGGCTCACACGCTGATAGGCGTCCCGGATACGCCGGGAGATCGCCTGAGGATCGGGCTTGCTGATATAGCGTTCGGTGAACCCGCGCTCAACCGCGACCGGGCTCATGTCTTTGAGCCCGCAGCGTATACCGCAGACTTCCTCGATCAGGATGGAATCCTCGTCGATCTTGACCCCATCCTCCTCCAGGTACCGCTGGCCGATCGGCTTGATGAAAGAGACGTTCCGAAAACGCGCCTGCAGATTCTTGACCAAGCCCAGGGAGAGCGTCGTCTTGCCGTCATTCTGGCTGGTGGCGGCGATGAATACTTTTTTCATCCGCGGATAGACCGGTTCCCCCCCCGAGCCCCGGACGTGGCGCTCAGGTAAACACCTCTTCTATCTTGTTCTTGAGGCCGTCTTTGCTCAGAGACCCGCCGGAGAGCTGCCCCATAACCGTCCCATTCTTGATGAAGACGAACGTCGGTATGGACATGATCCCGAACTGCGAGGCGATCGCAGGATTGTCGTCTATGTTTACCTTGCCCAGCTTGACGCGGCCGTTAAGCTCTGCGGCGACCGATTCGAAGACCGCAGCCACCGCCTAGCAGGGGGCGCACCAGGGCGCCCAGAAATCGACGACAACCGGAACGGCGCTCTCTAAAACCTCTTTTTTGAAGTTCGCTTCAGTGAATTGCGCTGCCATATGCTCTCTTTCGTTGTGCCGCTGTCCGTACCCGATCACCGAGTCCCGCAGGCGTGCCCTGCCCACTGTTGTGCCGGCACCGATGAAAATGCCCCTAGCAGGAATCGAACCTGCCGCACGCGGTTTAGGAAACCGCTGCTCTATCCTTATGAGCTATAGGGGCCGTATGTCACTCCCCCTCAAAGGTGACCAGCGACTCCAGAGGGTATTTTTTGAGCCTTTCCCGCCCCTTCAGATCGACCAGCTCGATGACGAAGGCAATGCCCGCAATCCGGGCTTTTTGCTCCAATACCAGCCGCGTGACCGCATCGACCGTTCCCCCTGTTGCGAGCAGATCATCGACTATCAGGACCCGGCATCCGGCAGGAAGGGCATCTTCATGAATCTGCAGGGTGTCGGTGCCGTACTCGAGGTCATAGGTAACCGACCTGGTCTTCCAGGGAAGTTTTCCTTTTTTGCGCACCGGCACGAACCCTGCTCCCAGGCGGTAGGCAACTGCCCCGCCGAGAATGAATCCGCGCGCTTCCACGGCGACCACGTAATCGATCCGTTCCTTCTTGAACCGCGCCACGATCCCGTCGACCGCAGCGGCGAACGCGTCTTTTCGCGCCAGAAGGGTCGTAATGTCGCGGAACAGTATCCCCGGCTTCGGGAAATCCGGGATGGAGCGCACGGCCGCGGCCAGGTCGACGCGCCTCTCTCTCACTTTTCTTTCTGCCATGCCTGACTCTCCTGAGCGTGTGCGTGCTCTCGCAGTTTGCGCAACGCCGCCTCCTCGATCTGGCGGACGCGCTCACGGGAAACCTTCATCTTTGTCGCGACTTCAGCCAGGGTATAGGATTTGCCTTTTTTCAGCCCGAACCGCATGGAGAGGATCAGCCGCTCACGGGGGGTCATCAGGCCCATAAGGCCGCTGATGCGCTCCCGACCGAGCATCTGGTCGATCTCGTCGTCCGGCTGGGCGACGGTCTGGTCCTGGATCAGATCCGCAACCTGGTTCTCCCCTTCCTCGTCGATCGGCGCCTCGAGGGAAGAAGTGGACGTGGACAACCAGAAGAGGATCTGTTCCTTTTTGGAAACCGAGATACGCATCCGCTTGGCGATCTCGTCATCTTCGGGAATGCGCCCCAGCGTATGCGTCATCGTCTCTTTCGTTTTCTTCCATTTGCTGATCAACTCGTTCATGTAGATGGGGACCCGGATCATTTTTCCCTGATCGGCGATCGAGCGGGTGATGCTCTGCTTGATCCACCAGGCGGCATAGGTGGAAAAACGGAACCCCATCTTCGGATTGAACTTGTCGACGGCCTTCATCAGCCCCAGATTACCCTCTTCGATAAGATCCAGAAGCGGGATGCCGAAATACATGTACCGCTTGGCGATATTGATCACCAGGCGCAGGTTAGAGCGGATCATGAGCTTACGCGCCTGCTCGTCACCTCGCTTGATCCGGTTGGCGAGAGATATTTCTTCCGGCGCCTTCAGCAGCGGTATGGTGCGGACTTCTTTGAGGTACGCTTTCAGGGATTCCATGGGTTGAGCCCGAGACCTCCCTTTCGCCCGTCTAAAGCCGTCCGGGAGGCGCCGCAACGATACCGGGCCTCCCGGGACGTCGATCAAGGTACCGGGCGTTATTTCTTCTTTTTCTTCGAGACCTTCTTCATTGCCCCCGTCTCCTCCAGCCGCGCCTGGGCGGCGGCGAGATTAGCGATGGGAACGCGAAACGGCGAACAGCTCACGTAATCCATCCCCACCCGGTGGCAGAAAGCCACGCTGCGCGGGTCTCCTCCGTGCTCGCCGCAGATGCCGACCTCCAGATCCTTACGCGTCTTGCGTCCGCGCTCGATGCCGATGCGGATAAGCTCTCCCACCCCGGACTGGTCGATGCTCTGGAAAGGATCTTCCGGCAAAATACCTTTTTTGAGGTAATCCGGGAGGAACCCTCCGATATCGTCTCGCGAAAAACCGAAGGACATCTGCGTCAGATCGTTCGTCCCGTAGGAGAAGAACTGTGCGATTTCGGCCATCTGGCCCGCCATAAGACAGGCGCGCGGGATCTCGATCATGGTGCCGAAAAGGTGCTTGATCGATTTCAGGCCGTATTTTTTCAAAACCTGCTCGTACACCCCTTTGGCCAGATCGAGTTGATTATACAATTCTTTGACCTCGCCCACAACCGGAATCATCACTTCGGGATAAGGCTTCTTTCCTTCCTTCAGAAGCTCGGCAGCAGCCTCCAGGATCGCGCGGATCTGCATCGCGCTTACTTCCGGGTACGTTACCCCCAATCGCACGCCGCGATGGCCCATCATGGGGTTGGATTCATGCAGGTTTTCTGCGCGTTTGCGCAGCTCTTCCATCCCGATCCCCAGCTCGGTGGCCAGCTGCTGCAGCTTTCCCTCTTCGCGCGGCACGAATTCATGCAGCGGCGGATCGAGCAGCCGGATGACGACCGGATAGCCGTCCATAGCCTCCAGGGTCCCTTTGATATCCTTCTTGACGAACGGGAACAGTTCATCGAGCGCCTTAGAGCGCTCTTCGGTCGTTTTTGAGACGATCATCTTGCGCAGCAGGAAAAGCGGCTGGTCCGAACCCTTCCCGTAGAACATATGCTCGGTACGGAAAAGCCCGATGCCCTCGGCGCCGAAGGCGCGCGCACGGCGAGCGTCTTCGGGGGTATCGGCGTTGGTGCGGATACCCAGCCGACGGATCCCCGAACAAAAGGAGAGGAACCGGCTGAGGGTCTCGTTCTCTTCGGAAGCGGCCATCATCGGCAACTGCCCCTGATAGACGTTGCCTTTGCTGCCGTTGAGGGTAATCCAATCCCCCTCTTTCAGGAGGAGCCCCGCCTCGGTGCGCATTTCCTTCTTTGCAGCGTCGATATGAAGGCCGCCGCACCCGACGATGCAGCATTTTCCCCAGCCGCGGGCAACCAGCGCCGCGTGAGACGTCATGCCGCCGCGCGCCGTCAGGATCGCCTGTGCCGCGCGCATCCCCTCGACGTCCTCGGGATTGGTCTCTTCGCGCACCAGGATCACCTTCTTGCCGTCTTTGGCCCACGCAACGGCTGCGGCTGCGCTAAAAACGATCTGGCCGCTTGCCCCACCCGGCCCTGCCGGCAGCCCCTTGGCCAGCGGCTTTGCCGCGGCTTCGGTCTTCGGGTCGATAACCGGATGCAGCAGCTCGTCGAGCTGGGAAGGCGTGACGCGCTTGACCGCGGTCCCTTTATCGATAAGCTTCTCGGCCACCATATCCACTGCCATGCGCACCGCCGCAG
>CAZOGI010000021.1:0-30688 GCA_964579435.1 uncultured Planctomycetales bacterium
ATGCCCCACGGCTCTCAGCCGCGCGCATCGCGCGGCTGGAAGTTTCCGTGCACGGGACCGAAGAGACCAACAACGAGGTGACGGGAAGAGCCGACAGCGAAGAAATTTTCGAAGGGATCCGCGAACTCAACCGGCTGGACGCCCAGCGGGGGAAAAAGACCCCGGTTCTCTTCTGTCCCGTTGTCTCCAACCGCACGATCGGCTCTCTCCCCGCGCTCCTGGAAAAAGCCGCCTCATTGGGAGTCGCGGAGTTTACGGTTGAATTCACCCGCTATTTCGATTACCTCTGCGCGCCCGCCGGCAGGCGCCTCGACCCGCAGGATTCGCTGTATTACCACCAGCAACGGTACCGGCAGATCATCACCGCCGTCCGCGCGCGCGCCGCGCAGCTGAATATCGCCTTCGGTGCCGCACTCTTCGGCGAACCCGGGGCCATGCCCTGGTGCCGGCAACCCTGGACGGTCATCGTAGTCGATTGGAAGGGGAACATCTACCCCTGCACCGGCGGGGAAGAATGGTTCAAGCGCAAGGTCGAATCAGGACAATACCGCTTCGGCAATCTGGCCGAAGAAGACGTGCGCGCCTTCTGGAATAACCGCCTCTACCGGCAACTGCGCACAACCTGCAGCCCCCGCTTCAAGAGACGCCTTCTCCCCGAATGCGAAAACTGTCCGATGAGCATCTGCCTCAAAGGGCCGGATGCCGAGAGTAGACATATTATTAAGACAAGTTAGGAGTTGGGAGTTACCTCCCTGCTTCGAATTCCCAACTTTACGGCGTCTTCACCTTACTCAGTTGCGCGGGCAGGATGACGATCTCGACCCGGCGGTTCTTCTGCTTTCCCTGCGCGGTCTCGTTGTCCGAGACCGGGCGGAACTGCCCGTAGCCGTTGGCCGAGAGGCGTTCGGGCTTGACCGCGCACTCATCGACGAGAAAATGCAGGACCGCCAGCGACCGGCCGACCGAAAGCTCCCAGTTCGATTTCCATCCCGAATACCTGATCGGCTCGTTATCCGTGTGGCCCTCGACGGCAACGTTGGAGCCGGGGACTTTTTCGTTGAGCACCTGCGCGACCTTGGAGAGCGCACCCTTACCGTCGGCGCGCAATTCCGCCCTGCCGGAATCGAAGAAGACCTCGGAGAGGAAAGTAATGACCAGGCCCCGCTCGGTCATTTGCAGCTTCGCCTTGTATTCCCCGATCTCCTTCTGCAGCGACGCCTCCAGCTGGGCCTTGGCCCGCTCAAGCTCCGAGAGCTCGCGCTCCTTCTCCTCGACGACCCGGCTCACCTGGCTCTTTTGTTCCTGGCGCAGGAGCGCTATTTTTCTGCGCAACCCCTCGTTCTCCACCTCCAGCTCGTCGGTACGACGCGCCTTTTGCACGTAGGTACACCCCGAACAAACCAAAAGAAACGCCACTCCCGCCGTTACGAGCCTTTTCATCGTGAACCCTCCTTACCCTGACAAACCGTCGAAATAGGCATATACCCGGAAGGCGACGCGGGCGATAAACTCTTTGGAGAGGGAACTTTTGCCGTTATGGTGCCTGGTCAAAACAGAGATCAGGTAATCGCCGTTGCGCGTAAAAACAATTCCCGCGTCATGGCAGACCCTGCGCTCCAGCCCCGTCTTGTGCGCGACCGAGGCCTCGGCCGGCAGATACCGGGGGATCCGGTCGTTGACCCGCTGCATCTTAAGGATCTGCAGGCATTTCTCCGACGCCGATGGGCTCACCAGCTCCCTGCGGTAGATCCGCTCCAGGATACGCGCCATATCCGCGGCAGTCGTATAATTCTCTATGCCCCGGTCGCGCGCGCGGAAATCCGCCACCCGGCGCCGCAACGCCGTATGCTCCAGGCCGAAGCGCGCCAGAGCAGCGTTGAGGTACTCGATCCCCAACAGCGAAGTGAGCATGTTGGTCGCCGTGTTGTCGCTCTCATAGATCATCAGTCCGATCAGCTGCGCCACGGAGAAAGCGGTACCCGGCCGCGCATGCTTGAGGATCCCGGAACCGGTCAGTTTATCGGCTTGGCGCAGCGCCACCTGCTGCTGCAGTTTTACCTTTGCCTCTTCTGCAGCCAGAAAACAGGCGCCCATGATCGGGACCTTCACCAGGCTCGCGGCGGGCAATGGCGCGTCCTTATTATAGGATATCTCCCAGCCGGTCTCCAGGTCCTTGATCACCACCGCCGCCTCTCCGTTGAAAGCGGCGATCTCCGCCTTCAAGGCATCGCGCAGGGCATACCAGGAGCTGCGGCGTTCCGCAAGAGACGCCTGGCGCAGCCGCGCGTTGCGCACTGACCGGTATGATACGCCTGCCCAGAAGCAAAGAAGGCATAACCCGATCACTCCGGCGCACAAAAAGATCTGGTTCCTTCGTCTCATGGTCACGTGTCCAAAAAGCGCTTATCCGATAAGATGATCGGCGAGGATCTTGAGCCCGATGGCGATCAGCACCAGGCCTCCGAGGATTTCCACCCGCCGCTCGCAAAACCCGCCGAAGCGGCTTCCTGCCAGTACCCCGATAAAAGAAAGGCCGAATGTCGTCACCCCGATGACCAGCACCGGCAGGTACAGGGAAACTTCCAGGACCGCGAAGCTCAACCCCACCGCCAAGGCGTCGATGCTGGTAGCCAGGGCCAGCCCCAGGAGCACCACCACGCCGGTATCCGGCGCGGCCCGCTCCATCGTTTCCATCCGGGAAGCTTCGTAGATCATCTTTACCCCGATCAAGAACAAGAGGGCGAACGCCACCCAGTGATCGAACGAAGAGATGAATGCCCGGAATGTTTTGCCGGCAAAAAAACCCAGCACCGGCATGAACATCTGGAAAGACCCGAACAGGATACCGTACGTCGCGGCCCGGCGCACGCGTTGCTTTTTGATGATGACGCCGGAGGCGATGGAGACCGCGAAGGCATCCATCGCCAGGCCGAAGGCAATGAGCACAATGGTCAGAAAATCCATACGCGCACGATGAGGGTTCCGGTTGGGTGCGGGGGGCCGGCGCTACGGCTGCGCCTTATTCGTAACGAACTTCGAATACGCCAGCGACGCGCCCAGCAGGATAAGCCCGATAGCGCAGAACGCGGCGATCCGATAGACCGTATTGAGGCCGCCCAGGTCAACCATGAGCAGCCGCGCGCAGGCGACGATAAAAACCCCCAAAGCACAAAGACGGTAGATCGCCAGCCGGCGGGAAATACCGACTCCCAGCAGTATAGTACCCATGCCGGCCGCGGTCAACGTCACCCATTGCCGCGCAGATTCCCGCTCGATCAGCAGCAACAGTATGACCGTGCCCAGGACAATGAGCAGCCGGTAAAACGGCACCTCCTGCCCGCGGACGCGCCCCTGGATATCCTGCCCGCTGGCCGCCGTTCCCACTGCGAAATAGCAGAACGCCGTCAAAACTCCCATCAGGAAAACGTGCCGCACCTGCAGGGCAAAGATACTATACTGCGCGCCGCTGAATAAATCAACAAAGAGAAACCGCGCGAAGAGAAACCCGGCCAGGACCAAGCCGAAGATCCGGTACGACGGCACCCGGTAATACAACCCCAGCAGGAACAGACACAGCATCTGCAGCGCCCAGAAAAAACCGATGCTCAGCTGCGGGCTCCTGATCATGATCGCGATGAAGAGAGCGCAAAAGGCGACGATCACGTGGACGGCGATCTGCGCGCCTTTGCCGAGACGCTTGTTCAGGTAGGCAAAAAGCAGCGAAGAGGCGGCCAGCCCTGCCAGGAACAGGAGCCGGATATCCCCGGCCAGGTGCAGATGGGTCCTGACGCCGTAAAGCTCGCCCAGCCCGAGGAAACAGAAAAAGAAGGCATTCAGAGACACCCCGACCGCCAGGTACCGGTCCTGTTCTTCCTGCTCGCCCGGCAACCGCAGGAGGGCGATCGCGTAGATCAGCCAGCTCAACAGGAGGATGCCGAACCCCAGTTGGAACTGCAGCACCGGGATAGTGAAACGGGAAGTGACCAGGAAAGAGGTGAAGAGGTGCGGCTTCAGGCCGAGGGCATACGTCAGATAGCTGCCGCTCATCACGAAGATGAGATATTTATGCCAGTGGAGTTTTACCGAGATATACGCGGCCACGCCCGTCAGCAGCGCGCAATAAATGATCGTGGAATACTCGATCGTCCCCAGGCAGAGGGTGACAAAAGAAAGCAGCGTCGCCAGCGAGAGCGTCACCCAGGAACGATACCGAAGATTATGCAGGATGGCGTAAAAGCTCACGATGCTCAGAAGAATGAGCTCGACAGAGGGGTTGCCGATAAGCCGCGTCTCTTCTATATAATGAAGCGCGTACGTCGTCAGGTACAAGAGAGCCCACCCGCCCCCCAAGATCCCCCAGGAGAGCCGCCGGTACCGCTCTCGTGTTTCCAGCTTTTTGCCCCAGAAGAAAAAACCGGCGGTAAAAGCGTACCCGATGGCGATCTTGGCCAGCGCATTCAGGTATTGAAAAGCGTAGGAGACGAAGAAAGCCATGCCTAAGAAAAAAACCGCGACCCCGATGCGGTTGAGCCAGTACTTCCCGAAGGCGACCTCAAGCCCTTCTTGTTTTCCAGATTCAGGGACCGAAGGTTCGCTCTGTGCCGGCACCGCAGAGGCAACCGGAGACTGATCCGAAGCTATGGCGCCCGGCTGCGGCGGCGGAACAAACGTCTCGGGCGTCTGGCCTTGAACGCCGGAAATCCTCCTCTCCAGATCCGAAACCTTGCGCTGCAGGTTCGCCAAAGCGCTTTTGAGCACGTTCAGTTCGAAACGTAATCCCGTCAAGGAGTCTTTGGTCATTGCTTACCCGCCTTTCTACTCGCCCGTGAGATCTTCCCTCTTGCCTACTTAAGCGTAACGGCCTCTGCGATAATCCCGTTGAATATATCCTCGTACTCCGGCACAGGCCGTTCGTTTCCCAGTGTGCCCAGGAAGACGATAAACGTATCCCTCCGGGGGATGATCACCCGCGCATAGCTGCGCCAACCGTCCGGCTGCCGAATGCGAAAATCATCCCGCACGCCTTTGATGCCGCAGACCGTTATTTCGGATTGCCGCAGCATCTCTATGCGTGCGCCGCCCAAACGCAACCCTTCGTCCTTTTTGTCGGCAAAATCACGGGTATCGAGCGCATCCCGGTTCAGGTGCACCCCTATCCCCAACTCAAACGGTACGGCGTCGTCCTCCTGCCGCGGGACGAAATTGACGTAGTCGTACGGCATCCGGTTCCTGACCGCCCACTGTTTCTCGTTTTGTTTGGTAAAATTGACCTTCAGGTGCGCAGGCAGGCGCACGGCGTAACCTTCCCGCTCGTTCACATACGGCTGCCAATCTTGGCGGCCGGAACGCGCCGCGTTTTGTTCAAGAAACGGCGCCGCTGCGCTGATCGCCGTCAACGGCCCGCAGAAGCATACGAAACTCACGAATGCGATAAGTGTTTTCATGTAGAAATGAGTTGGGAGTTGGGAGTTTGTGTTTTTGCGCAGAAGGCGCAACACCTGCGCAATCCCGAAGAGCGCAGGGTGTGTGTCTGTTCTAAGCCGCAACCGCCGGCAATTCGATGATGAACGTCGTTGCCTTGCCCGGTTCACTCTCGACGCGGATGGTACCGTCGTGCTTTTTGACGATATTGTAGATGATGCTCAAGCCCAACCCGGTCCCTTCCCCGACCGGCTTGGTGGTGAAAAACGGCTCGAAGATCCTCTCGATATTCTCCGGAGAGATACCGATGCCGTTATCGGAAATGGCGATGGCAACCGTCTTTTCGTGCGGCCGGTAACTGCGGATACGGATGCATCCCTGCGCGCCGCCATTCTTTTGCACCGCCCATTTTGCATTCCCGATGATATCGAAGACTATCTGCTGCAACAGCTGCGGCTCTCCGTGCACGCAGGGCAAACCCTGCCCGAGCTCTTTCTCGATGGCGATATTCTGCAGCTGCATTTCATGCTCGACCAGGCAGATCGCCTTCTCGATCAGGTCGTTTATTGACAGATCAACCAGCACCCCTTTGGAGGAACGGGAAAACGCCAGCAACGAGCTGATGATCTTGGTGCAGCGCTCTGCCGAGCTTTCGATGACGTCCAGCAGCTCTCTGAACTCTTCCATCGAAAAATCGGCCTTTTGCGCCGCCATCATTTTGATGAGCTGCACGTTATTCAGGATCCCGGTGAGCGGATTATTGATCTCATGCGCCACCCCGCCGGCGAGCATCCCGACCGAGGCCATTTTGACGGACTGCACCAGCATCGCCTGCGTATCCTTGAGCTCCTTCAGGTTCTTTTCCTGGTCTTCGCGTATCTGGTTGTTATCCTCCAGCATGCTCACCATGATCTCCCGGGCCCTGATCGCGTCTTTCAGGGCCTGCCGCAGCTGCTCCTGCGTCCGCTCGCGCTCGGTCACGTCGTCGTAAATCGCCACGACCTCGCCCGACGGCAAACGATAGACATAGTTCTCCCTCCAGCCGCTGATGCGTTCGTCCTTATAGACCTTCGCCGGGAAATACTCCGGCCGCCCCGTCGCCCAGACCCTCTGGAAAACGGCAAAGACCCCGAACTCCCTGATAGCCGGAAAACATTCGCTGACACGCCGTCCGATAACATCCTGTTTCTTGATATTCTCGATGCGCTCGGCCGAACGGTTCAAGTCCTTGAAAACAAAATCCGTGCCACCGTCGATCGCCTCGTAAACCGCGACACAGCTGGACATATTCTCGAAGAGCTCCCGGAACTGAGCCTCTCTCTGCGCCAGATCCAGTTCCGCGCTTTTGCGCGCCGAGACATCCCTGACCAATAACACCGCCTCGGTGGAAGCACCGTGCGAACGCGCCGACAGGCTCTCGCGGATGCGCAGCGCCCCCGCGCTTAAGATAACGGGGATCTCCTCTCCTTTGTCTTTAACCAAAAACGTCTCGTACTCCCGCACCTGCCTACCCTCCAGGAACTTCTTCAAAAGGATGCTCAGGCCGCCCCGCTGCGCTTCGGGAAAGAGCCGGCGCACATCGCTGCCGAGCAGCTCGGAAGAAGACTTACCGGAGAGCGCGCAGACAGCTCTATTGACCGTCTTGACCATGCCCAGGGGATCAATGACGATAAGGCCTTCGTTCATGCTTTCGACTATATTGTCCAGATAATCTCGCGAAACCGTCGAATGACGCCACTGCTGGAGCAGGCTGCTGAAGGAGCCGGCAAGCTCTTCGATCTCATCCCCGGTCTTCACCTCGATTGGGACATCCAACTCCCCGGCAGCAATACGCCTCGTTGCCTCGGTCAAACGCCGAAGGGGCAAGGTGATCTTGCCGCCGAGTTTTAACCCGAAAGGTATAATCAGAATGAGAAGCAAAAGGAAGAGCAGTTGTGACTGTATGACCAGAGAGATAAGCGGCCGGAAGACCTCCCGGGGATCCTGCGTGATCAGGACAAACCAGGCATTCCTTCCTTTCGAAAGCAACGGGTTTTTGACCCGTTCCCAGGCGACGAAGACGGGATCCCGATGAACGCCGGCCACCCGCATGACCGCCCATCGTTTGATGGACGATTCCAGACGCTCGAAACTCTTCTGGTCAAAGATCCTCCCGGACAGAGGAGTCATATTCTCGTGGTACAGCGCGATCCCGTGCGCATCGATCAGAGAGATGTGACCGGTCTTGCCTATCGAAAATTTTTTCAGCGCCCGGATGAACAGCTCGAAGTTGATCACTGCCTTCGCGACCCCCACCACGCGGGCGTCTTTGCGCAGCGGCAGCGCAAAGGCGATGCTCAAGACATCCGCGGATTGGTCGTATTCGACCTCACCCATAAAGAACTCGCCGGATCCTTCGTTATAGGCGCGTTGCCACCACTCTTCGTCCGCCTGATAAAAATCGCTCGTCTTTTTCGATGAAGCAACCAGTCCGCCGCGTTCATCGGTGATAAAAAACTCGGCGATATTCGGGTCGCTTGCGACCACCTCCGACAACTCGCGCGCCGTCTGATTCTCTAGATATTCCTCGCGCAGCCCCTCATCCAGCGGCTCGCGCATCCATCGCTGCTCAAGATCGGCAAAACGCCGCTGGATCTCCTGCGGCTCCAGGGACGCATAAACCGCATTACGCTCCGCTGCGGCCGTAAGCCACACCTCGTCACTTACATAACCCCGCAAAGTATCTATGCGGTGTTCGATGAAATCGTTGATCGTATGGGACAGGATACCGGCCTGTCGTGCCCGCTCATCCCCCACGGTATCGCGCATGAGTAAAAATACCCACCAATACCCCAGCGCCCCCAGGACAAAAAGGACAATGAGCAGATACGCCGAAACGGCGATCGTTATTCTGTTTTTGATGCTGCGCATGACCATATGCCTATGCCTTTTCCTGACGGTCCTTGCGGTGCAATTGCTCCTCAAGATCCCTGATCTTCTTCTTCAGCTCAACGATGCGCTCTTCTCGTCCGACGCTGGATTTAATGAATATCTGCAACTCGCGCAAGTGGTTCTGCGTAACCTCCTCCAGCTTCTTGCGCTCCGTCAGTTCGGCATGAAGCCGCTGGTCATTGGCGACCAGCTGCTGGTTCATTGCCCGCAGTTGCTGCTGGTTTGCGCGCAACTGCTGGTTCGATGCCTGAAGCTGCTGTTCGCTCGCGCGCAGCTGTTGGTTGGCGGCGTTGAGTTCCGCAGTGCGGCCCTCCACCTGTTTTTCGAGCTCATCCTTCCATCCCTGGATGCGATCGATCATCTTATTGAAAGCCGCAGCCAGAACACCCAACTCGTCGTTGCCGCTGAAGGGAATACGTCTCGAAAAATCCCCTGATTCAACGCGCATTGCCACGTCTTTCATCTCCCGGAGCGGCCGCGTCAGGTAATTGACCAGGAAACTCAGCCAGAGCAGGATCACCGGCAAACCGGCACCGTACAACAGAACAGAGATCGTGCGCCGCTTTCTGGCGGCGAGCAGTGCTTCCTGGCGGTCCTGCTTAATAACCATCCCCCAGCCGCCGGAAGGCGAAATCGGTATGAACCGCATCGTAGCCAATACGGGGATTCCGCGATAATCCCGTTCTTCAATGACCCCCTCATACCCTCCGGCAGCGCGGACTGCCGGCACCGCAGAGAGGGTATGCTGAAAAGGCACGGCGGTACTTCCGTCGGAAAGCGGATGCTTCAGGGGCAGAAGCAGCAAGCGGTCCTGGTTGACCAGCACGACTTCCCCGCTCGTCCCCAACCCTTTAGATGCCAAAAGAAGAGGCAACAAAATCCCGCGAAGGTCAAGGTGAGCCACCAGCAATAAACCGCCGCCATCACCCTCTTGCAACTCTAAATGCTCTTTGTCCAAAAATACGCCGATAGACAAGAACCCGTTTCCCGGTCGCGCCGGATCCGGCCAGGCATAAAGGAAAAATCCCTTTCCGTCATTGCCTTTCTTGAGAATACCCTTTTGGAAACGGGTCACACCTTCCTCGTTTTGTCTGGTGGAAACGACAACCGTCCCGTTTTGGGCATCGAGAACATCCAGATCGGAATACAGCTCGATTGTCTTCTTGCGGAAAAGCAAATTCTGACGCAACTCAAGAAGCGCTCTATCATCACCGGACCATCGACCGGCAGATGCGTCGCCTCCGCTGGCATTCGCAGAAGCCCCCATTGATCCTGAAACGGCGCGTAAAGCCGCGCGCAACGAAGGGGCCTGCGAGAGGATATTCATATTCGTCTTGCGTTGATCTAACCAATCGACGATCCGCTGCTCCTGCAAATCTGCCAATACGGAAAAATGGCGGAACACTTCTTCCGTGGTCGTGCGCAGAACCCCTCGCATCCCCACAAAAGGAATGCCGTAATAACGGACCAGCTCAATAATGCCGAACAGCGCCAGAAAAGACACGCCGAAATACAACAGGAACTTTAAACGAACACTCCCGAACCGTTGCCCTGGCATCAGACCGCCTCCCACCGATACAGACGCTGGATTCCCCCTTCGCCCTCGGTAAAATAAACCGCCCCGTCCTCGATGTCGAGGAACATCGCACGGCGTTTTGTCCCGCCGACCGCGCTCGCCACGATATTCATACCCTCCCGCTGAAGGATCTGCGTCACCGAAGCGACAATCGCGCCGCAGAGCGTATCTTTCTTATCATTGAGGACATTGCCGCCGCCGATAAGACAAGACTGAAGTCCTTCCCTCCCGCACCCCAGGCGCTTGAATTTGAAGATAAGCTCCTCGATAGCATCGCTCGCATACCGGCTGTTCACTCCCGAGCGGCGTGCCGCAGAACTGCCCGGCAGCATGATATGGGCGACCCCGCCGAACCTGCGAAACGCATCATACGCCGCGACGACCACGCAGGAGCCGATGCCGTCGGAGCGCAGGATGATGCGCTGGCCGGTCACCCAGACCTCTCCCGAAGCGACAAAGATAACCCCTTTTTTACTTTCGCTGTATTCCGGAATGGAGTCGGACATCATACACTGAGGCATTCGGTTTCTCTGTAGCGCTCACCCTGCCCGAAAGATAAAAGGAACAAAAAAACCAGGCTTTTTATTACCTGCTTCAGCCTGGCTTCTGCATGATCCCCCCCAGAGTGCATCACGGTTTGATCCACTCAAGCGCCTCGTTTATCAGGTATTATACTCCGTTTCTCGGGAAAAGGGAACTTGATTCATTACGACAACGCAACCAGGAACAAGGCACCGCTCACAAGCAACAAGTAACCGCACTTATCGCATACTCCTCCCCGGCCCGCCCTATTTGAATTTACTTGTGTCATGTGTCCTGTGTCTTGTGTCTATCCCTTTCTTCCCTGAACACCGGATCGAAATTCTCCGGCTTCATGAAAATACTGAAAAACCGGACAAAGGGGTTGATCAGCGGATTGCAGTGCTTCATGTAGAAGAAAAGCCGCAAAAACCGGAACCCCAGCCTGCGTTTGGACTCGTAACTGGTAACCCCCATTTCGTAGCGCTTAATCCCGTTGGAAATACACCATTTAAGCAAATCGCGGAAGCGGACGTAATACAGGTTATAGTCGTAGGCAAGGGAATAATCGAACCCGAGGTAATAATCGATGAAATACTCCCCCCGCACCAGGCAGAGCGCAAACGCAACCGGCTTGCCATCGAGCCTCCAAAGAAAATACTTCGTTTCCTGAGGCATGTGCGCAGAGAGGACTTCGAAAAACCGCTCCGGTAATTTTTCCAGCCCCATATCGAGCTTCTCGTACGTCTGCAGATAGAGGGCATACGCTTCTCTCTGCGCCGCGGCAGAAAGACTACCGGTCACCTCAAGCTCAAACCGGGCCAGCTTATCCGCCTTCTTAAGGTTGCGCTTTATCCCATCGCGCGAAACGCGGCCCAGGGACTGGAGGTACTCATCGAAGCTGGCGAAGCTCACCTCCATATCCGTCGAAGGAAGGCTCTCGATCTTCACGTAGCCCCGGCGCGAAAGAGGCTCCAGCATCGCGTCGAATTCAGCGGTAAAATCCTTGAAATTGATCAGCGACGCTTTTTCCTTCCGGGCGAGCGCCTCGAGCGTATCGCAGAGAACATCCAACGCCGCCTCTTGGCCGGGCGCAAACCCGACCCTGCCCATGCCCATGGGCAAGCCCACCATCAGGATCTTGGGCGTCAGGCAGCCGGGGAAAAGTTTTTCCAGGCCCGCGTACACTTTTTTCAGGAACCCCTGCACGGTCATGTACAGGCAAAAGTGCATCGTGAAACAGCTCGTCGCGGCAACCGCAACGCCGTTGCGGTAGACCACGACGTAGAAAAAAGAGAACTGATCGAAGCCCGATTCGTCGAGCGTCCTGAGGAAGGCATAACTTTCCAGGACCGGGGGAAATACCGCCTCCCAGTCCGGGCGGGGGATTTCGCTGATCGAGCGGGCGATGCGTACGGTGTATTCTTGTGCAGGCATACTAATTTGTCTTGAACTATCCGGAGGCGACCAGGCTGATACCGACGACCACGCAGACGATCCCTGCCCAGCGCAGCGGCGTGATACGCTCTTTCAGGAAAAGCGCCGAGGCGAACGCGATAAGTATATAGCGCATACTGTCCAGGGAAAAAGAAAGATTCAGATCGTTTCGGGAGAGCACGTACAGCCACACCAGAAGCGAGAGTGCGCTCAGGGAAAAGCTCAGCCAGACACGGGGAACGTTCAGGAGCCGGCGGATAAAGAGCCACGCCGCCCGTATCGTATTAATCTGCATGTCCAGAAGGTTGATGCCGGACTTCAGCAACAACTGAGCAACCGTATCGATGAGGTCGGTAACAAAGATGAGCCCGATGACGATGAATATGCCGTTTCTCATGCTGCGGCATCCTTTTCGATCGTGCTCAGGGAAACAAGCGCCACGCCGGCCAGGATCAGCACGATCCCGCCCCAGCGCTGCAGGGAGATTGTCTCATGCAAAAAGATCATCGCAGCCAGCGGCACGCCGATGTAGCTGAAACTGGCGACCGGAGTGGCAACACTCAGGTCGATACGCGAGAGAAGAACCGACCAGATCACGAATACAAGCAGCACCGAGAAAAGGGCCAGCCACAGGTACGGCGAAGCGGCCGCGGTCTTGACGAAGAGAAAGAGGGACGGCGCTGCGGAAAGATCTATATGCCTGCAACTCAACGCGCTCTTCTTGAAACAGAGCTGAATGAGCGTCTCCAGCACATCCGTCAGAAGCAGCAGGAAGAAAACTTTAACGGTGATGCGTCGATGGACCTTTTGCATGGGCGCGTCTATTTGAAAACCTCCTTCAAGAGGTCGGTCACCCGGGCAGCCGGGTCGGAGCGGATCGCCTGTTCCTGCTGGCCGAGGACCAGGAAAAGCCCGTCGAGCGCCTTCGAGGAGACATAGCGCGAAAGGTCTACGTTCGGCAGCTTGCCGGCAAGGGGGAGCTTCTCGACCGCTCCCATGACCTCCTGGAATTTCCTGGTCACCGCATACTCCTCCATCGCCTTGCGTACCGCCGGCTGAAAGACCCCGAGCAGCTTCTCGTAGGTCCTGGCCTTGAAATAGTCGGTTGCCGCGGTCTTTCCGCCGGAGAAGATCTTCTGAGCGTCATCAAAGGAAAGATCGGTCAAGGCCGAAGCGAAGATGTCGGCCGACAGGGGCGCGGCCTTCTCGGCGGCGCGGTTCATGCTCATGACGAACTCATCGATCTGGGGGCCGAGGCCGATCCGGCGCAGGGCCGGTTCTGTTTTTTTGAGGCTTGCGGGCATGAGGATCTTGACTGCGGCATTACCCAAATACCCGTCCGGTTTGCCCAACAGGCGGATCGTATTCTCGATGCCGACCTTGAGCGCTTCTTTCAGTCCGGCGCCGATCTGGGTCGAGCTTAACTTCGTCGAAGAAGCCGTGCCCAGTTTCGACTTGAGGAAATCCCAGGCAGAAGTTGCCTCAGCCGCGAGCGGAACCGACAAAAGGATTCCCGTGACGCACACCATCACCAATCCAAACCGCATAACACACCTCCTCAGGTCAACCCAACGCCACGTCCAGGATCATCATCACCAGGAATCCGGCCACCGTGCCGGCAGTCGCCAAATCGGTATTGCCGCTGCGCTGCGATTCCGGGATGACCTCTTCGACCACGACAAAGATCATCGCTCCCGCGGCAAAAGCCAGGGCATAGGGTAAAAGCGGCCGCGCCACCAGCACCGCTGCCGCCCCGAGAACTGCGGCAAACGGCTCGACCATCCCCGAAACCTGCCCGTACCAAAAACTGCGGCCCGCGCTCATCCCCTCCCGGCGCAGCGGCATGGAGACGGCAAACCCCTCGGGAAAATTCTGGATACCGATACCCAGCGCCAACGCCATCGCAGCCGGCAGCGTCGCAGAAGGGAGCCCTGCCGCAACCGCGCCGAACGCGACCCCGACCGCCAACCCCTCGGGGATATTATGCAGGGTGATCGCCGCGACCAGCAGGGTACTGCGCTGCCAGCGGGTCTTGATCCCTTCGGCATCCCCGAGCGGAAAACCGATATGCACATGCGGCAGCACCTTGTCGATGCCCCGCAGGAAAAGCGTCCCCATCAGGAATCCGGTCGCGGCGGGAACCCAGGGTGCCACCCCGAGTGTCTGCGACATCTCGATCGCCGGAGCCAGAAGCGACCAGAAACTGGCCGCCAGCATCACCCCGGCGGCAAAACCGAGCATCACATCCAGGGTTTTTTGGCTGAAGTTCTTTTTCGCAAAAACGCAGGCGGCACCGCCGGCAGTCAATCCCCAGGTAAAGATACCGGCGACAAAAGCCTGCAGCACCGGATGCAGATTCAGAAAATAACTCATTGTTTTGTGCCGACCAAATGGCGGGCGTGCTTCTTAACCTCAAAGACGACAACCGCCTCGTGGATCAGAAGCAGCGCCAGGCAGAAAAGGAGGCCGGCAATTCCGCCGATCAGGCTCATTCGATACTGCAGGATAAGCAGCGCCAGCGCCCACAACGTAACGGCGAGCATGAAAACCATCGGCAGTGCCACAAACCACAGATGCTTACCTTTTTTCTTTAACCATACCGCCACCACCATCAGCGCCAATCCCGCGAGCAGCTGGTTCGTCGCCCCGAAAACCGGCCAGATGATCTTCCACGCCGGCACGACAACGCCGTTTGCGTCTTTGATGGTGACCAGGACGAAGACTGCCGGCAGGACAAGCGTCGCCAGGGTAGCCAAAAAACGCATCTGCCTTCCCTCGACATTGAAAAATTCCTGGAAGATGTAGCGGGCAAGCCGTGTGGCGGTATCTAAAGTGGTCAGGATGAAGGCGGAGAGAGCCAGAAGGCCGAACGATACACCGTAACGTTCGGGAACGCCGAAAACGCCGAGAAACCGGGCCATCCCGGCTCCATAGACGGCTAAAGGCGCCTTTGCGGCAAGCGGATCGTTCTTTCCGATCATCATCACCGTGCATAAAGCGATGACCGCAACCAACCCCTCGACCAACATCGCACCGTAACCGATGGGCAAGGCATCGGATTCTTTCTTCAGCTGTTTTGCCGTCGTGCCGCTGGCTACGATCGAATGGAACCCGCTGATCGCGCCGCAGGCGACCGTAACAAAGAGCATCGGAAAGAGCGCGCCGACGTCTCGTGCCTGCCATGCCGTAAAAGCCGGGTATTCAAGAGGCAGCCCTCCCAAAAGTATCCCGAAAAACCCGCCGAGGACCGAAGCGTAGAGCAGAAAGCTGGAGAGATAATCGCGCGGCTGCAGCAAAATCCAGACCGGCGTGACCGAAGCAACAAAACAGTACACCAGCAGGACGATGCTCCAGGTTTTTGTGGTATCCCCGAGAATCGCCGGGACGTTGTTCAGCGGCACCTTTTGGCCCAGCCAGAGGAAAAGAAACAGCAGCGCGACAAAGACCGCCGAGAGCGCGCGCAGCGGCATTCTGAAGCGGTAGAGACAGACGCCGAAACCGGCCGCCAGCAGGACGAAGAAAAGCGACGCCGTAGCCACCGCGCCGTCGGCCTTAAAGGTCGTCGCCGTCAGATCGGTAAAAACGGTCAGGACATAGACCAGGCACAACCAGATAAAGGAAAGCATCAGCTTATATGCCCGGCGGGACAGGTAGGTGTTAGCGATCTCGGCGATCGAACGGCCGCGGTTACGCACGGAGATGATGAGGCTGGAAAAGTCGTGGACGCCGCCGATAAAGATAGAACCGATGACCACCCAGAGCCAGACCGGCCCCCAACCGAACGCAGTCCCGGCGATGATCGGACCCAGCACCGGCCCTGCCCCGGCGATCGAAGAAAAGTGATGACCGAAAAGCACCGGCGCCGGCGCCGGCACGTAATCAACGCCGTCGTACATATGATGCGAAGGGGGCACATTCTTGTCGTGTATCTGAAAATGCCTGGCCAGGAAACGGCCGTAGAGCGTATAGGCAAGGACAAACAACGCACAGGCAAGAACGAATAGCACCGCAAGCATCCTTCGCTTCTCCCGCTTTAACCCGCGTTCCTGCGGCCGCTTCGCCCCCCAGGCCGCCCTTTCGCTGCGACAGGCTTCTTCCAAGGCTTACTGCTGCCGTACGACTTCTGACGGGTCATAAAAGGTTTCGCTGTTTTCTTCCAGGGCCGCGAGGCGCCTTCGTTCTTTCCCCAGGTCTTGTGCGTCCCCCGGTCTTCCTGCCGGGACGGAAACGATCCCCCTGTTTTCTTCCAGGGCCGCGAGGTATCCGCGCTTTTTTTCCAGGGTTTGTGCTCGGCAAAACTTCCCTGGCGCGCCGGGAACTGTTTCGCTGCTTTCCTCCAGGGCCGCGAAGCGTCTGCGCGCTTCTCCCAGGGTTTTTTCTCGAACCTGCCTTTTCTTTGGGAAAACGAATCGCCTTTTTCTTTTCGCCAGCGCATCGGATTATCATGACTTCTGCGTTGCGGCTTGAATTCCTCCCGAGTTCCCTCAAGTTCGCGTCGCCTCAGGAAACTGCGCGTCCGCCGTCCTCCCCGGTACGTCCCCGGCTTATGCGCCCCCTGATGCAGCGCAGTCCGGACCGGATCTCCTGCTTCCGGCCGAAACGCGCGGCGGCCGGCCGCATGCTCCGGCCGCTGCTCCCGGACTGACTGATCTTCAGGCGCAGCCTCTATGCGCGGGCGCGCCGCGGTAACCTTAAGGAGACGGCCCATCAGATCTTTTCCGTTCAGGGCGCCTATGGCGGCCAGCGCCTGCTGCTCATCAGGCATGCTCACAAAACCAAACCCGCGAGACTTAGGAATCTTTTTCCCCTTCTGCATCACGATAACCGCAGCGGCGACCGTCCCGAAACTCTCAAAGAGCTTCTTGATATCCGCTTCCCTGGCTTCAAACGACAGATTGCCCACGAAGATATCCATAATTCCCTTTCTCTTTGATAAAAACTCTACTGCAAACAGCGGTTTTTCGCAAGCTCTTTATGCGTCGGGAGAACACAACCCTCTGAGCAATCCCGGAAGAAGCTTACGGTACAAAGACGCCTTCGCGTGTTTACGGCAAAGGTACTGAAGGAAAAGAGGCGATGTGCGGTTCAAGAACGCAGGGTAATCCGCCGGGCGGCTTTTGAAACGCCCCTCCCACTCCACCCAATCCTCAAGGATCCTTGATATCTTCACTTTCGCGCGCGCCTTAAAGGCATAGAGCGTCTTTCGGAAAACCTGGCTGTCATAAAGCCGGTCCATCGCGTAGGAAAGCTTCTCCAGACGCCTTATGTCCTCCCCGGTCATGGCATCGCTGCGTACAGCGCGGTACGGGGCGCGGCGTTCATACTCAATGCCGAAACGCTCTGCCTCCTGCCGCAGGGTTGTCCCGGGAAGCACGTTCAGGCGAAAGATCACCACCTTTGCCGGGCGCAACGAGTACAGCCAGTCCAGGGACCTCTTCAAATCGTCATAGCTCTGGTGCGGCAACGCATCGATGAGCTGCACTTCATAGTACAACCCGAATTTGTTCAAGAGCCGTATTCCCTTCCTGAACCGCCTCCGGTCAAACCCGCGGTTAACGGCCTTGAGGGTGCGGGGATTCGTGCTTTGGATACCGATCTCTATATTATACGCGTTGGCCTCCGATAGAAGGCGGGCCATTTCTTCGTCAACAAGCTCAGCCTTAAGCTCCACATGCAGGTTCGTGCCCCGGTTATGCTTGATAAAAAGTCTGAGGATCCTTTTCGCCCGCGCGGGGTCGGCGTTGAACGTCGGGTCCATGAGATAAACCTCGTGCGGCTTATGGGCAAGGATACGCGCAAGCTCTCTTTCCACCCTCCCGAGGGAAAAATTCCGCACCGCGGGGAAATTCTTGTGGTAATAGCAATAGTGGCAGCGGCAGGCACATCCGCGCACGGTCTCCAGGGGGACATCGACGATATCTTTGTCTTTGAGATCCACGAGGCCGGACAAATACACCGAAGGGATCGAACCAACGCTGCGCAGGAGCGACCGCGGCGGATTGTGTATGACCGATGCGCCGCTGCGGAATGAAATTCCTTGCAGGCCGGAAAGATCGGCGTTCGGGGACCGCCTGAGCCGGGAAACCAATTCCGCAAAACTCTCCTCGCCCTCACCCCGCACGATACTATCGAGCGCCCCTTCCCGCTCCAGGAGCTCCTGGGCGCGGGAACTCACCTCCGGTCCGCCCAGCACGATCTTGACGCGTGGAAACGGTTGTTTCAATAACCGGCAGATGCGCAGCGTCTTGCCGATATTCCAGAGATAACAGGAAAACCCGACCAGATCCGGCGCAAGGGCGGCAATTTCCCCGACAATTGCCGAGGAACTCTGTTTTTCGTTGAAAACGCGGATCGTGACGTCGGCTGACGGATACTTCGTGAGAAGATATGCCTTCAGATAATACAGCGCAAGCTGGATATCGGTTCCTGTTTCCAGGCATATGGACGAGAGAACGATCTTCATCGCCGGAGCGCTCAATAGTTAAAAAGATCGGTCAAAGCATACTCCCGCCCGGCGGCTCTGTTCAGAGCATCCAGGACCTTGCGCTTGACGCGCAGGGTAAGCCGCCTGCCTTTGACCGCCCGGCCGACCATTTTGTGCGTAAGCTGCTCGCTGGAATGGCGCACCAGGTCATGCGGCTTAAGCCCCCGTTCCTCCATGAGCGCCGCTATCGGCTGAACACCCAGGTCGTAAACGACAGGCTGCGTCATAGTCCCGGCATCAGGCAATGACCCGGATCTGATGCTGCCCGCATTCGACGAGATCGCCTGCGCGCAGCTTACGGCGGATCCGTGTCTCGGCCTGCCCGTTTATCTTTATGCTCCCCGAGAGGACCATCTGTTTCGCCTCAGCGCCGGTTGCGGCAAGCCCCGCCGCTTTCAGCAGGTTATCCAATTCTATGAATTCCGCCTTCAGATGAAAATCCACCCGACTCCTCGCGTTATCGATTTGCCAGCTGCGCCTTGAGCCGCTCGATCTCTTTTTTTAGCTCAAGGATCCGGGATTCCCTGCCGATGCTCGCCTTGTAAAAAATTTCCATTTCCTCTAAATGCTTTTGCGATTCCCTTTCCATTTTCCGGCGCTCACTAATGTCGTCCACCATCTCGATCGCTGCGACGATCTTGCCGTTTTCGTCTTTTATCGGGGAAGAGATTATACGGTAATTAACCACCCCTCCGTCAACGGGCGTCTCCGTCATATCTTCGTGTACCAACCCGTCTTGCAACGTTTTTGCGGTCGGACAGTACGCACAGACATCCTCCCGGGGAGGATTATTGAAAGCGCGGTAACAGACCGGTTCCTGGCCGGGATCGATACGGGGGAACCATTTTTTCATCTGGTTGTTCAAAGACAAAATCTTCATCTCCGGGCTGATCACGGCGATCCCGACCCCGACATTGTCTATAATGCTTCGATTCATTTCTTCGCTTTGACGCAGCGAATCTGCAGTCTGCTTGCGTGCCGTTATATCCGAGCCGATGCACAGTATCTCCTCTACCTGTCCCTTTTCGCCGAGTATCGCCTTATTCGTCCAGGTCATCCACACCCTGCGCCCGTCTTTGCAGACGTTCTCGTTCATGTTGTTGATATAGCGCTCAGGACAAACGAGGATATCCTGTACCAGCGTGGACAGATCCCGACCGGTCGATTCTTGCCGGGGCACCAGGATGTTTATGTCTTTGCCGATCACCTCATCGAGCGCATAGCCGAAGAATTTCTGCGCGAATTCATTAAAGAAAACGATGCTCCCGTCCTTGCGCCAGCGGATGATGGCGCTGTTTGCATTTTCGACGAGCTCGCGATAAAGCTGTGCGTTCTCCCGCGCCTCGTTCTCGGCTTTTTTGCGCGCGCTGATATCAACGAAGGTAACGATGAGATTCCCCGGGAGGAATGCGGCGTAAAGCTCGCAGATGCGCACCGAGCCGTCCTGGCAGGTAACCCGGTATTCTCCGGTGTCATGCGCCTGGGCGCTGAGCCGCGCCTTCTCCAGGGCAGGCATCCATTGAGCGATCACCTGCTCCCGGTAATGCGGATCGGGATAGGCCGCCCGATACCATTCTTCGACCGTGGGCGGGGTATGCCCGAAGAGGAGCCGCGCAGCTTTATTCCAGAAGAGGATACGGCTGTCCTGCTCATCGACGACCGCCAGAGGGAAAGGGGTTACGTCCAGGATAGAGCGAAACCGTTCCCCTTCCATGCCGAACCATTCGCCACCCTGCGCTCTTTTCTCCATACCCGCCTCCTCGACACGTTCAGGCTTGCGTGACCGGCCTTTCGTTTTCCGTACTGCCTCATTATAGCACGCAGTAAAAAACCTTGCTGGTTCTTTGGCTCTTTAGAGGTTCGATCCGGAGAGAAGCTCGCGCGCGCCGTTCTTGTCCTGGATATACACCTCGGGGATAAACTCGATGGAATTGGGGATAAGCCTCGCCATAACCTGCCTGATCCTCTCCTGCTGCGTCGTGTTCTGCGGATCGAAAACCGGGTTCTGGCTGAGATCGTTGAGCAGGAGGATAACCGGCTCCGGCGGAAAGATAAAACCGCGCAGGAGCTGCTTGATCAGAAGATCGAAATAATCCGGTTTATCCCTGAAAACGTCGACCGCGGTCGAGAAGGTGATCTTGCCCCAATCGGCGTCGATGGTCTTCTGCAAAAAAGCGTACACCGAAGAGTATTTGACCATCTTGACGCCGCCTGGTTTTAAAGTGCCGGCGACATTGGCCATCACGGCTGCAAGCTCTGCGTGGTCGAAGGTCTTGACCTCCTTATGGATGTCGATAGTCAGGAGGTCAAAGATAAACACGCCGCGTACGCGGGAAGATGCGGTGATGATGCTGCGCTTGACGAAATCGGAAATGGCGTCCCAGAGGATCTTTTCGTCCCCCCGGATGAAATTAAGCACCAGGAAGTTACACGCCTGCCCTTCGCGCACGGCGGTATACCGGCGGACCTTATCCTCATCCTGCCCCGCATACGAAATCTCGTCGAAGAGCGGCATATGGATGAAAAGATTCGAATTCTGAAACCCGAAATCGATCAAATTCATTTTATTTTACAATCTTACAGACGCTTTCCATTCTATAGCGGGCAGTGCCCCCTCCCCAAGCGGGACAGTGTCCCCGAATATATTCTTGCGTTAGAAAAATCTGCGTTTTACGTCTAACAGGCTAGGAGGTGACACCATGCCGAACGGACCCCGATTTCTGCTCGAACATGCCTGTTACCATCTTATCACCAGAGGCAACCAACGACAAAAGATTTTCCTGATTGAATCTGATTACCGGGCATATCTGTTACGCATGCGGCTCTACAAGAAACGCTATCCATTCCTTCTCTACGGATATTGCCTTATGCCGAAATCCCCTTTCCAGACGGCATAGAGGACCGGCACGACTACCAGGGATAATACCACCGCGCTGAACAGTCCGAAGATGATCGGAGCGGTATAGCGCTTCAGGAATTCCGCGCCAATGCCCGTGGAGATCATCGCCGGGATCAAACCGAGGATATCGGCAGAACAGGTCATCAACACCGGACGCAATGACCTGTTCGCCCCTTCGGTAATCGCCGCAAAGACGTCTTCGATGGTTTGTAACCGCCCCGCCTGCCGCCGCTTCTCATACTCGCTCGTTATAAAAGTAGTAATCAGCGCACAGAGCGCCGCTCCGATCCCAACAACCTCCATCATCCCCGCATAAACGGCGATTGACCTGTTGAACCCCAGGAGATGAATGCTCCAGACCGCCCCGATGGCGGTAAAGGGCATGGCGAGCATGATAAAAAGCGTCGAAACAACGGACTTGAAATTAAAATGATACAACAGGAATATGACCAGGAGGGATACCGGAATAAAGAGCCCCAATCTCTGTTTCACCCTCTCCATATATTCGTACTGCCCGCTCCAGGTAACGGCATAACCCGGCGGCAGCTTGACCTTCTCACGGACCGCAGCTTTAGCGTCACGCACATAGCCTCCGATATCGCGGCCGGCAACATCCACATACACATACCCGCTCAGGAGGCCGTTTTCATCACGAATCATCGCCGGCCCAAGGCTCAACCTGATCTCCGCAATCTGCCCCAGGGGAATTTGGGCGCCGGAAGCAGTCGGTACCAGCACCCGCTTGAGCTTCTCCGGGTCATCGCGGAACTCCCGGGCGTAGCGCACGTTGACCGGATACCGCTCCCTCCCTTCTATAGTCGTGGTGACTGTTTCTCCGCCGATTGCCGACATGATCACCATCCCGGCATCCTCGACCGACAAGCCGTAGCGCGCGAGCTGCTCGCGCTTGAGGTCGAAGTCGACGAAATAGCCGCCTGAGGTCCGCTCCGCGTAAACACTGCGCGTGCCCGCGATCCCCCGCAGCACCCGCTCGATTGATTCTCCGGTCCTTTCGATCTCCCGCAGTTCGTAGCCGAAGTTCTTGATCCCCACGGTCGTGCTCTCGCCCGTCGTCAACATGTCGATTCGCGCCTTTCTCGGCATGGTCCAGGCATTCGGGACGCCGGGCAAGCGCATTTCTGCATCCAGATGCGCAATCAACTCATCGAAGGTGAGCGGCCGCTTGATAAAGGCAAGGAACTTCCCGAACGCCGGCACGCGCCTCCATGCGCTGCGGGGCTTAAGGATCACCGTCGTCTCGATCATCGAAAACGGCGCCGGATCCGTCGAAGTCTCCGCCCGTCCGGCTTTACCGAAAACACGCTCGACCTCCGGAAAACTCTTCAAAATCCTGTCCTGGGTCTGAAGCAATTTCTGCGCCTCGGTGACCGATATCCCCGGCATGGTCGTGGGCATATACAGGATGCTCCCCTCATAAAGCGGGGGCATGAATTCCGTCCCGGTCTTCAGAAAAACAGGCACCGTCGCCAGCATAATTAACAGCACCATCGCCAGGGTGAGCTTTCTGCGCCGCAACACCCACCCCAGTACCCGGCGATGAAGTTTCGCCAGCAACCGGGTCGCGAAATGCGAATCCGGGGAACGGGGCTTGCTCGTGCGCAGGAAGAGCATGATCAACGCAGGCACGAGCGTCACCGAAAGCACCGCGCCGCAAAAGACGGTGAAGATCTGCGTTGCGGCCAGGGGACGAAAGAGCCTCCCCTCCTGCTCAACGAGGCCAAAGAGAGGGACAAAACCGACGACCGTCACCATCAGGGACGAGAATATCGGCGGCCCCACCTCCTTCATCGCCTCGATCATGATCTCCGGGCGGCTGCCGCTGATTTTTCCCGTCGAGAGCTCAGAGAGCTTTGCATGCACGTTCTCGACCAAAACCACCCCGACATCGACCATATCGCCGATCGCCAGGATGATACCCATGATCGACATGATATTGACGGTCAGACGCATGCCAAGCATCGGGATGAAAGCGACCAAGGCGCCTATCGGCAGGATAATAATGGGCATAATGGACGAAGGAATGTGCAGGAGAAAGAATACGAGTATCAAGGCAACGATAAGGAAATCCTCGATGAGCACTTCCTTGACGGTACCGATCGAATCACGGATGAGCTCGGTGCGGTCGTAGGTCGTGACGATCCTGACCCCATCGGGCAAGGACGGCTCGATATCCCTGATCTTTTCCTTGACCCTGTCGATAACGCGCAGGGCGCTCTCCCCCTGGCGCATGACCACGATACCGCCCACCACATCGCCCTTCCCGTCCAAATCCGCAACCCCCCTGCGCATCTGCGGCCCCAGGACGACCGTGGCAATATTGCGGACCAACACCGGTGTGCCGGTCTCCTTCTGAATCCCGACCACGATCTCCTCGATATCCCCCCTGGAGCGCGCATACCCCCTGCCGCGCACCATATATTCGGCACCGGAAAGCTCCAGCAGACGACCGCCGACGTCGTTATTGCCTTTACGGATCGCCTCGAGTACCTTCGTGATGGGGATATTGTAGGCAAGCAGCTTGTTCGGATCGACGTTCACCTGGTATTGGCGCACGAATCCGCCGATCGCAGCAACCTCGGCAACCCCGGGAACGCTCTGCAGGTGATACCGAAGATACCAATCCTGGAATGTCCTCAGGTCAGCTAAAGAATGCTTCCCGGTCTCATCAACCAGAGCGTACTGAAATACCCATCCCACGCCGCTGGCGTCAGGCCCCAGCTCCACGCGAACCCCTTCGGGCAGACCCGGCGTAATTTTCGAAAGATACTCCAGCGTCCGCGAACGCGCCCAGTAAATATCGGTATTGTCCTGGAAAATGACATAGACGAAAGAAAACCCGAAATCGGAGAATCCCCGCACTGCCTTGACCCGGGGAGCCCCCAGGAGGGACGTTACGATCGGATAGGTCACCTGATCTTCGATGATATCAGGAGAACGGTCCCAGCGGGAATAGATGATGACCTGGGTATCGGAGAGATCGGGGATCGCGTCAAGCGCCAGATGCCGCAGGGCGAGCCACCCGCCCAGTGCCGCCGCACCGACGAGGACAAAAACGAGAAACTTGTTTCTCGCGCAGTATTCTATGAGCCTCTCAACCAGCGTTCTCATCGTCTATCCTTCTATTCATGGCGGTGCTGCCCTTGTGGGTCCTCTCCTGCGCCTTCAAGGGCGGATTGCAACTTGCTCTCCGAATCAATGAGAAAATTCCCCGAAACCACGATCTCCTCCCCTTCGCGAACGCCCTCCAGGATCTGCACATACTCCTGCGTGGTCAACCCGGTCCTGACCCGCACCGGCCTGAAACGCCCCGCGCCTTGCGCCAAAAAGACGGTCTGGTGCACGCCGGAATCGAGGATCGCATCTTTCGGCACCGCCAGATGCACACCCTGATCGCAGGAGATCGCGACATCCACGTACATATCCGGCTTCAGGAGCCCTGCCGGATTGCCGGTCTTGATCCGCGCGCGCACGCTCCTGGTCAAGGCATCCACGACCGGATCGATAGCCACCACTTCCCCCGTAAACTCTTTCCCCGGCAACGCTGCGGCAGTCACAACCGCTCTCTGCCCGGGTCTGACCCATTCCATCTCATACTCGTAGATCGTCGCGTACACCCAGGTATACGCGGAATCCCCTTCAGACAGCAACAAGGACCGGTCGCCTGATTTCTCATTCCGCAATGCCTCGATCTGTTTGCCGTCCAGCCCCATGAGCTTCAGCTTCAACGCCGCTGCCTCAACCAGCGACTCTGCCCTTCTGACAACCGCCTCCTGAGCGGATCGCTGAACGCGCTCGCGCGTATTGAGCGCCTCGACATATTCCTGCTGCGCCTTATACAGTTCGGGGTCAAAAGCAACACGCCCGACGGTCCTGACCGTTTTGGTCAGCGGCCGCAAGGCCGCTCTATCGGTCTTTACCCCGATGAGTTGCTGTTTCTCAGGGCTGATGAAAACCCCGGCGCTTTGCCCTGCAGCAGCCGTACGCCCACCATCTTCTGCAGCCGCAGGCTCTTCCTTCTTGACCAGCCGCATATTGCAGATCGGGCAGTCTCCCGGTTTATCCGACGTATAGGACGGATGCATCGGACAATAATATATCTGGGTCCGCGCCTGATGCTCGGGGCGCTGAGCAAAAACGTTTGCGGTCACACTACCGCAGAGCAGGACCGTCGCAAACAGAACCACGGTGTACGTACGCATAGGGCACCTCTCTATCTAATCCGCACTCCCACGACCCGCTCCAACTCCGCCAGATTCGAATAATACTCGACCAGCTCTCGATAATACGTACGCCGGGCTTCAACGAGAGTCCTCTGGCTGTCCAACAGGATCATGAAATCGCCTTTGCCCGAGCGAAAAGCGGCCAGGGAACTTTCGAGCGAACCTTCCAGGATCGGGATCAAGCTGTTTTGGATCGAGACGACTTTGTTTTTTGCAATCTCGATCCGGGAAACCACTTCCCTGATCTCTAAAGAGACCTTGTTTTGCATCGCCTGATAAGCGGCTTGCGCCTCTTCCACGCTGGCGATCGCCGATTTAACCTCATAGCGCTGCTTCGTCCAGAACCAGAGCGGCACGGTAAAGGAAAGCATCAGATCCCAGGGGCCGATGCTCCCCGAAGTTATCCCTCTCTGGACAACGCTCGCCATGACATCCGAGAAATAACTTTTCTTGGCCAATGTCTTTGCATGCTCGTTTCTCTCTATGGCATATGAAAAAATCCGCAACTCCGGCTGGTTGTCCAGTGCAGACTGATAGAGGGAGGGCAGATCGGCCTTAAAATCGATGTCTTCCTTCAGATCGGATTGCCCCAATGCGCCTTCGGGATCCCGGTTCAGGAGAGTATTCAGGCGAGCCCGCCTCACCTTATTTTCTTCGGCGAGATTCAAGAGCCCGGTTTGCAGCTCGGCGATCTCCGCATGAAGCTTATACACCTGTGCCTGGGTCGTATCACCGACGGAATAATCCGTCTCGGCGATTTTCGCGAGACTTTCCAGAAGCTTCAGGCTCTCCTGCTGCAGCCGAGCCTCCTTATCGTTGAGGAACAGCTCGAAATAGGCATTTTTGATCTCATAGCAGACCTGAAGCTCTTTGTCCTTGTATTCTGCGGCAATCATCTGGGATTCGACGAGAGCGATCTTGCCTTTTAGGGAGAGCTTTCCGAAGAACGGGAGGAATTGGGAAAAGGAGAGCATCCGCTCATCCGGCCCTGATTTGTCGAGCTTCAGCGTTGCGCGTGGCACCTTCTCAAACGTGAAACCGATGACCGGATCGTCCAGTGCCCGGGCCAGGGGAACACGCGCCGCTGCCGCCTCCCAGCGTTTGCGGGCAGCCCGAATATCCGGATTATTACTCCGGGCTTCCTCAAGCAACGTCTCCAGGGCCAACGCATCGAAGGCATACACCGGCGCCGGCCCGACGGAGAGTACGCCCGCCAGAAAAATAACAAAGGCCCTTTTCATCGTCTTCAGCCCGTTTTCCTGAACCGCGCGATGAGCCCGACTATCTCTTCGATCTTATTCTGCTTCTCAGGGTCCGATTTTCCCTTGAGCGCGCTCACCACGCACCCGTTCAGGTGTTTTCTGAATATTTCGTTCTCAACGCGGGATAGCGCCCCGATCACGGAATGGATCTGCGTGATGATGTCCACGCAATATTGTTCTTCCTCGATCATCCGCTGGATACCCCGTACCTGCCCTTCGATCTTCTTCAGGAACTGGATCTGCTCCTGGTGAGTCGTATTCTGTGCCATGGGCCTTTCTCCTTTCCATCTCAAGTATACCATACCCCCCTACCCTATGTCAAGCACAACGCTACAACCCTACAGACGCTTTCCATTTTATAGCGGACAGTGCCCCGAACAAAATGGAAAACGTCTGTAACTATGAACTGAAGAGGTAATTCTTGATAAAGCGGCGGGCGATGTTGAACAAATTCGGCAAAGATCCTGCGCGGATCAGCATACGCAGGAAAACGGCGGGACGCAAATAAAAGGAAAGGATCGCCTTCTTCAAAAGCGCTTCGAGCTCCCTCGAGGGAACATGCGGGGTGTAACTTTCGGTGACGCGGAAATACGACATCTCGCTCAAGTTGGAATCCGTGAGCCGTCCGGAAGAACGAAGTTCATTGAAAATGTCGCTGCCCGGCACCGGCAGGAAGCCGGCGAACATCGCCTTGTCGAGTTTAAGCGACTTGGCAAACGCGATCGTTTTCAGAATATCTTCCCGGGTCTCGGTCGGATATCCGATAATGAAGAGGCCCAGCACGAAGATCCCGTGGCGGGCGAGCAGGTCTGTCTTTTCTCTTATCAACGGCAGGGTCAACCCCTTCCTCATATCGTTCAGGATCTTCTGCGAACCGGACTCGATCCCGACCCCCACCGCGTAGCACCCGGCTTCTTTCATCATGCGCACGATCTCCTCATCGACGCAGTCGAGCCGAATGCCGTTGATGCAGCTCCAGTCGACGCGCAACGGCTTGATCTTGGCGCAGAACTCCATAAAGAGCTGCCTGCGGAAAAGGATATTGTCGTCCTGGACAGAGATCTCCCTGATCCCAAACCTTTCGATGAGATGCCGGATCTCGGCAATAACCGAATCAATGCCCCTGACCCGATAGCCATCCCCATAGATGCACCGGGAGCCGCAAAAGGTACAATGCATGGGGCAGCCGCGGCTGATCGAAATATAAGCGACCGGGAACCCCTTCACGAATCCTCCCAGGGGTGCATCGGGGTAAGCGCGGGGATCGAGGAGCTCCCAATCCGGCCACGGCAGCTCATCGAGATTCTCTATGGTTTGTCTTGCGTTTTTTCGCAAAACTTTTTTTTCATCAAACCAAACCAAGCCGGCAATGTCATCGAAAACCCTGCTTCCCTGCGCCAGCGCATTGGCAAGCTGCAAAAGTCCGTACTCGGCCTCTCCGGCAATGACGAAATCAAGCAGCTGTTGCCCGTAAAAAAGCATCGTCTCCTCAGGGAGAGCGGACGGATGCGGACCACCCGCCACAGTGAAAATACGGGGGTTGACCTTCCTGGAGAGCTCCAGGTATTGCCTGGTGACATCGAGGTCAACCGAATAAAGCTGCACGCCGACCATGTCGGGGTTATGCGTACGCAGGTACTCTTCAAAATGAGCCGGCGAAGAACGACGGTCCCGGGCAGCTTCATACAGTAATACGGCGTGGCCGCCGCGCTTCAAGGTAGAAGCAAGATACCCCAAACCCAGGGGCGGCATAAAAGTGTACATATTCTTGCTGAAAGGGCGGACCAGTACCACTTTCATCTTTACAATCATCCTGCACTTGCTAAAAAGCAATACTCAGGCGGCCGTTGACACTTTGGGCGGAAAAACCATGCTGTTGGGGCTGCATCTCGTATCCCACATCCACCGACATCGAATCGTTTAAAGCCATCCCGATACCGCAGCCGAAGAGCATAAAATCGTCGCCCCCGGGCCTACCTATCTCTGCCTGCAAAGAATCGCTGCCCTGCGCAAGACGGGCATCGATCAAACGGCTCTCATCGGCGCACTCGAATTGGTAGGAAGCCTGCAGCCGCGGCAGAAAGGTCTTCTTGCCGGCCCGTATCCCCCATTCAACGCGCCAGCCGATCCCCAGCTGCAGCGACTCATCCCGCTGGTCCGCAACCGCAAGATTCAGCGATCCGGCACCTTCTTCGGTGAAATCATCCATCACGAACCGCGAATACCGAAGGCTCGCAAACGGGCCGGTCGCGACCGACCGGAAGGAAAAATCGTACCCGCCGGTCACCCCGGCACTCCATTGTTTGCCGCAGGTGTCGGAATCAGCCTGTCTCTTCAACTCACCGATTTCGATGATCCGTTCGGTCCGGTAAAAGTTTGCCGCATAATCGGCAACCCCGGTCAGGTAAAACGGCCCCCCGGAATAAGCCAGGTGCAGCCCGCAGGAAGCCGAATCGACTTCGATCTCTCCGCCTGAACCGCCCATAACCGAGACCGTACGGGTGTAACCGCCATGCATCCCCGCCACCAGCCCCTTTGCCAGCAGGTAGTCAAGGCCGCCAGTGAGCGCGCCGGACGAATACTGGTAACCGGCCATCACCGACGACGTCTGCTGATCGGCGAAATCGCCGTGGCCATTGAGGAAAATTTGCCACCGTGCGTCCTTCTGCAGCCGCGCGGCATCCTGCGGAAGGAATTTTGCCCAGTCGTCGCCGTTATAGGCAAGCAGGACACGGTCTATCTGAGCGTTGAAAGAACCGCTGAGCGGGTTAAAGGCAAACCGCTCTCCCCTGCCCGAGCGCAGCGCAGCGAAATGGCTGTTGACATTGGAAAGCTGAACGCCCGAAGCGGAAAACGAAAGATCGGGAATCCCCCCCAGTTTTTCGGCGGATAACTGCGAATAGGCGTCGGCGACCTTTTGGGCGGTATCGAGATTATCGATCGCGGCCTTGACCGCGGCCGCATCCGCTCCCGGCTGCGAGAAAAGGGTCTGCACCGCCGCCGCAACCTGCTTCTGGCTCTCGGTGAGCGTAGCGCGCAACACCTCGTTGTTGTAATCGCGGGTCACGATCAGATCGAGATTTGAGCCGTTGACCTGCGGTTTCCAGACGATAGTCGGCGTGATCGCCGTCTCCAGCGCCGCAAAACTACCCGTCACGGCTCCTGAGGTCTCGATGACGCCGCTGAGCGTATCCCCGACCGCATACGAACCGGTCGTGATCGTTTTGAGCGTGCCCGACAGCTGGGCGTTGGAGCACCCGACAATCTTGTCGTAGCTGGAAACCGACGCCACCTCGATCTCCAACACGCCGGATGAAGACTGGGAGTAGGCGCCACCGTTTAAGTTGAGGGTGCCGATCGAATTACCCGGACGGACCGTTCCGTAATTGGTCAGGCTCTTGACCGTGCCGGTGCCGCCGAATCCGCTGCCGGCGCTGACCAGGACATTGGTCGAAGAACTGGCGCCGGTGATAATAAGCGCGCCTCCGCTGACCGTCGTGGCGCCGGTCAGCGTGTTATCGGCGCTCAAGGTGAGCGTACTGTTACCGGCCTTGGTCAGCGTGCCCGGGCCGCTCACCACACCGGTGAAAGTCGCATCGAAGGTCTGGTTAAAGGTAATCCCCGACTCAACCGTAATATTGCCGTTCACCGCGTTGGTATCGGTCACCAGATCCCCGCCCGCGACCATCTGGTACAGAAGCCCCCAGTTGTCGGCTGTCAAAGAGGTGGTACCGTATATCTTGAGCCACTCCGCGTTGTCGGCAACCGTGACTACCGCATACGCGATATGCTGGTCGATCCACGCCACAGGATCGCTGTCATGATACAGGTCCGCGACCGCATAATCGCCCGGGTAATTGGCGTTATACGCGCCGTCGAAGATGTAGACCGGGGCTCCGCCCGAACCGATAATCACCT
>CAZOGI010000022.1:0-30148 GCA_964579435.1 uncultured Planctomycetales bacterium
CGAGTAATTCGGCGGGATCGGGATATAGACCAGGTCGATTTGCCTGCGCTTGGCCATATCCGCCAGCGCGCAGTACTGCCACCAGAAGGAACGCAGGCCGATATCGCCGATCAAGCGCAGTTTACCGACCCGCAATGCCTTTGTCCGCCTGACCTTGACCGCAGGGGAAATCAGCTGCAGCAACCCTTCATCCGGCGGCTCTTCGTAAAAATGAGGCTCCACCGTCAGGACCGTCACCTCCCAGCCGCACGCCGCCAGCCCCGTCGCCAGATACCGGCAGCGGTGGGAGGCCGTGAGGTTGCACGGGGGGAATTGCGGTGCGACGAGAACAAGCCTTTTTCGTTCAGTCATAGCCTTGACACAAGACACAGGACACCAGACACAAGTTAAATGAGGAGCTCATCCCAACTCCTCACTTCCAACTCTCAACTAAACAACCGACCGCGACACCGCCTCCACCAGCGCCGCACTCTCTTTCTCCCAATTCCAGCGGTCCAGCCCCGCCTGCAGCGCGGCTTTCTTACATTCCTGCAGCAACCCCGGCTGACGAAGAAACCTTCCGATGATATCCGTCAGCGCCTGCCGCTGCCCGCCGGAATAAAGAAACCCTGCATGCGGGCTCTGGTCGAGTATGGCGCGCTGCCCCGGGGTATCGGTCGCAACCACCGCCATGCCGGCGAGAAAATACAGGAACAGCTTGTTGGACATCGCCAGCTCCCTGCTCTTTAAATCGCGCTGCTCCAGGGCAAGGCCGACGTCGTGCTCCGCGGCCCGCGCGAGCAACTCATCGGGAGCGACCCAGTCGTGGAAGAAAACGTTCGGCATACCCTGGGGCGTGCCTGCCGCGCCCAAGAGGCTGCGGCGCACCCGCTCGGTCAGCGCCCCGCGGATATGCAGCTGCACCTGCTGCGGGAAAGCGGCGGCTGCCTGGATGGCTTCGACCAATCCCCGGTCGGTACCGACGGTCTGCGAAAACCAGTAGAGCGACAGCCGGCTATCCGTGCGGTCTTGTGCCGCAAAAGGCTCCACCGGCCGCTCGCGCAGCGAAAAGACATTATGTAAAACAACCGGCCTGGCGATCCCATACAACTGCGCCAGGGGCGGCGCGAACAATTCGGAGGAGACGCTGACGTAACTGCACGCACCCAAAAAGCGGCGGTGGATGTTGTGGATCCGCGCGGTCTTATGCCTTCCCGCGGGCGTATCCGGCTGCTCATACGCATGGAGGTCCTCGAAATCATAGGCGTAGCGGCTCTGCCATCTTTGCGCCGCAGACGCCGCCGCCGCCAGCCCCGCCGGATAATGGCCGATATAAAGATCCGCCCTCTCGCGCGCCGCCAGGCGCGCCAGCTCGGCGTACACCCGCGATTCGGCGGCAGCCGCGGGGAAACCGTTGAACCACCAGCCCGCCGGTAACCGGTCGGCCAAAAACGCCCGCGCCCTCGAATAATGAAAGAGCAACCGCTCCGCCGCCCGGCGGTCTGACCACCCGACGGCTTCCCGGCTCCACGGTTTGTTTTTTAAAACCCGCTCGTCGAAGACGCGGACGTTTTCAAGCTGCCCCTGGGTGAAGACAAACCGGACTTGAAACCCGGCCCCGTGCAGGGCATCTGCCTCGCGCAAGCTGCGCGGGTTGGAGGAAGCATAATTCGTCGTAATGATGCATACCTTTTTGCTCATGCGCCTCCCCCGGCGCGCGGCCGCAGCGTCGCCAGGATCCGCGCGAGCCGCTCACCGTAGCGCTCCCAGCCAAATTCCTGCGCCCGCTCCCGCGCAGCCTCTCCCATGCGCGAGCACTCCTGCGGGTGGTTCAGGAAGAAATCGATCTTTTCCCTCAGGGCGCCGCTGTCACGCACCGGCACGATGAAACCTTCCCTCCCGTCGCGCACGATACCCGACACCCCGGCATGGGCGGTCGTCACGACGGGCAGGCCGCAGGCCATCGCCTCCAGGATGACGTAGGCCATCCCCTCATCCAGCGACGGGAAGACAAAACACGACGCCTGGGCGTAATGCGCAGGCATGCGGGCGTGCGGGACGGATTCCACATGCCGCACCAGATGGCGGTACCGCTCAAAGACCGCCCGGAAGGCCGGCTCGACGCGGCCGATAAGCATACACTCGGGGCGTTGCCGGCCCAGCCCTGCGAGGGCCTCGAAGAGATACACCTGGCCTTTGCGCACGCCCACCGAACCGGCGCAGAGGATGCGAAAGGCGCCGTCCGGCCGGGTGCCGGGCTTGAAAAGCCCCAGGTCAACCCCGTAGGGATTGACGATGATCTTGGCGCGCGGGATGCCGTACGCTTCAAAGGATGCGGCGACGTAGTCGCTCGGGCAGAAGATGTAGTCGGCCTGGCGGCATTCCCGCTCTTCGCGCTCCAGGATGCGCGGATGAACGGTAGCGGTGAAGGCCAATCCCAGGCGCCGGTACTCCTGCCGCAACAGATCCTCCTGGTAGCGGTTGAAGGTCCCCACCTCTTCGATAACGGCAATGCCCCCTTTGCGCTGGAGTCGGCGCAGCGTGTACCAGCCGGTCCAGGCCCAGAGTATCCCGCAATCGGCGTTCCCGACCCGGAAGCTCACCAGCCAGTCGAACGTTGCGGCAGCCCACCACTCCAGGGAGCGCGCCAGCGCAGGAAGCAGCCGGTTCAGCAGGCGACCGAGCAAGGCAGCGGCGGCGAAAATAGGAAAAAGAAAAACCGTTTTATCCCGGTCGATGCGCTCGCGGCGGTAGGCCCAAAACGGATGCGCCGTGACCAAACGGTACAGGAGCCCGCGCTCCTGCAACTGCCGGGCAAGGTGATCGGAATGGAATTTCGAGCCGCAACTGACAAGAACCTTCACGGGCTGATGACCTCGACGATCTTGCGGCGGGAAGAGAGGCCGCGCAGTATGCGCACGGCGCTGCGGGGAACGCCGAAATAGGCGCTTAAGAGCCTGAGGAGCTCTTCGTTGGCCCGGCCCTCGTGCGCCGGCTGGCGCACGCGCACCGACAGCTGCGCCTGCCCCAGGACCTCGACGGAATCAACGCGGGCGCGGGGCTTGACGGTGACCGAATATTTCACCGCCCCCCTCCCAGGAGGCCGCCGGAGACGGCCTTCTCCGTGAATGCGATGATCCGGTTCATCGTCGCCACCGCCTCGACGGGATGTTTGCCGACGGCAGTCTCGGCCGAGAGCATCAGGTAATCCGAGCCGTCGAGGACCGCGTTGGCGACATCGGTCGCCTCGGCGCGGGTGGGACGCAGCTGCTCGGTCATGCTCTCCAGCATCTGCGTGGCGGTGATGGCAATCTTGCCGGCGCCTTTGGCGGCGCGGATGAGCAATTTCTGCTGCAGCGGGATCTCATAGATCGGCAAAGACACTCCCAGATCTCCCCGCGCGATCATTATCCCGTCGCTTTCGCGCAGGATCTCATCGACCCGCTCTATCCCCTGGCGGTTCTCGATCTTGGCGATGAGCCGCGGCTGCGCGCGCGCCGGGCGCAGGGCATCGCGCACCACGCGCATATCCGAGGCGCTGCGCACGAAAGACTGGGCGATGAAATCAACCCCTTCGCTGAGGCCGAAAGCGATATCCCGGGCGTCTTTGGGCTTGAGGCCCCGGAAACGCAGGGCGGCCTGGGGGATGTTGATCCCCTTGCGCTCCTTCAGGATACCCGGGACGACGACGCGCGCCTTGACGCTGCTGCGGGAGCGGGAGACGACGCGCAAGGCGATCGTCCCGTCGTCGATGAAGATATCCGCTCCGGCCGGGATGTCGGCCAAGGCGCCTTCGTAGTCGAACGGCACGACCGTATGAACGCAGGCGCGCGGCGTACGAGAGAGGAGGATCAGCTGGTCTTTCTTGAGGGGGAGCGGGCGGGAACCGGGAAGCGCGCCCACGCGGATGCGGTAGCCTTCCAGATCCAGGAGGATGCGTATATGGCGCCGGCAGGCGCGGTTGAGGGCGCGAACGATACGGATGCGCGCGCGATGCTCGGCGGGGGTGCCGTGCGAACAGTTGAGGCGCACGACGTCGATCCCGGCGCGCATGAGCTTACGCAAGACGGCGCCGGTGCTGCTCGCCGGCCCGAGGGTACCGATGATCTTTGTCTTGACCATACCAAAGCTGCGGCAACGGCTTTAGCGCTTCGCCTTATCCTTAGGGACGGTCTTCCCGCGGCCTTTGGCCTTTGCCTTGAGCGCCTCGATCTTGCGCATCTCCTCGTCGATAAAAAGGCCGTACTCCGTGAAGACGCCGCGCACCAGCCCCAGCTGCTCCTTGGAGGTGGCGGCGATCGGCTCCGGGAAAAGACGCAGGTTGTTCAGGGCCAAATCGTTGGTGCGTTTCATCTGGGAGAGCCACGAAGAGAGGAAATCGATTGCGGCCGTGTTCGTCCCGGCGCCCGGGAAAGACTCAAAAACCCCCAAAACGTGGAAATACCCGTCGAGAGAAGTCGTCGCCAGTATCCCCGAATCGAACAGGCTCATCAGCATCAGGTAATCCGGGGCGTTCTTGGCCATGAGCACCTTGGCCTTCTGCGCAGTGTCAAAGAGCGACGCGCGCAGCGCCGTCGCCTTCGCCGGCTCCACCGCCGAAGCGCTCCCCCCCCACAAGGCAACCGCCGTCACCAGGGCCAGTATCGTTCTCATCTCCTGCCTCCTTACGGATTAGCCGCGTCCATGAACATGCGCGAGATCATGAACGCGCACTGCGCGACGCTGGACTCGCGCGATTTCGGGCTGATCTGCACCCGCTCGATAGTCAAAAGGTCTGCTGAATTCTCCACCCGGTACATGAAATCGACGATCTGGGACATCTCGCCTTCGCCGTTCAAGTTGACGACGTATTTCTTGGTCTTCTCTTTCTCGTTCTCTTTGATGCCCGCCGGCTTCATATCGACGACCGAAAGCTCGCTCTTCTGGGCGAGCTCCTCGATGGATTTGAGGACCGCGGTCATGTCGACGGAACGGTCTTCAGCGGCGCGCAGGTAGGCGATGTAGCGCTCCACGTCCGCGTTGATGCGCTCCTTTTTGGAGAGGATGCGCATGTTGCGCACGATCTCGTTCTCCCGGTCCCGGATCTGGGTCTGGACCTGGCGCATCCGCGTGTAGATCGGATAGACGATCAGGCGGTCCAGCAGCGTGAACGATACCGCCCCCACCGCCGCGTACAGCACCAGCTTCTCCCGCCGGGAGAGGGTGCTGAAGGTCTTGGAGAATCCCCGCAATTGCTTAAGCATCCGTTTAGAGCCCCCGACGGGTAAGGCTGACGATCTCGAAATCCGTCACGTCGCGCGAACCCTCCCGCCGTTTGGTGGTGTACTTGGTCTTGACCTCATCGAAAAAGCGCGATTTTTCCATGTCTTCCATGAGCGAGAAAACCACCGACATCGACTCGGCGGAGCCGCGGATCGTGCAGCGGCCCTGTTCGTCGAGGCGGATATCGCTGAGGCGGATGTCGTCGTTGACGAGCGAGTGCAGCTCGCGCAGGACCTCGACGGAAAGCCCGCGTTTCATCAGGTAGTTGCGGATAAAGGAGAGCCTGCCGAAGGACTGGTCCAACTGCGAGGCCTCCTGCATCAGGGGCTGGTACTTATCCCCCAGGCGCTTCAGGTAGGCGTTGGAAAAGACGATCTTGGCCAGCAGGATGCAAAAGATGAGCACGAAGACGCTCAGGCACAGGATCCCCGCCTTCATCAGCTCCCTACCCCGCTCCTCCAATGCTTTGCGCAGGCGCACCTCTTCGGGGATCAAGTTCAGGCGCATCTGCCGGGAGGCGCAGACACAGGAGATCACCCCCAGGAACGAAACCTGGGGAATAAGGCCGGCGCGATTGAACGCCTCGTTGCCGAACGTGACGCTGCGCGCATACGAAACCGAGCGCACCGGCACGTGCACCCGCTCGGCCATCACGGCGGTCAGGTTCTTGAGCTCCTCGACCGCCCCGGTCACCAGGACCGCCTGAACTGGCCGCTCGATGTCCTCGCCCTGATAGGACTCCAGGGAGCTCTTAACCTCTTCGGCGAATTTCGGCGGCACCTGGACCGGGTCGTCCAGGAGCTGCTGTATGCCGATGGGGATGCTGCGGATGAAAAGCGGCTTGGCATCCAGGACCACGGCGAAATCCGTGCTCTGCTCGTCGATATGCAAAAATCCCAGCGGCGCATCCTTGCAGTCGATCTTCAGGAGGTTCGGAATCGCCCAGGAGACGCCTTCGACCGCAAGGTGCACCTGCTCCAGCTTCAGTCCCGCGCGCTCCAGCACCTCGAAATGCCGCTTGACCAGATGCCGGGCGATGATCACCAGAAGGATCTTGGTATAGCTGCGCTTGAACGTGCCGATATCGATATAATCGACGATGATCTCTTCGCGCGAATACGGGGTATGGCGCCCCGCCTGCAGCCCGATGATCTCCTTGATCTCCGAGGGGTTCGTCGAGGGGATCTCGATGTTTTTGGTGATGACGAGGCTGGAGGCAAGCACGTCGATGACGGTGGCATTGGCCAGCTTTAATTCCGCCGCCGCAGCGCGGATCGTCTTGGCGATTTCCTCGTCGGAGAGACCGCCGATCGGCCGGTTGACCAGTCGCGTCACCTCCACCTTATGCGGGGAAACGCGCAGGGTCAGGAAGCGCAGCGTGTGGGAACTGAAATCGATCCCCACCATAAGATCCTCCCCCGCGCGCTTGAACGGCAGAAGCGACCGGGGATCCAACGGTATCGGGACTTTCATCAGGACTCCTGCCAGCAAACCACGGTGCCGGCCATGTCAAAAACCGCGCGCGCCCGAAACGCCTCCGCGCGGCCGGGCAGCTGCGCTCGGCTTTCGGCGCTGAAATACTGCGCGCTCACCCCCAGATACCTGCCGGCGACCGTCGCCAGCAGCGCGCTCTCCTGCGGAACCAACTGCGCGACCGCAGAGACCCGTTCGGCGACGCCGCTGACCGATTCGAACAAACCGTCGTCCTCGGTCCCTTCGATGCCGTCCTCGCCGCGGCGAAAGCGCATCACTTTCTCCGCCAGCTCCTCATCCACTCCCAGCGCCCTCAACACCGTCGCGGAACAGGTATTGATGTTGACCGTTCCGTCGCCGTAGACGGTGACGAACGGCAGGAGCTTGCGGAAAACATCCGGGGAGACTCCCTTCACCAGAAGAAGCTCTTCGGGCCGCTGCAATGGCGCATCTTTAGCCGCATACGGCTGGGCCAGCCCCTCATAATGAGAAGTCTCGGCGCTGCCTATCGGGATCGACAGCTGGCTGTCTTGGTCCCGCCAATCGATGATCGAAGCGGCCAGCTCCTGCGCCTCCATTTCGTCGCTGCCCAGGACCACCGTCATCAGCCGGCGCAAAACCGACGCGTCGGCGAGGTTGATGTTGATCTTGCGGTTCTCATCGACGAGGCCGTAGCAAACGGCTACTCCCTGGAGCGCTTCGCCGACGAGCGAATACGAGCCTTCGCCGAGCCGCTGCCGGCGAAACAGCGCCTGGCTGTTAAACAGCTCGTCGCTGAGGGCACAGTACGCCTGCGCGGGTCGCTTTGCCAGGAGCGCCCGGGCGCGGGTGATGCCTGCCTCGGCTATGGGGCGCAACCGCTGGCGCTCTTCCAGACGTTTGATGCTCTGGGCCTTTTGGCGTATCAAGCCGCCGGTAATGACGGCGATGGTGCTCATGAAACAGAGAGACCAGAGCGAAAGAATCAGTATGCTCGCGCGCGAACGGCTCATATCGTGTTGTCTTGTACTCCGCAATAACCGGGCTCGGTTTGTTTCTCGCCCCGCATTTATGAGTCCCCTGCCCCTGGAAAGAGACACTGTCCAGGATAGCTTAGGGACACTGTCCCGAACAAAATGGAAAACGTCTCTATTATAATTCAATTCCCTTAAAAGTGAACTCCTTTTCTTTTAAAACCTCACCCGCCTTCCGGCGTCTGCGGCGCCGCCATGATATCGGCGGTTTTGACGATAATGCGGGCCGCCTCATCCTGCACATATTCGAACGAGACGCGCACCGCCAGGGGAATGCGCCCTTGCGGGATCTCTTCCACCCATTCGAACTCGCGCGTTTTGGGGTCCTGCAGATAATACCAGAAACTACAGGCAGAGATGCCGCCGAGCCGGTGCGTCACCGACGGCTCAGCCCGGCGGTAGAGCGCCGAATAATCCAGTTGCGCCCGCTCAAGGGCGCGCAGATCCCGGTTGTACCGGTACACGCAGGCGCCGATGCGCGCCTCGCCCAGAAGCGACGGAGCGGAAAAATGTTCCCTATCCCCTTCCAACGGTACCCCCGCGTAGACAAAGGCGCTTCTTACCTCGCTACTGAAGCGCTCCAGGAAGATAACGATATCCTCCTGCGGCGACTCTGCGCGTACCGCACGAAACACCCGCGTGCCTCCGCTGATCTGGGCGTACAGAGCAAAGGCAATCAGGGCCATCAGCGCCGAAACCATGATCAACTCGATGAGCGTGACGCCACGGCGTCTAGGGGTAGCGATAGAGCGCATAACTTTCATTCGTGATCTGCCCGCCCCTGCCCGCTTTCCAGGCAAGGGATACGCGCAGGCGGTAGAGATCGAAGATCTTGTCTTGCGAATCGGCCTTTGAGGCAGAGGCCTCCCATTCGAAACGCACACCCTTGTGCATGAATTCGCCTGCCAGGGGGACGCCGGAAAGGGAGTTGGAACGAACGAGGCTGTTCTGGAGCTCCCAGAGTTTGGCTTCGATCCAGGGGGTAACCTCCAGGGAAGTTTGATAATACCCGTAGGCATTGAGGGACACCAGGAACGCCCGCGCCAGCAGAACGCTTCCCAAAGCCAGCACCGCTGCCGTCGCCATTACCTCGACGAAGGTGAAAGAACGTCTCCCGCGGGCGCGCCGGCAGACGCCGGGCTCAATCCCAGTTCTTGATGTCATCGGTGCTTTCAACGCCGTCCTTGCCCAGAGAGGAGAGATCGTAATCCGCCGGACGGCGCTCTCCGGGACACTGGTACTTGTACTCGCGGCCCCAGGGATCAAGCGGTTTTTTCTCCAGGTACGGGCCGTGCCAGTTTTGGGCGCTGGAAGGTTTCACCAGAAGGGCATTGAGGCCTTCGGAGCTGGTCGGGTAATTGCCGTTATCCAGCTCATAGAGCTTCAGGGCGGTGGCGATGTTGGCGCGGATGTCGGCTTCGGCCGCGGTCGCGCGCGCCTGCTCGGAACGGCCGGCCAGCCGCGGCATCACCATCGCCACGAGCGCGCCGATGATCACCACCACCAGCATCAGTTCTATCAGCGTAAAGCCCCGCACGAGCCGATTCCTGCGCATAATACCCCTCCGTTGTCGGTTTTTCCGTTACAGTCCTTCAATGTACTTGCGCCATTCCGTCTCCAGTTCCGGAAGCGAGCCGATCTTGGAGGGATAGGCGAAACGCAACGCCTCTTCGATAACCTTGCCGTCGCGCAACTGCCGGCACAGCTCGGCGAAACGGTCAGAGCCGTAACGCTCGATCAGGAACCCGACGAGCGCCACCGACTGCATGTAGTAGATATTGACCAGGCGCTCCCCGTCGAGGAAGAGCACCCCCTCTTCTCCCTCCCGGGTCCGGTTCAGGCGCACGAAGAGCTTGTTCTGGTTACTGACCTTGCGCACGTCCAGCTTCATCATGTCATCCAGCGAGATCATCGCGTCCTCCTGGTAGGCACGCTTGACGATCTGCTTGATCGAGTCGCGCTTGAACTCCTCGGCCCACTGGGCGACCCCTTCGTCCAGCCACAGCGGGATCTCGCCCTTGAACCCGACGAAGTCCCGGAAGATCAGATGCGCCATCTCATGAGGCAGGAGCGCATCCTGGAAACCCTGGCTCCAGGCATAGCTGACTATTTGCTTCTTGGCGTAATCGGCCATCCCCTCGGACCACTCGGGCTGGCTGGTCGATTTGGTGAAAGAAGCCTTGTCCGGATAGATATAGATCTTCACCCGCTTGTCCCAGGTCCAAAACTCGCTGTAGCGCGGATACCCCAGGTCCTCGGCGATATGCTCGTAATAGTATTCCGCTTTATGGGAGACGTCCCGGGCCAGTTTCTCCTCTCCCGCGTAGAAAACAATGAAATGGTCGCCGTCCAGGCGTTTCCACTCAACCGCCGCGGCTTCCCTGCAGGCGCCAACACAGGCGCACGCCAGGACCGCACACCCCGCTATAAACCGGATACGCATCGTGCGCTCCCGCCCGCTCTACGACATCATGATGAGCTTGGTCAGGACGCTCATCTCCAGGTATTTCAGGTCAAAGGGCTTGATAATGTAGTCGAACGCCCCTTCCCCGATCGCGCGCTTGGCGATCGATTCGTCCGGATGACCGGTGATCATGATCACCCCCGTCGCCGGTTTTTCCTTCTTGATCTGGCGCAAAACCTCGACGCCGTCCTGGTCCGGCAGCTTGATATCCAAAAGAACCAGCCGCACCCCCGAGGCGCGCACGGCAGCCAGGCCGGCGGCGCCGTCGGCGGCGACGCGAACATCGCTAAAGCCCTTCTGCTGCAGGAAACGCTTCAGGAAATCGCGCACGCTCGGATCATCGTCGATGATCAGGACCTGATCGTCTTTCGCATAAGCTTCGCCCATCGGTTCGCTCCTTCGGCTGTACGCCCCAAGCATTTACACGCCCTTGGCGGCGCGGATAGCGTCAATCTCCTTGAAGATCTTGTCTATCTCGAACGGTTTATAGAGGCACCCCTTGATCTGCGCCTGGTCCGCGAGCTTCTCGGCCTGCTCCGGGAAACCGGTAATGAGCACGATCTGGGTCGCGGGATGCTGCGCGTGTATCTTGTCGTACAGATCAAGCGCCGGAACGTCCTTGAGCACGACGTCCAGAAAAACCAGGTCAAAACGTTTCTTCGCCAGGGCGGCCAGCGCGTCCTGGCCGGTGGAAACAGCCGTCAGGTCATAACGGTTGTCCTTGAGGAGCCGCGAGAAGAAGTTGAGCACCACCGTTTCGTCGTCGATCACCAGGATAGAGAGCGCGGCCGCTTTGCCAATCCTGGTGAAATCTTTCAGGATCCCATCGATCTGGGAGAGGTCGAAGGGCTTGCGGATGGAAAGGCCCGCTCCCTCCTGCTGCGCCAGCTGCAGCAGGTCATCGACCGCATACCCGGTCATCATCACGAACTTGCTTTGGGGGATGACTTTCTTGAGCTCCCGCAGGGTTTCCAGGCCGTCCTTTTTGGGCATGCGCACGTCGAGAAAGACGATGTCAAAAGCCCCCTTTTTGGCCTCCTCGATCGCCTGAAAACCGTCCTCGACGGAAACCACCTCGATATTGCTCAAGCTCAAGAGCCGTTTCAGGAAATCCCGTATCACCTTCTCGTCATCGACCACCAGCACCCGCACCGTCGCCGTACCCATAAGGTTCCTCCTTATTGCCCGAATTGGGGAAGAAGCCGCTTCAGCTCTTTGAGCAGCTCCTGCGGCTCGAAAGGCTTGACTATATACGCGTCTGCGCCGACCTCGGCGCCCAGTTTGATGTCCGCAGCCTGCGCGCGCGCGGAGAAAAGGATTACCGGAACCTTGCGGAATTTATCGTCGAATTTCAGCATCCGGCAGACCTTATACCCATCCATCTTCGGCAGCATCAGGTCAAGGATGATCAGATCCCACGGCTCGGCCGTCGCCTTCGCGTAGGCGGCGGCGCCGTCTGCGGCGGTGGTCACCGCGCAGTTGTTGGCCTCCAGGAAAAGCTTCACCGTCAGAACAATATCCTCTTCGTCATCGACCAGCAGGATTTTATGGCTCATATGAACCTCTCAGTTGAGGGATAAGGAAGACACCAGTTAAGTTTGGAGTTGGGAGTGAGGAGTTTCAAGGTTTTGCATTTACTCCAAACTCCCAACTCCTGACTCATTATCCGCTAGACGCTGCCTCATCCTCCCGGCAGCGTAAAACCGAAGACACTCCCCTTGCCCGGCTCGCTCTCAACCGCAATCGAGCCGCCGTGCGCCTCGATGATTCCTTTGACGATCGCCAGCCCCAGGCCGGTGCCTTTCGGCAGATCGGCGCTCTCCCTGCGCGTCACCTGGTAGAACTTATCGAAGACGCGCGCGAGGTCCTCCTTCGGGATCCCCAGCCCCGTATCGGCAACCCTGATCTCGACGCCCTCATGATCCCGGCACCGCCCCGCGGAAACCGTGATCGAACCGCCCGCAGGGGTGAACTTCATGGCGTTGTTCAACAGGTTCGTCACGACCTGAACGATCCGGTCGGGATCCGCCTCTATCTCGGGAAGCTGCCCGTCGCAGTGCACCTGCAGCGTAATCTCTTTCTGCCGCGCCGCATCCTCGAAGAGCCGCACCACGTCCTGCACGACATTCGCGACCGCAAAACGCTCCTTGTTGAGCTGAATGCGGCCGGCCTCGATGCGGGAGACATCCAGAAGATCGTTGATCAGGCGGCCGAGCCGGTCGATGTTGCGCTTGACGAGCCGCAGCATCTCGGTCTGCGGCCCCTGCAGCGGCCCGGTTATGCCTTCGAGCATATTGTTGGTGGCCATCTTCATCGCCGCAAGCGGCGTGCGCAGCTCGTGCGAGACAAGGGAAAGGAAATCGTTCTTCATCTGCTCGACCTCGCGCTCGCGCGTGACGTCGCGCAGCAGAAAGACCAACCCCAGGGACATCCCGGCATCATCCTGGATCCGCATCGCCTCGGCGTGGATGACACGCGCATACGGGTCTTTGCGCGCGATCTCCCTGTGTACCCGCGCGGATGAAGTCACCGCGGCAAAGAGGTCGCGCAACCCGGCCTCCTCCAGGAACGAACGCACCGCCTCGGATTCCGGTGCGCCCCGGAACCCGAGCATCTCCTGTCCCGCGGCATTGAAAACAACCAGGCGCCCCAGCTCATCGAACATCACGATGCCTTCGGTCATGCCTTCGACCATGACTTTCATCTTGCTCTTCTCGGCGGAAAGGATCTCCTGGAGCCGCTCGATCGTCGCCTGGACCTGCGCGGCCATGGTATAGAAGAGCTTGATGTCGTCGTCGGTGTAGGAAAGGTCCTTGGTGCTGGCGACATTGAGGATGCCGATCGCCTGGTTCCGGACAAAGAGCGGCACGTCGAAAGAAGAGCGGATTTCCCCGGCGACGGCGGCAAAGGAGCCTTCCGGGCCGCGGATCTCCTCGGCGATCTCGTATTGGTCGATGCGTTCCCCGCGCAACGCCGCCAGCATCGAAACCGCCTTCCTCTTCAGCCCGCTGACGGCGGATTCCTCCAGCGGCCTGGCGATGCGCATCGCCAGGCGCGCCGCGCGCCCCTGGCCGGTCATGAGGAAAGCGGTGCAGGCGTCGTAATCGACGATACGGTGCAGCGAATCCATCACGAAGCGAACGAAATCGTCGTAGTCCAGGGTCGAGCTGATGCGGTTGCCGATCTCATACAGGACCGAAAGCTCAAAGAGCCTCTTTTTAAGCTCGGCGCCGAGGGCGCGATTCTCTTCCTGCAGGGCCGTCACGAGAGGCTCGGTCATGATCCCTTCATCCCCTCTTTGAGTTTCTCGAAGATATTCTCCAGATCCTTAAGGTCGAACGGTTTCTTGATCGCCATCAGCACCCCTTCGGCGCGCGCCTGCTGCAGGATATCGTCAACCGCATAGCCGGTCATCATGACGCATGCGGCATCCTGATGCAGCTTGCGCAGCTCCCGCAGGGTCTCCAGGCCGTCCATCTGCGGCATGCGCACGTCGAGAAAAAAAAGGCTGTATCGCCTTTGCCCCGCTTTTTCGATGGCCTGCGGGCCGCTGGACGCGGTATCCACCGCCGCGCCGTGCAGCGTCAGATAGCGGCGCAGGAATTCCCGTATGACCTCTTCGTCATCGACCACCAGGATATCGAACCCTTCGGCAGCGCCCATCTCTTTTTCTTCGTTCACGGGGCATCCTGCAGAGGCAGGGTAACGATGAACCGCGCACCCTCACCCACGGCACTCTCGACTTCTATCTTGCCCTGGTGCCGCTTGATGATATTGTAGACGATCGACAAACCCAGCCCCGTCCCTTCGCCGACCTCTTTGGTCGTGAAGAACGGCTCGAAAAGGCGCTGGCGGTTCTGTTCGGGGATACCGATACCGTTATCCTGCACGACGACCCGCACCGCATCGGCCTGCAGCGCGACGGTTTCCACCCCGATCTCTCCCCCCCCTTTGGGAAAACGCTTCTTGACCGCCCACCGGGCGTTGGAGATCAAATCCATGATCACCTGCTGCAACAGTTGCGCATCGCCCTCCACCAGCGGCAGATCGGACTGCAGGCGCTTGCGTAGAATGATATTATCCAGGGAAAATTCCTGCTGGATGAGCGAAAGGGTCTTTTCGACGATCGTATTGAGGGAAACCGGCTGCAGCGCGCCCGCCGAGGCGCGGGAAGACTCAAGCAGGGTCTTGGTGATCTTGACGCAGCGCAAGGCCGCCTCTTCTATCGCCTGCAGGATCTCCCGAAAATCATCGATGCGCAGCTCCTTCTGCTGCTCAACCATCATCTTGATAAGCTGGACATTGTTCAGGACCCCGGTCAGCGGGTTATTGATCTCATGCGCGACCCCGCCGGCGAGCACCCCCATCGAAGCCATCTTTGCCGACTGCACCAGCTGCGCCTGCGTATCCTTGAGCTTATCGTACGCCTCTTGAACCTGGGCCTCGGCGCGCTTGCGCTCGCTTATATCCTTGGCGGTATGCACGACCCCGATAATTACTCCCGAATCATCGAGAATGGGAGACGTGGTGACCAGCAGGGGCACGCCTATGGCCGGATCGTCAACCTCCTCGGTATGCGGTTTTACGTCGGAGAGAGTCTGTCGGCAGGGGCAGGACGGCCAGGACTGACTCCGGTGATGGAGGAACTCGTAACACTTGCGGCCCTTAAGCTCTTCCGGGGTGATCTTGAAGGCCTTCAAAAATGCTTCATTGGCGCGCACGATATTCATCTCCTTGTCCTGCAGGAAGATGTAATCGGAGATTGAGTCGAACGTCCGCTGCCACTCCTGCGCCGACTGCTGAAGCTGCTGCTGCATAAGCCTGCGCTCGGTTACGTCGCGCGAATTAACAACGAATCCCTTGATAGACGGATCGCCGACGCAGCTGCGGCCGCTGCTTTCCAGATAGCGCCAGGAACCGTCTTTGTGGCGGAAACGGATCTCCGTAGTCTCAACGAGGGACGGATCTTTAAGCCCCGCGGCAAAGAGCGCCAGGACGCGCGGAAGATCCAACGGGTGCAGGTATGCGGCGATATTTTTACCGATGAGCTCCTGCGGTGCATAGCCGAGTATCCGCTCGAGCGATGGCGACTCAAAGAGTATCTCACCCGTCGGCGAAATGAGCGTGATAATATCCATGCCTTTCTCGATCATCGTGCGGAAACGCCGCTCGGAATCAGCGACGCGCGTCTGCGCCTCTTCACGCTCGGTCAGGTCCCGCAGCATACCGACAATACCGCCCACCGAGCCGTCCCGGTTGCGAAAAACCGCTTTATCGACCAGGACGAGCCGCTTGCGCCCTCCGGAGCCGAAGATCCGGCATTCATACGAACTGCTCTGCGTCTTTGCGCTCAGGAGATCGCGATCGTGGCGGGCGTGCTCGTCCGCTTCTTCGGCGGAAGTTATCTCATACGGAGTCTTGCCGATCACCGATTCGATGCTGCGGCCGTAGAGCTGGGCAAAAAGCCGGTTGCATCCCAGATAGCGCCCCGACTGCGCCTTGAAAAAAAGCGGGACCGGCAGCGCATCGATGATCCCCTGGACGAACGAAAGCTGCTGGACAGCTTCCTGTTGACCGGCCATGGACAATAAAAGCATCTCGTGCTGCATCCGCAGCATAAAAGCCAGAGCAACAACGAACATTGCCGCGCCCAGCATGATCAAGAGCGCCAATCGCCGCTTGAGTATGATCTCCGTGGCCGAGTTCAGAATGATCAACCGCCAGCCCTGATCATTGAAAGAGAGATCCGAAACCAGATAGTCCCGGCCGTGCAACCTCATCGCGCAGGGGAACGCAACCGGAGCAGGGAAAAGGCCGCCTCTTGAGGCTGCGCGCACCGTGGTTTCGGGATATTGCTTGTCGGCGAGCAACCGGGAAACGGCAGAAGGAGCAAGAGGCCAGAGTGAACGCGTCCCCAAATCGGGTACGTTGGTGATGAAAATAACCCCTTCGGGATCGCACAGGAAAAAGAACTTCTCGGCATGCAGCTTTTCGATAAAAACGTCCAGATCCATCTTCATTGCCACCACGCCCCGGATCTGCCCGTCAGAATCGCGCACCGGATAGCCGCCGTAGAAACCGGGCTTGCCGGAGGTAATGCCGACCGCGTAATACTGCGCTGTCCTGCCCACCAGGGCGTCGCGGAAATACGGGCGGAACCCGTAATTTTTGCCGAGGAAACTGTCCGCGGCATCCCGGTTGGAGGAGGCGACGGTTAAACCGTCTGCGTCCATCAGGTACGCGACCGACACCTGCAGCGAATCCTGATAACGGTCAAGCACCGAATGCGCCTGGGCCAGAGTCTGCGGGTCAGGATCGATCAACGCCGGGCAGATCCAGGGCGAACCGGCCATGCTCCGTAACCCCATCAGGAGGCGCTCAAGAGCACTCTGGAAAACGAGCCGGTACGCCAAAAGATCGTCTTCGCTCTCCTTGAGAATACTGCGCCGGGCCTCTGCATCGAAACGGCTCAAAAGGAAAGAACCGCCATAGAGACAACCCAGAAAAAGGGGCACGAAAAGGAAGCGTTGGAAGATAAACCGCCGGACATCCCTGCCTGCCAGGCGCGGTAAGAACGAATAATACATCTCCCAGATTACCAGCGCCATACAAAGGACAATCGCTGCGCGTACCATCTGGATCGGAATACCCCATTGCGCCAAGAAAAGATCTTCCCCGAACCACGAAGACAACAAACCCTTCTTCTCGGGAACCACTAACCCCGTGGTAATACCGAATCCCGCGCACAAGATGGAGAGGAACGCATACCCGGTCCGGGATTGCTTTGCGTTGCGACGGATAAGGAAAAACGCCGCGGCGCCGATACATCCGCCGCCCAAAATACACAGGAGACGCACCCAATAGGTGAACAGCTGCCTGCCTCCCAGCAGCCCGGCCGCCGAGAAACAGACGAGACACACCCCGTACGAGAGCGCAGCCGGCAAAAACCTCTTGCCGGTGGCGATGTTGAACGCCCTGCGGTTGAATTCGAAGAAAAAACATCCGATGACAACGACGAGACCGTCCAGGAACGCCGAAAAAAGCTGCGGCTGCACCGTGGTAATGAAAAAAGTGCGCGTCAATGCCCAGATGCCGCCCGCGAAAGCGAAACCGGCGTACAGGTTCCAGGAGAGGCGCCGGTCCTTGTGCGCCAGAGCCAACGCCGCGACGCACAAGCACAAGTAGGCTATAGCGTATACGCAAAAAATATAATCAAACATCAGGAATCCCCCCGACACTCCTTCCCTGCCTGCGGACCCACCTGCCGCTCATAAAGACAGATCAACTCCTGCAGGTCAAAAGGCTTATGGATAACCGCCAAAGCCCCGGCGCTGCGGCAGCGCTCTTTGAGGCTTTCGTCGATGTAAGAACCGCTGGTCAGGATCCCCTTGAGGTGCGGCCGTACTGCCAGGGCGCGGCGCAGGATGGTGATCCCGTCCATCGCCATCATGTTGACCTCGGCGATGAGGAAATCGAACGGCTCCTGCTCAAGCAGGCGCAGCGCCTGCTCCCCGTCGGGAACCGCGCGCACCTGGGCGTCCTTAAGCGAAAAGAACTTGACGAGAAAATCCCGCACGACCCGCTCGTCATCGACCACCAGGATCCGTATAGCCGCCTCCCCGCCCATAATTGCCCCTGCTAGCGCAGCGAAGGAAAGACGATGCGAAACGTCGCCCCCTCACCCGGCTCGCTCTCCAGCAGAATCCGCCCCTTATGCACGCTGATGATGCTGTACACCAAAGACAACCCCAGGCCCGTGCCTTCGCCGACGGGCTTGGTGGTGAAAAAAGGATCGAAGATGCGGTCCTGATCCTCCCGGGGGATCCCGATGCCGGTGTCGGCGACGACGACCGAAACCGTATGCGCCGCCTCGTCGTATTCGGTCCCCAGGCGGATCTTCTTCTGTGCGGCATCGGCCTTCTTCTGCACCGCCCATTTCGCGTTGCCGATCAGGTTGAATATCACCTGCTGCAGGAGCTGCCCGTCGCCGGAAATCGGGGGCAGCTGCGCCGCAAAGGAACGCTCCAGGACGATATTCTGCAGGCGCAGTTCATGTTCCAGGAGGATGAGCACCTGCTCGCAGATATGGTTCAGCGACAGCGGCGCAAACTTGCCCTTGGGGGTATGCGAGAAATCGAGCAGCGACTGGGTTATCTTCTTGCAGCGCATCGCCGACTCCTCGACGACATCCAAGAGCTCCTGGAAATCGGCGACCGAAAAATCCGGCCGCGCGGCAGACTCCATCTTGATCAGCTGCACGTTATTGAGGACCCCGGTCAGGGGATTGTTGATCTCGTGCGCCACGCCGCTGGCCAGCTGCCCGACGGCCGCCATTTTTGAAGATTGAACCAGCTGCGCCTGGGTGTGCTTGAGCTCCTCATTGAGACGCAGGAGCTCTTTCTGGGCGGCATCCATATCCTCGAGTATATTGAGGATCGCCCGGCGCTGGTTTTCCGAAGCGCGCAGGGCGTCTTTGATCTCGGTATTGGATTTCAGACGTTCTTCCTCGTTGCCCAGAGCCACCGCAACGATACCCAGCAGCTTGCGGTCATCCGGGGAAAAACTCAAGCCCTCCTGGAAAAGGACGGTCAGCACTCCGCGCGAAACGCCGCCGGCCTTTACCCGCACCCCCATGTATCCGCGCAGGCCGAAACGTTCAATAGCCGTATCCTGGGATCGCCACTGGCTGGCAGCGAGATCCTCCACCAGCAACATCCCTTCTGCGCTGCCGTTTACCCCCAAGACCGTGCGGCAGAGCAAGCAGTCGTGCTCAGGGGCGACGAAAAATTTCTTCGGGACATTCCAGCGCGCCACCGGGCACAGCTTCCCGTTCTGTAAGCGGCAGTAAAAGGAAAACGCGGCACCGAAGATCTCCCCGGCAAGCGCCGTCAGCTCCTGGAAATTCCGGTCGGGATCGGCCTGGAGGCTCAAAAAACACCGGTTGACCCGCTCAAGGCGTTGCTGGAACGAACGCAGCGTCCCTTCGACCACGGAGCGCTTCATGATCTCCTGCACGAGCTCCTGTTTCTGCGTCAGCGACGTATTCAGGAGTTGGGCAAAAACGCCGAATTCGTCCTGCCGACGCAGGAGGGCCTGGGCCGGCTTTATCTCCTGCGTGCTCAAGGCGCTGCTTAAGGAACGCAGGGGCATGCCGATCCAGCGCACCGTGAAGAAAAGCACGCTAAAGGTAATAACCGCGATGGTAACCAGAAATATCATCGTCTGATCGCGTATCGCGCGGGAAGCCTCAAGGACGCTCTCGGATTCGATCCAGACGACGAGTTGTTTCAACGGCGTCCCGTCCCATCCGGCCAAGGCTCGCCGGAACGTGATGACCCCCTCCCGGGAGGAAACGCGGCCGACCACGGTCTCTTCTTCGTACACATCCGCCAGCCGCAAGGCGCTGCCGGTGAGCTCCGAGAGCGAAGCGATGACATGCTGGTCCCAGACCTTGCCGGCAAAGAGATACCCGTAAGACTGCCTCTGCCGCGCGGAATCCGTTCCTTCGTGGATGCGCGCCGCAACGATCTCTATGACCGTCTCTCCCGCCGCAAGGTAACACTGGTAAAAGGCGCGCCCTTCGAAAAACCGGGGAAATTCCTTCGACGGTATCGGCAGATCGCGCGGGATATTTCCCTGAGCGGCGAACGAGGAAAAGACGGACTGCCCGGCCGGATCAAAGATCCAGACGGCATCGGCCTTTCCCTGAGCAACCGAAGCGGCGACGCTGGCGTTAAACCAGCCCTCATCCTTATTTTTGACCGCCAAGACCAGCTCGTCCCAATACGTCGTTTCATCGACGTACAGCTGCAGCGCCTGGCTGCGCAGCTTCAGTAACCTATCGAAAAGCCGCTCCTTTTCGATGGCATCCTTCTGGAAGATCCGAAGCAGGGCCCGCTGCTGACTGCGGCTCTGCATCAGAGACACTCCGGCGACAAAACAGATTGTCGTCAGAAAGAGGAAACCTATCTTATACTGGACTCTCATTGCCTGTGCCCTTGTTCGGTACGCCGGCGCCGCGCAGCTTCCCTTCCAGCGCCGCAAGGCGCTCTTTCAGCTCGGTCATGCGCAGTTCCCGGTCGATCGCGACGCGCGTGAAGATCTCGGATTCGCGCAGGCGCTCCTTGAGCGCCTCTTCCATCTGTTTACGGCTGGAGACATCGTAGAGGACGCAGTGAGACTGATAAAACTCCCCCTCTGGAGAGTGAGCGATCCGTCCGTTCAGGGCCATGGTCACGACCGAGCCGTCTCCCTTGCACATCTGGTATTCCACGCCGTTGGCGGCGCCCGAGTCCTTGAAGCGCGCAAAATTCCGCCGAAAGAGGTCGCGTTCATGCGGCACCAAAAAATCGCCGAACCAGCGGCCGATCACCTGCGCGCGCTCGTATCCGAGCATCGAAAGCCAGGCATCGTTGACCTCAAGCAGCTTGCCGTAGGCATCAAGCGCCTGGTATCCGACCGGCGCGTTCTCGTAAAAAAGCCGGAAGCGCTCCTTGCTCTCCTGCAGCTCTCGCTCCAGGCGCAGGACATCCTCCCGCGCCCAGACCGACTCCAGCGCCGCATGCACCCGCACACCCAGCAGGGCCAGATGCTCTCTGGCCAGATAATCCGTTGCCGCGGCTTTAAAGGACTCCTCGGCGCGTGCCGGACTGAATTCTTCGTCGATCAGGAAAAACGGCAGGCCGGGAAAACGCTCGCGCGCCAGGGAGAGGACAATGAAGCCGTCCCCGGAGGCAAACGCCTGCGCCGCCAGGACCGCATCGGGACGCGACTCTTCAAGCGCCTCCCGGAAAGAGGACAGCGAATCGACGCAGAGACAGGTAAAGATGAACCCGCCCTTGCGCAACTCTTCCTCGATACGCAGCGCATCCGGCGCCTGGCGGGTCATGATCAGAAAATGCAGCGATTGCTCTTTACGCATCAGGCAAACACCTCTCTACGGATGGGAGGAGCCCGCATCAACAGACCGCTGCTGCAATTCGGCGACCTGCTTCTTCAACTCCACCATCTTCAATTCCCGGTCGATGGCAACGCGTCCGAGAAGCTCAAGCTCGGTTATCTTTTTGCGCAGATCCTCCTCCGTTTTTTTGCGCTCGGTTATGTCGAACATGACCCCCTGCGCGTAGAGCGGTTTTGCGTCCGTATCGGAGATGATCTTTGCCTCGTCGCGGAACCAGACGACCGTACCGCTCTTATGGACCATCCGGTATTCGCATTGGAACAACCCTCCCTTTTGATGGAAGGCGTCAAGCTCCTGAATGACCCGGGCGCTGTCGTCGGGATGAAGTTGTTTTTTCCAGAGCTGCGGCTCCTTTTCAAAATCCGCGGCAGAGAACCCCAGGGACTGTTCGACCTGCGGCGAGATGAACAGCGTCGAGCTCATAGCGTCGATAGCCGCGGTATAAATGACGGCGGGCATCTGCTCGACCAGCAGCTGGTAGCGCCGCTCGGCGGTGACGGCCGATATCTCGAGCGTGCGGCGCTGCTCGGCTTCGAGAATGAGGGCGACGAATTCCGAAACCGCGAAAGCGAATTCCTGCTCCTGGGCGGTCCAGTGGTGCACCGGCCCGGGGTGCTCCAGACACATGACGCCCACCAGCGCGCCGTGCAGGCGGATCGGAACATCGAGCATGGAAATAATCCCCAGCGGCTTCAGATACCCCTCAAGCAGCTCCTGGAAAACCGGCAGACCCGAAACGTCCTCCGCCACCAGCGAATGCTCTTTCTCAAGCGCCGCCGCGTATACCGGTAGACGCGCCAAGTCCAGCGGCTCTTCCTGAAGATGCTGCCTCTTGGAGCGCAGGAAAAGATCCCGGCACATCAAGCGTCGGTGCTCCTGATCGAAAAACCACATACTCACGCGTTCGATTTCCACGGCGTCTGAAACCGCCTCGGTCACCGCGCTCAAAGCCTTCTGGGTATCCTGGAACGACATCCGGCTCAATTCCAGCAACGCCGCCTGGAAACGCAGCGACTGTTCCGCGCGCCGGGTGTTTTCCTCCTCCTGCATCCGCCGTTCGGTGACATCGCGGGCAATGCCGCAGATGCCCGTAATCGCCCCCTCGGAACCGCGGATCGGCACTTTGACGACGTGAAACGTCCGCTGCTGCCCGCCGAGCAGGACCGCATGCTCCTGAGAGATGACCTCCCCCTGCAGAACCCGGCGGTCGGTCCCGAGGATATGCTGTGCGTCCTTCTCTTCGAAGAAATCGTCATCGGTCCGGCCGAGCAACTCCTGCTGACTCCTGCCGAGCGCCTTCTCCATCGCCCCGTTGACCAAGGTATAGCGCAGAGAGCCGTCTTTGATAAAAATCGCGTCCTGGGCGCAGTTGACGATAGTGCGGAATTGTTCCTGGAATTCCTGCAGGGCCGCGTCCTGGCGGCGGCGTTCGGTCACATCCAGGATCAGACCCTCAAGCTCCCGCACCTGCCCGTCGACCTCCGCAATCCCTTGCCCGCGCTCCCAGACCCACTTGACCTGCCCGTCTGCGGCGATAAGGCGGTACTGCATTTCATACGCCTCCTGACGCGAGACCGCTTCAAAAACCACCCGCTCCACCTCCCGGCGGTCTTCGGGATGGATGACGCTGGCATAGCTGCGCACCGCATTGCCGATAAAATCAGAGACCGGATAGCCGGTGAGCTGCCGGCTTGCCTCGCTCATATAGGACATGGTCCAGTTCTCTTCGCAGGCGCAGCGGTAAACGATGCCGGGCAGGTTGATGACGAGGGAACGGAAACGCTCCTCATTGACGCGCAGCTCATCTTCCATTTTTTTAAGCGAGGTGATGTCGCGCGCAACGGCATAGATGCGGTTGTTGCCGCAGACCGGGGAGGAGTTCCACGACAGCCAGCGCAGCGTACCGTCTTTGCAGCGGTAGCGGTTGGCGAACATCGTGACGCGCTGGCCTTCGCGCAGGACCCCCATCTGCTGTTCGGTGGCCGCCCGGTCATCGGGATAGACGAATTCCATGAACGGTTTTTCCCGCAGTTCCTGCATGCTCCATCCCAGGATCCGCTCCCAGGCCGGGTTGAGCATCGTGAAAAAACCGTCCATCGTGACAACACAGAACATATCCTGGGTCAGGCTGAACAGATTCTCCTGGTCCTGGCGGGCGGCTTTGGTTTCGGTAATATCGGTGCACATGGCAAATGACCCGGCGAAAGAACCCTGTTCATCAAAGAACGGCGATGCGGAAACCAGGAACCAGACGACCCCGCCATCCTTGCGCAGGAAACGGCGCTCGTACGCCTGTTTCTTCCCCTGGCGGCGCGCTTGCATCTTCTGCGCGTGGTCGGGAATTTCTTCCGGCGGCATGAACGAATCGACCCGTTTGCCGAACATCTCCTGCGGGCTGAAGCCGAGCATCTGAGTCAGGCGCTCGTTCACGAAGCTTGTGCAAAAAGCCGCATCCACCATCCAGATGCCTTCGTTGGCCGTCTCCACGATACAGCGGTAGCGCTCCTGGCTTTCGCGCAGCGCCCGCTCCACCGCTTTGAGCGAGGAAATATCTTTGGCGATATGGACCGAACCGAGGAATTCGCCCTTCTCGTCAAAAAGCGGCGAGGTGGTAACCAGAAGCGGGACCTTGAAAGACGGATCGATGATTTCGGCGGTATGCGGCTTACGGTCAAAGCGGGTGCGCTCGAACGGGCACTGCAGGACCGGCTCCTGCGCCCCGTGGAAGAGCTCGTAACACTTCTTTCCGATGATCTCCAGGAGGGACTTGTTCAAAGCGACGGCGCAGGCCTGATTGGCCTTGACGATGGTAAAGTCGGCATCCTGCACGAATGCGATGTCGCTGATCGAGTCGAACGTACGCTGCCATTCCCCGAGCGCCTGTCGCAGCTGCGACTCGCTCTCTTTAAGCGAGGTGATCTCCCGGACCACCGCAACCGCTCCCTTGAACACCCCCTGCCCCATGATCGGCGAGAGGGTGGTCGAATACCAGCGGGTCCTGCCGCCCATCGTGAGGGGATAGTCGAAATGGGCGTGGGCAAAACGACGGACCTGCTCGAACGCCTCCTCGAAGAGCTGGTTGACGTGACCGGGCAGAACCTCGGAATGTTTCTTGCCGAGGAATTCCTCCGACGGCAGAAAAAGATCCTCTTTCTTGCCGTGCACGAAGACGAACCGCTTCTGCTCGTCGAAGGCAAAGACGATGTCGTTGAGCGACTGCAGGATGCTGCGCAGGAAGGTTTCGGATTCAAAAAGACGGTGGAAATGCTGCTTCTGGCCGGTGAGATCCTGGGTGACCTCGATGACCCCTTCCAGAGCCCCCTGCTCGTCGAGGAGCGGATACCCTTTGATGAGCCAATTGCGCCCGTCGGGTGAGGTAACCTCGCCGATCTGCGGCTGGGACGTCTTGAGCGCATCCTGGCAGGGACAGACGACGCACGGCAGGGAACGCTGGTGCCAGATCTCGAAACAGAATTTGCCGATGAGCTCTTCGGCGCTGCGCCCGACCGACTCTCGGGCCGAGCGGTTTGCCCAGACGACACGCAGGCTCCGGTCAAGATAGACGACCAGCTCCGCGATGTTATCCAGGACCACCGATTCCTTCTGGCGCCCCTCGACCAGGGCGCGGACCATGCGGGTACGGTCGTCGCGGACCTTCTCCAACTCCGCGACCTTGAGCGTAAGCTCCTCTATCTGCGCCTGAAGATCTTTGGGGGGAACGTTTGGTCCCGGCATCAGCCCGCGCCTTTTTTACGAGGTAGCCTTGCTCTGCTTGTACGCGATGGCCTTGTTGATCTCTTTCAGCAATTCCGGAAAATCGTACGGCTTGGTGAAATACCCGACCACCCCCAGCTTATACGCGCGCTTGACGTCGGAGAACCCTCCGATCGCCGAGGTGATGATCACGGGAATCCCCTGCGTCTGCGGCGAAGCGTTGAGGATCTCGCAGATCTCAAACCCCCCCAGGTGCGGCATCAGCAGGTCCAGCAGGATAAGGTCCGGGCCGAACGTTTTGATGCGCTCCGGCGCCTCGCGCGAGTCGGCCGTCGACTCGACGAGGAACCCGGAGACCTCCAGGAGCCGGCGCAGGCTGCTCAGCGCCGCCTGGTCGTCGTCGGCGATAAAGATACGTTTCTTCTCCTGCATGGAATTCTCCTTATCGTTGCGGTCACTCCTGACCCCAAACTCCTCGCTGGGTTTCGCTTTTTCCTACACTGCCCCCATCGCCTTCTCGATGATCGCCAGCAGCTTCTTGAAATTATAAGGCTTGGCCACGCAATCGACCACGCCGCGGGGATTCTTCTTGCGCACGATCTCCTTGATATCCTTGTAGTAGCCGATCGCCGAGACGACGATGATCGGGATGCCTTTGGTCATCGGGTCCTGCTCCAGGAGCTCGCAGACCTCAAAGCCGCCCAGGTCGGGCATCAGCAGGTCCAGCAGGATGACCTGGGGCTTGAACTCTTTGACCGACGCGACGATCGTGCGCGCGTCGCTGGTCGCCCGGACCTCGAAATCCGAGAGTAAAAGCAGGTTCTTCAGACTGATCAATACCGCTTCGTCGTCATCCGCTATGAAGATGCGCTTTTTCCCCGCCATGAAGTCCTCCTTGCTGTTCCGAGTTAGAAGTTAGGAGTTTGAAGGCCGGGATCTGGTGGCTCCTGGCTTTTTATTCCCGACTCCTAACTCCCCACTCCATACTTATTCTCTTGCCGCTACACGCTGAACGCTAGACGCTGCATCAACGCGCCATCAAATTCATCTCAAACACCGGCAAGAGCATCGCCACGACGATAAACCCGACGATCCCGCCCATCAGCAGGATCATCGCCGGCTCCATGAGATTGGAGAGCACCTTCATCTGTTCCTGTGTATCATGATCGTAGGAAAGGGCGATCTCCCCGAGCGCCTCGGTCAGCTTCCCCGATTCTTCCCCGACGCTGATCAGATTGCTCATAAAAGCGGGGATCGATCCCGTACTCTTGAGGCTGCGGCCGAAGGATCCCCCCTGCTCCAGGGCCCGATGGCTCTTTTGCAACTGGCCGCGGATAACCGGGTTATTGACGACCGGGACCGCGACGGTGATCGCGCGCAGGATCGGGATGCCGCTCTTGAGCAACAGCTCCATTGTCCGGCAGAAGAGGCTCAGCTGCGCCTTCAGGATAAGCGGTCCCAGCAGCGGCAGGCGCAGCGAAAGGGCGCTGAGGTCGGATTTGACCTTGGGGTTGGCGAAGAGCCGCGAGAGCAGCGCCGCCGCCAGCACCACCCCCGCCCACAGCCACCATTGGGAGAGTGTCTTGCTCAGGGCGATCAGCACCCGAGTCGGAAGCGGGAGTGCCTGGCCCAGCCCTTCGAAAATGTTCAGGAGACGCGGCATGACATAGGTAAGCATGAAAACCACCGTCGCAATGCCGACCAGGGCCATGAAGGCCGGATAGACCATCGCCATGCGCAGCCGGTTGAGTGTCTCCTCCTGCTCGCTGCGGTAGGCGGCGATACGCAGGAGAACCTCCGGCAGCACGCCGCTGTTTTCTCCCGAATGCACCATTGCCACGTAGAGCGGCGGGAAAAGCCCGGGGAAGGACTTGAGGCTGTCGGAAAAAGGCATCCCCTCTTTGACGCGCGACTGCACGGTGCGCAAAACCTCGCTGAAACGCGCGTTCTCGCACTGATCGGCGATGATCGTCAGGCAGGCCAGAATCGGCACTCCGGAGCGCAGCAGGCTGGCGAGCTGGCGGCTGAAAACCGTAACGTCGCGGGAGCGCACGGCTCCGGAAAAACGTCTTCGGCTCGCGCTGGCTCCGTCGGCGCCCGTTGGGCGGGACGAACCCGCGCTCACCTCCTTCAGGGAAAAAGGTACGACGCCGCTGCGGCTCAGCAGTTCTACCGCGTCTTTCTCCGAAGGAGCCTCCAGGGAACCCTCGATGATCTCTTGCGGCCCTTTTTTGGCTCGGTATTGGAATGTCGGCATCAACCCACCTGTTTTTAACGGCGCTTACGCGACTTCACGCTCGACGAACTTCTTCAATCGCGCCCGCTGGGCGCCGGTGATATCAAGAAAGCAGACCGCTATACTGTACAACCCGCCGCCGGAACGCCCGGATTCGATGCGCACCACCTTGCCCAGGCACTCCACCGGCTCCGGGCCGTCCGGCAGTTCGATCTTCAGCTGCAGGATATCCCCGATCGAAAACTGTTCGTTGGCGACAAACAGGAGCCCGCCGGCGGAGAGGTTCTTGGTAATGCTTAGCTCCTCGAAGCGCGCCAACTCTTCCTGCTCGACGGCCGAAGGCCGGAACCGCTTGAAATGCAGCGTCGCCTCAAAATTAAGGCGCATGAAAAGCCGGCTCTCCCTGCCCGATGCAGGACCTTCCTGCTCCGGCGCCGCAGCGGCAGGCGCCGGGCCTTCCGCGACGGCGTATTCCTCGGCCGGCGCCACTTTCAGGACCTCTTCGGGGGTCGTCAACCCGTTTTTGACCTTCTGCCACCCGTCCTGACGCAGTGTACGCATGCCGTTCTGGAAGGCATAGCGGGCTATCTGCGCCGAGGTACTCTTCTTGAGAATCAGCTCGCGCAACCCCTCGTTGACCAGGAGTATCTCGTAGATCGCCGTGCGCCCGAAGAAACCGGTGCCGTTGCATTGGGAACAACCCTTGCCGCGATAGAGACGGATATCCTGCGGCGAGGAGATGCCCGAATCCCGCGCGATCATCTTGCGCAGCTCCAAGGACGCATCCGTATCCTCGTACTTGCAGTGCGGGCAGATCGTGCGGATAAGCCGCTGCGCGATGAACGCCTGGACGCTGGAGGCCAAGAGGTACGGCTCAACCCCGATATCGACGAGGCGCGTGACGCCGCTGGCGGCGTCGTTGGTGTGCAGGGTAGAAAAAACCAAGTGCCCGGTCAGGGCGACCCGGATCGCGATCTCGGCGGTCTCCAGGTCCCGCACCTCCCCCACCATGATCACGTCGGGATCATGACGCAGGATACTGCGCAGGCCGCGGGCGAAATCCAGGCCGATCTCGGGCTGCACCTGGATCTGGGTAATGCCGCTCATCTCGTATTCGATCGGGTCCTCGATGGTGATGATCTTGCGGTCTTTGGTGTTGATGCGGCTCAGGCACGCGTAGAGGGTCGTCGTCTTGCCGCTTCCCGTCGGACCGGTGACGAAGATGATGCCGTGCGGTTTCTTGATCAGGTCCTCGAAGATCTGCAGCTCTTGCCGGGGCAGGCCCAGCTTTTCGAGGCTGAAAAGCATCTGGGTCGGCAGGATACGGATCACGACGCTCTCCCCGAAGGGCGTGGGGATGGTGGAGATGCGCAGGTCCAGCATCTGCTCCCCCACCTTGACGATGGCGCGGCCGTCCTGGGGGAGGCGGCGCTCGACGATGTTGAGGTTGGACATGATCTTGATGCGCGAGATGATGGCGTTGAGGTAATTCTTGATCTCCGGCGCGACGGGGGCGTCATAGAGGATGCCGTCGACGCGGTAACGCAGCGCGATCGTCTCGCGATAGGGCTCGATATGGATGTCGGTGGCACGCTTGCGGAACGCCTCCAGGATGATCTGGTTGACGAGGTTGATGACCGAGGCGTCGCCGGCAAGGCGTTCGATATCCTCGATGCGCTCGCCGGAGCCGCCGCCGGAAGGCGGCGCCGTGTCTTTCTCCCCGGCATAGAGCCGGTCGATCGTATCGGCGGCAACCCCGTAAATGCGCCGCAACCCCTCCTGCACGTCGGCGGCGGTGACCAGGACCAGTTCCAGGTCGAACCCCAGCTGGGTGCGGATCTCGTCCTGGGTCTTGATGTCCAGGGGCGAAGATACCGCGATAGTCAGGAGCCTTCCTTTGAGCTTCAGCGGGACAAAGCGGTAATAGGAAGCGATCTTGACATTCACCTTCGCGGCAACGCCGCGCTCGGCGGGATACTCGGCGAGCGCGACAAACTCCAGCTTCAGCTTCTGCGAAAGGAGCGTGAGGATCTCCCGCTCCTGCATGAGTCCCCGCTCGCAAACCAGCTCCAGGACCGACTTGCCGCTCGTATCCGCCTCCTTCAGGAGATCGGCTTCGTCTTTTGACGTCAACAGGCCTCTTTGCGTCAAGAGTTCGCAGAGGATCGTATCGCTTTTTTTGGGCATCGGGTGCCTCTCCTAGGCCGACGGTTTCTTCTGAATGTACTGGAGGTAGCGCTTCTGCATCTCCTGCATATCCTCGCTCGCAGCAAGGGCCAGCTTCAGGCGCAACCCGCCCGACTCCTCTTCCGCTTTCTTGAGCGACCAGGCATCGAGCGGATTGACGATCGCCATCGTGACGGTCCACTGATCTTTCTTCAGCGGCAGCACGCCGTAATCGAGGATCAGGCTGGCGGAAAATCCCTTTACGAACTCCCAGTCGATGCGCATCATCTTCAGGTCAACCACCGGTATCTGAAACTGCGCGGCAAGCGCCCGCAGGAAATCCTCCCGGCGCAGGTAGTTCCTGCGGACCAGGATCGAGCCGAGAAAATCGCCGGTGCGCGCCTGCTCCTTGAGCGCCAGGGCGAGATTCTCCGCGGACAACAGGTGCGCCTCGATAAGGATCTCCCCGAGCTTCTTGGCGCTGCGCTTCATTCGATCGCCCCGATAAGGTAAAACTCCTCTTCCGGGCGGCTGTCGAGGCGCCCGGCCATGATGCGCTCGCAGCCGTCGAGCGTCTGCTCGATGGTCACGTAGACACCCTTCTTGCCGGTATATGCCTCGCCGACGAAAAACGGCTGAGTGAGGAAATTCTGCAGCTTGCGCGCCCGCTCATAGAGGATGCGGTCAGCGTGAGAGAGCTCGTCGATCCCCACGACCAGGACGATACGCCGCAGCTCCTCGTAGCGCTGGAAGATCCGCACCACTTCCTGGGCCACGTCGAAATGGCGGCGGCCCGCGATATCGATATCCAGGTTTGCCGATGACGACAAAAGCGGGTCGATCGCCGGATACAGCCCCAGCTGTATGCGCTCGCGCGAGAG
>CAZOGI010000023.1:0-18847 GCA_964579435.1 uncultured Planctomycetales bacterium
GATCTGGGCCTCGCGCGCCAGTTTCGCCTCGGCGAAATTGGTCATGCCGATCACATCCATCCCCCAGGAGCGGTAGAGCTTCGACTCAGCCAGCGTCGAAAAAGCAGGCCCTTCCATATTCAGGTACGTGCCGCCGTTGTGCGCACGAAGACGCAGGGCCGAACAGGCCTTCCAGAGGCTTTGGCGCAGCCCCTCGCAGACCGGATGCGCCAGCGAGATGTGCGCCACCACCCCGCGGCCGTCGAAGAAACTCATGTCGCGCGCGTAGTTGGTGCGGTCGACAAACTGGTCGACGACGACGAAATCCATCGGCCGCAACTCTTCTCTCAGGCTGCCGCAGGCGGCCACGGAAACGATCCGCTCGACTCCCAACAGTTTCATCCCGAAGATATTGGCCCGGTAATTGATGTGGCTGGGCGGGATGCGGTGACCAACGTCATGGCGCGGCACAAAAACAACCTGCCTGCCCGCAAGCTCGCCGGTGACAAAACAACCCGAGGGTTTGCCGAAAGGGGTTTTGACCGTTACCTTCTTGACCTTTTTGATGCCTTCGATATTATATAAACCACTGCCGCCGATGATGCCGATTACGCTCATGGGTTACTCCTTGATAAGAGAGACACATGACACAAGAAAAATCTTACGGGGACGACGGGAACTCCCGGGATAATTCCTGCGCGCGCACCTTCGCAGCGCGCGCCGCCTCGCTCCACGACTCTCCTCTCGCCAACCTTTCCAGTGCAGCGGCAGTAGTGCCGCCCTTTGAGGTAACCTGGGATCTCAGTACCGCAACGGGTATGCCGGATGCCGCCGCCAGATCGCATGCAGTCGCAGTAACGCTTGAGGCAAAAGCAACCGCAGTATCCCGGTCAAAACCAACGTCGCAAGCGGCAATGCGCAACCGAGAAACGTATTTTTGTTTAACGTCTTCCGGAACGTGGCGCGGATCAATACCGTTTACTTCCATATCATAGAAGATATACGCCGGACCGCTACCGGTAATTGCCGTCGCCGAATCAAGCATCGACTCATCCAAGAGCCATGTTTTACCGATACAGTCAAAAAGCTTCTGTGCAGATGCCAAATCCCCATCCGTCGCGCTCTGTCCGCGGCACAGACACGTTTCAGCCTTACCTATCTTTGCCCCCAGATTAGGCATGACCCGAACGACCCTGCTTGCAGGCAAAAACCCCTCAATGAATGCGGTAGTCTTGCCCGCAGCAATCGACATAACCAGCTTGCCAGAGGCGTGTGCTTGAAGCTCCTCCAGTACGCCGCGAAAATCCTGCGGCTTCACTGCCAAGATGATAGCGTCACTTGATACGGTAAGATCTGCAATGCCCTTAGCCACGCGTATCCCGGATACTTCGCGCGTTTTCGCGGCTTCTTTTTCAAAGACGCAAACGGTATAGTGGCACGCAATACGCTCGGCAATCGCCGACCCCATATTCCCGTACCCGATGATACCGATTGTCTCCATATCCTCTGCTTTGGCTTCTACTGGTGTCCGGTGTCTTGTGTCTGGTGTCTTATCATCCGAAGAGCGCCCTGCCGATACGCACGAGGGTCGCGCCTTCCTCGACCGCCGCCTCGAAATCATCGCTCATACCCATGGAGTAAATCCACGGTCCGCGGCCAAAACGCACCGACTCCCCCAGTTCGCGCAAGGCCCGGAAATACGGCCGCGCCTGCCCGGGATCCTCGCCCGCGGGCGCGATGGTCATGAAACCGCGCACCGCGATGTGGCGCAACCCGCTCACCGCCTCCAAAAAACCAGCGGCTTCCTGCGGCAAAACCCCTGCCTTGGTCGCCTCGGGAGAAGTCTTTATCTCGATCAGGACCTCCTGGCGCTTACCGAGCCGGGCTGCCTGCCGGTCGATCTCCTCTGCCAGGCGCAGCGAATCAAGAGAATGGATCAGGTCGAAGATGCGGACCGCCTCTTTTACCTTATTCGTCTGCAGATGGCCGATCAGATGCCACCGCACGCCGATCTTTTCAACGAGGCTGCCGTATTTTTCCCGGGCCTCACGGACGCGGCTCTCGCCGATATCCGTCAGTCCCGTTTCCAGCAAGGCACGCGTCTGCGCCAACGCACGCCCCTTACAGACGCCGACAAGGCAGACCTCATCCGTCGGGCGCCCCACGCGCTGACAGGCGGCGGCAATACGATCCCTGACCCTCTGGACGTTTTCATGCAGCATCCGTAAAAATGGTAGTTTATCACGAAGCTCACACCGGCGCAACAGGAATAGTCGGGCGGGAAAAAAGGCGGACAGGAGACTAAAAATACTCCTGGTAGACTTCTCTGATCTTATCGGTGAGTTTCTGCAGTATCCCCTGCGGCTGTTTTCCGTCACTGACCACCACGGGAAATTCCTTCTTCAATCCCGACACCAGCACACCGAGGGCGGTCACGAACGAGAGCCCCCGCTGGCCGGCGATCGTTCCGTCCGCCGAGACCAGCGGCAGGATATCCGGATGCACGATCCGCCCCAGGCGCACCGGCGCCTGTAAGGTCTGCTCAAGCAACTCCAGCATCCCGTCGAGCAGCGCCGCTCTCCCGACCAGTATGACGCTGGAGACCTCCCCGGGCCTGACCGCCGCGGACAGATGAGCGCCGATCGTGCGGCAAAGCTCCCCCGCCGCAGCCGTGACCAGTTCCACGATCAATCGCTGGCGGATGGGCTTGTAAACGCTGCTTTGGCGTAACAGAACCTCTTTCTCCTGCGGCACGCTCAGGGGATCGATGACCGCCGCGTAGGAAAGTTTCAGCTCTTCGGCCAAAGCCAGAGGAATCTTCAGCTCCTGGCTGAGAGTGCGGGTCAGCATATCGCTGCCGACCGGCAAAAAGGAAAGCGCCTGCGCGGTCCCGTTGCGCAGCACCGCCAGCTCAACGCTGTCGTTTCCGATATCGCAGAGGACGTGCACGCCGCCGGCCAGGGCCTCCCGGGAAAAGACCGCTTCACTCGTCGCCAGGCCAGCATGGAAAACACCCCGCAGCTCGCAACCGGCCTGCTCGACGGCGCGGGTCAGGCTCTGGATCGAAGAAAGCCGGGCGCTCACCAGCAGCAGGTCGACCTCCAGGCGGTGGCTATACAGCCCTAACGGATTGGCGACTGCGCTGTTGGAATCGATCGCATAGCTCACCGGCAGCTGATAGATGATCTCTTCTTCGAGATTAGAGCCCAGGATACGCGCCTGCTCGTTGACGCGGCGCACATCTGAAAGCGTGACGATCTTATTGCCCTTGTCGGCGAGCGGGATGATCGCGCGGCTACGGCGGCAGACGATATCGGCCCCGGAGATACCGGCATAGACACCGCGGGGCTTGACGCCGGTCTTCTCGCTGATGCCTTTCATGACGGCGGCGATGCAGGTGGTCAGATCAAGCGCGTTGACGATCTCTCCGGAACATACCCCCTTGGAGGCGACCGAATCAAGGACCAGGGAGCCTATCCGGCGCTTGTGAATACGCGCCGCCGCGGCGGCGATCTTGCTTGAGCCTATGTCGAGGGCGCAGAAATAATCGTTTCTCATCGTGGTTTTTTAAGCGGTCCGCCTTACGGCGAAGGCATATCTTTGAATTTTATCACCGGCTCCCGGAAACGGATATCGATGTAGCGGATCCGTTCGCAAGAATCCCCCATCTGCTGCAGAATCTCCCCCAGGAGCGCAAGACGCTCCTGGCCGTCCGTTGCCGAAAGTTTGACCTCGATCCAGGAAGCCTGCGCTGCCGGGCCCGGCATGGCGGCGTGCGGCCGGGACAAAAAAAGCGAGAAGACCGACGGATCGGAAGCGTCGATTTTCCTTAAACGGTACTCCTTCAGGCCGGATTCCCCCTGAAAACGCCCGACGAGCCCCATTGCCGCCACCAGCTCTGCGGGGGCATGGCGGCTGCCCCGCTTCGGCGTTCCCAGTTTTTTCTCGATACCGACGACCAGAGGCAACGACGTCTCATCAAAAGGTTCGGGGACGTCGAAAAAAACGAATTCAGTGTCAACCGCGTAGTATCTGCCCATCTTGACGCAGACGACCGGCGTGCGCTGGAGGAGGTCGACGAATATCCGGTTCGGGTATATCTTGACGACCTTCACGCGCTGGTAGAGCGGATAGCGCCCGAGTATCTGTTGAGCCGCTTCCCGGACATCGAAAGAAAAGATATTCTCTCCCTTGAAGGCGGAGAGGTCTATTTCCTGACGCAGGAGCGGGGACTCCAGGACCGTTTCGGCGACAGCTCCCCCCTCCCGGATAAGGATACTGCCGATGCGGAAGAATCCGATCCGGCCCAGTTGCACTCCCGTACCGGCCAATGCCGCCAGGACTACCAGGAGAACCGCAACCTTGAGGATTGAACGGACGTCAATCTGCCGCGGACGCGGCGCACTCTTTTTTTTCATAAGCCCCACGCACCAGGATCAAACAGAGCCGGGTAAAATCGATCCCCGCAGCGGCGGCGGCCTTCGGCAAGAGACTGGTCGCCGTCATGCCGGGGATGGTATTGACCTCCAGGATCACCGGATCGCGCCCCTGCCGCAGGATCAGGTCGACGCGCGAGCAGCCGCTGCAGCCTAAGGCAGCGTGGGCGCGCAACGCTGCCTCCTGTACGCGCCGCCGCAGCCCCGGCGCGAGCCGGGCGGGAACGATATAATCCGTTAACCCGGCCTGATATTTCGCGGTAAAATCGAAAAACCCCCGATGGGGGACGATCTCGATGACCGGCAGGGCCTCCCCGCCGAGGATGCCGACCGTCAATTCCCTGCCGCGCACATACTCCTCGACGAGTACCCGCGTATCGAACCGGGCGGCTGTCTTCAGGGCTGCGCGCAGCTTGCGCTGTTCCTCGACCAACGTCAGACCGATGCTGGAACCGTGCGTTGCCGGTTTCACGACCACGGGCAGCGGCAGCGACCGCACCCCGAGCCATTCCGGAAAAAACACACCCGACTCAACCACCAGCGAACGCGGCACCGACAAACCCCGGACGGCGAAGAGGTGGCGCGAGGCAATCTTATCCATCGCCAAGGCGCTGGCGGCGACCCCGGAACAGGTATACGGCATCCCCAGAGATTCCAGGATGCTCTGTACCGAACCGTCCTCGCCGAAACGGCCGTGCAAGGCCAGAAAAGCGCAATCGATCCCGGCGCAAGCGATCTGGCGCCTGACCCGCTGCGGCCGGTCGGAAACGATATCGACCGCAACGGCCTTCTGCCCGGCGCGAAGGAGCGCCTCGACGACCGCCTTGCCGGAACGCAGGGAGATCTCCCGCTCGCTCGAAGGCCCGCCCATCAGCACGCCGATCACGCCGGATCCGCGTTTTCCGGGGACGCAGGCGACAGCCCGGAGGGATTTCTTCTTCATAGCGCTCCTTTACCCCAAAAAACAATCTCCGGCTCAAGACAGATACCGTAACGCTCTGCAACGCTGCGCTGCATGCGCCGCATCAACAAGCGAACATCCGTCGCTTTTGCCGATCCGAGATTGACGATCCAGTTGGCGTGCTTGCGGGAAATCGCGGCGGCGCCGATGCGCACGCCCTTGAGCCCGCAGGCATCGATAAGCGCTCCAGCCGATGCCCCGGGCGGATTTTTGAAGACGCTGCCCGCGGATGGATAGCGCAGATCCTGGGTCTGACGCCGCAGAGCGATATACTCGCCTATCCGTGCCTGCGCCTGCCGGGGACGGCAGGAACGGATAGCCAGGACCGTTTCCAGCACGACAAACGCCGCCAGCGCGGACGTGCGGTAGCCGAAGCGGGCCTGGCGAGGGGAAAGCGTCCTGACCCTGCCGCTTCGGTCCATGACGGTGATACGCTGCACATGAGCGCCGATCGAATCGCCGCGTGAGCCCGCATTCATGATCAGCGCCCCTCCCACGGTCCCGGGTATGCCGGCGCACGCCTCGAAGCCGCAGCGGCCCGCCGCCGCCAAAACGGCAATGAGACGGTTGAACGCGTACCCTGCCCCCACCAAAACCGAGGAGGCCGAGATCTTTATTTCCCGGAACGCCGGGGCAGAAAGACGGATAACCGCTGCCCGCACGCCGGCATCGCTCACCAGCAGATTGCTCCCCGCCCCCAGAATCAAAGGCGGTATTGTATCGCCTTTCAGCGCTTTTAGCAACTCCTTTAGCGCCGCCGCATCGCGCGGTTCGCAGAAAAAACGCGCCGGCCCGCCGATACGAAAACTCGTATGGGCGGCAAGCGGCTCGTTACGCCGCAGGTTCCCGCGTATATGTCTGCACCAGTTCATCGCACACGCGGGAGATGTCTCCCGCCCCCAGAAAAACGACGCAATCACCGGGCTGCACCCGCCCCTTAAGCTCCTCGACCAAACCGGCCTTGGCGACGTATTCGGCCGGACGCCGGGGATCGAGCTGCCGGATCCGCTGCACCAGGGCCTGCGCGCTGATGCCGGGAACCGGCTGCTCGCTGGCGGCATACAGATCGGTGATGATAACCGTGTCGGCATCCTGAAAACAGGTAGCGAACTCATCCAGCAACAGGCGCGTGCGGGTGTAGCGGTGCGGCTGAAAAACCGCGACAAGCCGCCGTGACTGCAGATTCGCCACCGCCCGCAGGGTCGCCCGTATCTCCGTCGGATGGTGCGCATAATCGTCGATAATGAGCCAATCGCCCTGATATTTGACCTCGATGCGCCTGCCCGCTCCCCGGTAGCCGGCCAGGGCGCTGCGTATAACCTGCAGCGGCAACCGCATCTGTGTCCCCACGGCGATGACCGCCAGGGCGTTGGAGACGTTATGCATGCCTCCGAGCGCCAGGTCGAAACGGCCCAGAGGTTCCTGCTCCCGGAAACAGTCGAACGAAGCGCTCAACCCCCTGAAGGAAACGTTGCGCGGGTATACCTGCGCCTGCGGCGTCAGACCGAACGAAACGCATGTGCCGCGGTACGCCGCAGCGATTTCCCGCAACGAAACGTCGTCCTGCGAGACGAAAACGCACCCGCCGTCGCGCGTCTGGCCGATGAACGAGGAGAAGGCCGCCACCAGCGTATCGAAATCCTTATGGTGATCCAGATGCTCCCGGTCTATATTGGTGACCACCGAATAGAACGGACGGTAAAAGAGGAACGACCCGTCGGACTCATCGGCCTCGGCGACGAAATATTCACCCTCCCCCGCGCAGGCATTAGTATCCAGGAGGCGCACGATCCCGCCGACGGCGACCGACGGCTGTACCCCCGCCTCCAAGAGAAGGCCTGCCAGAAGCGAGGTCGTCGTTGTTTTGCCGTGACTGCCGGTGACGGCGACGACTTTTTTGTCCTCCATCAGCAAGGCCAGGGCCTCGGCGCGCCGCAAAAGCGGGATCCCCCGCTCTTTGGCCTCACGCACCTCGGGATTATCGGGGGAAACCGCGGTCGAATAGACGACTGCCTCGGCATCGCCGAGCTGGCCGCCGCGGTGGCCGATGAAAATCCGGGCGCCGCAGGCGCGCAGGTCACGCAGGAGGATGGAATCCTTCAGGTCGGAACCGCTCACGCCCACGCCCCGCGAAAGGAGCAATCGCGCGATCGCGCTCATCCCGATGCCGCCGATACCGACCAGATGCAGGCGTGTAAAGGTCATAGCTTTTTCATGTGCCGCTGCCACTCCTCGTCGAGAGCCGCGGTATTCTCAAGCGGATAGGTCGCGGCCAGCGCCCGATCGAAGGATTGTTTGTCGCGCAGGTTCTGGCAGAAGAGGACGAACGACTCCTTGCCGTACCGCTTCACGAGAAAATCGACGACGCTCACCGCTTCGGCGTAAAAGAGGTGGACCGAGCGCGTATCCGCAAGCAACTTGGGATTGATCGAGCCGAGCATTTGCAGGTTTATAAAGACCCCTCTTCTGAACGCGTCCCTCACCAGGGATTGACCGGCGGAATAATCCGCTTCCTGATACGACGCCACCCCTTCATCGAGCCAGAACGGGATCGAGCGGTTGTCGAACCCGACGAATTCGCGGAAGATGATATGGCCCAGCTCATGGGGCAGCGTGGTCTCGAAAAACCCGCGGGCGTACGGGAAGGTATGCACCGTCTTCTGCCGGGGGATCGCGAAACCTCCCGACCAGGCAGGCTGGCCCGTCGCGCGCTGATATGCGGAGGAATCGTCATGGATATAGAGAAGCGCCCGGTTATCCCACAGCCAGAAATTATACCGGCGCAGCCCCATATTATCGGCGATGCGGTCGTAGTAACGCTCTGCCTGATCCAGAAGTTCCTGCACGAACCGCTCGGGGGCTTTCTGGAAAAAGACGACAAAATGCGTGCTCTTGACAACCTGCCACTCATCCGCCCCGGCGCTGCCGCCGCAGAGGAGCATGCAGCAAATCGTCGCTGCCGTAACCCGCAGCCCGGCCTTATGCACGGCCGGTTTCCTGCGCGCAGAGGCTTGCCAGCTCATCGCATACCGCGCCTGCGGCATCGGGCAGATCGATCTTTTCAAGGGCCGCACGCATCCGCCGCAGCTCTGCGGGATCGCGCAGAAAACGGCTCAGGTGGCGGCAGAGGAGCTCGGCATTCAATTCGTGCGCCGGGACCACGATCGCCCCGCCCCTCTGCTGGAGGAACCGGGCATTCGGCTCCTGATGCCGCCGGGCAAACGGATACGGCACCAGCAGCGCCGGGACCCTGCAGACCGCCAGCTCCGTGACGGTCAAAGCCCCGGCCCGCACGATCGCCACGTCGCTTGCCCCGTAACAGTACTGCATCCGTTCGTAAAAAGGCAGGATCAGGGCGCGGACCGCATGGCGACGGTACGCCTCCTGCAGACCTCCATCACCGCCGGGGCCGCAAATATGGATGAATTGGAACCGCTCTTTGTCCGGCAAAAGGCCAAGCGTCTGGCGTACGGCCTGGTTGAGCTGAAGGCTCCCCTGGCTGCCACCCATGACCAGCACGGTAAAAGCGTCCTCAACTATTCCCAGAGCGCGGCACGATTCTTTCCGGTCGCTGCGCCGAAACTCCCGGCGCAAGGGATTGCCGGTGACGCGAACCCGGCGGCGGCAATACCGGAAATATCCTGCCGTCTCGGGGAAAGAAACACAGATACGGTCGGCAAAAAACGCCAGAAAGCGCGTCGCCCTTCCCGGGACAACGTTCTGCTCGTGGATGAGCGTCGCGGCCCGCGTCAGCCAACCCAGGAGCAAAAACGGCACCGATGAGAAGCTGCCGAACCCGACCACCGCCTCCGGCCGCATTTCAATGACGATGAATGCCGCCCGGGCGCATCCTTTCAAATACAGCCACAGAGCCCGCAGCGCCCGTGTTGGCGGACGCAGGCGCAGCGGCTCCAGGTTCAGACGCACGAGGGCGCACCCGCACTCCTGCGGGCTCAGGATGATCCGGGAGGCCGGCGCCACGAAAAGACAGCCGCTGCCGGGAAAACGCCGGCGCAGCTCCTGGAGAAAAGCGACCGCGGGAAAAAGATGCCCACCGCTGGAGCCGCTTGCCACCAGCACCCTCATGGGTACTCCCCGGTGCGGGCGATATTCATCAGCAGCCCGATGCTCATGATATCGAAGATCAGGGAAGAGCCTCCGTAGCTGATAAACGGCAACGGCAGCCCTTTCGTCGGCAGGATCCCGCAGGATACGCCGATATTGATGACCGCCTTGAACGATAACATCGAAAGCAGCCCCACGCCCAGAAAATACCCGAAGGTATCGGCGGTATTTTTGATGATGCGCACCCCCTGAACGATGAGGAGCGCCAGGAGCACGATGACCCCCATGGTGCCCAGAAGCCCCAGCTCTTCGCCGATGATCGAGAAGATAAAATCGGTGTGCGCCGCAGGCAGGTAAAACAGTTTCTGTTTCGAATGCCCCAGCCCCACCCCGAAGAACACTCCCGAACCGAGAGCGATCTGGGACTGGATCACCTGGAACCCGACGCCTCTCGGGTCGGCCCACGGATTGATAAAAGCCATGATGCGCGCCCGCCGGTACGGGGCGCTCATGATCAAAGCCAAAAGCAGCGGGATACCCGCCACCGCCAGTCCGGTCAGGTACTTCATGCGCACCCGCGCCACGTAGAGCATGATGCAGACGACGACCGCCAGGGCAACCGACGAGCCCAGGTCAGGCTGCATCAGGATCAGCAGGACCGTCGCCCCCAAAACGATCATCGGGGGAACGAAGCCCCGCCAGAAGGTACGCACCTGGCTTTCCCGGCGCACGATGAAATCCGCTATATAGGTAATCAGCGCGAAATTGGCCAGTTCCGACGGCTGGAAACTGATGAACTTGAACCGGAACCAGCGCCGGGCTCCGGCGACCTCCCTGCCGATGCCGGGAAGCAGTACCAGGGCCAGGCACACCAGGGACAGCAGCAACAACGGCCGCGCCAGCGGCCGCAGGCGCCGGTAATCAACCGAGAGCGCCGCGAAGAGCACCGGGATCCCCAGGGCCAGGAACAGAAGGTGGCGTTTCAGGAAATAGAAACCGTCGCCGTACTGTTCGGCGGCGAAGATACTGGAGGTGCTGTAGATCATCACGATACCGACACACAGGAGCACCACCGTGACGATCAACAGGTTGAGCCGGATCGTGCGGACCATGATCAGGAATGAGCAGGCGTTTCGACGAGGCCGCGCACCGCGCGTTTGAACGCCTCGCCGCGTTCTTCGTAGTTAGCGAACATATCGAAGCTGGAACACATGGGCGAGAGCAGCACCCAGTCGCCGGCCCGGGCCAACCGGAACGCCCGCGCCACCGCCTCTTCGAGGGTCGGCGCGCGCTCGATCTCCAACGCCCCTTTGACCGCAGATTCGATCAGGGGCGCCGCCTCCCCGATGAGCAACAGTTTCCTAACCTTACCGCGCGCCTCGGCGGTGATCCCGGAATAATCGACGCCTTTATCCCGTCCCCCGGCGATGAGGATCCCTTCCCCGCAGAGCGAGCGCAGCGCCCAGACGGTCGACTCCACCAGCGTCGCTTTCGAATCGTTAATGAACCGCACCCCTGCGACGCTGCCCGCATCCTCCATCCGGTGCGGCAGGCCGCGGAACCCGCAAAGCGCCTCCTGCACGCAGGCATCCGCAACGCCCGCGATCCCGGCGACGGCGCGCACCGCCGCTTCATTGGCGCTCAGGCCGTCCTGCTCCCGGAAAAAAACCGCGCGCGAACGCGCCTCTGAGGCCAGCGGCGCCAGCACCGGGTCGGCGGCATTGAGGACCAGGTAATCGCGGGCATCCTGGCAGCGGAAGATCCTTTTTTTCGCCTCGAGGTACTCCTGCATATCGCGGTGGCGGTCAAGATGATTGCGGCTGAAATTCAGCATCACCGCGATCCAGGGCTTGAAGGTATGGACCTGCTCCAACTGGAACGAGCTGATCTCCAGGCACACGCAATCCCCCTCGGCGACCTCCGGGACCACCCGGCAGAACGGGGTGCCGATATTGCCGCAGACGAACGCCCGCCGGCCCGAAGATTCCAGGACCCGGCCGATGAGCGTGGTGACCGTGGTCTTGCCGCAGGAACCGGTGACCGCGATGACCGGCGCCGGACAGAGACGCCAGGCCACTTCGATCTCGCTGCATACGGCGACGCCGGCTTCATGCGCCCAGGCGCACACCGGACTTTCGCGGGGGACGCCGGGAGAAACCACGACCAGATCGCTCTCCTTGATCGTTCGCGGGGTATGCCCCCCGAACTCAACCGCCACCGCCGGATCCAGGGAAGCGGCAACCCGCCGCAGCGCAGCGGAATCCTGCAGCTCGCTGACCGTCACCCGTGCGCCCAGGCGGGCCAAAAGGTTCGCGCAGGCCAAGCCTGAGCGGGCCAACCCTACGACCGTGACGCGTTTATCGGTGAATTGTCCGGTGTTTATCATAAAAAACTTCGGGGAGGCGACCGACGATTACGAAGGCGCGCCGCACGACCGCGCAGGGGCTGCCTTCAACGTACCTTCAACGTCACCAGCGTCAGGATCGCCATGATGATCGCGACGATCCAGAACCTGACGATGACCTTGCTCTCAGCCCAGTTGCATTTCTGGAAATGATGATGCAGGGGCGCGATCTTGAAGACCCGCTTCTTGAAGAGCTTGAAGGAGGCAACTTGGATGATAACCGAAAGCGCTTCAACCACAAATATGCCACCGACGATAACCAAAAGCAACTCTTTTTTTACCAGCAGCGCCACCACTCCCAGCGCCCCGCCCAACGCCAGCGACCCGACATCCCCCATGAAGATCGAAGCCGGATGGCAGTTGAACCATAGAAACCCCAGCCCGGCGCCGAAGAGCGCGGAGCAGAAGACCGTCAGTTCGCCGCTGCCGCGGATATAGGGTATCAGCAGGTACTCCGCGAACTTGCTGTTGCCGGTGACGTAGCTCAGGACGCTGAAGGCCAGCGCCGCCATGATCACGCAGCCGATGGCCAGGCCGTCGAGGCCGTCGGTGAGGTTGACAGCGTTGGAGGCACCCGTGATGACCAGCACCGCGATGAGGATATAAAAAATCCCCGGATCGAAGGTCACATCCTTCAGGAACGGGATGTCCAGCTGGGTGCTGAAAAACGGGTCCGCGTACAGCAACGCCCCGACCACCACCCCCAGGATGACCTGACTGGTGAATTTCGTCATCGCCGTCAGACCCTTGGTCCGCTTTTTCTGTTTGAAATAATCGTCGATGAAACCGGTAACCCCCAGCCACAGCGTGCACAAGAGCGCCAGGAGGATGTAGCGGTTGGTTATGTCTGCCAAAAGAACGGTGGCCGTCACAACGGCGGCAAGGATGAGAATCCCGCCCATCGTCGGCGTCCCCTGCTTCCCGCGGTGCGCCTCATCGAGCCAGGCGCTGTCGCCCTTGACGACCTTCTCCCCTATCTGCAGGCGTTTGAGGAGCCGGATCATGAACGGCCCGAAGGCGATGCTGACCAAAAACGCCACGATCGCCGCCAGGCTTGCCCGGAAGGTGAGATAGCGGAATATATTCAGTGCGGAGAAATACCCGTGCAGCGGATACAGAAGATTGTAGAGCATCGAGGTGTCAGCGTTCCTGTTCCTTGAAGATCTCTTCCATGCGCATCGCGCGCGAGCCCTTGATAAGGACGATATCCCGCCTGCCCGGCCTGATCTTGTTCAAAAGCACTCCCCGCGCCTCTGCCGAGGTTGCGCACCGCACGATCCGCTGGGCAGGGATCCCGAGCGTCCGGGCGGACTCCGCGGCAAACGCCGCCAGCGGCCCGACCGTCACCAGGCAATCGCAGACCGAGGCCGCGCGGCGCCCGGCCTCGGCGTGGAACGCCTCGGCCTGCACCCCCAGCTCCCGCATATCCCCCAGGATCAGGATCTTGCGTCCGCCGACCGTGTAATGGCGCAGGGCGTTGAGCGCCTGAGTGAGCGAGAGCGGATTGGCGTTGTAGGTATCGTCGATAATCCGGGTCGAACGGAACGCACACAGGGTAAAACGGCCCGCCGGAAAAACGAACGAGGCGAGCCTGCGACGGATCAGCCCGTACTCAAGCCCCAGAAGCCGCGCGACCGCTGTCGCCGCCAGGGCGTTATAGACGTTATGGTACCCGGGGGTACACAGGGGGATCGCTGCGGCATCCCCGGAGGAGGCGCGGTTGACGGTGAAGACGACGTTGCCTTTTCTGAATCCGATCCGCGAAGCGACGTAATCGCACGGGCCGTACAGCCCGTAGCCGACGCTACAATAACGTTTCCGCGGCGCGCGGACCGCACGCGCCAGGAAACGATCGTCCGCATTCAGCACGGCGATACGGGGCGCACGCAGCCCCCGGATAAGATCGAACTTCTCGCGGTAGACCCCTTCTTCGCTCCCGAAAAACTCAAGATGCGCCGGGCCGATATTGGTGATCAATCCGACCGTCGGCCGGCAGATCCCCGTCAGGTAAGCGACCTCCCCGAAATGGTTCGTGCCGATCTCCACGACCGCCACCCGGTGTTGCGCTCGCAGCTTCAGGAGCGTGAGGGGACAGCCGATGTGGTTATTCTGGGTGCCCTCGGTACCGAGGACTTCGGTTGCCCCGGAAAGGACCCAGCGCACCATATCCTTCGTCGTCGTCTTGCCGCTTGAGCCGGTTATCGCGATGACCGGGATCGAGAATTTGCTGCGGTGGTGCGCCGCAAGGAGCCCCAGGGCGCGCAGCGTATCGGCGACTTCGATACAGGCGCACCCGCCGGTCTTCTTCGTCCGGCCGCTGCCCGAGCGCACCAGGAGCGCTCCCGCCCCCCCCTCGGCGGCGCGGGAGAGAAAATCGTGCCCGTCGAAACGGTCACCTTTGAGCGCGACGAACAGGGCGCCCGGCTGCAGGGTACGCGTATCGGTAGAGACCTGCGTCACTCTGCCGTTACCCTCGCCCCGGCGCAAGACGCCTCCCGTGACCCTGCAGATCTCAGCGACGGTGAACATCGTAGCGTTACGCTCCCGTTAGTAAGGCGCGCACGACCGCGCGGTCGTCAAAATCGAAACGGTCGGGGCCGACGAGCTGATACGTTTCGTGACCTTTGCCCGCGACCAAAACGATATCTCCCGGCCGGGCACGGGCGAGGATGAAACGGATCGCTTCGCGCCGATCGGGTATCACGCAAAACTCCCCCCCGCCCATCCCGGCGGTTATTTCACTCATGATCGCGGCTGTATTTTCGGTACGCGTTTTTTCGCTGGTGACGACCTGGTACGACGCCTGCCGGGCAACTACCGCCCCCATGAGCGGGCGCTTGGAACGATCGCGGTCACCGCCGCAGCCGAAAACGACCAGGATCCGTCCGTCAGGCGAAACCTCCCGCAGGGACCGCAGCACGTTCGCGAGCGCGTCGTCGGTATGCGCATAATCTACGAAAACCGAAAAACCCCGGTCCGTACCGATACGCTCAAGCCGGCCCGGAACCCCGGGGAACCCTTTGAGCGTATCCCGGATAAGCCCGTACTCAAATCCTTCCTCTGCCGCCAGCGCCGAGGCGGCGAGGGCATTATACACGTTATGTCTGCCGATCAGTCCGGATTCGATGCGTATCTGCCCCTGCGGCCCGCAAAGCGAAAAGGTCGTCCCCGAGACGCAATAGCCGATCGCGGAGGCGCTGTAATCGGCCTGCGCATCGATGGCATAGGTGACGACCGGGATGCGCGAAAGGCAGAGCAAGCGCCTGCCGTACGCGTCATCGGTGTTGATCACCGACGGCCCCTGGACGGAGCAGGTCGTGAATAACAGCGATTTCGCGCAGAAGTATTCTTCGAAACTGCCGTGGTAATCAAGGTGGTCCTGCGTCAGGTTGGTGAAGAGCGCGGCGCTGAAACGCACCCCCGCAGCGCGGCGTTGCTGGAGGGCATGCGAAGAAACCTCCATCGCGACATACTCCATGCGCGCCTGGCGCATGCGGCTCAGGAGCGCCTGCAGATCCTCGGGCGCAGGCGTCGTATGGGGGGCCGGCTCCTCAACGCCGCCGTAGCGGTAATTCACCGTTCCGATCACTCCGCATTTCTTCCCGGCTCCCGACAGCAACGCTTCCAGGAGATAACTCACCGTGGTCTTGCCGTTGGTGCCGGTGATCCCGATGACCTTCAGGGACGCCGACGGATGCGCGTAGAACTGCGCCGCAAGCATCCCCAGCGCCTCACGGGCATCTTCGACGATAATGAGTGCGCCGGTGCGCCCCTGGGCCCACCGGCTGCCGCGCTCGTCGGTCACGATGCCCGCCGCCCCGCGCGCGAGGGCGTCTTCGATAAAGACATGGCCGTCCTGCCGGCTGCCGCGCACGGCGACAAAGAGAAATCCCGGCCTGACCCGGCGGGAATCCCCGGTCACGCCGGTCACCTCGACCTGCGGCACCGAAGCGCTCTTGAGCGCCAGGACGTTAACGAGAGAATCCAGTTTCATGCGATGCCACCACGGTATACGGCGCCGGCCGTTTCATTTGGAGATAGCGCAAGACGTCGGCACAGACATTTTTGAAGACCGGCGCTGCGACCACCCCGCCGAAATAATAAGGGTGCGGTTTATCGATGGAGACCGCGATCGCCAGGAGCGGTTCGTCCTCGGGGGCGAACCCGATGAAGGAAGCGGTGAACTGGCTGTGGGAATACCGCCCGTTTTCGTCGATCTTCTGGGCGGTCCCGGTTTTGCCGCCGACGCGGTAGCCGGGGACACGCGCCAGTTTACCGGTCCCCTGCTCGACCACCTTGACCAGGATCGAGCGCACCCTCTCGGCGGTCTCCGGGGAAACAACGTCGCGCACCTGCAGCGGCTGGAAATCCTTGATCACCACGCCGTAGCGGTCGCGTATCTGACGCACGATATACGGCTTCATCAGGCGGCCGTCGTTGGCAAGCGCGCCGATCGCCGAAGCCAGCTGCAGGGTGGTCGTACCGACCTCTTGCCCGATCGGGACGGCGCCGATCGACGTCTTGGACCATGCCGCCGGGGCCTTGAGCATCCCCGCTATCTCTCCGGGCATCTCGATGCCGGTACGCGCCCCGAACCCGAAAAGCCGCGCATAGCGATACACCTGCGCCGGACCCAGCAACTGCGCCACCTTGGTCGTGCCGATATTGCTGGACTGCTCGATCACCTGAGAGAACGTCAACCACCCGTTCGGGTGATGGTCATGCAGGATGTGCGAAGCGACACGGTAGGCGCCGTTCTCGCAGAAGAATCTCTTGTCTTCCGTCACGACGTCTTCCTCAAGAGCTGCGGCAGCGGTCACGATCTTAAAGACCGATCCCGGCTCGTACAGGTCGCAGATCGCGCGGTTGCGCCGGTCATCCTGGGAGGCGCTCGGATAGGCGTTGAGATCATACGTCCCGCGGTTGGCCATTGCCAGGACCGCGCCGCTCTTGGGGTCCATCACGACGATACTGCCGCCGGCGGCGCGATGGGTCTTGCAGGCCCGCTCCAGTTCCCGCTCGGCGATATACTGGATCACCTCATCGATCGTCAGGACGATATCGTAGCCGTCTTTGGGCATGACGAGCTCGTCGAAAAGATCAAGACGTTTCTGGCGGGCGTCGCGCAACATATACATCCATCCCGCTTCTCCCTTGAGGTACTGGTCATACGCCAACTCCACTCCCTCCAGCCCGTTGTTATCCAGGCCGGCGAACCCAATGATATGGCTCGCCAGGTACCCGTTCGGATAGCAGCGCTTGCTCTCTTTGATAAAATCAATGCCGCGCAGCGCCAAAGCCTTTATGCGCTGGCCCTGTTCGGGCGTCACCTTGCGCGCCAGCCAAACGAAATCCTTGGGGCGGCCCAGGCGCTCCAGGAGGAACGACCGCTCGACCTTCAGGATCGGCGCCAAGGCATCGGCGTAGGAAGCCTTGCGGGACGCGGGGATGCTGTTGGGGCAGGCATAGACCGATTCGAGGGCGATGTTCAAAGCCTGCGGACGCAGGTTGCAGTCGAAGATCGTGCCCCGGCGCGGTTCCAGCTCAATATAGAGGTTATGCTGTTTTTGTGCGATGCCGGCAAGATAGCGGCTGCGGAAAAACTGGATATACAGAAGCCGCGCCGCGCATAAACCGAGGAAGGCGAAAAAAAAGAAATACACCGCATGCAGCCTGCGGCGGTACGTGCTGATATACACGGGTCTTGACGTCGGCAGTAGTTGGGTGCTGGTTAAACGCTCTCTATTCGAATGCCTCGACCGACACCGGACCGGGACCGATCGTGCGCGCCTGGGCCTGCCGTTTTATCCCGAAGAGACGCACGGCAAGACTCTCCGTACGGGGAGGCTCCTGCGGCATCTTCGCCTGCTGGACCTGGACGAGCCGGTACGAATCGGGCATTTGAAAATCCTCGCTCTTGAAGATCCGCGCCCCCAGTTGCACCGGGGAGGCGCGCTGGTCGATGGCGAAACGCAGCCGCGCGTTCTCCTCGACGATATCCTGTGCCCGGATCGTTTTTTTCTGCGCGGCATAGGCAAGACGGACGATCTCGGTTTGCTGATAGACATAGACCAGACAGAAGAGGGTCACCGTACAGGCCCCGGCAAGAAAACGCGTCATCTTCATCGGTTAGATCCTCTCGACCACGCGCAGCTTGCTGCTGCGGCTGGATGGGTTACGGCGCGTCTCTTGCGCGCCGGGAATTACGGGTTTGCGTGTCAGGATCTGCAAGAGCCCGTCGGCATGCAACTGACGGAAACGCTGCTTGACGATCCGGTCTTCCAGGGAATGGAACGAAATGACGCACATCCGCCCCCCCGGCTTCAGGAGCCCGGCAGTCTTCTCTATCGTACGTTCCAGCACCTCCAACTCCCGGTTGACCGCGATGCGTACCGCCTGGAAGGTCCGGGTCGCCGGATGGATACGGTAATGCCGGTACCGCGAAGGCACCGCCCTGACAATGATCTCCGAGAGCTGACCCGTCGTGGTGATCGGATGTTTTTTGCGCTCCTGGATGAGACGGTGCGCGATCCGGTTATGCCAGCGCTCCTGACCGAAGTTCCTCAAGAGAATCGATATTTCCTCTTCGTTGAGATTGTTCACCAGGTCGTACGCGGAAATATAACTGTTCTGGTCCAGGCGCATATCCAGCGGACCGTCGGCCTGGAAGCTGAACCCCCGCGCCGGATTCGACAGCTGAAAACTGGATATCCCCAGATCGAAAAGCACCCCGTCGACCCGGTCTATGTGCTCGCGCGCCAGGAGGGCATCGATATCGGCGAATGTCCCGTAGCAGAAAGAGCACGCTGCGGCGTTCGCCTGCAGACGGCGCCGCGCCACCTCCAGGGATTCCTGATCGCGGTCGATACAGACGAGCCTACCGCCCGGCAGAATACGCTCGAGGATCTTCTGGCTGTGTCCGCCGGTGCCGACGGTCGCATCAACGATCGTTTTGCCGGGGGCCAAGGCCAAAAACGCCAACACCTCCTCCAGCAACACCGG
>CAZOGI010000023.1:18857-25581 GCA_964579435.1 uncultured Planctomycetales bacterium
GGGTAAGAGCGCTATCGAGCTGTACCATCGTCTATCACGAGTTTCTCGGCGATCTCCTCGAACGACGGGCGGGAATTCGCGTAGAACTCGTTCCATTTATCGTGCGCCCAGATCTCTATCCGGTTTGAAACCCCGACGATGACGACCTCGCGCTTGATGAGCGCGTACTCCCGCAGATGCTGAGCCAGGAGTACGCGTCCCTGGCGGTCCGGGACCGATTCCATGGCTCCCGCGAAGAAAAGACGGTTGAACGCGCGGGTATCCTTGCTGGTGAACGGACGCGCCTTCAATTTGTTTTCCTGCAGACGCCACTCCTCTTCCGAAAACATGAAGAGGCAGGTATCCAGACCGCGGGTGAGAAAAAACTTCTCGATGAAATGCACCTTAGCCGCTTCCCTGAATTTCGAGGGAAGGATCAGGCGCCCTTTACGATCAATAGCATGGAAATATTCGCCGTAGAACATTATTGCCTTTTACCCCCGCATCCCCCACTTTGCTCCACTTTCCCCCACATGTGGCTTAATTTTAGAAAAAAATAGGGTGTTTGTCAATAAAAATAATCATAAATCAATAAAATTCAATATGTAGTATTAATAAATGATTAAAAAAACTACCTGTGGGGGGTATTACTGGCGAGAAAAAACCTTTTGGCAAAGGTTATATCTTTGCGGATTTGACTAACCAATAGCGAGGGACTCGCAAAGGCGCGATCATTGCGGATACGGCGGAAAAACTGGATCGTCACCTGCCTGCCGTACAAAGAGCGGAATTTCCCGAAAAGGTATACTTCGACGCAGTCGCGGCGCAGAGGACTAAACGTCGCGCGCCTGCCGATATAACAGACCCCGCGCACGGGCCGCTCCCCCAGAAAAACCTTGACCGCATAGATCCCTGCCGGCGGAAGGACTTCATGGTGCGGATCGATATTTGCCGTCGGAAACCCCAGCTTCCTGCCCATGCCCCGTCCGCGCACCACCGTCCCGAAGACGCTGACCCGCGCCCCCAGCAAGGCTGCCGCTTTCGAGAGCTCGCCCGAACTGATCAGACGCCTGATCGCGGTGCTGCTGATGACGACGCTGCCGCTTTTGGCAACGGGGATGGAGCGGACCGTGAAACCGAACCGCTTCCCCAGGCGGCGCAGGAGCGCAACCGATCCGAGGGCCCGATGCCCAAAACGGAAATTAGCGCCCACAAAACAGGCGCGCATGCCGATCTTTCCGACGAGCACGCGTTGGACGAAATCTTCCGCGCTCATGCGCGCAAACGCCGCGTCGAAGCGGGCGACAAGCGCATAATCGAGCCCCAGGCTCAGGAAGAGACGCAACCGGTGCGGCAGAGAAAAGAGCGATTCTTTACCGCGGGGGTGCGGCCAGAAGGTAACCGCAATGCTGCTGCCGCCCCGGGCACGCGCCCAGCGCACCGCCGCACGCAGCACGCGCCGATGCCCGCGGTGCACTCCGTCGAAAACGCCGAGGGCGACCGCCGGTTCAGGAGCCGTGCGCAGCGAAGAGAAACCTTTGAGTACCTGCATCGGATACGGATGCCGCCTTCTTACACCAACGCCTTGAGAACGCGGATGACCGCGGCGCTGACCGCCGCGAGGCTGCCGCGCACCGTAGCGCCGCTGGCGCTGCGGTGTCCGCCGCCGCCGAATCGGCGCGCAACGGCGCTGACGTCAACCCTTCCCTGCGCGCGCAAATTGATGCGCACTTCGCGCGCGGGGCCGGGATTCTCTTTAGCCAGGAGCACCGCTTCGACCCCCTTGACCGCGCGCAAGGCCGAAAGGATATGCTCCCCCAGGTCAACCGATTGCCGATCATCACCGACGAGGGATCGGGGAACCTTCACCGCCAGGATCTTTCCCCCGGCAAATGATTCGGCCGAACCGACGAGCCGGGAAACCAGGAGCATCTGGGAAAACGGGATATCCTCATACACCGCCCGGTACACCGTCGAAGGAACGATCCTGCCGGCACGCATCAACTCTGCCGCCGCTTCGTGCGTGCGGGGTGTCGTATTGGAGTAGCGGAAATATCCGGTATCGGTGGCGATACCGATATACAACTGCATCGCCGCGGCCGCGTCAAACGAGACCTTCAGCTGCCGGTACAAAAGGTACACCTGCTCGCAAGACGAAGAGCACGACGGATCCACCCAGCAGACATCGCCGAACCCCTCGTTGGTAATATGGTGGTCGATGTCGATGACCGGCTTACCGGCGCTCAGCCGCGCCACGGCACCCGAACGCTGCAGGTCGGAACAATCGACGATCACGAAGGCGTCGAAAGACTGCGGCCGGATACGGTGATCGCAGGGACGGATACGCGCGCGCTCGGGGATGAAACGGTATTCGGCCGGGACCGGATCCTCGTTGACCACCACCGCCCGCTTCCCGAGCCGGCGCAACAGATGCGCCAGAGCAAGCTCCGCCCCCAGGGCATCTCCTTCGGGATTGCGATGGGCGGTAACGAGAAAGGAACTATGTCTTTTTAGGGCCCCGACGACCTTTTGCAGGGAGCTGTTTCTGATGGATTTCATTGATGATCTCCTGTATGCGTACGCTGTATTCGACCGAATGGTCCTCGCGAAAGATGATCTCGGGAGCGAACCGCAGGTTGATGATCTCGGAAACGGCCCTGCGGATGAACCCGAGCGCGGAATCAAGCGCCGCCTTCGTCTTTTTGTAATCCGCCTCTTTCCCCAGGACGCTGTAGAAAACCTTCGCGAACCGCAGATCGGGCGAAAGCTCAACCCGCGTGATGGTGACGATTCCCAGGCGGGGATCCTTGATCCGGTCGTGCAGAACCGCACTGATCTCTTTCTTCAACGCATGCTCAACCCTGTCATGTCGGGACATATCAGATCATCTCCATTTCATACTCGATCAGCTGGACCTGATCAAAACGCTCCAGAAACGTGACGACACGGGACAGAACGCTTCTTGACCGCCGCGCCTTCCTGTTCGACCCCGACGATCGCCAGGGTCGCGTGCTGCCATTTATCGACAGCGCCGACTGAGGCGAGCGCGACGTTGAAGGAATGGCGCAGCCGGGCCTTGAGGCTGTGCAGGACCATCCGCTTTGCCTTCAGCGACGTGCTCCCCGGGAGAAAAAGATCGACGGTCAGTATGTCGACCTTCATTGCAGGGCCCGCACCAGGCGCCGCGCCAAACGCAGTTCATCGTCCCTGGTCTGGACGCGGCCGTCAAGCCGCGCATTCAGGACCCGGGCGAATATCTTTTGGTACGCCGGACCGGGCCGCAGCCCCCAGGCGGCCAGATCGTGGCCGCAGAGGCTGATGCGCACCCCGTGAGAGTGTTGCAGGAAAAACGCGACATACTCCCGGGCGCGCGCCGAGCGGGCGGCGGCTTTCAGGAACACCACCTCTTCATAGCTGAGCGGCTCCAGCTCCCGGTAAACCGCCGACGGCAGCGCCCCGGGCCGTTCCAGCAGCGCAATGCCATGCCGGCGCAGCTTCAGGCACCCCAAGATGCGCTTGGTTTCCCCTGCCCTGAACATCATGCGCTCGCATACACGCAGCGCCCGGGACGGGGTACGCGCTTCCAGGAGCGCGGCGCAATACAGGATCCACTCCTCCAAGACCCGGCGGGTCGGATGCACCCGACGGAACCACTCACACTCCCGTTTGAGCGCGCGCAGCAGCGCCCCCGGCACCGTGCCCGCACGCAGCGACGGGTCGATGAACCCGAACCCCAGATCTTTTTTTAGGCGTTTCAGTTGCGCCAGGACAGAACGCTCCTTCAGCAACAAAACCAGCTCGTCCCGCAGACGCTGCGGCTGCACCTGTTCCAGGAGCGCACGGCGTGCCGCTTCGCAAAAGAGCCGCCGCGTCAGAGGCTCCAGATGAAAATGCAGCCGCTCGGCGAAGCGCACCGCGCGCAGAAGGCGGGTCGGATCGTCGATAAAGCTCTGTCCGTGCAGGACCCGGATCAGCCGTTTTTCCAGATCCGCGCACCCGGCGAACGGATCGACGAGCTGCCCGAAGCGCTCGCGCGCGAGCGAAACCGCCAGGGCATTGATCGTGAAATCCCTCCTGAACAGGTCATCCTCTATCCCGCTGGGGGTCACCTGCGGCAAGCCGCCGGGCTGCGGGTACGTTTCCTTGCGTGCCGTGGCGAAATCGATCTTACGATGCGATTCAACAAAGACCGTCGCGGTACCGAAACGCCGGTGCGCGACGCAACGCGCTCCCCGGCGGCGGGCGAAATGCTCGGCCAGGGCGATGCCGTCGCCTTCGACCGTCACGTCGAGATCGCAATGCTCTTCCCCCAGGAGCAGGTCGCGCACCGACCCGCCGACCAGGTACGCGCGGCTGTTCAGCTCTTCGGCGCAGGCAGAAATCTCCTGCACATCGGCCAGCAGCGGAGGAGGAAAATGCTCAAGCGGTATGCCCGAATGATGCACGGCAGCCTCTCCTGTCAATGGTATGCGGCTTTTAGGGCCGCGGATGAAACGTCCGGTGGATCGATTTAAGCCGCTCACGGCTCACGTGGGTATAGATCTGGGTCGTCGAAATATTCGCGTGTCCCAGCATCTCCTGGACCGAACGCAGGTCGGCGCCGCGCTCCAACAGGTGCGTCGCGAAAGAATGCCGCAGCATGTGCGGACGGATCTCCTTCTTGATCCCCGCCTGCGCGGCATACCGCTTGATCAGTTTCCAGAGCGACTGCCGCGACAGGCGCGCGCCGCCGCGCCCCACGAACATGAACCCGCTGTCGTTCTTGCGCACAAAACGGGGGCGGGCGCTGCCGAGATATCTCTGGATGCTGGAGATTGCTTTTCTGCCCAACGGGACGATGCGCTGTTTGTTCCCCTTGCCGGTGCAGCGGATAAAACCGACTTCGGTATTCACGTCTTCGAGCGACAACCCGGCGGCTTCGGAAACGCGCATGCCGGTCGCATAGAGCGTCTCCAGGAGCGCGCGGTCACGCATCCCCTGGCGCGTATGCACATCCGGCTGCTCCAGCAGCCGCTCCACCTCCGGGAGGGAAAGGACATCCGGCACTTTTTTCCATAGCTTCGGCGATTCGATAAGCGCCGTCGGGTCCTGCGCGAGTATCCGCTCCCTGACGAGGAAGCGGTAAAACGACTTGATCGCCGCCAGGCGCCGCGCGATAGAGCCGGGGGCGATACGGTGGTCTTTCTGAAAGAGCATGAACCCGGTGATATCGTCTTTGCCGCTCTGGGACAGCGCCGTCATACCCCGCCCGCGCAGGTATTCCAGGAATATCGCGATGTCTTTGCGGTAAGCCAGTATCGTATTGCGCGCCAGGCCCTTCTCGACCGAAAGGTAGTTCAGGAAATGCTCGACGAACTCCTGCATGAGGCACGCTCCCTCACTCGTCCCCGAGAAACGGATTCTGCGCGGCTTCCTGAGCGATGCTCGTCTCCGGACCGTGCCCGGGCAGCACGCGCGTCTGGGGCGGCAAAACCAGAAGCCGCTGCCTGATCGCGCGGACCAGCTGTGGGCCGTCGGCTCCCGGAAAATCCGACCGGCCGATGCTGCGGTAAAAAAGGGTATCCCCGCTGAAGAGCAGGGGACCTTCGGGGGACTGCGTGAAAAAACAGACCCCGCCCGGGGTATGCCCCGGGGTATGAATGACCGTGAAACAAAAATGAGCCTTCTGTATCTCGGCGCCGTCGGCGAGCGGCTCCACCGGCACGCTCACGCGGCGGCCGCCGCTGAAGAGAGCCGAGAGGTTCAGGCGCGGATCGTGCAGCATCTCCTGATCGGCGCTATGGACCAGGACCGGCACGCCGAAGGCATCGGCACAGCCGATATGGTCGATATGCCCGTGGGTGAGCATGACCGCAACCGGGGTTATTTGCTCTTTCTGGAGCGCGGCCTGAATACGATGCTTCTGATCGCCCGGATCGATCAGGACCCCCGGCGCCCCCGGTTCGCGGGCAAGGAGGTAGCAATTCGTCTGGAAAGGCCCGACGACTATCCGCTCCAGGATCATTGGAGCCGGTCTTTCACTTTCGCGAACGAGAAATCACGCAGCACCGTACGCCGTATCCGCTCCGCCGCCAGCTTGCTCTGGGCGCGCTGCATCGCGTACGGATCGGATTCGATGGTCGCCAGCAGCTGTTGCGCGTCGGCGATGACCGCATCGAATGACTTCTGCAACGGTTCCTGCATGAGTTGGCGCATCAGCACCAGTTGTTTCAAGGATTCCTCGGCGCAACTGAGCTGCTTCTTGTGGTTGCTCCCCCATCCAAGCGCCTGGAGCAACTCATCCTGCCAGGCCTTCCAATACAGCGAGGATTCCTGATAGCGCTGCGCAGGGCTGAGGACCGCGGCAGGATACTCCTCGGGGTGCAGCACCAGCTCTTCGCGCGGCTGGTCTTCCTTTTTCGGCTTGCGGGTGAATTTGCGCACAAACGCTTCGCAACCGCTTGAAGCGACGAACAAAACGACTGCCAGCAGTACCCCCCCCAGACGCTTGATGTACACCTCTTCCGTCTCCTTGTTACTCTTTGAGTAGCGCGCGGAACTCTTCTTCGTTGACAATACGCACCCCCCGGGCACGCGCTTGTTCGAGTTTCGATCCGGGGTTTTCGCCGACGACAAGCATATCGGTTTTGCCGGTGAGGGCAGAGGCAACGGTGCCGCCGTGCAAGCGCAACACGAAGGCCAGGAGGGGTCTCATGGATTTCAGGAAACTCAGGAATCATCTGGTCGTCTGCGGCTGGAAGGACGA
>CAZOGI010000024.1:0-24769 GCA_964579435.1 uncultured Planctomycetales bacterium
GATCGGCATGACCAATTTCGCCGAGGCGAAAATGGCGCGCGAGGCCCAGATCTGCTACGCGACGCTGGCGGCAGTGACCGATTACGACTGCTGGCATGCCAGCCACGAGTCGGTGACGGTGGAAATGGTGATCAAGAATCTGCGCGGCAATATCGAAAATGCCAAACGCATACTGGTTCATTTGATCGGGATCCTCCCGGAGAAGAACGAGTGCGCCTGCCGGGAAGCGCTCAAATATGCCATTATCACCGATCCCAAGGTAATCCCGGCAAAGGTGAAGAAGGATCTGAAGCCCCTTATCGGCGAGTATATCGGTTAGTTTCCTGCTTTTTTGTTTTTTCCGGTGTCTTGTGTCATGTGTCTTGAGACCGAATCTATGGACTACAAAGCGACCCTCAATCTTCCCAAAACCGATTTCCCGATGAAGGCCGACCTGCCGGCGCGGGAGCCGGCGCTGCTTGAGCGTTGGCGCTCCCAGGGGCTTTGGCAGCGTATCCAGCAGCAGGGCGCGCAGCGTTCCCGGCGCTACGTTTTGCACGACGGGCCGCCGTATGCCAACGGCAATATTCATATCGGCCATGCGTTGAACAAGACCCTGAAGGATATCGTGGTCAAGTACAAAACGATGAGCGGGTTCGCCGCGCCGTATGTCCCCGGATGGGATTGCCACGGGCTTCCGATCGAACATGCGCTCTTAAAAGAGCTGAAGATCCACAAGTCGCAGATCTCCCAGTCGGCATTTCGCGTCAAGGCACATGAGTACGCGATGCGTTTCGTCGGACTGCAGCGGGAACAGTTCAAGCGCCTGGGGGTGCTGGGCGACTGGGACAATCCCTACCTGACCTTAAGCCGGGAGTACGAAGTGGGGATCTTAGAGTCGTTCCGGACGCTCTTTCAGAAAGGCTACATCTACCGGGGCCTCAAGCCCGTCAACTGGTGCGGCAAATGCGAGACCGCGCTCGCGGAAGCGGAAGTGGAGTATGCCGATCATACCAGCGTCTCCGTTTACGTCAAGTTCGCGCTCGAGGATAATCCGCTCCTGCCCCCGGGCGCGCAGCTGCTCATCTGGACCACGACTCCCTGGACGCTCCTGGCCAATGTAGCGGTGGCGGTGCATCCGGACCTGGAATATGTCTGCGTCAAGACCGAAGAGGGGATCCTGGTCGTTGCCGCGGCGCTCCTCTCCCCGGTGCTGGCGCTGCGTCATTGTAAAGAGGCGACGGTGCTCAAAGAGGTGCGGGGCAGCGCGCTGGAAGGTTTGGGGTATGCGCATCCTTTCCTGGCGCGCACGGGACGGGTGGTGCTGGCTTCGTATGTCTCCCGGACCGACGGGACGGGCCTGGTGCATACCGCCCCCGGGCACGGCAACGAGGATTATCTGACCGGCCAGCGGTATAAGCTGGAGATGGTCATGCCGGTGGACAGCCGCGGCGCCTTCGACGGGACGGCCGGCGAATTCGCCGGCCAGCACGTGCTGGAGGCCAACGCGGGGATCATCCAGAAGCTCGCGCGGATCGGGGCGCTGTATTTCGATACGACGCTGGGGCATTCGTATCCGCACTGCTGGCGGTGTAAAAGCCCGGTGATCTTCCGGGCAACGCACCAGTGGTTCCTGAGCCTGGAACACGACGGGTTGCGAGAGCGGCTGCTCGATGCCATCGAGCGCAGCGTCGCCTGGGTACCGGCTGCGGGCAAGGAGCGCATCAAGGCGATGGTCGAGCTGCGGCCGGACTGGTGTCTTTCCCGGCAACGGTATTGGGGCGTGCCGATCCCGGCGTTGGTCTGCAAGAGCTGCGGATACGAAGCGCTGTACACGCCGGTAATCGACGCGTTTTTGAAGACGGTGGCAACGGAAGGGACGGATTCCTGGTTCACGCACGCGATCCGGGAATTCATACCGGCCGGGCATGCGTGCCCGAAATGCGCGGGCACAAAGTTTTGCGCCGGAACGGATATCCTGGATGTCTGGTTCGACTCGGGAGTGAGCAGCCAGTCGGTGCTGAAGAAACGCGCCGCGCTCGGGGGCGTGCCGGCGCAGCTGTATCTGGAAGGGTCAGACCAGCACCGGGGCTGGTTCCAGGCTTCGCTTATCCCGGGGGTCTGCATCGACGGGAAGGCGCCGTTTGAGACCGTACTGACGCACGGGTTCGTGGTCGACGGCGAGGGCCGCAAGATGTCCAAATCCCTCGGCAACGTCATCTCGCCGGAAGATATTATCAAGAATTACGGGGCCGATCTCCTGCGGCTATGGGTCGCCTCCAGCGATTACAACGAGGATATCCGCATCTCCAAGGAGATACTCTCCCGGCTTTCGGAGGCCTACCGCAAGGTGCGCAATACCGCGCGGTTTATCCTGAGCAACCTCTACGACTTCGATCCCGATACCGACCGCGTCTCCTGCGGGGAGTTGCGCGTGATCGACCGCTGGATCCTGCGGCGTCTGGAAACGGTGCGTCAGTCGGTGTGCGCGGCCTACGACGGCTTCGAATTCCACAAGGCGTATAAAGGGATATATGATTTCTGCAACGAGGATCTCTCGATGCGGTATCTGGATATGGCCAAGGGCAGGCTCTACACCTTCGGGGCGCGTTCTCCCGGCCGCCGTGCCGCCCAGACCGTCATCTGTGAGGTCTTGGATGTGTTGGTGCGGCTCCTGGCACCGCTCCTGGCGTTTACCGCCGATGAGATCTGGCAGAACATGCCGCATGCTGCGGCGGACAAGGATATTCCCAGCGTGCACCTGAGCCCGCTGCGCGCAGTCAGCCCCGCATTGCGGGCGCCGGAGGGAAACTCCGGCGAGGCGGGTCTCGATGCGCTGCTGCAGCTTATTCCGGAGGTCTCCAAAGCCCTGGAGCAGCTGCGCGTCAGCGGCGCCATCGGCAGCTCCTTCGATGCGGCAATTAATCTATTGACAAACCGTCACGAACGATATACATTTTTAACAAGCTTATCGTCCGATTGCTGCGAAATCTTCAAGGTCTCGCAGGTAACCGTCGATCTGGCGGAGCGGACGGGCGCGGGATTCGTGCAGAGCCTGGCGGTTTCCGACGTGGCTTTCCAGGCGGTCAAGGCGGCGGGAGAAAAGTGCCCGCGGTGCTGGAATTATGCGACCACGATCGGCTCCTGCGCAGAGCACCCCGCACTCTGTGCCAACTGTGTCAGCGCGATCAAAGGAGCGTGCATTGAAAAAGAAACGTCCCGCGGTAAAGAAGACGACCCGCCGCAAACCGGCCGCTAAAAAGACCGCCTCCGCCGTCCGGGGAAAACATTTTTCCCGCAAAGAGCTCCTGCAGTTCAAAAAGATCCTGCTCCAACGCAACGAGGAGATCATCGACGATATCCGCACCATCTCCGAGGACACCCTCAAGAAATCGCAGAAGGACGCATCCGGCGATATCTCCGGCTACACCTTCCATATGGCCGATGTCGCAACCGATACCTACGACCGGGAGTTTTCTCTGGGCCTGGCCTCCTCCGACCGCGAGTTCCTCTATGAGCTTTCCGATGCGATCAAGCGGATCGATGAAGGCACCTACGGCGTCTGCGAAGAGTGCGAATGCCTGATCGGCAAGACCAGGCTGCGTGCCGTTCCGCATGCCCGTCTGTGCGTCAAATGCCAGGAGAAACGGGAACGGCGCTGAGCGCGCCCTCCTTCATGCCTTTTGTCTGGGTGGCGCTCGTCATAGCGCTGGATCAGTTCACCAAATTTCTCGCCGAGCGGTTTCTCTCCCTGCATCAGTCTGTTGCCTGCGTGCCCCCGGTCCTTTTCCTGACGCTCGTGCACAACCGGGGGGCGGCGTTCGGGATCTTCAAAGGTCAACTTTGGTTTTTTGTCGCCGGGGCGCTGTGCGCCGTGGCTTTTGTCGGTGCGCGTCTTGCCTCCCGCGCGCACCGGATGGCGGTGCCCCTCAGGGGCGCGCTGGTCCTGATCCTGGCCGGCACCGCCGGCAATCTCATTGACCGGATCCGCCTGGGCTACGTCATCGATTTCCTTGACCTGCGTGTCTGGCCGGTATTCAACGTCGCCGACAGCGCCTTGACCATCGGCGCCGTGCTCCTGGTTTGGCGGGTATTGTTTCATAAGAGCGCAGGAGCTCCGGTGCACAGGAGCACAAGGGCGTAAGCGCGCCAGGGCATCTTGCCCTGTTTTTCCTTGTGACCTGTGTCAAGTCGATACCTACTCTATGCATCCAACCCTCTGCACCTTTGGTCCTTTCAGCGTTTACTCCTACGGCCTGATGCTGGCGATTGCTTTCAGCGTCTCGACGTACCTGGCGATGCGCGCCGCCCGCAGCCTCGGGATAGCCCCCGATCTCATCTATTCGCTCTGTCTTGTTTCGGTGATCGGCGGCCTGGCCGGCGCGCGCCTGCTGTATGCGCTGGAACACCACGCGGTCTATCTAAAGAATCCGCTGGAGCTGTTCATGCTGCAGCACGGGGGGCTCTCCTGGTTCGGCGGCCTGATCGCCGGCAGCGCCGCGGGCCTGTGGTATCTGCGGGCGCGCCGGGCACCGGTGCCTCAGGTACTGGATTGCATGGCTCCGTTCCTGGCGCTGGGACACGCGATCGGCCGCCTGGGCTGTTTCCTCAACGGCTGCTGTTACGGCCGGCCCGTATCGCGGCTCGGCGTGTATTTCCCGGTCCATGCCGAGACGCTTTTCCCGACGCAGCTTTTGTCCGCGGCCTTGCTTGTGGCGATCGCGCTGCTTCTGCGCACGCTCCTGATGCGGCCTCACCGCCGCGGCGATATTTTTTACCTGTACCTTTTGCTCTACGGATTGAAGCGTTTCGGTATGGAGTTCCTGCGCGGGGATACGCATATCGTGATCTTCGGTTTGACGTTTTTCCAGCTCTTCAGCATTCCGCTGTGCATCCTTGCCGCGGCGCTCCTGGCCTATAACCGCTCAGCCGTTCCTCTCGAAAGATGAGAACCCTGCGCATTACGGTCCCGCCGCAGGATGAGGGGACGCGCCTGGATGTTTTCCTGGCCGCTTATGCGCGCACCCATGCGCTGGGTCTCTCGCGCACGCGCATCCAGCAGATGCTCGCGCGCGGATTGGTGACGGGCGCCGAAGGAGCGGTCCCGCATGCCCATGACCGCGTGCATGCGGCGGCGCAGTATCTGTTGCGGATCCCCGACGAACCATCGGTTCGCCCCGGGGCCGAAGACATCCCCCTGAACGTTGTCTATGAGGATGCGGATATCGCGGTGATCGACAAGCCGGCGGGGCTGGTGGTGCATCCGGCTCCCGGTAACCGTGCGCATACGCTGGTCAACGCCCTGCTGAGCCGTTTCGGGGAGCTTTCGACGATCGATCCCCAGCGCCCGGGGATCGTGCACCGTCTCGACAAGGATACCTCCGGGCTGCTGGTCGTCGCGCGCACCAACGATGCGCACCTTTCGCTGGCAAAGCAGTTCAGCGAGCATTCCATCGAGCGTACCTATGTCGCGCTGGTCAAAGGCGAGGTGTCGTTCGACGAAGACGTCATAGAGTTATCCATCGGCAGGCATCCGTACAAGCGCCAGCATATGGCTGCCGGGCTGGGGCGCAACCAGCGCGACGCCAAGACGTTTTACCGGACGCTGCGGCGCAGCCCCGCATTCAGCATGCTGGAGCTTAAGCCGTTCACCGGCCGCACCCATCAGTTGCGCGTGCATCTTGCCTGGCTGGGGCATCCGATCCTGGGAGACAAGAAGTACGGCAAGAACAATCCGTTTCCCCGCCTGGCCCTGCATGCCTGCTCTCTGGGGATCGTGCATCCGCGCTCGCAGCGGCTCCTTTCTTTTCAGAGCCCGCTGCCGCCGGAATTCGACGAGTTCCTCAAACGCGCCGGAGCATAATTCGCAGTTTTTCCCCGCGCCGGTGGAGCCGCAGGGAAAAAAGAGCTTGATTTAGCCTTACTCCTCATATACTATAAGGTTATGGATTTCTCCCACCGTTTTCCCCGGACAAAAAGAATCAGCCGTTTTTCTTCTGGAGGAGGCTCGATGTCAGGAAGCGTGAAGACGATTTTTCTGATGGCCGCGGTTCTTTTCATCGTCGTCGCCCTTGGGTGCGTGGGTTTTTATTTCTATCAGCAGGAGCGCCTCAATACCTTGAAGCTGCAGGATGAGTTGGAGGAGGTCAAGACCCGCCAGCGCGTGAGCGAGACGCGGCTGGAGGAATCCCTCAAGACCATCGCCGACCTGAAGGCGAACCTGCTCGAAAAGGAAACCCAGCTCGCCGCGCTCGACGATTCCATCGGCAAGGAGAAGAACGAGAAGCTTAAAGTGCAGGCGGATCTGGAGCAGGTGCGTTTCGATCTCCAGGAGCAGAAGCAACAGCGCACCGACTTGGAGAACCGTCTGCGTTTGGCGCAGGAAGATCTGCGCACGGTCAAGAATCAGCTCGGCCAGCTGCAGATCAACAAGGCGGAGTTGGAATCCAGGCTGAATGAACTGCAGATCGCGCAGGCCGCGCAGCGCGACACGGAAGTCGAGCTGGGCACGATCGTCGTCAACCAGGAAACCGGCGCTCCGCGCGTGCAGCCGAAGCGCGCTCCCGCGAAGAAGGCGGCCGCCCCCGCGGCCAAAACCGTCGCCTCGGTCAAGCAGAGTGAAGCCGTATCGTATCCTCCCGAGACAATGCTGCAATCCGGGCCCGGGGGGCTGGAGGCGAAGGTCCTGGTCGTCAACAAGGATTATAATTTCGTCGTCATGAATATGGGGTCCAAGGACGGCGTGCGCCTGGGCGATCTCTTTTCGATTTACCGCAGCAGCAAATTCATCGGCGACGTAAAAGTGGAGAAGGTGCACGATTCGATGGCTGCCGCCGGCTTTGTCACTCCCGGCATCCGCGAGAAGGTGGCGGAGGGAGACCGGATTGTCCGTAAAGGCAGATGAAGCCGCTGTTCGTCAAGCCGGTTTTTTTTCTCTCGGGTAAAGTCGTTTTGCCCGGAGATAAATCGATTGCCCACCGCAGCATCCTGGTCAGCGCCCTGGCGCGCAACTCGACCGTCCTGAAGAACTTCCCCGAAAACGACGATTGCCTGGCGACGCTTTCCGTCCTGCAGCGGTTGGGCGTGCGTATCAGGACGCGCCTGCGTAAAAACGGGGTGCGTACGCTGTGCGTGTACGGCAGGGGACTGGACGGATTGCGCAAGCCTGCCGCGGCGCTGTTCGTGCGTGAGTCGGGAACGACCCTGCGGCTCCTGTTGGGGATACTGGCCGGCCAACATTTTGCGGCGACCCTGCAGGCAGGCCCTGCGCTTTCGCGGCGCCCGATGCGCCGGGTAACCGAACCGTTGCGTTTGATGGGCGCCTTTATCCGTTCAACCGTCCGCACCCCGCGGTCAACGGAAGAGTATCCGCCGATACGCATCGAAGGCAACGTTCTCGCGGGTATTTCCTACCGGATACCGGTCGCTTCGGCGCAGGTCAAATCGGCACTTCTCTTGGCCGGGCTCTACGCCCGCGGAGAAGTCCGCCTGACCGAGCCGGTACCGACGAGAGATCACACCGAACGGATGTTCGGTCTCTTCGGGGTGACCGTGCGGCGCGCGGGCAGGACTCTTAGCCTGCAGGCTCGCCGGCAACCGGTTTCTCCCGGAGAGGTCCTGATTCCGGGGGATATTTCTTCGGCCGCATTTTTTATCGTTGCCGCGGCCATCGTGCCTCGTGCAGACCTGACGATCGAAGGGGTGGGTTTGAATCCCTGCCGGATCGGCCTGCTGCGCGTTTTGCGACGGATGGGGGCCGCAATTTCGGTCAAGGGCGTCAAGAACCGGGACGGCGAGCCGGTTGCCTCGCTGCGGGTGCGTAACAGCCATTTGCGCGCAACACTCGTGCGCGCGCACGAAGTCCCGGGATTGATCGATGAATTGCCGGTGCTGATGGTCGCCGCGTCTTGTGCCCGGGGCAGTACGGTTTTGCGGGGGGTCGGGGAGCTGCGGGTGAAGGAGACGGACCGGATCCGTTCGATGCAGTACAATCTAGAGCGCATGGGGGTGTCGGTGAGGGTTCAGGGAACGGGAAAACAGGAGTACATCCGGGTAACAGGCGTCAAACAGCTTCACGGAGCGAGGGTTAAGAGTTTCGGCGATCACCGCACCGCCATGAGCATGGCGGTGGCGGGTCTGGCCGCTTCCGGCACCACGCGCATTGACGACGTTTCCTGCATTGACAAATCCTTTCCCGGGTTTCTCAAGGTTTTAAGATCCCTGCGGGATTGACCGGGCTGGCCGTGCCTTTTCTTTTCTCCGGACCGTTGAGCGCTACACGTTCAACTCGAAACGCCGCTTCCATCTAACTTTTTGTTTGACACAAAGTTTAATTCCTGTTAGAATTTCTCTAACTATTTTTACGGTATAATTTTCGAGACATGGCTGACTACGGGAAACTACTCAAGGACGGGATCAACTATATTCTGGGCCTCTTCTCCAATGATATGGGGATAGACCTGGGCACTGCCACGACCCTGGTTTATGTCAAAGGGGAAGGGGTGGTTCTCTGCGAACCTTCGGTGGTCGCCATAAAGCGCGGCTCCTCGATCGTGCGGGCAGTAGGAGAAGAGGCCAAGAAGATGCTCGGGCGCACGCCCGGCAACATCGTGGCCATCCGCCCGATGAAAGACGGGGTTATCGCGGATTTCGAGATCACCGAGGCGATGCTGCGGTACTTCATAAAGAAGGTGCATCGCAGGCGGGTACTAGTGCGGCCGCGCATCGTCATTGCTATCCCTTCGGGTATCACGGAGGTGGAGAAGCGCGCGGTGAAGGATTCTGCAGAGCGCGCCGGGGCGAGGGTCGTTAAGCTCGTCGAGGAGCCGATGGCCGCTGCCATCGGCGTGGGCCTGCCGATCCAGGAGCCGGTCGGGAATATGATCATCGACATCGGCGGCGGCACGACGGAACTGGCCGTCATCTCCCTCTCCGGCATCGTTTTTTCCAAATCGATCCGCATCGGCGGCGACGAGATGGACGAGGCGATCATCGAATACCTGAAGAAAACGTATAATATGATGGTCGGGGAGCGCACGGCTGAAGAGATCAAGATCCGGATCGGCTCGGCCTATCCGCTCGAGGAGGAAGTGACGCTGGAGGTCAAGGGCAGGGACTTGGTTACGGGGCTGCCCAAAAGCGTGACGGTCACCTCAGAAGAGATCCGGGAAGCCCTCCAGGAACCGCTGCGCGCGATCGTCGAAGCGACGAAGATTTCCCTTGAGCGCACCCCGCCGGAACTGGCCGCCGATCTTATCGAGCACGGCATCGTGATGGCCGGCGGCGGTTCGCTCCTGAAAGGGATCGACCGTCTTATTTGCGAAGAGACGGGCCTGCCGGTCCATGTCGCGGATGACCCGACCAAGGCGGTCGTCAACGGCACCGGGAAAGTCCTGAACGATATCCGCTATCTGGAAGACGTAACGGTTCCCATCAAAGCCGATACGTACGCATAAGCCCTCTCTGAAAGAATGTGGTCTGGCTCCCGAAACGAAGGTTAATCCTTGCCGTTTTTTCCGCGCTCCTCCTGGGTGTTTTTGCTCTGCTCGTCCCCTTGATTCGAAGGCCGTTGCGCGAAACGTCCCGCCTGCCGCTGTACGCTTTCTCTTTCCTGAAACGCGAAGTACGCGCCGTTTTTTTCTTCCACCGGAACATGCGTTCGCTTGAGGCGCTGCGCCGGGAAAATGCGGGCCTGCGCCTGCAGCTCAATCAGGAACAGGAAGCGCTCCTGGAAAACAAGCGGTTAACGCAGCTGCTGGCGTTGAAACAGGCATCCGTCCTGCGCCTGGTCGCGGCGCGCGTCATCGGCGTTTCTTCGGGGGAATGGACCAGCGGGGTGATCATCGACAAGGGGAGCCGCCAGGGTATCCGGCGCGGGTTTATCGTGCTTGCCGAAGCAGGAGTTGTCGGCCGGGTGGTCGATACCTCCGCGACGAGCAGCACGGTACTGCTGATCCGCGACCCGACCATGCAGTTCTCCGCGCTCGTGCAGCGCAGCCGCCAGGAAGGCTTGATCACCGGGACGCTGGGCAATACCGTGCTCTTGAAGTACCTGCCCAAAGACGCCGACATCGGCGTCGGGGATACGGTGGTCACCTCCGGGCTGACTGAGCTGTTCCCGAAGGGCCTGCCGGTGGGTACGGTCGTCGGGGTGGAGGAGGAGCTTTCCGGGTTGAGCCGCTACGCTTTGATCAAGCCTTCGGCGAACCTCTCCGGTCTCGAAGAAGTCATGGTCGTTATTCCCTCCGTCGATAAAGAACCGTAGTCTCCGCAAAGGAGTTTCATGTTCTTTCTGCGGTTTGCGGTGTGCATCTTCTTGATCGGGACGGCGCAATCCGGATTCCTGTCGGCGCTGGTGTCCGTCAGGGGGATGGTGCCGCAGCTGTTTCTGGCATTGACGCTGGCATTGAGCCTGCAGGCGCGCGGTATGCGCGTCACGGCGGCAAGCGCCGCCTGCGGGGTGCTGGAGGCGGCCTTCGGCACCGCCCCTTTTGCCTGGGCGGCGCTCTTATTGCCGCTTTTGTCCTGGTGCATCCAGCGCGTTGCGCAGAAGATAACCGTGACGGGCTGGTGGTGGCGCGTGACCGTATTTTTCGGCGCCGCTTTCCTTTATCAATCGGTCATGCGTTCCCTGACCCTCGCCGCCGGAACCGCAGTTTCCTGGGGGATAAGCCTGCGCATTCTCTTCGTCGGGTCGTTTGCGAGCGCCGTTGTTGCCGCGGCAGGGTACCCCCTGATCGAGCGTTTCGGCGGCTTTTTCCTGAACGTTGCGGCGCAGGAGCAGGAAGAGATCGATCTGGAAGAAGAGTTCGCCTGAGGCGGGTTGGCCTGTTATGAGACTGCGCAGTTTCGTCGTCATCCTGGTCGGGATTCTCTGCGTTTTGGGAGCGCGGCTTCTGCATCTGCAGGTTTTTTCCGGCAGAGCCCTGTATGAGCTGAGCGAGCGTAATTGTATCCGCGTCTGGTCTCAGGGCGGCTCGCGCGGCCGCGTTTTCGACCGCAACGGGGAGACGATACTGGACAACCGCGTCTCGTACGACATTGCCGTTTTCCCGCGCGAAGAGAGTCTTTTGAAAGAGTCGTTGCGTCTCGTCGGCGATACCCTCGGTCTGCCGCTTGAAAAGGTGCAGCGCATTTACCGGGCGAACCTGGTTTCCTCTTCCGTGCCGGTGACCGTTGCGCGCGATGTGCCGCTGCGTTCGGTCCTGAAGCTCTCGGAGCTGCAGATGGAGACCGGCGGGATATTCATCCAGCAGGTCCCGGTGCGGGCGTATCCCTTCGGAACGCTGGCCTGCCATGCCTTGGGATATCTTAACGAGATCGACCAGTGGCGGCTGACGAAGCTCAAGGAATACGGATACCGCACCAAAGACCTGGTCGGCTATACCGGGATCGAGGAGAAGTACGATTATTACCTGCGGCCCAAAGACGGCGGGTATTCCGTCGAGGTCAACCACCGGGGCAAGCCCCTGCGGGTGCTCGGATTCCGGCAGCCGCAGAACGGCAAGGATATCCGTCTGACGCTGGATGTGCGCATCCAGCAGATCGTCGAGGCGCACCTGAAAGCCCGTAAAGGCGCGGTGATCGTCATGGATCCTTTCACCGGAGAGATCCGCGCGCTGGCCAGCTTCCCGGGGTTCGATCCCAGCGTTTTTCAAAACGCCGCGCCTGCGGGCGCGCAGGAATCCCTGCGTTCCGCGGAGGCGCCGTTTTTGAACCGTTGTATCAGCAGCGCGTATCCGCCGGCATCCACTTTCAAGCTGAACGTGGCGACTGCCGCCCTGGAGCGGGATAAGCTTCCGCCGGGCCGCACCTACGACTGTCCGGGCAGCTTCACCCTCGGCAAGGCTAAGTTTGGCTGCTGGGATACCCACGGCCGGGAGAACCTGACCGATGCGATCGCGCATTCCTGCAACGTATTTTTTTTTCGCACTGCCCTGTTGCTTGGGGCGCAGGCGCTCCATGATTTTGCCCTGAAGCTCGGGTTCGGCAAGACGACCGATATCGATATTCCCTATGAGGTGCGCGGGTTCGTCCCGTCGCCGCTGTGGAAGAAGGTTTCCCGCCTGCAACCCTGGTTCGACGGGGATACGCTCAACTTCTCGATCGGCCAGGGAGATATGCTGGCGACGCCGCTTCAGGTTTTGCGCATGAGCGCGTTGTTCGCCAACGCAGGGTCGCTGGTGACGCCGTATCTGGTGAGCACGGTTGATACGGTGGATGTCTCCCGGTCGAAACGTTCCGCGGTGCGCGTGGGGTTGAAAGAGAGCACGATCGAGGCGGTGCGCAGGGGCATGCTGCAGATGACCCGCGATCCGAAGGGGACCGGACATCTGCTGGCGGATATTCCGGTCAGCATCGCCGGCAAGACCGGAACCGCTCAGGTCCCTAAAGGGCTCTCTCACGGGTGGTTCACCGCGTTCTTCCCGTTCGAAAAGCCGCGCTATTGCATCGTCGTTTTCCTGGAGCACGGAGGATCGGGCCATGCCGCGTGCATGGTGGGCAAGTATATAATCAAGGATATGGTTGAGCAGAAATTGATACAGTAACTAGAAAGTTAGGAGTTCGGAGTTGTAACTCCCCACTCCTAACTCCCTACTCCTAACTGTTATTTACTATGATCCGCTCTCCCACAATCAAACTGCTCATGACCGCGCTCATCATCTGTGCTATCGGCATCAGCTGCATCTACGCCAGCACCTACGAGCGGGAATCGGGGTTTTGGCAACAGGTCTATCTGCGCCAGGTCATCTGGATCGCGGTCGGGGTCATTTTTTATCTTCTCCTGAGCCGCCTTCCGTACCGGCGTCTCTGGGATTCGGCATACCTTGCCTATATCGCTTCGATCGCCCTGTTGCTGGTGGTTTTCGCGCTGGGCGTCGTGCGCCTGGGGGCGCAGCGCTGGCTGAAGTTCGGCGGGATCCATTTCCAGCCGTCGGAATTCGCCAAGCTTGCGGTTATCCTGGCGTTAAGCCGGTATTTCAGCCGCAAGACCGTGCGCAGCATGTCGACGCTCCCGCGCGAGGCCAACGTTGGCAGGAGTTTTCTCAACCCGCTGGTGCTGACCGGGATACCGGTCCTGTTGATCATCGAGCAGCCGGATTTGGGCAGCGGGCTTTTGGTGCTTTTTTTGTTTCTCGTCATGGCTTTTATCGCGGGCGTGAAGCTGCGATACCTCTTTTCCTTTATGGCCATCGCCGCCGGTGTCTCGCCGCTGGCGTGGCATTCGCTGAAGGAGTACCAGAAGGACCGGCTGCTGGTCTTCCTTAATCCCAGCATCGATCCGTTGGGTGCCGGCTATACGGTGATCCAGTCCCGCATCGCCATCGGCTCCGGCAGGTTATGGGGAAAAGGCTGGCTGGCCGGCACGCAGAGTCAGCTGCATTTCCTCCCCGAAGCGCACACCGATTTTATTTTCTCGACCTTTGCCGAGCAGTGGGGGCTTTTCGGCTGCATTATCCTGCTGGGGCTCTACGCCTATCTTATCCGGCAGGGGATCAGGATCGGCATGCGCACCAGCGAATCGTTCGGGAAGCTGCTTGCCTTCGGGATCACCGGGATGTTCGCCATCCAGATAGCTATCAATATCGCGATGAACATGGGGTTTGCCCCGGTCGTCGGCATACCCCTTCCCTTCATGAGCTACGGGGGCTCATCGTTGTTCATGAACTTCATGGCGCTGGGGGTGCTGGCGAATATCGCCCGGACAAGGAGTAGTTATTAGAACAAAGACACACGATTGGAATGTTATGACCGACGACCTCTTGCCCTTACTCCAAAAACCCGGCCGTTATATCGGCTGCGAATGGAATGCCGCGCGCAAGGACTTTTCCGCCGCCGGGCTGCGTTTCCTCCTGTGTTTTCCCGACCTCTACGAAGTGGGGATGAGCAACCTGGGGGTGCGTATCCTCTACGGCCTGCTCAACGCCCAGGACGGCGTCGTCTGCGAGCGGCTTTTCGCGGTTGTCCCGGAGGCGGAGGCCCTGTTGCGGCAGAAGAATGAGCAGATCCGTTCGCTTGAATCGAAACAGCCCCCGCGTTCGTTCGACTTCCTCGGTTTTTCCCTCGGGCACGAGCTCTGCTATACCAACGTCCTGCAGGTCCTGCATCTGGGCGGGTTGCCTTTTGCCGCCGCAGAACGGGATCACACCTGGCCGCTGGTGATCGGCGGAGGCCCGTGCGTGATGAACCCGGAGCCGCTCGCCGCGTTCTTCGATCTTTTTGTCTTCGGGGAGGCGGAAGAGGCCCTCTTGGAAGTGGTGCGGCTCTACCGCGCGCACCAAAAGGCGTTCCGCGCCGGGACGCTGTCTAAGGAAGCGCTGTTGCGGCTCCTTGCCGGCATCGAGGGGGTGTATGTCCCGGGTTTATACCGGGAGAGCGTTTCCGGTGCCGGGCTCTTCGGTGGGCTTGAGCCTACCTGCGAAGAGGCTCCCCGGCGCATCCGCAAGCGCTTCGTCGCCGATTTTGAATCCTCGTATTTTCCCTGCGACTGGGTCGTGCCGTATATCCAGATAGTCCATGACCGTATCAGCGTCGAGGTAATGCGGGGCTGTCCCAATACCTGCCGTTTCTGCCAGGCCCGCGCGCAGTACTATCCGCTGCGCATGCGCACGCTGCCGACGCTGCTGCGCCTGGCCAAGGAGGCGCAGCGTTTAAGCGGCTATGAAGAGATCGCCCTCGCAGGGCTCTCGGTCAGCGACTACCCGTATCTTGAAGCGTTGAGCCAGGAGCTGACCGCTTTTTTTAAAGAACGCGGGGTGGCGCTTTCGCTGCCTTCGATCAAGCCGAGCGCGCTCCTGGGGGAGGTATCCTCGCGCATCGCCACCATCAAGAAGACCGGCCTGACCTTTGCTCCCGAAGCGGGTTCGCCGCGGCTGCGCGAGCTGCTGGGAAAACGGTTTGACTGGCAGGAGTGCATGGCGGCGCTGCGTGAGGCCTATCGCAACGGCTATCAGCGGGTCAAGCTTTACTTCATGATCGGTCTTCCGACGGAAACGGAAACTGATTTGGACGCGATCGTGGAGTGCGCGCGCGAGGCCTCGGCCCTGCGCAAAGAAGTGAGCCGGCACCCGGCCCAGGTCAACGTCAGCATAACGACGTTGATCCCCAAGCCCCATACGCCGCTGCAGTGGCTGGGCATGGCATCTCCCGAAGAGGTGGCGCGCAAACAGGAGTATCTGCGGCAGCGTTTCAACCGGCACCGGCAGGTGCGCGTCAGTTTTCATGACGTACGCATGAGCGTGCTGGAAGGGGTGCTTTCCCGGGGCGATCGCAGGCTCGGCCGGGTGATCGAGGCAGCTTACCGTAAAGGCGCACGGTTTGACGCCTGGGACGAATACCGTAGCTTCAGCGCCTGGGAAGAGGCGTTCCGGGAGTGCGGGATCGATCCGGACCAGTACCGTCTTTTGCGCCCGTTGGGGAACCCGTTGCCCTGGGATCATCTGGATACCGGGGTATCCCGGGAGCATCTTCTTGCGGAGTACCGCCACTGCCTTCCGGTTCCGGGCGCTGCCGAGGCAGAGGCCCTTTGAACAAATCTGTTGCACGGCAAGGATATAGAGAGTATAATTTGAGCACCGATGGGCTCTTTTCGATATGTCTGATGCCTCCCGCAGAGGCGGATGAGGCAGAGGAGGAATGACATGAACAAAGGCGGATTATCCGTTTTTGAGCAAGGGATCAGATATAAACTGAAGATCGCCTTGTATCTTATGGCGGTTTTGCCGCTTTTGGTCTGTTTGTACATCGTTTCGACCTTTGTTTTCCCCCGGGTCGGTCTGCGCACGGACGTGCTGCTGATCCTGGGGGTCAGCTTTGTGGTGACCGCAGCGGGCTTTTTCATCCTGAAAGGGATCTTCGACCGTATCGTTACGATCTCCACCGACGCCAAGTTGATTGCCGCCGGGGATGCGCGGCACCTGCAGGTGGGAAAGCATAAGGACGAGGTCGAGGATCTCGGCGAGGCCCTGAACCGGCTCTCTTCGCGCATCCACGGCAACATGCAGGAGCTGAAGGATTACAGCGAGAAGACCGCCGAGCTCAATATCGAGATCCAGAAGCGGGTTGCCGTCCTCTCCAGTCTCCTGAACGTCAGTTCTTTGATCGCCCAGGGTTCGAAACTCGAATTGCTCCTGCAGGCGATCACCGAAAAAGCCCGGATGCTGGCCACCTCCGATATCGCCTACCTCTTCGTGCGCGCGGCGAACGAAACGTCTTTCGAGATGCGCCACATAGACGGGTTCAGCTCTCCCGCCTTGCAGCACCTGCGCATCAGCGAGGATGATCCGCTTTTCCGCAAGCTGATCGCGGCGCGCGAGGCGCTGTTGATGGATTCCGGCAGCATGGCCGATTCGCGGTTGGTTTCGGAGCTGGCGCAACGCTTCAACATCAAGAATACCCTGGCGCTGCCGGTGGCGCTGCGCGGCACGGTAGTGGCGATCCTGGGGATCGGCAATTCCCGGCAGCAGTTCATCTACAAAAAAGACGACCTGGAGCTTCTGGATATCTTCGGAAAACAGGTGGCGATCGCCCTGGAGAATGAGCTGCTCTCCAGCCGGGTCGAAAAGCTGGAGATAAAGGATCCGCTCACCGATCTCTTCAACGAGGCCTATATCCTCAGCCGCCTTCAGGAAGAGATCCGCCGCGCCATCGTTTACCAGCGGCCCTGCGGATTCGTCATCCTGGACGTCGATAATTTCAACGTCTTCCGCGATAAGGTCGGGCAGATGCAGGCGGAGGCGGAGCTCAAGCGCGTCGGTTCCCTGATCAAGGATTCCGTGCGCGAGATAGACCGGGTGGGGCGTATCACCGAAAACGGGTTCGCGCTCATCATTCCCGAGCGCAATAAGCGCCAGACCCTGGAGACGGCGGAGGAGATCCGCAAGAAAGTGGCTTTCGTTTTCAGCGAGAACCCCGATCCGCAGCTGCGCCTGACGCTCAGCGGGGGGGTAAGCGAGAATCCTCTCGACGGGATCACCAGCGATGAGCTCGTGGTCAAAGCAAAAACGTCGCTGAATCTGGCAAAGGCGCAGGGCAAGAACAGGGTGTTGGGGTAGGGGGCTAGACACTCAACACCTGACACAAGACACCAGGACAATTCAGCGGGCGGCGGACAGATAGGAAATACGGCATGCCGATAAGAAGGATCATCAACAAACAATTGGGTGAATTGCTGATCGAGCGGGGTTTGCTGACCCAGATCCAGCTTGAGAAGGCCCTGGCGTACCAGAAGGAAAAAGGCGGCCTTATCGGCGAGATCCTCGTTGAGCTGAAATTCGTCAAGGAAGAGGATATCGCCCAGGCGTTGACCGCCCAGTACGGCTTTCCGTACCTGCCGTTGAGCAATTACGAGATCAACACCGAGGTCGTCAACGTTATCCCCGCCCGCGTTGCGCAACAGTACCTGATCGTGCCGATCGATAAGATCGGCAATAATCTTACCCTGGCGATGTCGAATCCCCTGAACGTCCAGGCGATAGAGGATGTGGAGCTTCTCTCCGGATGCAGCGTCCAGACGTTTGTGTCTACCTCTTCGGACATCAAGAGGGCGATTGAAAAATATTACAAAAAAGAAAAAGAATAACACAGCCACCGACTGTTCCTGCCGGCAAGCGTCGCATCGCTGCGTTGCGCACTGATGCGGACCCCGGCGCAGCGACGATCGGTGGCCTTTTTGTCTAAAAACCCATGCTTTCCCTCAAAGAACGGCTGACCGAACTCCTCATCAATAACAAGCTGATCACCCCGGCGCAGCTGGAAGAGGCGCTGAAGCTGCAGCAGCAGAAGGGGGGGCGCCTGAGCGACATCGTGGTAGAGCTGAAGTTCGTGAAGGAGAACGATCTGATGATGACGCTGAGTCAGGGGCTGGGCCTGCCTCTGATGGACCTGAAGCGTTTCAAGATCGATTACGAGATCGCCAAGATCATTCCTTCCGATATCGCGCGTCGCTATCAGATCATTCCGATCGCCAAGATGGGGGATACGATTACCGTCGCGATGGCAGACCCCCTGAATATCTTCGCCATCGACCACGTGCAGTCCCTCACCGGGCACAAGATCAATCCGATCATCGCCACCGCTGCGGACATCATGCAGACGATCGAGCTTTCCTACCCGGATTCCACCGGCGGCGTCATCGACAGCCTCGTCAAGGAGATCTCTACTTCTTCGGTTGAGGTCATCAAGGAGCAGCGCGAGACTACCCCCAGCGACCAGGAGCTCGATCGGATCAGCCGGGATATGCCGGTGATCAAGATCACCAATATGCTCCTCGAAGAGGGTGTGCGCAAACGCGCCTCGGATATCCTTATTGAGCCGTTGGAGAAGAAACTGCGCGTGCGGTTGCGTCTGGATGGGATCCTCCAGGAGCAGGCTGCCCCGCCCAAGAGCATGCATCCTTCGATCGTATCGCGCATCAAGGTCATGTCTAACCTCAATATCGCCGAGCACCGCCTTCCCCAGGACGGGCGTTTCAAGGTCAAGATGTCCGGCAAGGAGATCGATTTCCGCGTCTCGGTCGTCCCGGCGAGCATGGGTGAAAAGGTGGCGATCCGCATCCTCGATAAAACGCAGGCGACCCTGGATCTGGTCAAGCTGGGGTTTACCGAGAAGACCATCCAGATCCTGCATAAGGTCGCGCGCATGCCGCACGGGATGATGCTGGTCTGCGGGCCGACGGGCAGCGGCAAGACCACGACGCTCTATTCCATCCTCAAGCACGTCGACAGCCCCGAAAAGAACCTGATCACCGTTGAGGATCCGGTTGAGTACCAGCTGGAGGGAATCAATCAGGTCTCGGTGCGCCCGGATATCGGGTTGACCTTCGCCGGCTGCCTGCGTTCGATCCTGCGCCAGGATCCCAACGTTATCATGGTCGGGGAGATCCGCGACTTCGAGACGGTGGATATCGCCATCAAGAGCGCGCTCACCGGCCATCTGGTGCTCTCGACCCTGCATACGACGACGGCGCCCGGGGCGATCGTGCGTATGGTCAATATGGGGGTGGAGCCGTACCTGATCAATTCCGCCGTTGTGTGCGTGGTTGCCCAGCGGCTGGTCCGCAAGGTCTGCACCTATTGCCGGGAGCATTACGAGCTTTCCTCCGAAGCCCTGGCGCAGATGCGTATCCCTGCGGAGGCTTTGACGCGGTATGCACATACGGCGCCGGAGACGTCCGGCAAGGCGCCTGCCTCACGCCGCGGCGCGGGGATCGTGCCGGTTTCGTTCTTCCGCGGCAAAGGTTGCCCCCGCTGTTTTTCGTTCGGCTACAGCGGCCGGGTGGTTATCGCCGAAGTCCTGGTTTTGACCGCGACGATACGGGAGATGATCCTGGGCCGCGCCCAGGAGCACGTGATCAAGAAGCAGGCGCGGGCCGAAGGCATGCAGACGCTGCGCGAGAACGGCCTGGAGCTGGCGCTGAAAGGGATCACGAGCCTTGAGGAAGTTATCCGGGTTACCGCTCCGGACGACTGATTCGGTTTTTTCTTGTGTCATGTGTCTTGTGTCAAGTGCCAAGTCCGTGTGACCCGCTATGAATACTCTCAAAGAAAACATCATCAACATACTCCTCAAGAGCAACCGGCTCAATAAGGAACAGCTTGACCGGGCCCTGGAGGTCCAGCGCCAGAAACAGATCCCGCTGCGCACGGTCCTCGTGCAGCAGGGGGTTTTGAGCGAGGAGGATCTTTTGTCGCTTCTCTCCGAGCAGCTCTTCATCCCGCGGTTGCACCTGAACAAGTATAAATTCGACCCCGACGTGATTGCCCTCATCCCCGAGCGGATGGTGCGCCAGTATACGCTCATGCCGCTTTCGCGCATCGGAGAGACGCTGACCGTCGCGGTTGCCGATCCGCTCAACGTTTTCGCTCTGGACGACCTGACCGCCTACACCGGCTGTAAGATTGATCTGGTTTTGAGCCCCGAGGAAGAAATCCTGCGGGTGATCGACGCCCAGTACCGTGCCAAAACCGAAGAGATTCAGGATATCCTGGCAGAGGAGGAGACGGCAAAAGAGGATGCCTCGGGCAAGGATGTGGAATTGCTGCGGCAGGAGGAGATTGAGCTCAGCGGCGCGGTCTCCGACAGCCAGAAGGCCCCGATCGTCAAACTCGTCGATCTCATCCTGACCCAGGCCCTTAAAAAACGCGCCTCGGACATCCATGTGGAGCCGGAGATCGATTGCCTGCGCGTGCGCTACCGCATCGACGGGGTGCTGCACGAGATCCTCTCCATCCCCAAGACCAACCAGAACGCGGTCCTGGCGCGCCTGAAGATCATCTCCAACCTCGATATCACCGAGAACCGCGTCCCGCAGGACGGGCGTTTCAAGGTCAAGTTCGAGAGCAAAGAGGTGGATTTCCGCGTTTCCAGCCTCCCGACGACCTTCGGGCAGAAGTTTGTCCTGCGTCTGCTCGATAAAGCGAACTTAAGCATCGGCCTGGAGAGCCTGGGTTTTTCGGAGTATCCGGCGCGCATCTTCAAAGAGGCGATCGCCAAGCCTTTCGGCATGATCATCGTCACCGGCCCGACCGGCTCCGGGAAGTCGACGACGCTCTACTCGGTCCTCAACCAGCTCAATACCCCCGAGCGCAACATCATCACCATCGAGGATCCCGTCGAATATCAGGTTGACGGGATCACGCAGGTGCAGGTGCGCGCCGACATCGGCCTGGATTTCGCCTCGGGCCTGCGCTCCCTGCTGCGCCAAAGCCCCGATGTCCTGATGATCGGGGAGATCCGCGATTCCGAGACCGCCGATATCGCCGTGAAGGCCGCCCTTACCGGCCAGCTGGTCCTCTCGACGCTGCACACCAACGACGCCATCTCCAGCATCACCCGCCTTATCGACATGGGCCTGGAGCCGTTCCTGGTCGCCTCGAGCCTGGTGATGCTCTGCGCGCAGCGCCTCTGCCGCAAGCTCTGCACCCAATGCCGCGAGCCCTTTACCCCGAAGCCGGAATTTCTCAAAGAAATCGGCTTTAACGAAAAATGCACGCTCTACGACTCCAAAGGGTGTAAGTATTGCAATAATACGGGTTTTCATGGTAGAATTGCTGTTCTGGAGGCCGTGCTCATTGACGACCTCCTGCGCGAGATGATCATGAAAAAGCAGTCGATCGACGATCTCAAGAAGTATGCGGTCGAGAAGCTGCAGATGAAGACACTGCGTGACGACGCGTTCCTGAAGGTGCGCGACGGCATCACGACGCTCGATGAGGCCATCAGGGTGACGACCGAGGAGTGAAGCGGATCGTCGCAACGCCGGATGAGGCACGGGAATGACCCAGGAAAAACGGATACTTTTGCTTCTGGAGGACGATACCCTCTCGCGGTTTCTGCGCGAGGAGTTGATTATCAAGGGGGGGTATCTGGTTTCCTTCCAGGGGTCCGCACAGGATGCCTTCGCCGCGCTGAAACAGGACACCTTCGATCTTATCATCTCCCACTACGGCCTTTCGGATATGGAGGGGGGTGCGCTGATCAAGGAATTGAAGCGTCTGGATCCCAGCAGCGTTATCGTCACGCTGTTGGACCGCGAAGACCCGGCGGCGGTCGAGGAGATCGCGCGCCTGGGGGTGTACGATTTCCTCGCCAAGCCGATCAACTTCGAGAAACTTTTCTTTCTCATCCGCAAAGGCATCGAGCTGCACCAGCTGCTCCTGGCGCAGCATAAGCTGACGCACATCCTGCAGGAGCAGAACGCGAATCTTCAGAAGCAGAACACGCTCCTTTCCAAGCGCATCGAGGAGTCGACCAAGAACCTGACCAAGCTCTACGAGGACCTGCGTATGACGTACCTGCGCACGATCCGGGTGCTGGCGCAGGCGATCGACGCGCGCGATCACTATACGCACAGTCATTCGCAGAACGTGGCGAAATATTCGGTGGCCGTTGCCAACGAGCTGCGCCTGTCGGCGAAGGATATAGAGACGATCCGGGAAGCCAGCGAGCTGCACGACCTGGGAAAGATCGGCATCCAGGACAGTATCCTGCTGAAGCCGGCGAAGCTGGAGCCGCAGGAGTGGGAGGAGATCAAGAAACACCCGCAGATCGGCGCGCAGATACTGGAGCCGCTGACGTTCCTCAACGCGGTGACCGAGCTGGTGCGGCAGCACCACGAGCACTTCGACGGTTCGGGATACCCTTCGGGGCGCAAGGGCGAGGATATACTCCTGGGGGCGCGGATCCTGCATCTGGCGGACGCGTATGAATCGATGACCTCGGCGCGCTCCTACCGCAAGATCCCGCTTTCGAAGGAGGCGGCGATAGAAGAGATCAGGCGCAACGCCGGTTCGCAGTTCGACCCCCGGGTGGTGGATGCCTTTCTGAAAATATCGGCCGGATTATGATGCGCAACGGGAGACGCCGGTGAACAGTTTCCAGTATATCGCCAAAGACAAGACCGGACGGGCAGTCAGCGGCGTCGTGGATGCGGTCAACGAAACCGAAGCCGCCGACATCCTGCATAAGAAAGAGCTGATCATCATCTCCGTCAAGCAGGCCAAGAAACAGGCCGCGGCAGGGCGGGGCGGTCGGGGCGGCAGGGTCAAGCTCGACGACCTGGTCATTTTCTCCCGTCAGCTGGCGACGATGATCGACGCCGGGATCCCGCTGGTGCAGGCCCTGGGGATCCTGGGGGAGCAGATCGAGAACAAGCAGCTGCAGGCGATCGTGCTGCGGGTGCGTCAGGATATCGAAGCAGGGATGAGTTTCTGCGACGCCCTGGCCAAGCACTCGCAGGTCTTTTCCGACCTTTTCATAAATATGACCCGGGCGGGCGAGGCCTCCGGTATGCTCGATGAGGTCTTGGACCGGCTTGCCCTTTACCTGGAAAAGACCGCCTCGCTCAACCGCAAGGTCAAATCAAGCCTCGTTTACCCGACGGTAGTCATCAGCATGGCGCTCCTGATCACGATCGTGCTGATGGTCAAGGTCGTGCCGACCTTCAAGGGGATCTTTGAGATCCTGGGCGGGGAGCTGCCGCTGCCCACGCGCATCCTGATCATGATCAGCGATTTCATGCGCCAGGCCTTCCTGATCATGGTCGGTCTGTTTTTCCTCGCCGGTTTTCTCTTTCGCCGCTATATCGGTACCGAGAAGGGCCGCTACAATTTCGACAAGCAGGTCTTGCGCATGCCGGTCATCGGCATGCTCATGCGCAAAGTGGCCCTGGCGAAATTCTCGCGCACCTTCTCGACGCTCATCCGCAGCGGCGTCTCGGTCCTCAACGCCCTGGACATCGTCTCCAAGACCGCCGAGAATAAGATCGTCGAAGAGGCGGTGCTTAACTGCCGCAACGCGGTCAGAGAGGGAGAGCCGATTTCCAAGCCCCTGGTCAAGAGCGGGGTCTTTCCGCCGATGGTCTGCCGCATGATCGGCGTCGGTGAGCAGACGGGGCAGCTGGAGAAGATGCTCGGCAAGATCGCCGATTTTTACGACGAGCAGGTTGATGCCGCGGTCGCCGGGCTGACGAGCATGATCGAGCCGATGGTCATCGCCTTTCTGGGCGTCATCATCGGCGGCATCGTCATCTCGCTGTTCCTGCCGATCTTCAAGATCACCCAGATGATTTCCCGGTAGGGAAAAATAGTTGAAAAAAATACTTGACAATTTCCGTATTGCTGGTATATTTTAATGACCTTAACAAGTGGATGTACGCAGCACACTTATAGTTCTGTGAGAGCACAAAGACGGTCAAACGGATCAGTGAATCCCGAGTAGCTTAATATCACTGACTTTGCGGCGCGCTGCGAAAGCGTCCGGTGAGTCGGACGCTTTTTTTTTGTCTTCACGGCTTGATTCCGGCAGCGCCTAAACACTAGATTTCGCCGCGCTTTCGGCGCGGAGAAGAAACAGCCGCTCTTTGAAAATTAGATAGCCAAGCGAAAGCAAGTAGTACCACAAGAGCCTTCATACTTTCTGGATTTTCGGAGAGTTTGATCCTGGCTCAGAGTGAACGCTGGCGGCGTAGATTAGGCATGCAAGTCGAGCGATACCCTGACGGGAGAGGCTGAAGCCGCAAGGTGGATGTCAATTCGGTCGGGGATATAGCGGCAGACTGGTGAGTAACACGTGAGTTATCTACCTCAAAGACGGGGATAGCCTTGCGAAAGCGAGGGTAATACCCGATGTGGAAGCGGGGATCATGCCCTGCTCTCTAAAGGTAGCCGCAAGGCTGCCGTTTTGAGATGAGCTCGCGTCCTATCAGCTAGTTGGTAGGGTAACGGCCTACCAAGGCGTTTGACGGGTAGCTGGCCTGAGAGGGTGGTCAGCCACATGGGGACTGAGATACTGCCCCAACTCCTACGGGAGGCTGCAGTCGAGGATATTTAGCAATGGGGGAAACCCTGACTATGTGACGCCGCGTGAGGGATGAAGGATTTCGGTCTGTAAACCTCTTTCGATAGGGAAGAAGGCCTTAGCTCTAACATAGCTAAGGTTTGACGGTACCTAGAGAAGAAGCCACGGCCAACTCCGTGCCAGCAGCCGCGGTAATACGGGGGTGGCGAGCGTTACTCGGATTTATTGGGTGTAAAGGGCAGGTAGGCGTTCCGCCAAGTTAGGGGTGAAATCCTAAGGCTTAACCTTAGAACTGCCTCTAAAACTGGCGGAATTGAGGCTGGGAGAGGAGAGCGGAATTCCCGGTGTAAGGGTGAAATCTGTAGATATCGGGAGGAACACCAGTGGCGAAAGCGGCTCTCTAGCCTAGATCTGACGCTAAGCTGCGAAAGCTCGGGTAGCAAACAGGATTAGATACCCTGGTAGTCCGAGCCGTAAACGATGAGCACTAGGT
>CAZOGI010000025.1:0-23207 GCA_964579435.1 uncultured Planctomycetales bacterium
CGCTCCGGTTGCCCACCGGCCGCTGGAAACAGCGGCTTCACTCTTATTCGGGGCGATCCTGATCTTTTCAACTTTTTACCTGCGCCGCCAAACGCGGCTGCGCGTGGCGGCCTCCTGGGTCTTTCTGTGGATGATCCCTTATGCGGGCCTGGTGCCGGGTAACGCTGTGTTTGCGGAACATTTTTTCTATATCGGCTCCGGAACGGTTTTTCTGTTAGGCGCACAGGTGTGCTTTTCTTTCTTGGGAAAACGATTCGCACGCATCCTTCTGGTTTGCGTCGTCTGCGGATACGCAGTTGCGGCTGTTCGCTATATCGGACTCTGGCGCGATCCGGCGCGTCTTTACGAAAGGATTATCCTGGCCTCTCCCGGCAGCATTGACGGTTACAACAACTTAGGCGTTCTCTTCATGGAGCAGGGAGCGACAGCACAGGCAGAAACACTTTTTCAGGCGGCGCACCGGGCTGTCCCGCAGGCGTTGGAGCCGCTCTTGAACCTGGCACGCCTGGCGTATCTGCGCGGCGATTATCCGGAGGCCGAGCGTCTCCTGACCAATGTCCTGCGCCGCAATCCGTTCCAGGCCCGAGCCCGCAATTTTCTCGGCGCCGTTTACGCCCGCCAGGGCGCCTATGCGCGCGCCCTCGAGTCCTTTTCAGAAGCGGTCCGGCTGAACCCGCGGCTGAGTGAACTGCGTTTCGACCTCTGGCGTTTCTACCGGCAGACCCAAGCCCCCCAAAAGGCAGAAGAGGTTTTACGTGAACTCGCGGCAAGAGACCCGGCGGGTGCGTTTGTGCTGCTGGCGAAAGAAACGGCGAACCGCATCGATGCCGGATTATTCGACGATGCCCTGGAAACGGCGACGTCCGGAGCCGGCCTTTTCCCGCGCTCACCCGTTTTCCTGGCACTGCGGGCGAGCGCGTACCGCGGCAAAGGGTTTTTTCCGCAGGCAATCGCCGAGTATGGATCCGCGCTGAAAATCGATCCGGCTTATGCGCCGGCGTATAACGGGTTGGGGGTGCTTTACGCAGCTCAAAAGGAGTATGCGCAGGCGCGCGTCTCTTTCGAAAAAGCCCTCTGTGTTCACCGGAATTACGCCGATGCGCTCTCGAACCTGGCCGTCCTGGACAATGAAGAGCGAGCGTCACGGCAAAAAACCCCTGCACCGAAGAATCAGTAAATAACTTGAAAGCATATGGGTTTCTGATACAATATTGTTATTACCTTTTCATTGCAAACCGGTTAACTTGCGGCGCATAACGGGATTTCAGGCATGAGAGGCACCGAAAAGGGAAAGAGCTTCATTATCATAATGGTCGCCATAGCGTTCCTGGCTGTGGCTACGCGGTTTGGCGTTTCGCAGCTGCTCAGTTTCATGATCTCTCAGAACGAATCCTCCGCCGTAACCCATCTGAAGCTTCTGGGTACTGCCCTGGAGAACTATTCTCAGGACAACCATTCGGTGTATCCGACCGAAGTGAACGAGCTCCTGCGTACCGATCCTGCGTACCTTAAGGAGGATTTCGTCCTCTACGGCCCCATGAAGGGATATATCATTTATTGTTCGCGCCTGGAGAAGACCGGATATTCGTGCTCTGCGACCCCACTCAAATGCCGCTGGACCGGTTCGACGGTCTTTACGGTCACGACGGGGGTGACGCTTTCGACGCAAAAATGCGCCGCCCCGAAATGACGGATTGCGTATGCCCTTGCAACTGCCTTTCCTGAACCAGCTGAAAAGCCGATTCGACCGGGAGAAGATAACCCTCGGCATCGATGTCGGCACCGCTTTCATCAAATTCGCCAAGGTCCGGTTCCAGAAAGAGACCGTCGAGCTGAGCGCATTCGGGATGCAGCCGACGCCGATCGACGCGGTGCCGCTGGTCAAGAAGATGCTCGTTGACGCGGGTCTGCACCGGATCAATACCGCGGTCTCCGGGCCTTCGGTACTTTTGCGTTACATCGTCATGACCCGCATGCAACAGGCGGAACTGCATCAGGCGATCAAGTTCGAGGGGCAAAAACACATCCCGTTCAGCATCTCCGACGTCAATGTCGACGCCCATATACTGCGCAACGATCTTCCCGACAACAAGATGATGGTGCTGATGGCCGCAGTCAAGAAAGACGCGCTTTCCCAGCGTCTGAAGCTCATGGAAGATGCCGGCGCCAAGGTACTGATTGTCGACACCGATTCCCTGGCTGCCATCAATGCCTTTACGTTCAATTACGCGGATGAAGAGGGAGTCCGCAACAAGACCGTAGCCTTGCTGAACCTGGGCGCGGTGACCTCGAACCTCAATATAATCGAGAACGGCATCCCGCGCCTGAGCCGCGATATCCATGTCGCAGGCAACCATCTCACCCAGCGTATTGCGGATTCGCTGGCCGTCGATTTCAAGCAGGCTGAGGAACTCAAGAAAAACCCTGCCGGAGAATCGCGCGCCAAGATCGAGACCGCAAGCGAAAACGTGATCGCTCAGCTTGCGCGCGAGATTCGCGTCTCATTCGATTACTACGAGAGCCAGTCTGCTTCGGCGGTCAGCAAGATATACCTCAGTGGGGGAGGGAGCCTTTTTTTTAACCTGAAAAAATCCCTTTTCGAACAATTGGGGATCGAGGTCGAGGAGTGGGATTGCGTGCGTAAAATCATCCTCGCCGAATCGGTTTCCGCGGATGCACTGAAACCGGTCTTGCCGCATCTTGCCGTTGCGGTCGGTTTGGCCCTGAGGACGTACTGATGATCGAGATCAACCTGCTTCCCGAAGAACTTCTGGCCCTCAATAAAAAGACCGAGGGACCGCCACCGTACTACCTGTATCTCATTCCGATCCTGGTTGCCGTTATGGTGCTCCTGCATGCGCTCTTTGGCGTCCTCCTGATCGCCAAGAATATCACCCTCGGCCGGCTGAACAAGGCCTGGGAAAAGCGCCTCGCAGAGCGCAGCCAGGTCGAAGCGCTCAAACAGGAAACGACCCTGCGCACCCAGGACATTCAGATCCTGCAGCAGTCGCTCAGCCAGCGGATCGACTGGTCCCTGAAGCTTTCGCGGCTCAGCGAAACCCTGCCGACCGGAATCTGGTTCACGCAGCTGGCAGTCGAAAATGCGGACTTTGTCCTGCGCGGATCGGTGTTTTCGCCTGCGGAGAACGAAGTTGCCATCGTCAATACGTTCCTGAACGCCCTGCGCGGCGACGAATCGTTCATGAGCTCTTTCGCCTCGCTTGAGCTGGGTCCTTTGAAACGCAGGGTCATCGGCGGCCATGACGCCCTCGATTTCACCATCACCGGAAAGATTACCCCATGACGGCGTTTAAAGACCGGGCATTGGAAACCATCAAGAAACTCAACGCCCGGCTACTGCTGCTGGAAAAGAACCAGATCATCCTGGCTTTCGTTTTCGCGGCGCTCTTTTTGTACCTGGACTCGGCATTCCTGTTCTCGGCGCAGCTGAAAGCGATCTCCAAGACCGGCCCGCAGATAAAAAAATTCAAATCGGATATCGTTTCTCTTGACAAAGACCTTGCCCAGATCCGCAAGGCGCAGGCCGATACCGCAAGCGCCCGTGCGGTCAATGTCGAAAACCGCGTTCTGCTGTCCGCGGATCAGATCCCCGGGCTCCTGAAGGATATCGCGGCTCTGGCGAACAAGAATTCGATCAAGATCATGGAGATCAATGCGCTCGATACCGCCGCCCAGGCGGGGACGCGCAGCCCCCAGGCCGCGCAGCCGGCGGGGGGAATCCAGGCCGACCTTTTCCTCATCTCGATCGAGATGATCACCCAGTATCACGGTCTGGTGAATTTTTTGAGTGACAGCTTTGCCCTGGCTCCGGTCATCGCCTTGCGCAGCCTCAACATCACCAACGACTCGAGTGATTTTCTGGTACAGAAGGTCAAAATTTCACTGGTGACCAATGTCAAGAAATAAGGCCTTCCTTCTCGGCGCAGCCAAGGCGACGCCGACGGATCGAGTGCTACTGCTCGCCGCCGCAACGATCCTGCTGTCTGTTTTTTCCGGCTGGGCCGGGGCGCAGGAACCCCGTTCCAAGGCAGCCCGGCGCAACCCCTTCATGCCTCTGGTGACCCCTGACGGGCGCATTCTCAAGGCCGCGGTCGATTCGAATCAGGGGACGCTGACCCTGGAGGGGATCATCTTCGATCCCCGAGGGCTCTCGTATGCGATCGTCAACGCTGCGGTCGTCAAAACCGGGGATACGATACAGGGCTTTACGGTCTTGCGCATCGAAAAGGAAAAGGTCATCTTTATCAAAAATAACGTTACGACCGAACTTTTTTTAAAAAAGGAGGACTAATGCGCAGAGTGTGTGCATCCAAAACGGGCATTTCACTGGGGCTTGCTCTTGTTCTCGCAACCGCTACGCTGATGACGGGCGTGCTTTTTGCTGAGGAACCTGCGGCGGCTGTCCCTGCAGCAGAAGCCGGAGCACCTCCCGCGCCCGCGCCGTCAGTCGAGGAATCTGCGCAGATCACCAGCTCACCTACCGGCTCGCAGAACGTGACGCTTGACTTCAGCGACGCCGATATCCGCAACGTCCTGAAGATCCTGGCACTCAAGGCGGGTATCAATATCGTTTTCACCCCCGAGGTCGTCGGCAATGTCAGCATCCGCCTGGTCGACGTCCCCTGGACCCAGGCCCTCGATACGATCGTCAAGACCGCCGGGTTCGGTTTCGAATGGCTCAGCAATAAGATCATCATGGTCTCGACGCTGGAGAGACTCGCCAAACAGCGCAAGGAACAGCAGGACGCCTCCGACATCGAGCCCATGGATACCCAGGTGTTTATCCTGAATTTCACGAAGGCGTCTGAACTGGCGGTCTCCATCGAGAAGATACTTACCCCCGAGCGCGGCAAGCTGACCGTCGAACAGCGGAGCAATTCCCTGATCGTCACCGATACAAAGTCGAACCTGATCAAGATCTCTGCCATCGTGCAGAGCCTCGATAAGCCGACCCCCCAGGTCGCCATCGAGGCAAAGATAATCGAAACGACCCTCGGTTCTTCCGAACAGCTCGGGATCGACTGGAGCACGGTGGTCAAGATCACGGGAACGAAACGGCCGACCTTTTTCCCGTTCTCGGAAAAGGTCAACGACAGCAAGCTCTTCCCCAAGATCAAGGCCCCTGCCGAGCTTGAGCGCGTCTCGACGGTCGAGACCAGCTCCACGGGTGATAGCACGGTCTCGCAGGAGGAAAAGGTCTGGAACGAGCTGGTGCGCGGGTTCCCCGAAGCCTCCAGCAGCCTCTACACCTTCGGCTCTCTCGACTTTACCGGCGTCCAGATCGTCCTGAATTTCCTGAAAGGCCGCTCAGGCACCAAGATCATCGCCAGCCCCAGCATCACCACGCTCAATAACCAGCAGGCGAGCATGTTCGTCGGCAGGATCGTGCCGATACCGACGTACGAGTTCAGCAAGGAGACCGGCACGCAGATCATCTCCGGGTACCAGGACCAGCAGATCGGCATCAATCTCCTGGTGACCCCCAACATCAACGAACGCAGCTTCATCACCCTTAAGGTCGCACCCCAGGTCCAAGAGATCGTCGGCTCCACCGGCCCCAACGGGGAGCGCCCGGTCATGTCGACCCGCTCCGCGGACACGACGGTCATGGTCAAAGACGGCCACACGCTGGTGATCGGGGGCCTCATCCAGGAGAACAAAACAGACGCGAAACGGGGGATCCCCTTCATCGGCGAGCTGCCCGTACTCGACCTGATTTTCGGAAGCAAGAGCAAACAGCAGCAGCGCACCGAGCTGATCATTTTCATTACCCCGCGCATCGTCGATGAGGCGAGGGCCTCCGAGGCGGAGTTGGAACGGATCCGGTTGATGACCGAAGAGGTCGTCCCGGAGAAAAAATCGAAAAAAGCCAAGAAAGAGAAAAAATGATTTTCCGGATGAACTTCGCGTTTTCCAAAAAAGCGTCGATGCGCTTTATCTCTCACCTCGATCTGATGCGGTTGTTCATGCGTGCGCTTCGCCGCGCCGATATCCCGGTGAAGATTTCCCAGGGATTCCATCCGCACCCGAAGCTGAGCCTGGCGCGGGCGCTGAAACTTGGGGTGGAGAGCGAGAACGAAGAGGCTACGGTTTCTCTGCAGCGCCTGGTCACCCCCCCGGAGTTCGTCAGGCGCCTGCAGGCGCAGATGCCCCCGGGGATCACGATTATTAACGCTTCACTGTTTGAGCGGCTCTAGAGCTGCTTTGCAAGCGCCTTCAGCCTTCGTCTCAAACAATCAAGGGAAAGGAAGATTTAATTTCAGTCATGGCAAAAGAGATTTTGATCAACGCGGAACCGCAGGAAAAAAGAGTGGCGATCGTCCGGGACGGCACGATGGACGAGTTTTATATCGAACGTCCTCAGGATAAAACCATCGTCGGGAATATCTACAAGGGGACCATCGAGGCGGTCATGCCTTCGATCGGCGCGGCATTCGTCGATATCGGCCTGCCGAAAAAAGGATTCCTCTATCTCTCGGAGATCGATTCGGCCTACGAGCCGTCGGATATCGCTAAAAAGCAGCAGAAAGAAGTGCACAAGGGGCAGGAGGTGCTCGTTCAGGTCGTCAAAGAATCCTTCGGCCAGAAAGGCCCGCGCATCTCCTGCCAGATCGGTATTGCCGGCAGATACCTGGTGCTGATGCCCCTGGAGAACCAGACCGGCGTATCGCGCCGCATCGAGGACGAAGCGGAGCGCAAACGGCTGCGTCAGATCATGGCGGAGCTGGATATCCCCAAAGAGGTCGGTTTCATCGTGCGCACCGCCGCCTGCGGAAAGACCAAGCAGGAGCTCTCCCGGGACGCGCATTTCCTGCACAAGCTCTGGAAACGCATCGAGCGGGAGATTGCGCAGAAAAAAGCCCCTTCGCTCATCTACGAAGAGTACGATCTTTCCCTGCGGGTGATCCGCGATTCTTTTACCGATGACATCGATAAGCTCCTCGTCGACTCGAAGCCCGAATACTACCGGATCATCCGGTTCATGCGCACCTTCCTGAGTTACCTGGCGCGCAAGGTGGAGCTTTACCGCGGAGACGATCTCTTCGGCGACCGCAACGTCGAACGCCAGATCGCCAAGATCTTCGAGAGCAAGGTGTACCTGAAATCCAAGGCCTATATCGTCATCGAACCGACCGAAGGGCTGGTGGTCATCGATGTCAACAGCGGCGGTTTCACCAAGCGCCACAACCAGGAGGATACCGCTTTCAAGGTTAACTGCGAGGCCGCGATCGAAGTCGCGCACCAGCTGCGGCTGAGGGACCTGGGCGGGATCATCGTTATCGATTTCATCGATATGCAGAAGGACGGGCACCGCCGGGAGGTGCTCAATTGCCTGAAGCGTTCCCTGGCCAACGATAAGGCCAAGTACGACATCCTGGGTATTTCCAAGTTCGGCGTCGTGGAGATGACCCGCGAGCGCGTGCACAACACGGTCCATACCCTTTCCTTCCAGATGTGCCCGTATTGCCAGGGCAGGGGCAAGGTCAAATCTCCGACAACCATGGCGATCTATTCGCTTAAAGAAGTACGGAAATTCCTCAAGGGAAAGACCCCCAAGCAGGTCAATGTGACGCTCAATCCGGTGGTGATCGAGGAACTGCTGAAGAATAAGAATGCGGTCGTCTCCGTTGAACGGCGTTTTAAAACCCAGATCAACCTGGTCTCCAACCCCGCCTTCCGCATCGAAGAGGTGTCGATTGCGTAGTTCTTCTTAAAAACGGGCGTTTTCACCGAGAGGCGCGGCCGCTTTTATCGCATATATTCGACTTGACTAAAGCCGATTTTATGGTATAATTTTTGTTCAATTGTTTACCTGAGGAGGAACTGAAATGTATGCGATAATTGAAGTTAAGTCAAAACAGTACCGCGTCAGCCCCGGAACGGTAATCGAGACCGATACCTTCGAGCAGGAACCGGGCGCAAAGGTGAAACTGGAGAATGTTCTCCTGTTTGTGGACGGGGACCGCATCGAGATCGGACAGCCGCTGGTCAAGAACTGCTCCGTCGAAGCGGACGTGCTGGGGCCTACCAAGGGCCCGAAGCTTGTTTCGTTCAAATACCGCCGCAGGAAGTCTTCGCATTGGAAAAAAGGCCACCGCCAGAAGCTGACCCGCCTGCGCGTATCGGGGATCGCCTTACGCTCGTCGTGATCCGCGGGCACCGTTTCTTTTGAGCCGTGGGTACCCATCCCTTCAGCGCTTTTGTCGATCAGGCCCGTATCTGGGTGAAAGCCGGTCACGGCGGCAGAGGCTGTAACAGCCGTTACCGGGACAAGTATGTGCGCCTGGGCGTGCCCGACGGAGGAGACGGCGGCAACGGCAGCGATATCATCATCGAGGTTTCCCGTAATTTGCGGACCCTGCTGGACTACCGCTACCGAAGGGAATTCCGCGGCAAAAACGGCGCCCATGGGTCAGGGAAGGGAAAACGCGGCCGTGACGGGGAACCGCTCACTATCCTGGTGCCGCCCGGCACGATCTGTTCGGATGCCCAGACCGGCGCACTCCTGCGCGACCTGACGGACAACGGGGAGACGCTGGTCGTGGCGAAAGGCGGAAGGGGCGGGATGGGGAACCGGCACCGCCGCGACGCCACTGAGGGAGAACCCGGCCAGGAGCGATTCATCCAACTGGACCTGAAACTCCTGGCTGATGTCGGCGTTGTGGGATTTCCGAATGCGGGAAAATCAACACTGATCTCCCACATCTCCAATGCCCACCCGGATATCGCCGCTTATCCGTTCACGACCAAAACGCCGGTTTTGGGGGTGGTGCGCACGGACGCCGGTTCTTTCGTCATTGCCGACATCCCCGGGCTTATCAAAGGCGCATCGCAGGGCAAAGGCCTCGGCGACCGGTTCCTGAGACATATTGAGCGCACGCGGCTCCTGGTGCACCTGATTGATCTTTCAGGCAGCGAAGGCCGTGATCCGTTTTCGGATTACCACACGATCAATGCGGAACTCAAGGGCTACAGTCCCGCGTTGGCCCGCAAGCCCCAGCTGATCGTCGCCAACAAAATGGACGTTGCGGAATCAGCGGAAAAACTGGAACGCTTCAGGAAGCAACTCGGTAAGCCGGTTCTGGGGATTTCCGCCCTGCGCAAGAGCGGACTGGAGGATCTGGTTGAAAGAATCCGCAAGCGCCTCTAAAACGGTCGTCATCAAGATCGGTTCGAGTTTCCTCTTCGGAAACGAAAGGAGCCCGCAGCGCTCTCTCGAATCGTTTTCGGGAGTCGTGCGGCAGGTCGCCGCGATCAGGCGCCAGGGAGCGCGCGCGGTTATTGTCTCCTCGGGTGCCATCGCATTCGGAATGCAGTGCCTGCGCCTGCAGGACCGCCCGAAAGAGATCTCCGGGCTTCAGGCGGCGGCTGCCGTCGGACAGCATCTGCTCATGCGCCAGTTCGGCGAGCTTTTCGAATCCGAGGGGTTGCATTGCGCGCAGATACTTTTGACCTGGGATGATTTCAGGCAGCGCACACGCTACCTCAACGCCAAGAACACGCTCAAGACGTTGCTTTCGATCGACTCGGTCCCGATCGTCAATGAGAACGATACGGTCTCGACCGACGAGATCAGATTCGGCGACAACGACCGCCTCTCCGCGCTGGTCGCCTCGATGATCTCGGCAGACCTGCTCATCATCCTTTCGGATGTCGACGGGTTGCTTGACCGGGATAAGGCTCTCGTCAGGAGGGTGGATGCGCTGACCCCCTCTATACGGCGGCTGGCCCAGCCAACCCTGCGCAAGAAGGTCTGCGTCGGCGGCATGATGACCAAGCTTGACGCGGCCTCGATCGCGGTTGAATCGGGGATCGCCTGTGTCATCGCACACGGCCGCCGCCCGGGGATTATCACCTCCCTGGTCGCCGACCCTGCGTGCGCCGGAACGCTCTTTGTGCCGAAAACGTCCCTGCGGGAACGGCAACGCTGGATCGCCTTCAGCAGCAAACCGCGCGCCCGCATCGTCGTCGATGCCGGGGCGCAGGCGGCTATTGCCCGCCGCAAGAGCCTGCTGCCGGTGGGGATCGTGCGGGTCGAAGGCTCATTCGCCGCCGGAGATATCGTCGAGATCGTTTCGTCGGAGGGTCAGGTCTTTGCCCGCGGCAAGACGACCGCATCGAGCGCGCTGACCGATGCCCGTAAGGGAAAGCGCAGCGAACGTGAGATCGTGCACAGTAACGATATGGTTCTGTTGCAAGGAGCCTAAACCATGAAAATCGCGGCATCCCTTCTCTCTGCGGCACAAGAAGCACGCCGCGGCGCCCGTGCGCTCTCCACGCTCCCGGATGCGCGCAAGAATGCATGCCTGGAGCAGATGGCCGAGAGCCTCAGGCGCAACGAGAGAGAAATCATCGAGGCCAACGCCCGCGATCTGACGCTTGCCCGCTCAGGGCGTTACCCGAAGGCCTTTATCGAGCGGCTCAGCCTTGACGGGGGACGGATCGCGGCAATGGCGGATTCGCTGCGTTGTCTGGCCCAATTGCCCGACCCGGTCGGCGACGTCATCAAATCGTGGCGTCGTCCGAACGGCCTCTGGATCCATAAGGTGCGTGTCCCCATCGGCGTCATCGCGGTGATCTACGAATCGCGCCCGAATGTGACCGCCGATTGCATCGGCCTGTGTTTTAAGTCGGGAAACAGCGTGATACTCAAGGGCGGGTCTGAATCCCTGTATTCGAACCAGGCCATTCATGCTGCGATCGAGCCGGTGTTGAGAGATAACAACCTGCCCGCCGGCTGCGCGCACCTCATCAGGACGCGCAGCAGGACGGCGGTACGCCAGCTCCTTGGTCTCAGCGGATTGATCGATCTGGTGATGCCCCGGGGCGGCGAGGGGTTGATCGAGTACGTCGTCAAGCATTCGACGATCCCGGTGATCAAGCACTATAAAGGGGTCTGCCACGTGTATGTCGACGAGCACGCGGATCTGAATATGGCGCACGCCATCTGCCTCAACGCGAAGTTGCAGCGGCCGGGGGTCTGTAACGCCATGGAATGCATGCTGGTGCACCGGGATGTCGCCGCTCGTTTCCTGCCGGTTATCGGCAAGGCGTTCACCGAGGCGGGCGTGCGGATGCGGGGGTGCCCGCTGACCCGCAAGCTCATCAAAACCGCCCAACCGGTGCGCGAGAGCGATTATTACCGCGAGTACCTGGGCTTGACCCTGAATATCCGCGTGGTGAGCGACCTGCGGCAGGCGGTTGAACATATAAGCACCTACGGCTCATCGCATTCCGACGCCATCGTCACCGAGCATTACGATAATGCGATGGAGTTCGTGCGGTCGGTCGATTCGGCCTGCGTCTACGTCAACGCCTCGACCCGTTTTACCGACGGTTATCAGTTCGGCTTCGGAGCCGAAATCGGCATCTCCACGGACAAGCTTCACGCGCGCGGGCCCGTCGGCCTCGAGGAATTGACCACCTACAAGTACGCGGTATTCGGAAGCGGACAGGTCCGCACCGCATGAGCGCTTCCGGTGCGCCCATGAAAATCGCCCTTCTGGGAGGAACGTTCAACCCGATCCATATCGGCCACCTGATACTCGCGGAAGAAGCGCGGGAACAGCTGCAGCTGGATAAGGTGATTTTCGTCCCGGCGAACCTGCCGCCGCATAAAGAGAACGAGTGCCTGGCGCCTGCGCGTCTGCGCTTCGAGATGGTCAGCCGCGCTATCCGGGACAATGCGGCATTCGAGGTTTCGGACGTAGAGATCAGGAGGGCGGGGCTCTCCTATACGATCGATACGGCGCTGCATTTCAGGGAGCGCTACGCCAAAGACGAGCTCTTTTTCATCTGCGGTTCGGATATCCTGGCATACCTGGGCTCCTGGCAGGCATTCGACCGACTGCGTTCGGCCGTGCAATTCGTCGTTGCGACGCGCCCCGGGTATCCGCTCGAAAAGATTCCCGGCGATATCCGGACGGTGGCGATCCGCGCGATCGACGTCTCCGCATACGAAATCCGCAAGCGGATAGCGCAGGACCGCTCGTTCAGGTATCTGGTGCCGGGGCCGGTATACGATTACATCAGGGAACACGGGCTCTACGTCCCGCAGAAAGACTGAACTTTAAAAAGGAACGCACATGGCAATCCCATCGATCCGGTTCGGTACCGACGGCTGGAGGGCGATCATCGCCGAAGAGTACACCTTCGAGAATGTGCGCCGGATCTCCCAGGCGGTTTCCGGTTTCCTCGGCGCCGGCCGGACGATCGTCGTCGGCTATGACACCCGCTTCGGCTCCGCATGTTTCGCGCAGGAGGCTGCCCGCGTCTTCAAGGCAAACGGGCTGAAGGTCGTTCTTTCCGACCGCCCTGCGCCGACGCCGGCCTTGAGTTTCGCGACCAAGATGCTGCGCGCCGATCTGGGGGTCATGATCACCGCCTCACACAACCCGGCAGAGTACAACGGGTACAAGCTCAAAACCCCGGACGGCGGGGGAGCCGGCACCGAGATCACCGCCGCGGTCGAGCGCTCCATCGGCAAAACCGCGGTCCGCATCGAGCGTGCGTGCGCGCTGCCGACCCGGGATCTGACCGGAGCGTATGTCTCGTTCATCCGTTCCTATCTTGACCGCTCGGTCTTCAAACGCCGCAGATTCAGGGTGCTGGTCGATGCGATGTACGGGGCCGGAGGCGGGTTCATCGAACGGATCCTCGAGGGAAGCGGCGTCGAGGTCGTTTCGATCCATACCGAGCGCAACCCCGGCTTCGGCGGTCGCCGGCCCGAGCCCTTGCAGCAGTATCTGCCGGAACTGCAGCAGCGCCTCAGGAACGAGCCGTTCGATCTGGGACTGGCGCTCGACGGTGATGCCGACCGCATTGCGGCTGTCGCTCCCGGAGGCGTTTTCATCCATCCCCAAAAGATCCTCGGGCTTCTGGCCTTGCACCTCATCCAGGACCGCCATAAGCGGGGAGGCATCGTCAAGACGATCTGCGGCACCACGATGATCGACCATATCGCCCGGGATCTGGGGGTGGAACTGTATGAGACGCCGGTGGGATTCAAGTATATCTCCAAAATTATGCTGCAGAAAGAGATCGTCGCCGGCGGCGAAGAGGCCGGCGGAATGGGTGTGCGGGATTATATTCCCGAACGCGACGGCTCACTCGCCGGATTGCTGCTGCTGGAGATGGTTGCCTGCCGGCGCATCCCCATGGATACGATACTCGCGCGCATGGAGCGCGCGTACGGCAGATTCCATTACGTGCGCAAAGACCTGCACCTGAGCCGCCGTTACGAATTGAAAAAGTTGCGCATCCCGCGTTCCCTGCTCGGGAAAAAGGTCATTCAGACCAAGGATTACGACGGACTGAAGATTCTGTGCGAAGACGAGAGCTGGCTGATGTTCCGCGGCTCCGGTACCGAGCCGCTGATGCGCCTGTACGCCGAGGCACGCTCGCTGGCGCGGGCACAGCGGCTGCTTTCACTCGGTGAAAGGCTCCTGCATCCCCCGGCATGATCCTGTACTGGAGCACCGTATATTTTGCGTACGGCCTCAGCAAGCTGCTTTTCGGGCTGCGGGTGAGCGGCTGCGAAAACGTACCCCGGACCGGGGGATTTATCCTGGCAAGCAACCACACCAGCCTGCTCGACCCGATCCTGCTGGGCTGCAGCAGCAGGCGCATGGTCAGCTTCATGGCCAAAGATTCGCTCTTTCGCAACCCGATCTTTTCGGCGTACCTGCACCGCCTCAACGCCTTTCCGTTGAAGCGCGAAAGCGCCGACCGCGGCGCCCTCAAGGAAGCACTGCGCAGGCTGGCGCAGGGACACGGTCTCGTCATTTTTCCCTCCGGCACACGGGCGCCCGCAGAGGGGATCGCAGAATCGACCCCGGTTCACGGAGGGATAGGGTTCATCGCCGCCAAAAGCGGCGCACCGGTGGTTCCGGTATACATACACGGGTCGGATCGCGCGCTTTCGTGCGGTTCGCGCAGGCTCGCACCTGCCCGGATCACGATGGATATCGCCAGACCGATTTCGTATTCGGCAGAGGAGTCTTACGAAGCCTTTGCCCGCAGGACGCTCGAGGCCGTACGCCGTATCGCGCAGATTCGCTGCGCGCCGCGGACAGGCTTGGGGCGGGTGGCAAAAATTTCCCGGTAAAGGGGGTGTCGTCGGTGTCAAGGCTGTAACGAAAAGGTATCTCTTGACCATTCGCGTCTTCGAATGGCCGGATCGCCCTATACGCGCGCGTGCCGGCCTCCGGAGAACGCAGCTTACCATACGAGAAAGGGGAGTTATCACCATGTCGGAACAGGAATTGACCTTGCAGGAACTGTACAATCAGAGCATCAAGCTGATCCACGAGAATCAGATCGTCAAGGGTATTGTGGTCTCGGTGCACGGCAACAGCGTCCTGGTCGATGTCGGCTTCAAGTCCGAGGGGGTTGTCGCGTCCACGGAGTTTTCGCAGGATGAGCTGCGGGCCGGGGCGGAGATGGAATTCCTCGTCGAGTCGATCGAGAACGAAGCGGGGATGATCGACCTTTCCCGCGAGAAGGCCAAACGGCTGCAAAGCTGGGATTCGATCGTCAAGACCTCGCAGGATGATGCCCTTATCGACGGCCGTCCGGTCAAAAAGGTGAAAGGCGGGTATTTGGTCGACGTCAAGGGGATCGAAGGGTTTCTGCCGTCTTCGCTCTCCGCCTTCAAAAACATGCAGGACCGAGACATCCTCTCGCGGGAGTTCAAGTTCAAGATCGTCAAAGTCAATAATTTCCGCCGCAGCATCATCCTTTCCCGGCGCGACGCGCTTCAGAAAGAACGGGAAGAGGCGCGTACCCGCGTCTGGGCGGAGATCAAGATCGGCTCGATCATGCCCGGCGTCGTGAAGGCGATCACCGATTTCGGGGCGTTCGTCGACCTGGGAGGCGTGGACGGGCTCCTGCATATCACGGACATGTCCTGGTCAAAGATCAGTCATCCCTCGGAAGTCGTCGCCATCGGCGATAAGATCGAGGTGATGGTGCTGAACATGGACCGCGAGGCCGGCAAGGTCTCCCTGGGCCTGAAGCAGCGCCTTCCCGATCCCTGGCAGGAGGTGGAGAACAAGTTCAGCGTCGGACAGAAGCTCAAGGGCAAGGTCGTCAACATCCTGCCCTACGGCGTTTTCGTCGAGCTGGAGAAGGGGATCGAGGGGCTGATCCACGTTTCCGAGGTCTCCTGGTCAAAACGCATCTCCAACCTCGCCGAGCTTTTCGCGGTCGGCGATATGGTCGAAACGCAGGTGCTCAATATCGACAAGGATGCCCGCAGGATCTCCCTGAGCCTCAAGGCCCTGGAACAAAACCCCTGGATCGAGGCCGACACCCGCTATCCTGCCGGCACGAAGGTTAACGGCAAGGTGCGCGGCTTCACCGATTACGGCGCGTTCGTGGAGCTGGAGAACAATCTCGAGGGCATGGTCCACATCTCCGACCTTTCGTGGACGAAACGCATCAACCATCCCCAGGATGTGCTCAAAAAAGGCCAGAAGGTCGACGTCATGGTGCTTTCGGTAGATACCCAGAACCGCCGGATCGCTCTGGGCCTGAAGCAGCTGATGGACAATCCCTGGCCCTCGATCGCCACGAAGTATCCGCTGGATACGCGCCTGGAGGTGGAAGTCGTCAGCATCACCGAATTCGGCGTTTTCGTCAGGCTGGAGCCGGACCTGGAGGGCCTCATTTACGCCAACGAGATCGACAAGGAGCGCGTTGCGAAACTTTCGGTCGGCGATAAGCTGCCGGCGAAAGTCATCAAGGTCGACGTCGATCAGGGGAAGATCGGACTGACTGCGCGGGAGTAGTCATGAGCATGGAGAAGGACCTGGCGCTGATCAGGCGCGGCTGCGTCGACATCGTCCAGGAAGGGCAACTGCGAGACTTGCTCATAAAAAGCCGCCAGGAGAAGCGTCCGCTGCGCGTCAAGGCCGGATTCGACCCGACCGCAGCGGACCTTCACCTGGGGCATACGGTGCTCCTGCGCAAGATGCGCCAGTTCCAGGAGCTGGGCCACGAGGTCTACTTTCTGATCGGCGATTTCACCGGACGGATAGGGGACCCGTCGGGCCGCTCGAGTACCCGCAGACAGCTGAGCGTCGAAGAGGTGGCCCAATACGCCCAGACCTACCAGAAACAGGTTTCGCGCGTGCTTGACCTCTCGAAGCTGAAGGTCGTCTTCAACAGTTCCTGGTTCGAGGCGATGCCGCTTGCCGATTTCCTCGGCCTCATGACCCGCACCAGCGTCTCTCAGCTCCTGGCGCGCGCTGATTTCAAGAAACGCCACGAAGGCGGCCAGGAGATTTCCCTGCTGGAATTCATGTACCCGCTCCTGCAAGGGTATGATTCCGTGCGCCTGGAAGCCGATATCGAGCTGGGAGGGACCGACCAGATCTTCAACCTGCTCATGGGCCGCCAACTGCAGGTCGATTTCGGCCAACCGCCGCAGGTCGTTGTGACCATGCCGCTGCTGGAAGGGACCGATGCCGTCCAGAAGATGAGCAAGAGCTACAACAATTACATCGGCATCAACGAGCCGGGGAAAGAGATGTTCGGCAAGATCATGTCCATCCCCGACTCGCTGCTGGAAAAATACTTTGAGTTGCTGACCGAGGAGCCCCTGGAGGCGGTCCGGGCGATGCACCCGCGCGACGCCAAGGTCCTCCTGGGGATGCGCATCGTCGAACAGTACCACGGCGCCGTTGAGGCACGACGCTGCGCAGATGAGTTCGAGAAGGTATTCAGCCAGCGCCAGGCACCCGCGGATATGCCCGAATACCGCCTGCCTGCCGGCGGCAAGGCGATCCTCGAGGTGATCATCGAAAACGGGCTTGCCGCTTCCCGCAACGAAGCGCGGCGCCTCCTCTCCCAGGGAGGGGTGAGCTTCAACGAAGAACGCATCGAGCGTGAAGACGCCTGCCTCGACCGCGACGGGATCCTGCGCGTCGGTAAGCGGCGCTTCCTGAAAGTGCTGCGCTAACCTCATCCTGCGGCAGCCGGCGGCAAGCCAAAGTATGAACTTCGCCCTCAAAAAACCGGATTCCTTCGCCAAGCACATCTTAGTCGTTTTTGCCGGTTCGACCTTCCTGAATGCCCTGAACCTCATCTATCAACTCCTGGTCGCGCATACCCTTTCGGCGATCCAGTTTGCCGCGTTCAATTCGCTCCTGGGCATCTACATGATCGTAGGGGGACCCCTGGGCAACCTCCAAACGGTAACGGCGCGCTTCCTCGCGCAGGCAACCGGGCCTGACGCAACGGCCTCGGCGAGACAGATCTTCAGCAGTATCTTTAAAGCAGCCGCTTTGTGTGCGGCGCTGACCCTTCTGCTTACCCTTGTTTTTTCAGCTCCCCTGACGCGGGTCCTGCGGTTGCCCTCCGCCGCGGATGCTGCGGTCCTGGCAATTATCCTGACCCTCGGCTGGATAGCCCCGGTCGCTTCCGGCGCTTTGCAGGGAAAAGAGCTTTTCCAGTGGTATGCGGGGGTAGCGGCGCTCGGGGGGATACTGAAACTCGCCTGCGCCTTCCTGTTCCTGCGCATCTTCCCGGGCACCAGCGCCGCGCTGTGCGCGATCGCCGTTTCCCTGGCATTCGTCGGTCTTGGGTCTTTCTACCGGGTCAGAGGATTGTTCTTGACCGCTGAACCGTTCGACCGGACGCTTCTTGCCAAGATGCTCGTTTTTTTTCTGCCGGTTTACCTGAGCGTCCTTTCTTTCAATTTCTTGAGCAACTACGACATGATCCTGGTCAAAGCCCGCTTCCTGCCTCAGCAGGCGGCGACGTACGCGCTCGCCCAGATGGCGGGCAAGATATTCCTTTTCCTGCCCTCAAGCATCGCGATCGTTCTCTTTCCCCGTGTTGCGCTCCTGCACTCCCAAAAGCGCCAGACCCTTCCGGCGCTACGGCGGGCGTTGCTTTATGGGTTCTGCCTCTCCTGCGCGGCGCTGTTGGTGTATAATCTTTTTCCCTCATTCTGCCTGCTGGTGCTTACGGGAAAGGCCCCGGCCGAAGCGATCCTGTTGGGCAGGCTCTTCGGCATCTCGATGACTTTCCTGGCGCTCACGCACCTGCTCATTTTCTATCTGCTCTCGATCCATGACCTGCGATTCCTGAAATATCTCCTGGGCGCCTCGGCGGCGCTCTTTGCGCTCCTGCGGTGCGCGACGGCGGATCTGGTAACGGTGCAGCTGTCACTCTGCGCGGTCTGCGCTTCGGTGTTCGTTCTCCTGTGCCTGGTCGCGTTTTCAACGAACGGGGGACTGTCCGAGAGGGGGCCGCGGGTATGAAAGCCCTCAAAGGCATTGTCTCGGTGATCATGCCGGCGTACAACGAATCAAGCCGCATCCAGGAGAGTATCGCCGAGACCGTGCGCACCTTCCAGGAATTCGGCTGCTCATGGGAGCTGATCGTGCTGGACGACGGCTCTGGCGACGACACCTACGAACGCGCGCGCAATGCCGCCGGGGCATGCCCGCCGGGGACGGTGATCGTCAAAAAAAACCGCGTCAATCTCGGCAAGGGCAGAGCCCTGAAACGGGCTTTCAAGTACATCCGGGGCGATTACGTCGTCTTTCTCGACGCCGATATGGACCTGCACCCGGTCCAGATCCAGACGCTCTTCGACATCATGCGCTTCAATGACGCCGATATCGTCATCGGCTCGAAGATGCATCCCAATTCGGTCGTACGTTATCCGCTGCAGCGAAAGATCATCAGCCGCATCTATTTCTGGTTTGTGTGGCTGTTCTTCAGGCTGCCCTGTCACGACACGCAGACCGGCCTGAAGCTTTTCAAAAGCCAGGTCCTGCGCGCCGTCTTTCCCCGTCTGCTGGTAAAGCAGTTCGCCTTTGACCTGGAACTGCTCGTCAACGCCCACCACCTCGGTTTTCGCCTCGCCGAGGCGCCGATCGAGCTGAGCCCGCAGCGCTCATCGTACGGACGAATCGGCATGAGGGCCTTGTGGGTGACTTTCCTGGACACGCTTGCGGTTTTTTACCGGATGTATATCCTCAAATACTATGACCGTATCGATTATCATCGCCGTAAAAACATTCCAAAGAAATTTGGAAAGATGCGTAAAGGCATGTCAGGGGCTTGAAAACAGGGACCTTGAGATCCTTGTTTTACCCGACGAACAGATAACCTTTGCGCCGCAGTTATGCCGTCCTCACCCGGTTCGCGTCGTCCCGACCGGAGCGGTCAATCCCGCCCGCAAACGCGACGAGGCGATTCATGAAGCCCGCGGCGAGATCCTCGCGTTCATCGATGACGACGCCTTCCCGGCCGCCAGATGGGTCAGCGCTGCCCTGGGACTGTTCCAAGATCCGGCGGTGGCCGCGGTCGCCGGCCCCGCGGTCACCCCGCCCGGCGATTCCTTCATGGAAAAAGCGGGGGGGGCGGTCTATTCTTCTCTCCTGGTGAGCGGGCCGTACCGGTACCGGTACGAACCGCAGCCGCGGCGCCGGGTTGACGATTTCCCCAGCTGTAACTTTTTCATCCGCGCCCGCGTCTTCGCCGACCTGGGGGGTTTCTGTACGGATTTCTGGCCCGGAGAAGACACCAAGCTCTGCCTTGACCTTAAGCAACGGGGAATGACCATGATCTACGATCCTTCCGTCCTGGTCTACCACCATCGCCGCAGGCTTTTCCTGCCGCATCTTGCCCAGATATCCCGGTATGCCCTTCATCGCGGCTTTTTCGCGAAACGTTTCCCGGAAACCTCCTGCCGTCTTGCGTACTTTCTGCCGTCGGGCCTCCTGTTCTTTTGGGCTGCGGGTCCCTTCGTTGCCTGGTTGCCGCCGGCTGCCGCGCTTTCCTGGAAGACACTGGCATTCTGCTATCTGGGCGCGGTGCTTCTTGCCTCTCTCGCCGAATCGCTGCGCACCGGCTGCAGACCCGTCGCCAAAGCCGCCTTGCCCCTGCCAGTCTTTGCTGGTATAATAATGACTCATTTGACATACGGCGTGTATTTCCTCAAGGGTCTCCTGACCCGGTCGCTGCGCACGAAGAAATGAAGATCGCCATAGCATATCCGCCTCTTGACTCTTCGAAGGGATGCCCGACGATAGGGCAGAACAGACAGTTCCAGTACTTCCGGGAGCCGACGTTCATCTTCCCGGTCGTCCCGGCAACCGCCGCGACCCTGCTCAAGAACGACGGGCACGAGGTCGTGTGGGCGGACGCAATCGCCGCCGGATGGGACCAGCGGCGCTTCTGCGAGCTGCTCCTGCAGGAACGGCCGGACCTGGTGCTCATCGAGTCCAAGACCCCGGTCATCAAACAGCACTGGGGATGGGTCGGGCGCATCAAGGAGATCCTCACAGGGGCAGGGCGCGTGGCTCTCTGCGGCGACCATGTCACGGCATTGCCCGAGGAATCTTTCGCGCAGTCTCCGGTCGATTTTGTGCTGACCGGGGGAGACTACGATTTCCTGGTCCGGGACCTGTGCCGCTGCCTGGACCGCAAACAACCACCGCAGAATTTTCGGGCCGGCATTTACTACCGCCAGGGAACCGGGGTTAAGAGCAACGGCCCGTTCGTCCTGGAGCCTTCGCTTGCGCACGTCCCGCTCATCGACCGCGACCTGACGCGCTGGAAATGGTACGCGTACGAAAACGGGAATTACAAACGCCGGCCCGGCGCTTACATCATGTCGGCGCGCGATTGCTGGTGGGGTAAATGCACCTTCTGCGCCTGGCCGGCGCTGTACCCGCACTTCCGGGTGCGCACGGTCGAGCAATCCCTCGATGAGATCGCTCACCTCTGCGACGACTACGGGGTACGCGAGGTAATGGACGACAGCGGCTGTTTTCCGGCGGGTGAATGGCTCGACTCCTTCACGCACGGGGTTTTGCGCCGGGGGCTGGAGCGCAGAGTGTATCTCGATTGCAACATGCGTTTCGGGGCATTGCGGCAGGAGCAGATGCGCGCCATGCGCCGCGCCAACTTCCGGCTCCTCTTATTCGGGCTGGAATCGGCGAACCAGGCGACGCTTGATCGCATACGCAAGAACGTCACGGTTGAGCGGATCATCCAGGACTGCAGGGATGCCCGTGCCGCCGGGCTGTTTCCCCATATCACGGTCATGTTCGGTTATCCCTGGGAGGAATACCGCGACGCGCTCAGGACCTTGCGCCTTGCCCAGTGGCTCCTGCGCAAAGGCTACGCCTACACCATGCAGGCAACGATAGTGATCCCGTACCCGGGCACGCCTCTTTTTGCCGAATGCAAGGAGAGCGGCCTGCTGACGACCAGCGACTGGGACGATTTCGACATGAAAAAACCGGTGATGAAGACGCGCTTTCCTGACTCCCAGCTCAACCGGCTGGTCCAGACGCTCTACCGGACATCGATGCACCCGGAATTCCTCCTGCGCAAGCTCCTTTCACTGCGCGACGCAGACGACGTGCGTTATTACGCGCGCGCGGCGCGCAAGGTTGCCGGACACGTCTTCGATTTCAACCGCAGGGACTGCGGTAAATGCGACACGACACGGCCATGTGGACATTCGTAGGCGCCTGCGCTGCGGCGCTGACAACCTTCTCCTTCGTGCCGCAAATAGTCAAGGTGGCACGCAGGAAACGGGCGGATGACGTCAGCGTCCTGACCCTGGGACAGCTTTCCTGCGGCGTCGGGCTCTGGATCCTCTACGGCATCCATCGTCAGGACTGGGTGATCATCGCCGCCAACTCGATAACCCTGTCCTTGCTCCTTATACTGATCGGCATGGTGCGGCACTACAAAAGGAAGGATCGATGAAAAAACGGGCGCTTATCACAGGGATAACCGGACAGGACGGCTCGTACCTCTCGGAGATACTCCTGGAACGGGGATACGAAGTGCACGGCCTCGTCCGCCGGGTCGCCTTCGAAGATCCCCAGCACCGCCTCTGGAGGGTCAGGGGGATACAGGCCCGCATCCATCTGCATTCGGCATCCCTGGAGAGTTATCCGAGCATCTTCAACGTCATCGAAAAGGTCAAACCCCATGAATGTTACCATCTGGCGGCCCAGAGCTTTGTGAGCTATTCATTCGAGGACGCCTTTTCGACCATCAACACCAATATCAACGGCACCCATTTCATTCTCGCCGCGCTGAAAGAACGGGTGCCGCGCTGTAAATTCTATTTCGCCGCATCCAGCGAAATGTTCGGACAGGTCCGGGAGACCCCGCAGAACGAACTCACTCCCTTTCACCCGCGCTCGCCGTACGGCATCTCCAAGGTAGCCGGGTTCGATCTGACGCGTAATTACCGCGAGGCCTACGGGATGTTCGCCCTTTCGGGCATACTCTTCAATCACGAAAGTCCCCGACGCGGGTACGAGTTCGTCACCCGCAAGATCACCCGCGCCGTCGCCGAGATCAAGCTGGGCTTCTCCCGTACGATCCCGCTGGGGAACCTTGAGGCAAAGCGCGACTGGGGCTACGCGAAGGATTATTGCCTGGCGATGTGGATGATGCTGCAGGAGAGAATCCCGCAGGATTATGTCATTGCCACCGGGGAGGCGCATTCGGTCCGCGATTTCGTTCAGATGGCCTGCTCCTACGCCGGGCTTGACTGGAAAAAGTACGTCGTCATCGACAAAAACCTCTATCGGCCGGCTGAAGTCAACATCCTGCGCGGGGACTGCCGCAAGGCGCGCAAACTCCTGGGATGGAAGCCGTCGGTCACCTTCGAGCAGCTGGTCAAGATGATGGTCGACGAAGATATCCGGCACCTGAAGGAGTCATCCCGCTCATGAGCCCGACTGTCTCGGTCAATATCGCCACCTACAATTCGGAGCCGACGCTCGTCAAATGCCTGGAATCGCTCAAAAACCAGACCTATCGGGACATCGAGCTGGTGATTATGGACTCCCACAGCAAAGACCGGACCCTGGAGATCGCCCGTTCGTACGGGGCGCGCATCGTTTTTGCGCCTACCCTGGCCACGGCGCGCCAGGCCGGTGCGGACGCCAGCACCGGCACCTACGTGCTCCTGCTTGATTCGGACCAGATACTGGAACCCAACGTCGTCGCTGCCTGCGTCGATGCCTGCGAACGGGAAGGGTTCGACGGGGTGACGCTCTTCGAAAGATCGTTGCCCCTGCAGAATACGTTCGTCGAACGAGTCATCGCCTACGACAAGGAGATCTTCCACTCCCTTCACGACGATGACCCGGTCAAGGGGACCGCGATACCCCGTTTTTTCCGCGCCTCGTTCT
>CAZOGI010000026.1:0-22950 GCA_964579435.1 uncultured Planctomycetales bacterium
AGGAGTGGGGAGTAGGGAGTAAGGAGTGGGGAGTAGGGAGTAAGGAGTGGGGAGTAGGGAGTAAGGAGTGGGGAGTTGAAAAAAAAGCGTTAGATTCTGGCCTCTTTCTCGTCTAATAAGATGGAAAAGGGGAAGCATGGAACAGTTTAATTTTGAGAAGCTGAAAATTTATCAAAAAGCGATTAATTTCGTAGATAGGGTATATAAAGTTACCGACGGATTCCCTCGGTCCGAAAGGTTCGCTTTGGTTGATCAGTTTAGACGAGCAGCGATCTCTGTGCCGTTAAATATCGCCGAAGGATGTGGTAAAAGCCGGCTGGATTTCAAACGGTTTTTGAATATTGCTAAAGCTTCCGTGCGGGAATGTGTTGCAATTAACACAATCTCAAGAATGAGAAATTATATTCCGGAAGAGACCGAACTTTCTTTGAGGAAAGAGTGTTTTGAACTTGCCCGGATGCTTTCAGGCCTGCTCAATTCACTCACGACCGCATCTACTCCTAACTCCACACTCCCAACTAAATATGGTATACTAGTTCCATGTCCAACTTACTGAACTATACCCCCTGGGCACTGGTGGTCGGATTGTTCACCCAGACGTTTGTCCAGCTCTATAAGGGCAAGTGGGAGACGATAGATTATACCCACGCTTACTTTATTCTGCCGGTTTCGCTGTGGCTGGTCTGGCGCAAACGCAAAGAGATCGCCGGGTTTGTCCAAAGCCCGCAGTATAAGGCGCTTTCTACCGTCTTCTTTGCGGCGTTGATCGCGCTGGGCGCGCTGCTCTTTACCATCGGCTGGAAATGGGACTATAACTTCGTCAATACGTTTGCCATCATTCCGCTTGCCCTGGGCATGCTTGGGTTCCTCTATGGGGGCAAAGCCGCCCAAGTCCTGCTCTTCCCGGTCCTTTACCTGCTTCTCCTGGTGCCGCCGCCATTGGTCTTCCTGGATGCGATCACCATGCCCATGCGCCATATCGTCACGATCGTAAGCGTGGCGACCCTGGAGGCATTCAACTACCCGATCGTGCGGGACGGCCTGATGATCCTCATCGGCGGCAAGGAAATTTATATGGGCCCGGCCTGCAGCGGTTTCCGCTCCCTCATCACCATGATCTCCCTGGGCCTGGTCTATGCGTACATAATCAAGAATACGATACCCCGCAAGATCGTTCTTTTTATCTCGGTCATCCCCATGGCCTTCCTAGGCAACTTCGCCCGCGTTACCGGCGTCTGCCTCGTGACCCACCACTTCGGCGAGGATGCGGGACATAAGTTCCACGACACCAGCGGCTACGTTATCTTTATCCTCCTCATCTTCGGCCTCATGGGCCTGGAGGCGCTGCTCAACAAATTCGCAAAGGCTAAAAAGTGAAGATCCGTACCCTGCTGGTTATCCTCGTGCTGGCGGCAACGATCGTCGTCAACTTCGCCCTGCCCAAGCCCAAATACCAGAGCACCGATATTCTCTCTAAGTTAGATGTCCCGATGCGTTTCAAGAGCTGGATCGGCAAGGACGTCTCCGACCAGATCAATCCCAACGACATGCGCTATAATTTCATCTCGCGGCTTTTTGTGCGCGCCTATGTCAACCGTTACCGCCAGGGCCTTACCTTTGTGCTGCTCGATGCCGGTAACTTCCATAACCCGCGCGTCTGCTATACCGCCTCCGGTTTCACCTACACCGAAGTGCCGCCCAAGACCATTAGGGTGGGGGAGAAGACGATACAGCCCAATGTCGCTTATTTCGAGAAACAGGGCCAGGGACTTTTGATCGTCTACTGGATCTCGATCAACAAGCGTATCGTTGACTGGAAAGAACAGAAGTTCATCGAGTTCTGGTACACCCTCACCCAGCAGAAGAAAACCGGCCTCATGGTCCGCATGGAAATACCCGCCCAGCCCGACACCCTCGATATCGCCCTCAAAGTCGCCGAAGACTTTATGGGCTCTCTCGCCGAGTCGGTTTCGCAGGAAGATAAAGAGTATTTGTTGGGGAAGTAGCGCACGCACCATAAGCTTTGGAAGGGGCACTGTCATGACCAGCTGTATGAGATGCGGCGCTAAGCTGCAGCACAATTATTTGGTGACCGTCTTTTCCCTGATCAAGGAGCAGCGCAAACGCATGATCGTCTGCTTCAAGTGCAGGGAGATACTGCAGAAAAAGGGCCCGCAAGACGCAAAATAGCGGGGGCACGGCGTTTGTCCTACGCGCGTTTCAGCGCGGGAATTCGCTGATCAGGCCCACGCTGTAACGGGCAATGAGCGCGGCGTCGTAGGAGCTTACCCTGCCGTCGCCAGAGACTTCGGCGCGGTCCTGCTGGTCGGGAGAGAGCGTGATCAGCTCGACCGCGAACTGGGCGGCCAAAGCCGCGTCGTACGCCGACACCTTCCCGTCTCCGGAAACATCCCCCAGGTTCAACCCGCCGCCGCCGATCGTCAACGTCACCCGGTTGCTCTCTCCGCCGGGAGTGGCGACCCAGAGTTCTCCTGATTCGGCATCCTCAGGGACCGTGCAGGTGATTTGGGTATTGCTCCAGGAGACGATCCGAAGGTCGGCGCCGCTTAAGCGCACTGCCGATTCATCCGTCCGCTCATCCCCGAAATTCTTTCCGTTTACCGTAACCATCGCGCCGCGGTCGGCTTGCGCCGGGCTCACCGTCGTTATCTGGGGCGCAAAGAAAATCTGCGCCAGGTACACCCCGCTGCCGAACTCGCACCAGGAGATCTTGTCGCCGTGGATGCTGGACATCTGCTCCTGTCCCGGAGTGTCGGTCAGCCGGGTTTCCGTGCCGGTCTGCAGGTCGTAAAGATAAATGTCGAAGTTGGTGTAGAAGGCGTCGGGAATGACGTGGCGGCTGTCGGTCCAGAGAACCTTATCACCTTCAATAGCGACAAAGAATTTTTCGCTGCCATCATCGGTGACCTGTTCGGTCTCCCCGGTTGCTACATCGTGAATCCGCAGGTCTTGCTTCTGGTCTTTGACGCCGATCCAGGCCACGCGGCCGTCGTCCATGGCAAAGATGTTGCTGTAATAGCTGTAGAGCGGCCGGTCCTGGATCGGCAGCTTCACCGCCTGGCCGCCGGAGCGCTCGCGCACATAAATATCGCAGTAATTGTTTGCGTATTCCGCCCAGGCAATCCGGTGTGCGTCGATGAGCGGCATGGATTCGCCTGCCGCGGTTTCGGTCAGGCGCGTCTCCGCCGAGCTGCCCAGGTCATACGAGAAGATCTCGCCGTTTATGTTATTGTAGCGGTAATCCGACCAGACAACCGTTCCTGCGTGGATGGCCGCGTCCTGCTGGTACGCCGCGTCGTGGGTGAGTTTGCGCACGGCCCCCGAAGGGACGTCGACCACCGAGACGTCATTGCCTTCCCATTCTCCCTGGGCATTTCTGATCCTGCTGATGAAGACCGCCGTGTCTTCGTGGAGGCCGGTGATAAAATCATCCGTGCCGTCGGTGAGCTGGCGTTCCTGCTGCGTCGCGAAATCGTAGCAGAAGAGCCGCCAGATCTGGTCGCGTTCATCCGTCCAGACAAGCGCATTCCGCGACAGTCTGTTCCAGGTCGCGGTCGGTGCGTGGAAGAGGTTCTTGAGGGTGACCGTCGAGAAGGTGACCGTCTGAGTCGTGGTATGCTCGTTGTCCCGCACGGTAAAGGTCGTGGCGAAATTGCCGCGCTCTGATTCCGAAGGGGTCCAGGAAAGGGTTTGTGTCTCTTCGTCGAACGTCGCTCCGGCAGGCAGGTTCTGCGCCGAGCAGGAGAGCTTCCCCCAGGGGCCGGTGACGGGAAATGCGGGGTCGTCAGGATCGGTTGCCTCGAGCGTGAACGTGAACGGCTTGCCGACGACTACGCCCTGGTTCTTTCGGGGCATCAGGACCGGCGGCTCGGAGACGTTGTCTACCGTCACCGGGACCGGGATGCGGATGATCTTGCCGTCGGTTAAGCTGACCTTGAGGGTGAGGATGTATTTTTTGTCCCCGATCGTCCTTGAATCGAATGTCCCCAGCCTGCCGTTGCGCACGGTCGCGGTCGAGGAGGCGATGGTGGTGATGTTCTGCGGCTGGTCTTCGGGAGCCAGGAGCAGCTCGTATCTCTGGAATCCCGATTCCGTGAAGGCGCTGCCTCTGATCTCAAAGGCCCCGCGCACAAAGCCGTTGTGCGCCGGAGCGTCGATGCCGATGTTGGACCCGCCGAGGCGCACTGCCCAATGCGCGTTGACCCTGCCCCAGCCGAACGAATCGTCCTTTCCTGCGTTACCCAGATCGTCGGAAGAATAGATGAGGCGGTCCCGTACTGCGTCGCGCGAAAGCTGCGGGTCTGTGGATAGCACCAGCCCCGCCAATCCCGCAACGTAGGGACAGGCCATCGAGGTGCCGCTCAAGGAGGCGTATCCGGAGGCGTTGCCGAGCGTTGCTTGCGTGGGGACGGTGGAGAGGATAGCCACGCCGGGCGCCGAGACATCCACCCAGTCTCCGTAGTTGGAGAAAGAAGCTCTATTGTCATTCTGGTCGGTTGCCGCGACTGAGAGCACCGAATCGAATGCCGCAGGATAGCTTTCTGAGGAAGAGTTGCTGTTGCCGGCAGCGGCGATCAGGATCATGCCGTTGGCGTACGCCGCATCCAGCGCCAGCTTTTCGGTCTCCGATGCGAAACTGCCGCCGAAACTCATGCTGATGACGTGGGCGCCGTTTGCGTCCGCGTACTCGATCGAACGCACCACCGCCATCGTATCGAGCAGCCCCGTGTTTCCGTAAAACGGGTGGTAGATGCTGAACCCGGCGCGCAGCGGCATCACCGAGCAGTCCGGGCAGATGCCCGCTACCCCGACGCCGTTGTTCTCGTCTGCCGCGACGATCCCGGCGCAGTGCGTGCCGTGGCCGTTGAAGTCAGCCGGATCGTCGTCTTCGCCGGTGTAGTCTTCACCGTCAACGAGCGTAAATCCCGCTTCGATGAGGGAGGCCGTGTCCATGTTCACGAAATCTTTTCCGGGGGCGCCGGAGGGAGCTCTCCAGATATTTTCGGCCAGGTCTTCGTGGTCATAGGCGGCGCCGGTATCGATGACCGCGACGATGACGTCTTGGCGTCCGCGGGTGATGTCCCAGGCGGTTTCAGCTTTGGTCTTCTGGTGCGCCCACTGCTGGGTATACTGGGGGTCGCTCGGGACAAAGGATATCTGCGCCAGGTAGTTCGGTTCGGCATAGGCGACCGCCGGGTGGCTGCTGTATTCGGCTACCATGGCACGGATGTCGCTTGAGGCTGCGCCGCTGAGGATATAGACGTTTTCCAGTCCCGGCGCCGGAGTGTTGGCTCCTGCGCGCGCCTTGCGCTGGGCTAAACGCTCAAGCAGCGCTTCCTGCGCGCGGATCTCTTTCTGCAGGAGCGCTTTTTCCTTCTCTATTTTTGCGGAGTAGTCTTTGTATTCCTGCGAGTTGGCGTCCATCTGCCAGTACCAGGAGGCGTGGGCGCCGGTTTCGTATCCGGCAAGCTTGTCGCGCAGCGCCTGGAGCTTCTCCTCGGGCAAGGGGGTTTTGCCGAATACCGTGTCGGTGTTCTTGACCCCGTATTTGCTGTTTAAGTCCTGCACGTCCTGGATCGTCCTGCCGTCTTTGAGCTTGACGATGAGCTGGCCGGGAACAAACTTTGGCGCTGCGTCCTGCGTTGAGGCTGCCTTTTTGGGGGAAATGCCCTCTTGGCGAAGCATTTCGGCGCGAGCGCTGCGGGGAAAGATGACGGCGGATAATCCGAAGATAAAGACTGCGACCCGAATGTATGAACGGCTGTTCATGTGCCCTCCTGAAGATGTAGGGGAAGGTATAAATGTATATTGATCTCCTGACCCGGGAGACCTATATAAAAGAAGTATGCCTTTTTCAATTGCCATTACAAGGCGTTTTAGGGTAATTAAGAAAACGCTTTCGTGGTACAATGACCGTATGATCCCCGCCGGTTTTGAACGGTTACAGGAGAAGCTCTACCGCCTGGCCCTGAGCATTACCCGCAACGAAAAGGATGCCGAGGATGTCCTGCAGAACGCCGGCATCAAGATCCTGCGCCGGCTGCCGCAGTTCAGGAACCGCTCGCAGCTTTCGACCTGGGCCTATCGCATCGCCTATAACGAGGCGCTGCTTTTTTTGCGCAAAAAACGGCGTCTCTCCAATACCGCTTCCGCCTACCAGCGCTACACGGGCCTGGGGGTCAACTGGCAGAAGCTGCCTGACGCAGAGCTCCTGGAAAAAGAGCTGCGCCAGCGGCTCGACGCTGCCGTGGCGAGCCTGGACCTGGCCTACCGGATGCCGCTGCTCCTGCACCGCATGGAGGGCCTCTCGCTTGCCGAATGCGCGCGCATCCTGCGCGTGCGGGAGAGCACGGTCAAAACCCGCCTGCACCGCGCCTACCTGGCGCTTAAAACCGAGCTCGACGCTTATTACCGCGACCTCCCCGAGCCGCAACAGAAACAGGAGCAGGGGTGCGGCATCTGGACCGGGTTTCTCTCCGCCTACATCCGCGATACTGTCCCTGCCGGCAAAAAAGCCGCGTTCAACCGCCACATCAAGGATTGCCCCGGCTGCAAAGATTTCCTGAAGACCTACCTCCAGGCCTTGCGCATCACCGCAGCCCTGCAGTGCCGGGATATCCCCGCAGCGCTCAAGGCTAAGCTGCGCACCTTCCCTCTTCGCCGTAAATAATCCCGAAACCTTTTGCCTCCTGCGGTATCTAAAGTATGAGAAGGGAAAAAGGAGGGTACCCATGAAAAACGATATGCGCTGTAACGTGTGGGGATACGAAACGGTGTGCATAGACGGTCTGTGCAGTGCAACGCCCCTGTGCTGTTGCGGGAGCGCGCGGGAAACGCGCCGCCGAGCGGCAAAGAGGAAACACCGCCGCTCCTGAGCGCGCGGCAAAGGAGGAGAAGTGAAAACCTTGGCCCCGAAGATAGCGATCGTCGGGGCGGGCAAAGTGGGGACCAGCTTTGCCTTTGCCCTGATGGGAAGCGGCCTGGCGCGCGAGATCGTGCTCATTGACCGGGATCTGGCGCGCGCGGGGGGAGAGTGTATGGACCTTAACCACGGGATGAGCTTTACGCACCCCACCAGGATTTATGCTGCGGGGATGGAGGGGTGCGCCGCGGCGGACATGGTGGTCATTACCGCCGGGGCAAAGCAGGCTCCGGGACAGACCCGCCTGGACCTGGCGCATGCAAATGCGCGGCTGTTCGAAGAGATTGTCCCTGCGGTTGTCCGCTACGCGCCCCGCTCCATTATCCTGGTGGTCACCAACCCCGTCGATATACTCACCCACGTGGCCTTGCGTCTTTCGGGGTTCCCGCAGAGCCGGGTCCTGGGGTCGGGCACGGTGCTGGATACCTCGCGTTTCCGCTTCCTGATCAGCGAGCGCTGCAACGTCGACCCGCGCAATGTCCATGCCTATATCATCGGCGAGCACGGCGACACCGAGCTGCCGGCGCTCAGCAACGCCACGATCGCCGGGATGCCGCTTTCCGAATACTGCCCGCTCTGCGGCGAGGGGTGCGAGTACACGCGCGGGGTGCGGGAGGTCTTCGAGGAGGTCCGGAGTGCGGCGTATAAGATCATCGAGGCCAAGGGCGCCACGTACTACGCGATCGCCCTTGCTTTGGTGCGCATCACCGAAGCGATCCTGCGCGACGAAAATTCGATCCTGCCGGTTTCGACCCTCATCAACGGCTATTACGGGATCGAGGACGTCTGCCTGAGCGTGCCGTCCTTGGTGAACCGTTCGGGGGTGGAGCGGTTCCTGCGGTTGCGGCTCTCCCCCCAGGAGGAGGAAGGGCTGCGCCGCTCGGCGCAGACGCTTAAGGAGGTGCTGGAGGCGATCAAAAGAAGCGGCAGCGCAGGTTGAAAATTGTGCGCCCTGTGGTATACTTATATTAAGATTTGCACATTTTGACAATCCGGTGGTGCTGAAAAAGGTAAACTAGCAGTAATGCTAGGGCGCAAAGCCATAGGTCCCCGCGCAGGCGGGGAAGCCGTGCTGCCAGCAGGAAGAGCTGTCTATGAGCCCTAAAGTTTATCTTTGGGGCTTTTTTTTTGGGGAAAAACAAGGAGGAGTGCGTATGGAAGAGAAAAAGATATCCTGGCACCGGGTCATTACGCTCCTGGACCGGGGGCAGATGGAGTACCTGGACAAGCTGGGCAAGGATTCGCTCTTCTCGACAGGCCACAAGCTTACCTATAATGATGTCCTGCGCGAGCTCCTGGAAGTGGCGCGGGAGGCGAGGGTGGACGCGCAGAACGCCGCGAACCCCGAAGAATTCAAGGCCAAGCTCCTGCAGAATATCCATGATTTCGTGGACGCGCAGCTGAAGAAAAAGGCCGAAGGATAAGTCCGCATGCGAAAAAAGCAGTTGCGCTCATATATCGGGTGTCTGGTTGTCGCGGCATATCTTCTGTCCACGCCGTCGTTGGCCGCGGCCGATGCGCCGGAGAATATCTGCTACGACTCCCAGCGCCTTTCCCGCTACCGCGCGGTTATTTCCGGGTATCTCCAGGAGGTAAAGGCGGCCATAGCCGGGGGCGAGGGAGCCAAGGAATATGTCGCCCTCAGCCTGATACGGGAGAATTGGATGCCGGATGAGATCCCCACCAAGACTGCCCGTGATTGCATCAATAGAGTGGCCGCACTGCGGCAGCAGTATTTCCCTCTGCCCTACGACTGGAGCGGGTTTTATCCCTACGGGTATCTGGCTCAATACGATATCATCCATAGCCCGCTCCTCTTGGCGCAGAAGATAGCGGCTTCGCCCTACTACCATGCCGGCGTCTATTCGAAATCGGTCATCGCCGGTATTGTGGCTAAGCTCAGGAGCGATAATGAAGCATTGGTGGGCGCGTTTCAGGAGTACCTTGTTGAGGCGGAGCGGTATTATTCTTCGGTCCTGTTGGTCGAGAGCAATAAAAAAGCCAGGCCGGAGCTTTTTGAGATCGGCAAAAAAGGCGCGGCCTTCGCGTACGAACTGAGCCGCAGGGTCGACGCAGCCAGGATCAGGCGCGCCCAGAAACAGTATGAGTTCGACAATCTCTTGTATGAGGCCTACGCCAAATACCAGAATGCGCTGGCCGCAGGCATTGCCAGGGCTCTGCAGAAGACGCAGTACGGCTCCGGCAACGCCTGGTATCAGGAGAGGGTGTATACGGATATCAAGGCCGTTGGCTGGGGAGTCGTGAGCGCCACCGAAACGGTGAGCATGCACGAATGGATCTGGGACGGGGCGTTGGAGGTCATGGAGTGGCACTGGGTTGATTATACAACCGGGCCGTGGACCAAACAGTATTCCTACGGAAACTGGGTCGGCCTGGAAAACGTGAGTACCTTAAGGGCTTACCTGGAAAAGCTGTATCCTTCCGATACTCCCCGCCGCAGCACGATCATCGATTACGGAGTCAAGACATACGATTATGTGAACGGCATCTACGCTCCCGCCCTTGCCGCCCGTGAAGCGCTTAAAGTTGACATCCAGGCGGTAGTCAACAAGTACAAAACATCTTTTGCGTTTACCGGTTCGGTCAGCCTCATCCCGGCCAAGACGTATGCCAATCCAAAGCCGGCTACGTATGAGCCGTACGTGAGCGCAAGCGCGGAGCTGCCCGGGATCGTCAGGGAGACGCCGGCGCCGGTAGAGCATATCAGCGGCCTTTCGGTGTCCTTGGCCGATAACAAATATGAAAAGCTCTGGTATGAGCTGCCGTTTCGGCTTTCCAGCCGGGTGAGCGCCCTGTTCAACGGCGTCAGCGCCGTGTATGACGGCGCCAATCCGGGGCCTTTGCGCTACCGCTGGATCCTGACCGCTATCCCGGAGACGCAGGAGGCGCGCTGCCTCAGTTATGCGCCGTACCAGGTCATTTCAACCGCGCCGAACCTTGATTTCAAACCGCCGCAGAGCCAGGATGTTTCGGGGCCGTATAAGGTCAAACTCGATGTTTCAAACGGGACCCAGCTTGTTGAATCGCAGGAATTCACCCTGACTCCCCGGCGTTATGCGCTGCAGCTGCGCCACCACGATGAAAATATCATCCTTGAGAACGATCCCACCGGCAACCATCTCCTTGAAGTCTCCTACGATGAGGCCGGGATATACGCCAATTTCGCGGATAACGGTATTGCGGTCGACCGTCTCGCGGCTGCTCCGGAATTGTTTGCCGGACAGTTTTCCTCGCGCCAGAGTTTTTCCATGGAGCTGGTTGAAGGCGGGACCGGATGCTATGACGGAAGGGGCGGTTCGACCGATTTCTACACGGGCGCCCGACTGTTCACTTTCCAGTACAGTGAGCCTGCTTTCTATTCCTGGGTCTCGCCGGTGCGTCTGGCCTCTGCCAGCCTAACGCCGGGGTGGGCAAAAATCCGCATCGAGGCGCAATCAAAACTCCTGACCCACCTGGCAGTCAGCTCGAACCGAGAACAACTGATAATCGCACGGTCAAGCGCTTCCCAGGCTCCGGTCGCGACATATTCTATCCGCCAGTGGGTCGATAACGACATCTGGCTTAATCCCGACGGCAAAGGGTTTAAGAAGGCAAAACGCGCGGCAGGACAGGCCGCCTGCGTCGATTGGATGGAAGAGCGCGCCGCGACGACGATCAACCAGGATCCGCTCCTGGTAAAGTTTACGGGCAGGATAGAAGAAACGCATGACCCGCAGTTCTTCGGGCTGGCTTATGGGGGCACGGATCTTATCAAGCTGAATCCCGATTTCTGGGTAATGCGCTGGAATCAAGGCTCGGGTAACGGGTATGGTTTTTGGACAGACCATAGACTGGACGGCGTTGCCCGGCATGAGGCGCACCATATCCTCTTTTATAATTATCGCGACAAAGGCCTGGCTACCGATGCCGACAAGGATGGTCTGTTCGTAGAGAGCGTCAATGGCATGTTCGAATACCTTCAGGATACCGTGGATAATCCGCATGGCGGCTGCGGCTATAGACATTACGAGCCGTTTATGTACCAGGTTACCTACTACGCGGACAAACAGTGGGAAATCGAGAAGGATACGAAGCGTATAGCCGCGGTTTTTCCGTTCGACGTCGTCTCCCGGACGCCTGCGGACATCTCTATCCCGCTTAACCAGAAGATCCCGGTGCGCAAAGTTTCTGTCCAAGCCGGTATCGGCAGCAGTTCCTCCGGTTATGTTATGCTCAAGCAAGACTATCATTTTACCGTTGAGCTTGCCAACCGCTATACCATGGCTCCGCGTTTTATCGTGCACATCATCAATCCGCAGGTTTGGACCGCTGATTTCACCGGCAAGTCCATTGCCAACCAGATCAAGATCGTCTATGACCTTCACGCTGCGTATCCCCTGATGGAACTTGAAGCGTCCCGGATCGAACCGGGAGAGTATACCGGCAGATGGAACGATAAGGCCCAAAAATGATAAGAGGTGCCTGCAGATGAAGAGAATAGGGTTTCTGTTGGTATTCGCACTGTGTTGTTCCTGCGTGAGCGGCTTTGCGGCTGCGCCGGTTGAGGAGCATCTTCTGGGCAGGCTCTGGTCGTATACCGAATCGACCGCCCAAAAGGGGACCGTGGACCTTTCGGCGGCCCTTGGCTTGTCGCCGTTTGAAGGCAGCGTCACCGGCCTTGCCGACCAGCGGGCGTATGTGCGGGGAGAAAGCGGCCTGCTGGTCGCCGAATTCGGCGCCGCAGCCCATGTCCCGGCGCTTAAGGCCGCTGCGTCCGCCGAGACCGATCTGCAGGCGCGCGAGACGCTCTATCTAGCCGCGGCACGGCTTGAACTCAAAAGCTGCGCAGCCAAACCGGCATTCATTACCGCCTTTCTCTACGACTGCACGCGCGCCGGGGCGTTCGGCCCGCTGGGAGTCCCGCGCAGCGCCCTGCGTTATGTAATGGTTGAGGCGCAGAACTTCGGCGTTGCAGAGGCAAAGGCGCATCTTACTACTTTGAAGAAAACGCTCTTTGCAGAGGATGAACGGATGATCCTGGAGATAAACGGCACGATCAAGGCGATCGACTTTTATCTCGCGCAGAAGTCCCTGGGGTTGCAGGGCATGTGCGAGGCGGGGCTCTTCAACAGCGATCCGTTTGTGCAGGAATGGGCGCTGAGGCGTTTGACCGCGGAAAATACCATCGAGCGTTTGTCTGCGGCAAACAATATCCTGGTTACCCTTTTGAGCAGGCAGAATGTGCGGACCACGGAATTAAAGGAGCGCATGGAAACGATCGGGATGCTGCGCGCGCAAAATCCCAATGCGGCGTTTGAGTCGGGAACCGAGGGCGCGCCGGTGAACTGGACCGTTACCAAGGGCGCTGCCGCGGCAACACTCTTTTTTCCGGACCGGGGGGCGTATTCGTACCAGTCCTGTATCACGGTCAATAATCCCGACGCGACGCAGACCCGGCTGACGAACCGGCTGTATTACTTTTCTGCACTCATGCCGTATGCGATCGAGTACGGATGCCGCATCAAGGTTGCGGCGGCAGAGAGCGGCTCGTATGTGGCGATGAGGGCAAAGCTGGTCTACGCTGACGGCACCGCAGAGACCAAGGCGACCGCCGTGGCGCTGGAGGGAGGGACCGGCTGGCTGCCGCTGCAGGCATCGGTCAGGGCCGCGAAAGCGATATACGCGGTGCAGGCGGAGCTTGCGGTGGGAGGAAAAGCGACGGTGTCGTTCGACGACGCGTTTGTGCGTTACGCCCCGGAGAGTTTTAATAATCTCCCGCCGGTGATCACGGCCATTGCCATCAGCCAGGCGGCTGCGTTTGCCTCCGGAAGCGATGCGCTCACCTTCAGCGCGACGGTAACCGATCCGGAGAGAAAAACGGTCAAGGGCGCCTGGTTCTCCGACCTCCAGGGGAAACTGGGGGAGGGGCTTTCTTTGACCGTTGCCCTCATTGTCCCCGGTAAACACCGGATCACTTTTGAGGCCAGTGATCCCTTCGGGGCAAAGGCGATCGCCACCAAGACCATTGATTGCTACAAGCCGCTGGTCGCTCTTTCCGCCTATCCGGCCCTGAATTGGCAGGCGCCGTTATCCGCGGCGCAAGGCCAGGTGAGCCTGCGGATCGTTGTTTCCGGGCTGGCTGATCCGGCATTGGGCACGCTCTCATATTCCCACACCCTGTATTTCAATAACGTCGCCCTGGCGACATTCACCGGAAACCAGTACGCATTGAATCCGGCGTACCTGAGCGAGGGCTTCGGTTCCTTGAAGGTGTATACGCGCATCATGCGGGGTTCCTCCGGCAGCGTACGCTGCGCGGTGTATTCGGAGCCGGTGTACGTTCAGGTGGCCAACGGCGCCGCCTCGAAGGCGCCGATTATGGCAACGCCCAAGCACACCAGCTACAATTACGTGCCGTTTAGCGCCGGCGTCACCTTTGCGGGAAGCGCAGGGTATCCGCAGAAGGTTTCCTACTTTATGGTCTATTCCGGAAGCCTCTGCGAAGTCGGCAGCTCGACGGTTTCTCCGTCGTACACGGCCAGCCTCGTGCCGCCGAAATATTATTTCCCCAACGGGACCTACCAGCTTTTTGCCGCGGCCCGGTACCTGCAGCCGGACGGCTCAACCCTGACGGCGTACTCATCGCCGATCGTGGTGACCATCAGCCAGGCGACGACGACTGCGGCGACTTATTGATCATCCCGGCAGGAGACCTTTCTTTTGCAAATCGCAGCCGCCCGGGGTATAATACGTATTTATGAGCATGCGTGAGTCCCGCCAATACCGGGAAGCGGAGCGGCGTTCCTATATCCGCCTCGATACCGTTTTTCCCGTCCAATACCGGATCCTCGGCCTGCAGCAGGATCCGATCGCTCCCTGGGCCCAGGGGTTTACCAGCGACGTCAGCAAGACCGGGATCAAACTCTGTTCGTACGCCCTCTCTGCGCAGATGCTGGCGTTGCTGCGGCAGCCGGGAGTCCAGATAAACCTTGAGATCATCCTGCCGCTCTCGCGCGCCGCGCTGATTGCGCAGGGCGAGGTGATCTGGTTGCGTGAAGAAGAAGCGCAGCCGCGCACGCAATACCTGGCGGGCGTGCGTTTCCTGAATATCGCCCCCGCCCAGCAGGATCGCCTGATCCGCTACGCGCTCTGGAAAAAGTGGTTCCTGCCGGTGCTGGTTTTTTTCCTCCTTCTCTTCGGCTGCGGTTTCCTGCTCCTGAGTTTCCGCAACGAGCGGCTGCGTCTGGATCAGCGGGTCGTATCCGGGAAGCTTGAAACCGCGCGCGTCCAGACACGGCAGATGCGCTTGAAGTTGCGGGAGGTCGAACAGATACGCCGCGCCCTGCGCTCCAACCAGGTGGCTTTGGCCCTTGCCGTCGAGCAGCTCAATGCCGCCAAGCTTGAGGCGGCGCCGCACCTGCCGCAGCTGCGGGAGTTGGGTGTCAGGATCGACGCGCTTTTCGACGAGAAAGCGGCTTTGCAGTCCCGTCTGGATTCGGTGCTGGCGCAGGCGCCGCAGCCCGCAGATGCGCCTGTGGCACAGAAGGCGGCTTCATTCCTGGTGGGAGAGGAGTCTCTGGGGCTTTATCGCTGGCTGTTAAGCCGGCGGAACGCAGCGACCGGCCTGGTCGAAGGGGCGGATAAAGGAGTCGCCCTTTTGTATGACCAGGCGTTAGCCGCGCAGGTATTCCTCCTGTCCGGAGACGTCGGGTATGCGCGCGCCTTGTTTGATTTCTTCGACAAGCAGGCCCTTGCGAAAAACGGCCCGCTTTTCTTCGGCGCCTACGGCGTTGCGGACGCAAAGCCCGTTTCCGGCGAGACCCCGTGCGGCCCCAATATCTGGCTGGGGATCGCGCTGGCCAAATACGCCTTGCAGACCCAGGACAGCGCCTTTGTCCCTTTGGCGCGCTCGCTTGCGAAAGAGCTTATCCTCTCGCGTCAAGCCGGCAGCATTGATTCCGGAGAGTGGGCGCTCCTTGAGAATAATCTCGACGCGTATTCGTTCTTCGAGCTGCTCTTTGGCGTGACCGGGGAGTTGGCGTTTGCCCGGGAGCGCGACCTGCTCCTTGAGCGGATCACGGCGCAGCTTGCGCCTGCCGAAACAATCGTTGCCGCCAACGGGGAGGAAGCCGCAGTTCGCGCCTGGGCGCTGGAGAGCCTCGGGCCGCAGAAACTGATCGGGTTGGGGCTGGATCCCGGGACGCTGGTTTCGGCTGCGCAGGACCAGTTGACGCCGGTCCTGGAGGCGCGCTGGGGGGCGCGGTTGGCGCTGGCGCTGGGAACACTCGCCGATTTTCAGGCCTCACTCGGCGAAGGGGCTCTGGCGCGTTCCCGCGCCGAAGAAGCGCAGCGGTCTCTCGTTGGGCTGCGCACGGCAGTTTCCTCCTCGCCATCCGTCTCCTCGACGGCGTTTTCCCTCTTTGCCCGCCATCGGTACCATCCCTCGCAGGACTTCCCGCGCGTAATACAGAAGCAAGAGTAAGAAGAAAAGGCTTTCCGCACCGGCGCCGTTTCCCCTGGCTGGACCGCTCCATTTAGGTATACTTTCCGTATAGTATACTTATCATTCATTGTATTCATTATCTTTTATTCTCGGATGAGACGCCACGGGTTCATCAGGATCTGCGCAGCCGCACTCTCTTTCCTGCTTTCTTTCCAGCAATCAGGAGCGGCTCAAATCATGCGCGCGCTCTCGCTGCCCGGGCAAACAGCGGCCCCGGCAGGGGATGCAGCGCGTGCGCTTCTGCTTCGCTCGCTCAGCTATAATCCCGCGAAAGACAATTTCTCCCTCTACCTGGACAAGGGCAATGCTGCCGGTATCCTGCCGTCAGAGCTGGATGCCGGTTCAGCCGAGATCTTCAAGTATTTCCTTACCGGTATTGCCCTGCCCAATGATTCGTTCTGGGTCAACCTGCGGCCCGATTCCCCGGATTCGATCATCGACCCGTTGCTTGCGCAGACCGGCCTGGGAAAAGTCCTGCTTGAGGCAGACCTGCAGCTTAAAAAAGATACCGCCCGCATGACCTCGCCTGAAACACCCGAAGGCAAACAATATTGGGATTCGCTGTTCCGTAAAGCCCAGGAGCTTTTCGGGAGCCAGCAGGTGAGTGTCCCGACCCTGACCCGTCCCTGGATCGTGCCGGATGAGATCGTGGTCAGGGAAGACGGCGCTTCGGCGTATATTTACAAGGCGACGATGAAGGTGATGATGGAACAGGATTATATCAAGGACACTAAGTCACCAGGTTACCAAGACACTAGGATGAGGCAGTATGCGTTTGGCGATGAGAGGATGAAGGAGCTCAATGTGTATGCGGCGAAGTTGATGCGCACGCTTATCCTTCCGCACCTGAGCCGGCAGGTCAATACCGAAGCGCGCTATGCCCAACTGCGGCAAGTGTATTTCTCTCTTATCCTGGCGCAGTGGTATAAGGCCAGGCAGACGGGAGGGGCGAGCGCGTTCGCACGGCGCATCGATTCGCGGGACCTTTCAGGGCTTGCGGTCAAAGAGCCGTATTCCGTCGCCGCATACTTTAAGGCGTACAAGGATAATTTCGCGCAGGGCGAATATAACCTCAAAGGCCCGGCCTTTACGCCGTTCGGCAAAACCGTGCGCAGCTATTTTTCCGGCGGCTTCCAGATGCCATCCGTCGTGCCCAATGCGCCCGGGGAGCCGGTGCCCGGCCAGCCGAACGTCACCTTCATGCCTTCGGCAACAGGCGGCGTGCCGCTTAAGGGTCTGGTTTCGCGGGAGATGCCGCAGGGCCCGGGAACGGGCGCGGGAGCCGGGGAAGAGGAAACTCCTGCGGATGAGGCGGGGGGCGAGGTTTTGCATTTTGACGCGCTTGAGCTGACCGGGATCCATTCCTCCGTCAATCCGATCCGCGAGAAGAGCGCCCGGCGAAACCAGGTTGAAGCGATCCCGGGCAGTTCGCTGCGCGGCGCCGGCGGCAAGGCCGTTTTTCAGATGGTGCCGGAAGAGCTCTGGGATATCGCCATCGAACTGGATATGACCGAGGAAGAAGTGGGCAGGCTTCTGGACGATGCCCTCACCCAGCTGGAGCGGGAGGGGATCGATACCGCGGCCCTGCGCAACCGCCAGATCATGCTCGCGTTGCTCGATGAGCGCAATTCAACAAACCTTTTCGAGGATTGCCGCCAGAACGGTTTTATCGGCATCAACCGTGTATTCCTTGAGATCGCCAAAAAAGACCGGGTACTGGGAAGGATGCTGCTGCGCGTGGGTTTGGCTCATGAGCTGCGGCATGAAGCCGGGATCTCCGACGAGCGTCTTTCGCAGGACGCGGATGCCATGGCGGCGCTTCTTGCGCAGGCAGGCCGCACGGCCCGGTCCCTGGTTGTTTCTTTAAGCGGACGATTCAATAACGATGCGTTCCTCGATGCGCTGATGCGCGCCGAGGCAGAAGGGGCGGCGCAGATGCGCGCCGCGGAAAGCGCGCCGCTCTCCCGCCAGGACGCCGTGCAGTGGCTGGAAGGGATCGCCTTGCGCGTCAGCGGCCAGCGCCGTGCGGGCACCGAGGATCCCCTGCGCTACGTCCAGCGGGTGGCGCGGGACTATCCGCGCATGATCCAGGATCTTCTGTCGCTTCTTTCCCGCAGGCTCAAATATCTTGAGGAGGGGCATGCGGAGTATATTTCGTTCGATTCCCTGGCGACGCTCGATGAGGTGACGCAGATGGAGCGTTTCCCGCGGGCGGCGCGTGCGGCCGCGGTTGACCAGCAGGTAGGCCAGGCGGTCGACCTGGTCCTGCGCCTCGATGCGCTGCTGCAGCGGGATAATTGGCGCCACAACGCGATCCGCGAGGAGATGCGCAAGATCTTCCGCGGCGCCCCCCGGCCGCTGCGCGATTACCGTATCCGCGCGTTGTGGGCATTCGGGGAGATGATCCCGGCGATCGGCGCGCATAACGCCCGGGTTATCAGCACGATGCTCTCTTCGGCGTATGAGCGCGATCCGCTGGCGACAACCGCAGCGCTCGTTCAGACCGTCCATCTGCTCGCCGAGTTCGATACCTTCAAGGATGTCGGCCTGCGGTTTTTAGGCAGGGAACGGTTCCTTGAATTGCGCCAGAGGCCGCGTGAGTTTGATGAGGCGCGGTTGCGTATCGCCGGGAACCTTGGGGCCGCGCTCCAGAACCTGCCGGCTGCCGCGCGCAAGGATGTGCTCTCCCGTCCGGAGATCGCCGCTTTCATGAACCGTATCGCTTCACAGGCATCAGGCAAGTATGTCGAGGATGTGCGCAAGGCAGACGATGCGGTCTCAACCGCGCTGACAGGATTTATCTATTTCGGCGATTCGGTCCCCAGCGGAGAGCTTACCCGCCTGCGCAACATGGGGGAACAGGCGATGGGCACGATACAGCGGCTCCACAATGAATTGTGGAGGCAGGATCTGCAGGCCAGGGGCGAAGGAGGGGATGACTGGGCCGGGTTGTTCTCGGAGATTGTGGGCCAGATGTACGAGCCGCCGGCAGTGCCGGTTGACGTTGACGGCCTGATAGGCGAGGCGATACGGCAAGTGCAGGAGCTGCGCGAGGCAACGGGGCGGATGGGCGCGACGGTCGTCGGAAGCGAAGGGCGGCTGGACGATGTTCTTCGTTTGCTCGATACCGCGCTTGAATTCCTGCGGAAAGGCCAAAGCGGAGGCGGGAGCGGTTATAACCGGGACCTGTCGGTGATCGACGCCTCGCAGGGGTTTGCCGGCGCCGAGCGCCACGCTGAAGCGGCGATACAGGCGCTTGAAGCCGACAGCCGGGCGTTTGCCGGCCTGGGTTTTGAGGCGCTGGACCGGGCGTTCCTTGCCGACCGGCAGGTGCGCGTTGCCGGGATTGCGATCGTTGAGGACATTGAGATTGTCGATATAGCCGAGGCGCGCATGAAAGACGGCATCTGGCGCGTGGGGGTGAGCATGGCCGGGCTCAAAGAGCGCGCTAAAGGGCTCTCTGCGGCCGAAGCGGATGTCATGGTCCGGGTTATCCTGGCGCATGAGATAACCGAGGCCCTGGCGCACCGCAACAGCGCCTCCGATGCCGACGCCCACGTCGCGGGGATGCTGGTTGAGGGGCATATGTTTGCCGCGGACGCTGCGGTGCGGTCCCTGGCCCAGGAGCGGCGCGATGCCCTGCGCCGGTCTTTGTGGCAGGATCGCCAGACGCTCATGCGCGTGCAGTTCGATATTTACGGGATGATCCGGCATCTTTGCGTTTACCTGGGGGTTATCGTGGCGGATGCGGATCTGCCGCGGGTCGTCCTGGCCCGGGGAGGCACGCAGACTTCAAGCTATTCGCCGGCGCGCAATACGATCACTATACATCCGTCGGCTGTCGGCAAGGGAGGTATCTACGCCGAGGAGATATTCCATTTTATGAGAGGGTTGTTCGCGCGCCGGATGGGCCGGCCCAGCCGGGACGGGCTCGATCCGGAGGCCGGGGCGGCTGAAGAATTCCTCGGGAGGCTGGGAGAAGATTTCGCGCGGGAGGCGTTGCGGGAAACGGAATTTGCCCGGCTTTTCCCCCAGGAGTCCGGCCGGCTGTGGATGGATCCCCAGCGCCTGCGGGCAAGCCTCAGGCAGAAACGCAAGGCTTTGAACTGGCTCGACGCGCGCATGCAGGAGGAGCAACGTCTTGAGCCGAAACACCGGCAGGTGCTTGAGCTCTCCAAGGCGGTCATCGCCGATCTTCGCCGTATCATCGAGGAGGCGCAGAGAGAAGGGGCGTCCAAGGTCGAGCTCTTCAACCGGCTCAAGGCGAGGATGATGGCCTATTGCACCGAGGCCAAGCCGATCGCCGGCGAAGAAGGCTTCAAATTCAGCATCGTCCCCCTCATCAACGGCATGAAAGGCATGCTTGAAACGGTTGCGTCGTACTCCCGGATCGATAACCTGCGCGCCAGCCCCGATCCTGCGGCGCAGGAGGAGTGGCGCGCCTGTGACGCGATCATACGCAACTCGATCGAAGGGGAGTTCGAGGGGTTGGCCTCGACGATCCAGTTCATCGAGTGGGAGCTGGAGAATATCTCAAGCAGGCTGGCTCCGTTTTTGGTCCTCTCCAACCAGATGAACCACGATTGGCATTTCCGCGGCTACGTCGCGGCAGAACTTTTCGTGGCGAGAAATCACGACTGGACCGAACAGGTGCCGCAGCTGATGGGGATGGATGCGCAGGCGATCTACCGCCAATTTGTCGACGTTGCAGAGGTCGACCGCTGGTTCAAGGAGCATGGCGAGGGAGCCGGCGAAGACGAGGGGCCGCCTGCGCCGGGCGATCCGGTATCCGCGGCGCCGGGCTTATCCGCGGCAGATGCTTCAGGCACGGCCCCGGTCCAGCGCCCGGGCGGTATCGATTTTCGGACGCTGCCGATCGTGACCCGCTCGGCGCATAACCTGGGCAGTTACCTGAACGAGCATTCGTTTGCAACCGCAGACGACAGCGAGCGGCTCTCCCGGGATATCGAGCGGATGATCCGTTCCGGGATCAGGCCGTCGTCGCGGCGTATCGTCGAATACGCGCAGGTCTCATCGGTGCAGGATGCCCTTGGCTGTATCGCGCAGGTTTTTTTGCTTGAGGAGAAGCAGGTGAGCAGCTGCGATCCGCTCCTTAAGGACCTGCTGGTCGTCCTTGAATCGGGGGGCACGCCGCAGGAGCTGATCGCGAAAAAAACTCTTGACAACAACGGATAAAATCGGATAATAACGGTTAACAACAACCGTTATTATGAAGACCTCCCCCAGCGAATTTCTCAATCTCCAGGAAGTCGCCGCGTACTTAAAGATCGCCAAGAGCACTATCTACAAGCTCTCGCAGAAAGGCGATCTCCCATCGGTAAAGATCGGCAAACAATTGCGTTTCCGCAAGAGCAGTATTGACCTGTGGCTCGCCGGCAGGGAGGCGCGCCTGAAAGCGCCTGCGCCAAAAAAGATTGAGCCCACCCGGCGGCCTATCCTTCCCAAACCGATCCTTCTGGTCGATGATGACACCGCGGTGCTGCGTTCTGTTTCGAGTCTTTTGAGCCGCTATGGGTATACGGTCGAGACCGCGCAGAGCGGAGAGGAAGCGGTGCGCAAGGCTGCGGAACGGGAATTCGCGCTGCTGATCACCGACGTGCGCATGCCGGGGATGGACGGCATTGAGACCCTGCAGTGCATCCGCCAGATCAACGATAAATGCAAGCGCCGTCCGGCTCCGGAAGTCGTGCTGACCGGGTACCTGGACACCAAGGCCGAAGAGGCGGCGGAGCGCCTGGGGATACACGATTACCTGTACAAGCCGTTTGCGATCGCGGAGTTCCTTTCGGTGGTCAGGGATAAACTGCAGTCTTCTTCGAACTGAGGGGGGCGATGCAGGAAGAAAAGCCGGATTCGATAAAAGAGTTGATGGTCCTTTTGCGGCAGTGGCGGGAGAAGTATAACGTCAGATACCGCAAGATCGAGGTCAAGATAAAGGAGGATGTGGCGTTCGTCTCGGTTACCGGAGACTACACGCCGCAGGATTTCGCGATAAAGGGGTAGCGCCGGCATCGGTGAAGATGCAGCGCTAGCTCCGCGACAGACCGGGTAACACAACGATCGCAGCCGGCTAAACGGCACGGGCGTTGTTTGAGACGGGAAACCGTTTCAGGCAGCGCCTTTTTTGTTTGTGCGGGACTTACCGAAAGGAAAAGGGGTGCGCAGGGTAATCGTATCATTGTTGGTTTTGTCCTTGGCATTTGGAGGAACGGGTTTTGCCGGGGAAGGAGGGGTTTTCCTTTTGCCGGGACCGGACGTCTCCGCGGATTCGTTCCGGCCGCTGCACCTGCGGTACCTGCGCGGGATGGGAGACGGTTCCCTGCGCCTGCTCTTTGACGCGGGAGACCGGGCAGGCGCAGCAGCAGGCGATGAGGCGCAGAGCTCGATGCGGTATTTCTTCACGGGGATGAGCCTGGAGCCGGATGTGTTCTGGGTGAACCTGAAACCCGGCGCGCAGGATGAGATGATCGATCCGCGCCTTGAGATGACCGACGTCGGCAGGGTGCTCCTGGAGGCGGACGTGCAGCTTAAAAAAGATTGCGCCGGCCTTACCTCGCCGCGCACGCCCCGGGGCCGGCAGTACTGGCAGCGCCTGCGGCAGAAAGCCTCCGAACTCTTTGCCGGCGACGATATTTCCATGCCGACGCTGGCGCGCCCCTGGATCGTGCCGGATGAGATCATTGTCAGGCAGGGGCCGCAGGATGCGTATGTCTACAAGGCGACGATGAAGGTGATGATGGAACAGGATTATATCAAGGACACTAAGTCACTAGGTCACCAAGACACTAGGATGAGGCAGTATGCGTTTGGCGATGAGCGGATGAAGGAACTCAATGTGTATGCGGCGCAGCTGATGAGAGAGCTTATCGTGCCGCAACTGGTGCGCGACGTCAACGCCGCCCCCCGGTACGCTGCACTGCGCCAGGTTTTTTATTCGCTCATCCTTGCCCAATGGTACCGCCGCGTGAAGGGGGGAGCCGGCCGGCAGGATCTGTTTCCCGCGGCCGGACTGCGTTCGGAAAAACCCTGGTCAAAGGAGCGGATTTTCAGGGAATACGCCGCTTCTTTTACCGACGGAGAATACAAGATCGAGGCTTCCGGCTACGCGCGCGGGAAACGTGTCCTGCGCACGTATTTCAGCGGAGGCATCGCCCTGCAGCATCTGCAGCCGAAGGTCATCCCCGCACACACTCACTCGACGGTAAAACCCGGCTACACGATCGAAGCGGTGTGCACGCCCGGACCCGGGGGCCCGGCGCTTGAGCTTCTGCCGCAGCAGGTATCAGGCGGCGCAAAGAAGGCGGCTGCGTTGCCGCCGCCGGAGCGCCCGGATGAACGAGACCGCTTCCGGGAGAAGGTGCGGCATTACTGCGGTCCTGACCGCTCCCTCGATGAGATGGTTTATAGCGCCCGCGAACTCGTGAGGTCGTCGGGACTCGCTTTCCAGGAGAGAAGCGGCGTCTATGAGGAAGTGCGAGGGATG
>CAZOGI010000027.1:0-22719 GCA_964579435.1 uncultured Planctomycetales bacterium
CTCTCCCATCAGGCGCAGGGCCTGCCGCGCCGCGCCGTACCCGGGATCCACGGTCAACGCCCTGCGGTAACAAAAGAGCGCCTCGGCGCGCTTGCCTTCTTGCCCGTAGACCTTCCCGAGGTTGCACCAGACATGCGGCTGGGCTTCATTGATCATCAGCGAGACCCAACAGTAGGCGAGCGCCTGCTGCCTGTTGCCCAGCTGATAGTAGGTCCCGGCGAGGTTATTGTACGCCTTGAACCCTTCGGGGAAATTGCGGATGTTGGTTTCCCAAAAGGTAAGGATATCGCGGAATTCCATCGAGTGCTTGACCGACAGGAACGTGTAAGATCCCAGGAAGAGCGTCAGCGCCGCCACAGAGGCGACGCGCAGCGTCTTCACCTGGGGAGCGGCCTGAATACGGTCCCAGGCGCGCAGGAAAAAGGCCGCCAGCACCAGACAACTCCCGGCGGAGGCCAGATACAGGTAGCGCTCGGAGATGATATTGCAGACCGGGATGATATTGGAATACGGCAGATACCCGACGAAAAACCAGACGATACCGAGAGCGCAGGCAGGAAAATTTCTGCGGCAGCGCCAAAGGCCCCATCCCGCCAAACCCAGAACTCCCAGGCCTGCGAAAAAAGCCGGGGACACCGACCGCACCGAGACATCCGCATAGGCGAACGGATGGAAGAGCCCGCGCTCAAGCGGCAGATAGAGTATCTTGAGATAGTAAAGCAAGGCCTTGGTGATGACGATCAGATAGGAGGCGCCGCGGAAATAAAAGATCTGGTGAACCTGGCGGTTACGGCTCAGCAGGATCGCCGCGACCGCGCAGACGCAGACTGCCGCAAAAAGCGAAAGGAGCGCGACGCGGAACCGCCGGGAAGACCTGCCCGTTGCCGGCCGCGCGAGCAGCTCGTAGCCGAGCAGCCACAGCGGCAGGGTCGCGGCGGCGTTGCCGCTCAAGAGACACAAAAAAAAACTCAGGGCGGTCCCGATCTGATACAGAGCGCCGCGCTCCAGGCGCGTGTAGAGAAGCGCGCACAGAATGAAAAAGAAACTCGAGAGCAGGTAATGCCCGGCGGAAATCCAGCAGACCGTTTCCGCATGGAGCGGATGCACGGCAAAGATGAGCGCCGCCAGCAGAGAAAGCCGGCCATCCCTGAAGAGGGCCTGCAGAAGCAGGTAGAGAAGCGCCACACAGCCGGCATGCAGGGCCATGTTGAAAAGGTGGTACGGCCGGGGATCCCTGCCGGCAAAGCGCCAGAGCAGGGCCCGCGATTCCTCCCAGAGCCAGCCGGTCACGGGCGAGAGCCGCTGCAGCGAGAAGCCGGCGTGGTCGCGGTTCCGGGGGTTATGCACGATCGACGCTTCGTCATCGACCAGGAATTCCCCGTCAAGGCTGTGGGCGAAAAGACAGAAACCGATAAGGCTCAGGCAGAAGATGCTCAAGAGGTGACGCACCAGCGGCGCGCGCAGGGATGCGAAAGAAAGCTGTTTCATGGGGTCTTGGGAAAGAAAACGGCCGACCCGCCGCGCCGGGAGGCGCGAAGGATCAGCCGTAGCGAAGATGCGTCACGTCCTGCCGGGCGGCTAGTACCCCGAGCCTTGCGTCTCGGTAGCCGAGCTCCAGATCCGGCCGGTTGAGGCGTCGTAGATCCAGCCGGCTGCGGTATTGGCGGCCTCCGCGCTCCCGGCGACGACATCGGTACTCTGGGTATAGGGATTGGCGGGAACCCCGAACTGCATGACGCCGCCGGGGGAAGATTCCAGCTGTGTCAGGTTCGGGTATCCGGCGGTCCCGGAGGCGGCGGTCTTGGCGTACCAGATGGCGATACCGCTGCGCAGGCCGCCCAGCGCCCCTTTGACCGCGGCCTTCTTGGCGTCTTCCTGCAGGTTAAAAAAAGTCGGGATAGCCACTGCCGCCAGAATCCCCAGGATAACGATGACCATAACCAGTTCGATCAGCGTAAAACCCCCTGCAGCGCGTCTTCTCATGCTCCTCCGCCTTTCTCAAAACCACTTTTCGCGTATCGTGCGCAGCTTCGTTTTATTCTACGCAAGAATATCCGTCTTGTCAAGCCGGGCATGAAGAGTCCCTTACGCGGAGCGAAAGAGGCTCAGCAGGTTCCACATCGGCAGGAATATCGCCAGGGCCATGCCCAGCACCAAAAGTCCCAGGACGAACGTCAGGAGCGGTTCGATGGCCGTGGTCAGGTTCTTGATCTGGGTGTCCGATTCAAGATCATAGTAATCCGCGGCGCTGGCGAGCAGCTCATCGATCTTGCCGGTCTGCTCCCCGACCGCCACCATCTGCAGGACGATGGGCGGGAAAAGACCGCTGGAGCGCATCGGCTCGGCCATCCCTTTGCCCTGGTTAACGCTCTCCTTGACCTGCCGCAGCGCCCGGGAAACGACCACATTGCCCGCGGAGGCCGCGCCCAGCTCCAGTATTTCCAGAATCGGCAGTCCGCTGCGCAAAAGCAGGGCCGTAACCCGGCAAAAACGTGCCATGATCAGCATCGTCGCAAGGGCGCCGAAGACCGGCACCTTCAGACGCAAGAGGTCAAACCGCTCCCTGCCCCAGCCGGTCCGGATGAAACGGGAAAACCCAAACCCTGCCGCGATCCCGGCAACCAGGAAAAGATACCACCAGGAACGCAGCGCGCCGCTGAGGCCGATCAGGATGCGCGTCGGCAGGGGCAGCGCGGTCTTGAACTGGCCGTAGATGAGCGCGAAACGCGGGATGACGAAACTGACGACGATAAAAGCGCCGCAGAGGATTGCCCCGAAGGCGATAAGCGGATAGCGCGTGGCGGCGCGGACGCGGGAACGCGTCTCGATCTCCTGCTCCAGCAGGCCGCTCAAGCGGCCGAGGATGTCCGTCAGGTTCCCGGCGGTTTCGGCGGCGCGCACCATGCTCACGTATACCTCGTCGAATACCGAGGGATACTGGCGCAGGCTCTCGGAAAAACTGCGGCCCCCGCGGATGTCCCGCGCGATCGCCTCGATGCAATCGCGCAGCTGCCTATTCTTAGTCTGCCGGGCCACGGTTTCGAGGCTGGAGAGGATCGTCAACCCCGCTTTCTGCAGGGAAAAGAGCTGACGGGTAAAGACAGAGCGCTCAACGAGCGGAACCCGGCGCCACGGCAGCCGCCCCGAGACGGTAGCGAAGGCGCCGGTCTCGCTGACGCACAGCGGCACCAGCCCGATAGCCAAGAGCCGCTGTGCCGCCGCCTCGGCGCTCTCGGCCTCCAGCACCCCGGTCACCAGTTTCGCAAAAGGGTCGCGCGCCTTGTATCTGAAGTGCAGCGACGCCATGGGCAACTCCTACTCTTCCTCGATCACCCGCAACACCTCCTGCGGGGTCGTCAGCCCCTGGCTGATCTTGTTCAGCCCGTCCTCGAAGAGCGTGGTCATGCCGGCGGAAAGCGCCGCCTGCCTGATCTGCGACGCCGAGGACTTGGAGACGATGCGGTTCTTTACCTCTTCATTGACGACGAGGAGCTCGAAGATCCCGATGCGCCCTGCCAGGCCGCTGGCGTGGCAGTGCGCGCAGCCGGCGCCGCGGTAAAAAGTCTGCGGCCCGCTCAAATGCAGATCCTGAAGGACCGCCTCCGAAGGGACGTACGCAGCCTTGCACTTCGGACAGACGCTGCGCACGAGCCGTTGGGCGACGATCCCGATGACGGAGCTGGCGATCAGGAACGGTTCGATCCCCATCTCGATCAGCCGCGTCAGGGAACCGGCGGCGTCGTTGGTATGCAGGGTCGAGAGCACCAGGTGCCCGGTCAGGGAGGCCTGGATGGCGATCTCCGCCGTTTCCCGGTCGCGGATCTCTCCCACCATGATGACATCCGGGTCCTGGCGCAGGATGCTGCGCAACCCTTCGGCAAAGCTGAGCCCTGCCTTGGGGTTCACCTGGGTCTGGCGGATCAGGGGCAGCTCGTATTCGACCGGGTCCTCGATCGTCAGGATGTTCTTCTCGACCGAATTGATCCGGGAGAGGGCGGCGTAGAGCGACGTGGTTTTTCCCGAGCCGGTCGGCCCGGTGACCAGGACGATGCCGTTCGGGCGGCGAATGAGTTTTTCGAACTCCTGTTCAAGCGGCGCCTGCATGCCCAGCTCCCCCAGTTGCAGCACTACCGAGGTGCGGTCGAGCAGTCGCATAACAATATTCTCCCCGTGAATCGTCGGGAAAGAGGAGATGCGCACGTCGATATTCTTTGCCTCGATCTTGATCTCGCAGCGGCCGTCCTGCGGCAGCCGCGACTGGGCAATATCCATCTTGCCCATCACCTTGATGCGCGAGGCCAGCGCGCTGTGCAGATGGCGGGGGATCTGCTGCGCCTCCTGGAGGACCCCGTCGACGCGATAGCGCACCCGCACCAGCTTCTCTTCCGGTTCGATATGGATATCCGAAGCGCGCGCCTTGAATGCCTCGACGATCAGGAGGTTGACGAGCTTGATAACCGGGGTTTCTTCGCTGGAGAGCGGGGCCTCAGCCGTGATCCTGCCGGGGACATTCTCCTGGGTCAGCCCGGCAACGATCTCCTGGACGTTGCCGGCGGAGTCGTAGTATTGGCCGATCATACGCTCGATCATCGCGGCGGTCGAGAGCACCGCGTCGACCGCGCGGGCGCCGCTGGCCAGGCGGATCTCATCGAGGGCCACGACATCGAGGGGATCGGCGATGGCGACGGTGAGCGTCTCGCCGATCGTAAAGAGCGGGATCGCCGTATGGCGGCGCGCCACCTGCTCGGGCAACCGCTTGATCAGCTCGGCATTGATAAGGTAATCGGTCAGGTCGATGAACGGCACCCCCAGGTAATCAGCCGCCGCCTTGGCAATATCCGTCTCGGCGATAAATCCGAGCCGCTCCAGCGCCTTTTCGATCGGCAGTCCGGTCTTACTCACCTCTTCGCGCGCCCGCGCCACCTGCTCAGCGGAGAGAATGCCTTTTTTCAGCAACAGCTCGATATGCGCGTCTTTTTTCACGTCGAACTCCCCCTGCCCTCCCGGGCGGCGAGCAAGCCGCGGATCGTCTCCATAAAAAATTCCGCCTCGAACGGCTTGACGATATAGGCGTCCGCTCCGACGGAAACACCCGTCTCCCGGTCCGATTCCTGCGCCCGCGCCGTGAACAGCACGACCGGGATCGCGGCATACTTCTGGTCGAACTTGAGCATCCGGCAGACCGCGTACCCGTCCAGTTTCGGGAGCATAACGTCCAGCACGATCAGGTCCGGCTCCTGGGTGCGTGCGCTCTCCAGCCCTTCGCGCCCGTCTCGCGCCACGATGACCTCGTATCCTGCAGCCTGCAACCGCACCAGGAGCATCTCGACCAGGCTCTCTTCGTCATCGACCAGCAAGATCCGCGGGGCGCCCATACTAACCGCCCTCCTGCAGCGACGGCCCGGGGAGCTCTTTCCTGATCGCGCGCAACAGAACGGCAGGATCGACCGATTTTTCGAAATACGCCGCCACGCCTTCCTGCAGAAAGAGATCCTGCATCTGCGCGCCCTTGCCGGTCAGTACGATGATCGGGATCTTGCCCAAGAGCGGATCTTCTTTGCAGGAACGGATAAAGGTATAGCCGTCCATCCGCGGCATGCCGATATCCAGGAGGATGAGCGCCGGCCGTTTGGCGCGGGCGATGCGCAACCCTTCTTCTCCGTCGAAAGCCACGGCCACGGCATAGTGTTGCGACTCCAGGCGCGTGCGCAGCACGGTCACGAAATCGGGCTCGTCGTCGACGATCAGGATCACCTGCTGCATGCTCATCCTCCTGCCCTCTGTCCGACACCCAGATCTTCTGCCGTCCGGGGCAGCGTGAAAAAGAACGTGCTCCCCTGTCCGACGGCACTCTCTGCCCAGATCGTACCTCCGTGCATCTGCACGATCCCCTTGACGATCGCCAGCCCCAGCCCGGTTCCCCGCTCGCCGGCATACGCGTCCCGGTTGAACTGGACGAATTTGCCGAAAAGCTTCGGCAGGTTCTCGGGGGCAATGCCGATGCCCGTATCGCGGACGCTGATCAGCACCTCGGCCTCGCTGGCGCGGGCCCGGATCTCGACGGTGCCGGAGGGGGTGAACTTCATCGCGTTGTTCAACAGATTGGTCAGCACCTGCGTGATACGGTCGGCGTCGGCGAAACACCACAGGGGCTCTTGCCCCGGGTCAACATGCAACTGGAGTTTTCGCTCCTGGAAGGTACGCTGAAAAGGGGCCGCGACTTCGTTGATCAAACGACCCAGATCCAGCGTTGCGCGTTTCAGCTCAACCTTGCCGGCTTCGATCTTGGCGATATCGAGCAGTTCGTTGATGATCCGGCCGAGTCGGTCGATGTTGGTGCGCGCGATCCCCAGGATATGGCGCTGCTGGTCGCCCAAAGGGCCCGTGATCCCGTCGATGACGAGACTGATGCCTTCCTTGGTGATCGAGAGGGGCGTCCGCAGCTCGTGGGAAACGGTGGAGACGAACTCGTCCTTCATCCGCTCCAGGCGCTTGCGCTCGGTTATGTCTTCGGCGACCTTGACGTAGCGCTCAAGCTCTCCCTGGGGGCTTCGGATCGCCGAGATCGAAGCCAGCTCCCAGAAGAGCGTCCCGTCTTTTTTGCGGTTATGGAATTCGCCGCGCCATTCCCCGCCGCTTTTGATCGTTTCCCAGAGATGGCCGTATACCTGCGGCGGCATCTCTCCCGATTTCAGGATCCCGGCGGCACGGCCCATCACTTCGTGCGCGGCGTATCCGGTCACTTCGCAGAAACGCGGATTGACGAACTCGATCAGGCCGTCGGTATCGGTGATCATGACCATGCTGGGGCTCTGGATGATCGCGCGGGTGAGCTTGCGCAGTTCCCGCTCGTTGCGCTGGCGCTCCTGCAGCTCTGCGGCAAGCAATCCGTTTGCCCGGGAGAGTTCCTGGGTGCGTTCGGCAACGCGCACCTCCAAATCCGCCCGCGCGGTGCGCAGCTCTTCTTCGATGCGCTTGCGCTCGCTGATATCGACATACACCTCGGCGGCAAGCCAGACACCCGTCTCATCCCGGAAAGGAGCGGTCGTCACCTGCACGCAGCGGTTATTCTCTTGGGAGAGTATCTCCTCGCGCACCACTATCTGCCTCTTGCTGAACGCCTCGAGGACGTTGCAGTCGGGGCACGGGGAGCTGCGCCCCTGGAAATACTCGAAGCAGCTTTTGCCCCGGTACGCGCCATAACGTTTCTCCCACACCGGATCGACGTAGTGTATCCTCATCTGTTCGTCGATAACATCGAGATTGGTATGGGTCGTGCGCAGGATCAGCTCCATCGGCATCTGCAGGATGCCGGTCGACGCCGGGGCCAAAGCGCGCTCCTGCGGCTCAGAAGTCATACGCAAAAAAAATGCGCCGGCTGCGGGAACCCGCCCTCTTTGGCTCTGCATTCCCGTTGCGGCGCATTGCATTCGTCTCCAACACGCGGTTCATACGTACCCTATACTAACACACCCGTCTCATTTTTCCCAGAGAAATCGCCGCGGTGTCCTCAACCGGGGCGAACGCACCAAAGAAAAAGCCGCTGTCGCTCTCTCCAGCGGCAGCGGCTTCTCGATCAAAGAAGGACCAGCAAAGGCCTACCCCAAGCAGGGCTTGCGCCCTTTATTCGCCCGTTTGGAACGCCAATTCAGTTTGCCCCTGCGCTTACGCTTACCCATGGTTAGACTCCTTATCGTTGCCTTTAATATTTATAGTAACTGGCCGGGATCGCCTGCGAAATATACCGGACCGCTTCGATAATGCAGATGCGGATCGCTTTCTCCATCGGCGTGTTCGCATACATCGACAACCCGCCGCCGAGGCCGAAACCGCCCAGGAATCCGGTCATGAACCCTCCGGCGATATCCGATGCCTGCCCCTGCACGCGGGTCGCTGCCAGGACTTCCGAGGTGGAGGTATCCACTATCCGGATGTCCATCGCCATGTGCGCCTTATTCAACGTCGCGCCCAGCAGCCCGCCCAGCACGCCGCTGGCGACGCTTCCGCCCCCGGCGATACCCGCAGCGCCGCCCGAAGCCTGCGGTTCGAATTCGGTCACCGCCGCGGTAACGATCAGATCCGCGGTTTTGATCTGCCCGCGCTGCGGCCCGCCCGCACCCGCATCCCCGGCGCCGGAGGCCAACAACTCCTGCTCCTGCATGAGGGCGTTGAGCACCTGCCGTTCGACCACCGAAAAACGGCTGCTGTTGATGAGCACCGTGACCAACATCTCGCGCAGGCCGGAGCCGATCTCTCCCGTCGCTTTAGCCGCCTTGACGTCAAAATCCGCCACCGCGATGCGTGCCCGGGGGCCGCTGTACGGCGGCAGGGCAGACGCACCGGCGTTATTATCCACCTGGGCGCTGGGTTGCGTCATGCTGGCGCACCCCGCCCACCCTACCATCCCGCACAAAAAGGCCGCATAGACAAGCCGGTTACGCATCCGCCTCACTCCTTGGCGCGCTCTTTATTCAGCGCCTGGACGATCTTGGGCGCGAGGTTCGCCGCGGCTTTGCGCAACGCCTCGGCTCCGCCGGTCACCACATCCAGGTGCACCGAATTGCCCGCCGCATCCAGATAGGCAACCACTGTATGATCCGCAACGCGCAGCACCTTGACCGTCACATTGGCAAAACAGGAACGCATGCTCGACTGCGGCACCATTGCCCCCGCAGAGGCAACGGCCTTGCCGAGCACGACGTAATCGGCTCCGGCGCTGGAGCCCAGGCTCGCCGAATCGCTCTCCGAAAGCGAAACCGCCCGGAAAGCCGGCTTTTGCTTGAAGGTCTCCTGCAGAGACGACGGATCGATGACTGTGAACCCCTGCTCGGTCAGGGCGCTGGCCAAACCCATTTCGGTTGTCGAAAGATCTATTTCGCTCGCCCACCATGCCCGCTGCGGGCCTTCGATATTCTGCTCGGCGATCAACAACACCACCTGCACGGCCTTCGCCGGCTGGCTGATTGCCGCAGACTGCTCCTGAGCACAGACGCTTCCGGTAAACGCCAACCCGATCCCCACTATGACCGCAAGGATACCTTTTCCCATACGTCTACGTCCTCTCTTTTGTTAAGCCGCCGCAGACCAAACGGCAGGGTTATGAGCGTCGAACCCGTTTTTTAACTATATACTCCCGCGTGCGCACTGTCAAGCAAAAGCTCCTTGCGCACGGGCGCAGGTGCGATTTCAGATACGCCACGCGGCGTATCAGCAGATCGGGACGCTCCCTTCCCAGCGCCGCCGCCGAACCCGAACCGGTCAGGACCGCAACCGTCCTGACCCCGGCACGCCTGCCGGCACGCACGTCGATCGGCATATCTCCCACCAAGACGGTCTCCCGGCGCGCGGCACCGCAGCGACGCATGCATACGTTGACGATCTGAGGATGGGGTTTGCGGTGCCGGATCAGGTCCGCAGAAACAACAACATCAAAGAGCGGACGTATCTTCAGGTGCTTAAGGAGAATGGCCGTGAAACGGTGCGGACGATTCGTCGCCACCGCCAAACGGCACCCGCGCCGGCGCAGGGTCAGGAGCAGACGGCGCACGCCGCCGTAGAGCCGGGAGCTGCGTAAAAGCTCCTGCGCATGGTGCGCGCGGTACAAACGCAGCGCCGCGGGGAGCTGCCGGGCGCTCACGAAGAAACGCAGGAGACTGCCGTCCCCCCAGCCGACCGCCGCGCGCACCGTGCGGGCGCTGCGCCGCGGCAGGCCCAGGGCGCGCATCGTGTGGTTGAAACTGCGGGTGATCGCCGGATACGCATCCACCAGCGTCCCGTCCAGATCGAAGATAAAAAGCCTGAGTCCTTCCATAGGGAATTTGTCCCGGTCGTCAAAAAAAGGTGAGGCAGGAGCTCTCTCCTGCCTCACCTCTTGCCGTTCCCGGCGAATAAAACGCGCGCGGCGCCTGTCGTTACGGCGTCTCAGGCTCTGCGCCAGCTCCGGGGGCATCCCCGGCGCCCATCGGCTCCCCGGCTCCGGCCGCATCCGCCCCGCCCATCGGCGGCATCTCTTCTTCGATCGGCTGCACCACCTCCGGCTTTTCGACGCTGACGTTCTTGGCCAGATATTTGCCGTCGGGGGCCTGCACGAAATCGATGCTCACGGTATCCTGTGCTTTAAGCTCGTTGAGCGCGGTGACGTTCTCGAAAACCGTATCCGCGTCTGCAAAGACCGAAATCTCCTTCTCCACATCCGCTTCGTAATCAAGGTATTTAAAGGTGAACGAATTCTGGTCGGGAGAAACCGCGACGATCTCGCCCCACTGCCACTGGACATCCGCCTCTACCGGCGCCGGGACCTGCTCCCCGGCCGTCCCCTCGGCAGCAGCAGGATCCTGTTGCGCCACCGCAGCCGTCAGCGAAACGATCCCCACCAGAACCGCTATTCCCAGGATTCTAACCGCACCTTTCATCGACATCCTCCTTAATAAAGAAACGCCAAATGCGCTCTGGAAGCGAATTTCCGATACCCTATCATATTTAGCCGCCCTTGTCAACAGAATAGCGCCGGCGCGCGCGCGATGCGACTTCAATTATACCAAGGCACCAGCACCAAGACGACCCAAACAATACCGGTCGTCACGATCCCCACAAAAAGCCCGACCCCGAACCAGCGCAGGAACGAGATGCGCAGGTGTTTCTCTTTCTCCAGGATACCGAGGGCGACGATGTTGGCGGTGGAGCCAATAAGGGTAATATTGCCCCCCAGGCAACCGCCGAAGAGCAGCGCCCACCACAACGCCTGCACCTTGTAGCCCATCGACTGGAAACCCTGCACGATAGGGATGAACGCGGCAACCAGCACCACGTTATCCAGGATGCTGGAGCCGATCGCGCTGATCCAGAGCACGACGCTGGAGAGCAGATCGACCTGCGAGCCGACCACGCCGATGATGCGCTCGGCGATAAAACGGGTAGCGCCGGTGTACTTCAGGGTCCCGGCTTGGACGAATAAAAGAAGGAAGAAGAGCAGCGTCCACCACTCCACATCGCGTTCGATGTAGTGCCGGGCGCGCTGATGTTTCCAGATCATCACCAGGCCGCTGGCAAAGAGCGGCACCGCCAAAAGCACGGTGTTGGGCGCCAGGTTCAGGAGGACTTCGGTGCGGTGATGCAACGCGATCCCGCCCAGGGTCAGGCCGAAGATGCCGAGGCTGATCTTGAGATTGCGCTCCGGCGGCACCGAGATCAAATGGATGAGCATCTCGTTGGCCCCGAATGCCCTGATCCGGGCATTCAGCTCGTGCAGGGGCTTGCGGAACCAGATCATGAGCAGCGCGATCGTCACCCCCAGGCACAAAAGCATCAGCGGAAAGGCATGGACGAGAAAATCCTCGAACGTCAGGCCGGACTTTGAAGCGAGCAAGATCCCGATCGGGTTGCCCAGGACCGTGCCGGCGGAGCCGATATTGGTCACCAGCACTGAGGAGATGATGAACGGGACGGGGTTTACCTCGAAATAATCGCAGATCTCCAGGATCGCGGCGACCATAAAGACGATCGAAGTCACCTCATCGACCGCGCAGGCCAGGAACGCCGAGAAGAGGGAAATGGTCAGGAAGAACCGCCGGGCGCTCAGGGAGCGCGCGCGCAGGATGATGCTGACGATCCAGGCGAACATCCCTTCCTCTTTCAACAGCCCGATGAGGACCATCATCCCGACGAGAAAAAGGATGACTTCCAGCGAGGCGAACTCGATGACGTGCTCCAGGTCGATCGTCTTGGTGAGCAGCAGCAGCGTCGTGCCGATAAAGGCGAAGCTCAAGCGGAAATCCCAGAAAAAGAGCGTCCCCAGGATAGAGGCGGAGAAGATGCCGATGGAGAGCGATTGCTGGAAGGTCATCCCGGCTGCAGAGACGCCCAGGGCAAGGCCGGTGGCGATTGCAAGGAGGACCCCCAGCTTCAGCAGGATCTTTTTCATATGGCGTATTCGCGAAAGAGCGCCTTCAGCAGGCGGGTGCGCCGCAGGACGCCGACGACGCGCTTGGCCCCATCAAGGACCGGGAGGAATTCGATCTTATTGGTGACCATCAGGCGGGCCGCCTCGCAGAGCGTCACCTCTTCGCTGACGGCGATGACGTCCTGGCGCATGACATCGCTCACCCGCAGGGACGGGAAAGCCAGCACTTTCTGCCGCACCGCCTTTGGGTTCTCTTCGTAGACGAATTTCCCGACGCTGGACAGATACGTCGGCAGGATGCTGCGGATGGTCTCCTCTTCGCTCAGGATACCCACCAATACCCCTTTCTCATCGACCACCGGCAGGGAGCTGACCCCTGCGGCAGCGAGCTGTTCCAGGGATGTCTGTGCATTCGCTTCGGGACGCAGCAGCGTCGCCGAACGCTCCATGATCTCCTTAACCTTCACCGGGAGCCTCCTTTGCTGACTCCCGTCTGCGCCGACGCAGGGTCAAAAAAGCTCGTTCAAGCGCCCCCGTTGGTTCATGAAGCAAACGGCGGCAAGCGCGATCTTGACCGCTTCACCCGGCACAAACGGTGCTACCCCCATGACCAACAGACTCGATAGATCCTGCCTGGTGAGAGCCGCCAGCCAGGCAACGCCGCAGGCAAAAAGCAGTGTTTCGGCCAGCAGCAACCACAGGAGCACCACGGCGAGCGGCTGATTACGCCCATGCACAAAATGACCCAGCATGCCGGCGGCAAGGATAAACCCGACCAGATAACCGCCGGTCGGCCCCAGGAGATAACCGGCGCCGCTGCCCAGGTTGCTGAAGAGCGGCGCGCCGAAGGCCCCGAAGAGCAGGTACAGCACCTGGCTCATCGCGGCCTTGCCCGACCCCAGCGACATTCCCGCCAGCAGGACGAAAAACGTCTGCAGGGTTATCGGCACCGGGGTAAAGGGCAACGGGATGCGCACCCATCCGCCCAAGACCGTGGCAACGGCAAACAGCAGGATGCCGATGACCGCGTTCATGCGGCGGCTCAAACCCAATTCCCGTGTTGCAAGTTCTAACATGCGATTCTCCTTTTTTAAGATGCGTCGTAACCTTGCCGGCGCCTGAGGCCGGCCAGGGCAGTATTATATATAAAAAGAGGCCGGCCGTAAAGGCTCAAACGCCATCGTCAGCGGGATACTGCGGTTTCCCCGCAAAACAATGCGGCCGGGATACCCGCAGCTTATCGGCCAAGCGCGGATAACTCCCGGCCTTGCAATGGAAACAGAAATGCAACCGGCTATTCTTTGGCGATGGCCAGCGTGATGATCCCGGCAAGTGCCAGAAACGGCGCGGCGCAGGCTTTCATGAAGTACCAGGTATATTCCCACCATCCGCGGCCCAACAGCAGATACACCGCCAACCCCAAAAACACCAGCCCCACAATCACCTTCGGCAACGCCGCGGCTGCGCCTTTTGAGGCGCATGCTGCCGGAGCATTACCTTCCTGGGTCGTTTTGGTCTCGTCTGCCATACCCCACCTCCTCTGCACTGGTTCTCTGTTTAGAGTAACACATATCAACCGGTCGCGCTACTCAAAAATTACGCGCTCGGCCGCGATTTCCAGCGCCGGTGGATCCATCCCCATTCGGCGGGGTAGCGGCGGATATATTCCTCGATGGTCCGGGTGAGCTGCTGGACATTGGCGACAATGGTCTCTTCGGGAGTAGCCGCCTGCAGCAGCTCCAGCGCCGGCTCAAAGACGATGCGCAGCGTATCGTCGGGCTGCCGGATGATGAAGCAGGGCAGGACCGCCGCTTTCGTGCGCTGCGCCAGTACCACCGGACCGGTCGCAGTGGCGGCTTTGCGGCCGAAAAAGTCGACAAATACCCCGGCAGTCCCGAAATTCTGGTCGAGCGGAATGAAAACGATGCCGTTTTTGCGCAGCGCATCGATCGTCTGATCGACGCAGGCCTTGCGCGGCTGGCTGTAGATCGTGCGGATATTGAACTTTTCGCGTTTCTGCAGGAACAGCTTTTCCACCCGCTCATCGCGCATCGGGCGCATGATCCCGGCGGTAGGATATCCCTCCAGGCTTAAGCGAGCCAGCAGGAGCGGAAAATTCCCGAAGTGGGCGCTGACAAGGATCACCCCTCTGCCGCGGGCGAGCGCCTCCTGCAACACGGACTGGTTCTGGAAACGCACCCGCTCGCGCACCAGTTGCGGCCGGTCCATGAGAAAGAAGAGCTCAACCGACGACTTGGCCATGAGAATGAAGCAGTCGCGCGCGATGCGCAGGCACTGCGTCTGCTGCAGATCGGCGCCGAAAGCGATCTTTAAACTCTCCAGGGCGATGCGGCGCTGTTTGTGCGCCAGACGAAATCCCAGTCTTCCCAGGCGCGCGGCGAACCCGTAGAGCCAGCGGGCGGGAAGGACCCGCACGATCGCCTCGCAGGCGGTCAGCGCTACCAACCCGAAGAAATACGAAACCGCTTTTTTGGTTTTTTTCCGATCCATCGCAGCAGAAACCTTTTTTTAGCCCCCCGGGGTTATTTCTTGTAGCCGAGACTGCGCAGCAATCCCGTGCGCCAGGCAATATCCTCGGTGTTTTCGATCCCCGCGGGGCGTTTGCCGTCGATAACCCCGATGATACCCCTGCCGTTTTCGGTCTCGGCGACCACCACCTCCAGGGGGTTGGCCGACGCGCAGAAAACGCTGCAGACTTCCGGCGTCATTTTGACGGCGTTGAGGACGTTCAGGGGAAAGGCGTTGCGCAGGAGGATGACGAAGGTATGCCCGGCGGCTATCGAGAGGACGATCGAGGCGGCGCGGGCTTTGAGCTCCTGATCCGTGCCTTCGCTGCGCACCTTGCAGGCGCCGGAGGCCTCGGCAAACGCCAGGCCAAAGAGGATCCCGGGCACCGCACCGACCAGGACCTCGGCGAGGTCTTCGACGGTCTTGATAAAATGGCTCTGGCCGATGATACAGTTGCACTCATCGGGCTTATCGACCTTGACCGCATGAAAAGAGAGCATCTTATGCCTCCGCATTTTTCACCCTTCATCCAAGGGGTATCTTAACACAGGCTCGCCCCTTAATCAATGCCGCCAACGGCACGCGCACGAAAAAATCCCTAGAGAAAAACGCGAGAACGCCCTATAATACGGGGTATGCACCGTTCGGATATTGAGACCCATTACCTGACCATCAAACGTATCCTCGCCGGCATCCTTTTCTTGAACTTCGGCGTCGCCCTCGCCAAGATCGTTTTCGGCAGCATCGGCCGCTGCTCGAGCATGACCGCCGACGGATTCCACTCCCTGGCCGACGGCACCTCCAACATCATCGGCATTGTCGGGATACATTTCGCGGGCAGGCCCAAGGATGCCGATCACCCCTACGGGCACAAAAAGTTCGAGACCTTCTTTTCCCTCGGCATCGGGATCCTGTTGATCCTGGTCTGCGTCAGCATCCTGCACGAAACCTTCACCTCCCTGCGTTTGGGAACCCACCCGGCCATCAACCGGTACCATTTCGCGGTGATGCTCGTCACGATCCTGATCAATATCGGGGTCATGCGCTACGAGTCCAGGCGGGGCGAGGCCCTCAAGAGCGACATCCTCACCGCCGACGCCATGCACACGCGCGCCGACATCCTGACGTCGCTGTCGGTTATCGTCGCCTTCCTGGGCATCCGCCTGGGGCTTCCCCTGATCGACCCGATCATCGCGATCCTCATCACCTTCGTCATCGCGCACAGCGCCATCGAGATCTTCCGGGAAGGGGCGAAAGTCCTCTGCGACCAGGCGGTCTTCATCGATAAAAAAGAGATCGCGGAAACGGTCAGGGGGATAAACGGGGTAGTGGCCTGCCATAAGATCCGTTCGCGGGGCAGACCCGACGATGTGCACCTGGACCTGCATGTGCAGGTTTCCGGCGCCATGCGCGTCTCCCAGGCCCACGAGATCAGCTACGCCATCGAAGACACGCTGCGCCGGCGCTTCCCCAGCGTCGCGGACGTCATCGTGCATATCGAGCCGGACAACACCCCGCCGCGCAGCCCCGAACTCTAGGGATTACGCGTCTGCGGCCTTCGCGGGGGTGCCGGAGAGGGCGAGCCAGAACCAGACGCTGGCGGCAAGGCCGAAAAACCCTCCGCAGTAAAAGGGAGCCGCAGGACCGAAATAGTTCCACAGTAGACCCGCAAGGAACGAAGCCGGCAGAAGGCCGATCCCGACGAGCATCGCATGCGTCCCCAGCATCGTCGCGCGCGATTCCTGCGGGGAGATATCGGCAATGAGCGCCTTCTCGACCCCTTCGGTGCAGCCCATGTACACTCCGTAGAGCCCGAAAAGCCACCAGAACCAACCCGCAGAATCCGCCCGCGCAAACCCGACGTAAACCAGGCCGTACACCAGATACCCGGTCACCAGGAGCCGGCGCCGTCCGATGCGGTCGGAGAGCCAGGCGGCAGGATAGCTGCAGAGGCCGTATACCACGTTATAGAAAAGGTACAAGAGCAGCACCCGCGAGAAATCGAACCCGTATCCCTTGGCCCGCAGGAGCAGGAACTGGTTCGAGGAATTCCCCAGGGTAAACAGGAAGGTGCCGATCAGGAACAGGCGCAGGCGCGTATCCAGCGCGCGCCACCCGAAAACCGGCTTTGCCCGCAGAACGGCAGGCCCCTGCGTTTTCTCTTTCACGAAGAAGAGGATCCCCACCCCCAGCGCGGCTGGCACCAGTGACGCCAGGAAGATCGGCCGCAATCCCTGTTTAAAATGCGCCAAAAGCAGGTAGGCGCACCCTACCCCGATGGTGGCACCGAGGGTATCCAGGGCGCGGTGCAGGCCGAACGCCGCTCCCCGCCTGCCGGCATCAGCTGCCTCCGCGATCAGGGCGTCCCGCGGGGCAACCCGCACCCCCTTGCCGAAGCGGTCAACGATACGGCCGGCCAGCACCGCCGTCCAGCCGGTTGCCGCATACAGGATGAGCTTACCCAGCGCCGAACAGCCGTAGCCGAAGATCGCGAACGGCCGGCGCCGTTTCATGCGGTCGGAAAAATATCCGGCGCAGAGTTTCATCAGGCTCGCCAGGCTTTCGGCAACGCCCTCGATAAAACCCAAAACCGCCGGGCTCGCCCCGAGGCTCGACACCAAAAAAAGCGGCAGGAGCGGATAAACCATCTCGCTCGCCACGTCGGTGAGCAGGCTCGTCAAACCCAAAAGCAGGATCGTGCGCATCCCAACCGTCCTTTTGCTCAGGGCAGGAATTCCATCGGGTCAAGCGCGGCGTTCTCCCGGCGGATCTCCAAATGCAGGTGCGGCTGCATATCCCGGTACGCGGCGTTGCCGGTTTTGCCGACCGCGCCGACGCGCTGTCCCTGGCGGACCGATTCCCCCGTTGCGACCGCGATCGAGGAAAGGTGGCCGTAGATGCTGCGCAGGGAATCTTTATGCGCAATGACCACGAACTTACCCATACCCCGGTGCTCGCCGGCGCGCTCCACGACCCCGGAGCGGATCGCCAGGACCGGGGTGCCGACCGGGGCATAGAGATCGACACCGTTATGCGTGCGGCCGCCGCTGCGCCGGGAAGCAAAGATGCCGTCTCCCCTGCCGTCGGCGCGGATGATCAGACGCTTGCCGTTCTCCAGGGGGAAGGCGCAATACTGTTTGTCGATATGCGCCAATTCAACCGGCACGTACACCGCAACCGCCAAAAAGACCGCGCTCAAGAACCAGTTCATCAAACACTCCGTTGTACGGGAAAAGCGAATGCCGCTCCCGCGAGAGAAACCAGACACCAGAGGGCGCAGACAACAACGCTCACATCCCCGAAACGGGTATACACGCTCAACCCGCCGACAGGCCCCGCGGGGACACGGCCGTACGCCGTCAGGTCGGTAAAGAGCCCCTCTCCCGTTCCCGGCCGCACGCCGCGAGCGAGGGAGCCGTCGGCGCCGATAAAAGCCGAGACGCCGGTATTGGCGCTGCGCACCATGTTCACCCGATTCTCGACCGCGCGCAACACCGAAGCCTGCAGGTGCTGCTCGGCAGCCGTGGTCTTCTTATACCACGCATCGTTGGTGACCGTCACCAAAAACTGGGCGCCGCGGCGCACGAAAGAGCGGGCCAGCTCGGGGAAGAGATCCTCGAAGCAGATCAACACCGAAAAACGCCGCGGCGAGTTTTTCGGCAACGGCGCCGCTTCCTCCAGGGAAAAGACCGTTTCTTGGGTCCCCCGGGTTATGTCTCCGATCGGCACGATGGTTTGCAGAAAAGGCAGCTGTTTTTTGAGCGGGATATATTCGCCGAAAGGCACCAGGTGCAGCTTGTCGTAGGTCGCCCGCCTGCGCCCGTCGGGACCGACAAGCACGGCGCTGTTGTAGTACGCCTGAGCGCGCAGCGTCACCGCTCCCATCAGAAGCCACATCTCCTGGCGGGCTGCGAGCGCCGAGACCAAACGGAAGAAATGCCCTTCCTCGCTGCCCAAGGCAACCGGGAACGAGGCCTCGGGCCAAACGATAAGCTGCGGGAGCGCACGCGCGGCATCCTTGGTCAGGTTTAAGTACTTATGCATGATATAGGCATTGAACTCATCGTCCCATTTCATCTCTTGGGGGATATTGCCTTGGACGATGCAGACGGCCAACCCGTTGGCGGCGGCAGCGGAAGGCGCCGTTGCCCTGCCGTAGACGAGCGCAGCGCCGAGGAGAACAGGCACGGCCCAGTGCGTCGCAGCCGGAAACCGTCTGTCCGCACCGCGCGCGTACACCATAACCGCCAGGGCGCAATTGACCGCCATGACCAAATACGAAACACCCCAGACGCCGGTCAAAGAAGCGATCTGAATTATGGGCAGGTTCAGGTACTGGGCAGATCCGAGCAGCCCCCAGGGAAAACCGGTGAACAGGTGGGAACGGGTGTACTCCAGGAGCACCCAGAGCGCAGGCAAAGCCAGGAGGGTCCGCAGGGGGAAGCGCCAAAGGGCGGGGCAGAAAGAATATGCGGCGAGAAACCCGAAGAGGCCGAAGTACAAAGACAGGTACGCGACCAGAAGAACGGTCCCGGCCAGCGTCACATGCACGAGCCAAAAGATCGTCGCGGACCAGAAAACGAAACCGCACAGAAACCAAAGCCGCAGCGCCTGCCGCGCCGGCGCACCGATAGTCAACAGCAGCAGCGGGACAAAACCGATCCAACTCAACGGCCAGAGCGCGCCGTGCTGATTCGGCAAACTCATCAGCGCTCCCGAGAGCGCCGCTGCCGCATACCGCGCCGGCGGCCGGGACCCGGCACAAAACGCCGACAGTCGTTTTGTCAGCGGCCGCAACATTTTTTGTATTTCTTGCCCGACCCGCAGGGACAGGGATCGTTGCGTCCGACTTTTTCGCTGCCGGCGCGCGAGGCCGGCTCGGCTGCCGGCACTTTGGCCGAGACACCGGCAACAGCCGACGCCTCGGGCGCGGCAGCCTCCGGCGCCGGATGCCGGAACTGTCCCGCATCCGGATGCACCAACTCCTGGTGCACCTGGCTGAAGACCCCGCGGAAACGCTCCGGCACGGCCGGCCGCAACTTAAAGAGCATTTCCACCGCCTCATCCTCGATGCCGCCGATCATCTCCGAGAACATCTCGAACGCCTCGCGCTTGTATTCGATGAGCGGATCGCGCTGACCGTAGGCGCGCAGGCCGATGCCCTCGCGCAGGGAATCCATCGCATAGAGATGGTCCTTCCAGCGGCTGTCGATCACCTGCAGGAAAACCATCCGTTCCATCTCGCGCGTCAGCTCCGCACCCACCACCCGCTCTTTTTCTTCGTAATAGCGCAGGAGCTCATCGCAGAGCATCTCTTTGAGCGCTGCCGCCTCGGCACCGCCGAGACGTTCCATTGCCAGCGCCGCCCCGAATTTGGCGTGCACCTCTCCGGCAAGGGCGCTCAGGTTCCACTCCGCCGGCGGCAGGTTGTGCACCGCATGCGCCGCGACGATACGCTCGACGATGCGCTCAAGCATCCCCCGCAGCTCCTCCTTCAGCGAAACCCCTTCCAGGGTCGAGCGACGTTGGGCATAAATGACCTCGCGCTGTTTATTCATCACGTTGTCGTACTCAAGGAGCTGCTTGCGGATCTCGAAATTATGCGCCTCCACGCGTTTCTGGGCGATCTCGATGGACTTGGTGACCCAGGGATGCTCGATGACCTGGCCTTCTTCCAGCCCCAGTTTTTCCATCAATCCCATGAGCCGGTCCGAACCGAAAAGCCGCATCAGATCGTCCTGCAGGGAAACGAAGAACCGGGAAGATCCGGGATCGCCCTGGCGGCCGGAGCGGCCGCGCAACTGGTTATCGATACGCCGCGCCTCGTGGCGCTCGGTGCCGACGACATGCAGCCCCCCCGCCGCGACGACGGCCTCGTGCTCTTTGCCGGTCTGGAGACGGTATTTCTCCAGGAGCTGGCGGTACTGCGCCTGCTGCTCCTGGGGACCCAACCCCTCCTGCTGGCGCACCACGGTCCGGGCCATGAAATCGGGATTGCCACCCAGCAGGATATCGGTTCCCCTGCCCGCCATGTTCGTGGCGATGGTCACCCCCTTGTGCCTGCCGGCCTGGGCGACGATCTGCGCCTCCATCTCGTGGTACTTGGCGTTGAGCACCTGGTGCGGGATGCCGCGGCGTTTGAGCATCTCGGAGAGCAACTCCGACTTTTCGATCGATATCGTTCCGACCAGCACCGGCTGTCCGCGCCCGTGGCAGGAGACGATTTCTTCGACCACGGCCTTGAATTTCTCCTGCTGGGTCTTATGGACACAGTCGGAGTGGTTCTTGCGGATGAGCGGCCGGTTCGTGGGCATGACCACCACGTCCAGCTGATAAATGGACTTAAATTCGTTCGCCTCGGTATACGCGGTCCCGGTCATCCCGGAGAGCTTCTCGTACATGCGGAAATAATTCTGGAAGGTGACCGTTGCCAGGGTCTGGTTCTCGCGCTCGATCTTCATGCCTTCCTTGGCCTCGACCGCCTGGTGCAACCCGTCGGACCAGCGCCGCCCCGGCATGAGGCGCCCGGTAAACTCATCGACGATGATGACCTCGCCCTCCTTGACGACGTAATCGACGTCCCGCTGGAAGAACTCTTTCGCGCGTAAGGCCTGGATCGTATGATGGCGCATCTCGCGCGTCTCCATGGTGTGGAGATTCTCCACCCCCCAGAGACGGCAGGCCTTTGCCTCACCCTCGTCGGTCAGCGAAATGGTGTTTCCCTTTTCGTCCGCCAGATAATCGAACCCTTTGGCCAGATCAATGCCCTTATACTTGGCGTCGACCTCGTCGTTGTCGGTGACCCGCCGGCCTTTGAGCTGCGTGGCGATGCGCTGGGCGGTGTAATACTTGTCCGTCGCCTCCTCGGCGGGGCCGGAGATGATCAGGGGGGTGCGCGCCTCGTCGATGAGGATCGAATCGACTTCGTCGACGATCGCGAAGTAGAACGGCCGCTGCACCAAGTCCTGCAGCCGGTATTTCATGTTGTCGCGCAGGTAGTCGAACCCGAACTCGTTATTCGTCCCGTAGGTGACGTCGCAGGCGTAGTTGCGCTGGCGCTCCTCGTCGGACATTTCGTGCTGGATGACCCCGACGCGTAGGCCGAGGAATTCGAAGACCGGCCCCATCCACTCGCGGTCGCGCCGGGCCAGGTAATCGTTGACGGTGACGATGTGCACCCCGCGCCCCAGGAGCGCGTTGAGGTAAGCCGGCAGGGTTGCCACCAGGGTCTTGCCCTCGCCGGTCGACATCTCGGCGATATTGCCCTCATGCAGCACCACCCCTCCGGCGATCTGCACGTCGAAATGGCGCAGGCCGATGGTCCGTTTCGCCGCCTCCCGCACGGCGGCAAATGCCTCAGGCAGGACCTCGGCGAAGACGCTGTTGCGGCTGCGGCGCAGGCGGGTGCGCAGCCGCTCTTTCTCTTCGGGGATCGCCGCCTCCCGCAATGCCTCCTCGATCCCGGCCAGCTCCCCGGCCATCTGGGCATGTCGCTCCTCGATCCGCCGGCGGAATTCTTCGGTCTTGGCGCGCAGGGCCTCGTCGGAAAGCGCGGCGATGCGCTCTTCGCAGGCATTAACCGCATAGACCGTCGCGGCGAGCGCCTCCATCTTGCTCAGCGAGGGAGTCGGCATCTCCGGGTGCAGCACCACCCCCACCCCGGGGAAACGGCGGGCAATCCGGCTTTGACGGCGCGCCAGGAGCGCTTTTTTAAGAGCAGAGAGCATGCGGATCCTTTTTAAGGTTTGCGGTTCTTTTCGATATACGCTTCCACTTCGCTGAGGCCGGCGAAGACGTTCAAGTCGGGCAGGAGCGCGACGAGGTCGAAGACTTTCTTGGCCTGTGGCGAAACGTTGGTCAGGATGAGGCACCCGCCGCCGCGCTCCAGTGCCTGTTTTGCCTTGAGGATAACCCCCACCCCCATGCTGCCGACGAACGGGACGCCTTCCATATGCAGGATGAGTGCTGCCGGGGATTCCTTAAGGAGCGCGGCGATCGACTCGTCGAGGGAACGGTACGTCGCCGCATCAAGCGGCCCGTCCAGAAAAACCGTATAGATCCCCTTCTCCCTTTTTTCGACGTTGATCTTCAGTTCCATTTATCGCTCCCCTCCGGACTGCCCCTGCTGCTTTCCCGCGGCGGATGAACGCGCGCAGCTCTTCAGGTGCGCATCGATAAAATCGTCGATCTGCCCGTCCATCACCCGGTTGACGTCACCGGTCTCATGGTCGGTACGGTGATCTTTGACCAGGGTGTAGGGCTGCATGACGTAAGAGCGGATCTGAGAACCC
>CAZOGI010000028.1:0-20953 GCA_964579435.1 uncultured Planctomycetales bacterium
AAGGAAACCCCAGCGCCAAGCGCGCATTTTTGAAAAATCTCGGCTCGAACTTTATCCTAAAAGACAGAAATCTTTTATTTTCAAAAATTAAGCCCTTTTCCTACATAGCAGAAAAAGGGCTTAATGAAGATTGGCTCCCCCTCGAGGACTCGAACCTCGGACCTGGTGGTTACAAGCGACCCGGAATTACTTCCGGACTTGGACTATATCTTTACCATAAACCCTGAAGGGCTCTTAGGTAGTGGGTGCATAGTCTCTGAACCTTCCTCGGTTTCCCGAGGCTCGGCTGCTGATTACCCGCCGCAGAAAGCGGTGAGGGCTTCCAGCAGTTCTCCCACAGTTTCAACCGCGGTTTCCCGCGGGAGCTGCGACATGAGCATGGAGTTCGCGATGACAATTGGCGCAGAGCAACACACATTTATCCAATTCGTCCCTCACCACACTCCAGCTTCTCGTATATCCTTTTTCCGAGACACTGAAGTCTTTCCGGGAAGAATCGGCGTGGTGAAACTCTAAAGCATCGATACATCGGTCATAGCCGCATTGCTGACAATGACCTCCCTTGTACGCAACCGCCATCATCCTGATCTTTTTTCTCCGTTTGCTTACCGCAGCAATCAGGTATTGACGGCGATCTTTGTACATGCGTGTATCGTGCCTGGCCATAGCACCTCGCCTCCTCTGCTCTGAGGCTCTACGTCGAGTTATGCACTCGGCGTTTCACGCCTCGTTCACAGCCACTCGCTCTACCGACTGAGCTAAGGGGGAATATCTAGGAGCACAAGCGCACCAGGAACAAGGGCACAGGAAAAACCCTTAGGCCCGGTGGAACTTGTGGCAAGTCAAAGAGCGAAGCCAGATTCTACCCTGGCGGTGATAAATTGTAACCTAAAAAGCCGTATGAATCAAGCGAAATAGACTGCCGCACTTATCGCTCAGAAGACTCTGCGCCCTGGCCGGCAAACGGCTCCGCACCCCGCGCGCGCTCATCCGATTTCGCCAGATACGCCGCCAGCTTCTCGGAAATCACCATCGGGATCTGCGGCTCTTTTCTGAAGCGCAATTCGACCATCCGTATCCCGTAACGCTTCACCCAAATCATCTTGATATCCATCCAGGGGAAAAAAAGCGCCGGATGCCCCATGCGAAACGGCGGCCAGATCCAAACGGAGATCCCCTGTCTCCCGGCGCCGAAGGTCAGGCACCCGTTGTAATGCGTGAACCGGCGCATCAGGACGCTGCAGAAACGGCGCTTGCGCTCAAACGGCTCGCCGTTGAACGGATACTGCCGCGCAAGCCGCTGCCATCCGGTCAGCCAGGCGGAAAAATACATCAGCGCCACCCACAGCAGAAGAAACAGCATCCAGGACCAGAAACAAGGAAGATTGAGGTTACAGGTCATCGCATCTGTTCCTCTAATGCCGCGCATTCCCGGCCGATCTCATTGAGCCGTTTCTCGATCTCCTTGAGCCGGCGGCCGTATTCCCGCGCCGAATCTTCGTCCCGGTAAAAGTGGGGGCTGGAGAGCGAACGCGACTTCGCATACTGCTCCAGCTCCAGCCGCTCCCTCTCCCGCTGCAGCTTCGTTATCTTCTCGCGCACCGCGGCATTGTGCTGCTTGCGCCGCTTCTCCTCTTCCTTGCGCAGCCGCTCCTCGTCCTTTGCCTTCTGCCGCGCCTGCTCCTGCGCCTGCCGGTGCGGCTCCTGCGGCTTGCGGCGGCCCAGGACCTGCGTATCCACCACCGTATCCTTTTTCTCCAGATAGTAATCGAAAGAACCCGGGAACTTGCGCACCCGGCCGGCCTTGACTTCATAGACGACATTGGCCACCGAGCGCACGAAATAAATGTCGTGGCTGATGAAACAGAGCGTGCCTTCGTACTCGGTAAGCGCCTTGACCAGCGCCTCCACCGCATCGACGTCCAGGTGCGTCGTCGGCTCGTCGAGCAGGAGGAAGTTCGGCGGGTTGATGAGCAGCTTTGCCAGGATCAGACGGCTCTTCTCCCCGCCCGACAAAACGCTCACCCGCTTGTCGGCGTCGTCCCCGGTAAACAAAAACGCCCCCAGCACCGTGCGCACCGCCTCCTCCGCCATATATCCCGGCGCCGCGGTATAAGCCTCCTGCAGCACCGTATTCTCGACGTTGAGCACGTCGGTGCGGGTCTGGGAAAAATAGCCGGCCGTGACGTTGTGGCCGGGCTTGCGCAGGCCATCATCGATGCCGATCACCCCGGCCAGGATCTTGAGCAGCGTCGATTTCCCCGCGCCGTTCTCCCCGGCCAAAACCGCCTTCTCTCCCCGGGTGATCTCGAAATCGAAATGCTCGTACACCCGGGTGTCGCCGTAGGCCTTGGAGATACGTTCAAGCGAAATAACCCGATGCCCGGATTCCCTGGTGCGGGGGAAACGGAAATCGCTGATGCTGGCGCGCGGATCCGGCGGCAGATCGATCGCCTCATCCTGGAGCCGCTCCAGTTGGGTTCGTTTTGCGCGCACCGACGCGGCCTTGTTGGGCTGAGCGTGGAAACGGGAGACGAAACGCGCAAGCTGCTCTTTTTTCTTCTCCTGCTCCTTGAACTGCTTCTCCAGGAAAACGCGGCGCTCTTTTTTTATCTGTTCATAATGCTCGTAATTGCCCTTGACCTTGAAGATCGCGCCCGCCTCCAGGATCAGGGTATAATTGGTCACCTCGGTGAGGAACGCCTTATCGTGCGAGATCATGATGAAGGTCCCGTCGAAAGAACCCAGATATTCCTTCAGCCACAGGGCGGCGTTCAAGTCCAGATAGTTCGTCGGCTCATCCAGCAGCAGCAACTCATAGGGCACGGTCAGGAGCTTGCCCAGGAGCGCGCGCATCTGCCAGCCGCCGCTAAGCTCTGCGATCGGCCTGTTGAAATCGCGCTCCTTGAATCCCAGCCCCGAAAGTATCTTCTGCGCTTTATGCTCCAGCTCGAAGAAACCCAGCGTCTCCAGCTCATGCAGGACATCGCCATAGCGCGGCGCATCGGCCTGACCCTTCTGCTCGAACGCCTCCTTCTCCTGCTTCAGGCGGGCGATACGCGCGTCTCCCTCGGTGAGCTCCTGCAGAACGGTATGCTGCGACGAGAATTTCGATTCCTGCGGCAGATAGCCGATATGGGTATTCTTCAGGACATGCACTTCACCCGAAGACGGCTCTTCCTCTCCCAGGATAAGCGAGAAAAGCGTGCTCTTGCCCGTGCCGTTGGGGCCGATAAGGCCGATCTTTTCTCCCCGGTTCACCGAGAGAGAGATCCCGTCGAAAAGAACCTTTTTGCCGTAGTTTTTACTGAGATTCTGAAGCGTAATCATGGGGGGGTCAGAGAATGCGGCGGGCTTCCAGCGACTTCGAGAGAGTAACCGAATCGGCGTATTCCAAATTCGAACCGACGGGCAGACCCAGGCCGATCCGGGTCATCTTCACCCCGAGGGGCTTAAGGACCTTGCTGAGGTAGAGCGCGGTCGTCTCTCCCTCGGTATCGGCGTCGGTTGCCAGGATTATCTCGCTGACCCCGCCGGCGCGGATGCGGTTCAGGAGCGATTCTATCTTGATATCCGACGGCCCCCTGCCCTCAAGCGGCGAGATCGAGCCCAGGAGCACGTGGTAGAGGCCGTCATAGGTAGCGGCCTTCTCGATGGCGGTGACGTCGCTGGGCTTCTCGACGACGCAGATGACATCCGTGCGCCGGCGGCTGTTGGAGCAGATGCGGCAAAGCTCCTCCTCACTCAGGTTGTGGCAGGAACGGCAGAAACGGACCTGCTCTTTAACCTGGGTCAGGGCCGCGGAGAGCTGCGCGACCTCTTCTTTCGAAGCGGCCAGTATATAGGTAATCATCCGCTCTGCGCTGCGCCTGCCGATACCGGGCAGCTTCACCAGCTTCTCGATCAGTTTCTCTATGGATTCGGTATACGTCGACATACACGACCTTTCAAGGCCTCAAGAGGCATTAATGGACCACCCTGCCGTCAAACATATCCAGGGCCGAGCGCACCGTCGGATGGTTCGGCTGCTGCGGCTCCAGATCGGCAAGGGTGAAACGGAATTTGACCGGCGCCTGCAGCGCCTGTCGCGCGACCTTCTCGATGAGATCGCGCACGGCGCGCTCTTCAAGTGATTCCTTATGCAGGGAACAGGAAAGCGGGAACGCGACCGTCACCGTCACCCGCTCCACGCTCATCGGCCGGCCCTCGCTTAAATACGTTCCCACCGACATGCGCAGATTGCTGACGTCGGCGACGATACGGTCCCAACGCTCCTGGACGTCTTCGAGGAGGACGCTTGCGCCTTCCTGTGGCTCAGCCTCGGCGGTCGCGGCAGTAACCGGCGCCCGGACAGCTGCAGCCGAAGAAGACGCTTCGGCCTTCGGCTCCTGGCGCGACTGCGGGCGGTGCGCCGGAGTCTCGCCGGATTGCCGTTCCTGATGGCGCGCAGGGTGCTTTGTCGCAGGCTTGCCGCCTTCCGCGGGAAGAGGCCGCGCAGGCAAAGCCGCAGCGGCCGCGCCTTTGCGCTCGAAACAGAGCCGGGCAAGCGTGATCTCCAGAGGAATGCGCACCGAATCCATGCGTTTTGCCTGCTCAACCGTGGCGATCAGGAGCGAATAAGCGTTGAATATCTCATCGAGCGAAAACTGCTCTGCCTGAGAGACCAGCCGCTCGCAGACCTCCTGCGGCAGATCGATCAGATGCGTATCGGCGGCGCAGATCTTGGCGACCATCAGGTTGCGGAAATGCTCGATCAGGAGGTTCAGGAACGCCGCCGGGTCTTTGCCTTCGTCGATGACCGTATCCGCCAGGGAGAGCGCGGCCTTGGCGTCGCGGTTGGCGACACAGCCGGTCAGCTCAAAGAGCGCCTCCTGCTCCACCACCCCCAGGACCGAGATCACATCCTTCAGGACGATTTCTTCGCTCGAAAAAGAAACCAGCTGGTCGAGGATCGACTCGGCGTCGCGCAGCGACCCGTCGCTGGCGCGGGCGATCGCGAAGAGCACCTCCTGCGCCACCCGCACCTTTTCTGCCGCGGCTATGCGCTCCAGCTGCCGGACGATCTCGGTAGCGCTGATGCGCCTGAAATCCAGGCGCTGGCAGCGCGAGAGGATCGTCGGCAATATCTTGTGCGGATGGGTAGTGGCGAAGATGAATTTGACGTAGGGCGGCGGCTCCTCGAGGGTCTTCAGGAGCGCGTTGAAACCGTCGGTCGTGATCTGGTGGACCTCATCGATGATGTAGATCTTGAACTTACCCGCAGTGGGGGCGAACTTGACGTTCTCGCGCAGCGTTCGGATCTCGTCGATCCCGCGGTTGGAGGCGCCGTCGATCTCGATGACGTCCAGGGACCGGCCCTGCGCGATCTCGGTACAGGCCGGACAGCTCCCGCACGGCTCAGGGGATGTCCCCTGCGCGCAATTCAGGGCCTTGGCGAAGATGCGCGCGGCTGAGGTCTTGCCGACCCCCCGCGGCCCGGCAAAGAGGTATGCGTTGGCGAGCCGCTTCTTGAGTATCGCGTTCTTGAGCGTTTCGACGACGTGCGGCTGGCCGATGATCTCGTCAAAGGACTTCGGCCGCCACTTCAGGGCAAATACTTCATAGGCCATGAGAAGGCTCGTTTCGGTTACGTGCGTGCAGGCGAAGGAGAAATACGGAATGCGTCTTCATCATTTATAGCACCATTTCACCCGAAAATCAACCCCGCAAGACGACCTAGCGGCACATCCGCACATACGGGCAGCGCTGGCAGGATTGCGCGTCGCTCTCATCGGCGGAAAAATCGACCGCAGGGTCGATGATCTCCAGCAGGAGCGCCCCCAGCAGCGAGAGACACCGCTGCAGGATCTCGTCTTTGTATGCGGCCTCGCGCGCTCCCGGAAAGGTCTTCATCTCGGCGCTGCGCAGGCTATAGAGCGCCACGTCGACTTCGCGGCCGGGATAGACGCCGCGCATACAGTGCAGGTACAAGGGCATCTGAAATGATTTTATCGCTGCCTTCATCGCCGCCCGCTCCGCGGGCAGGGACGCCAGCTTCGCGCGGCCCGCCGGCAGGAGCCCGGTCGAGCCGCTCTTGTAATCGATGACCAGGATCCGGCCGTCGTCGCACTCATCGACGCGGTCGACTTTGCAGATAAAAGAGAAGACCTTGCCCCCTGCCTCCACCAAAACCGGATAATCCTTTTCCAGGGCCAGGAGGCGCGCCACCTCCGTCCGCGCCGTCTCATGCCGCAGGAATTCCTCAAGCCGGTAACGCATCAGCTCTTTCAGGAGGAAGGCGTCGGATTTCATCCGGCGGGCGAAACGCTGCTCAAAGAGCGCGTCAAAGGCCCCGAAGAACCGCTGCATGCCCTGCTGGTTCCAGAGCGGCCGTGCTCCCAGGAACGGCTCGTAGGCGAGCTTCAGCAGCTCGTGGAGAAAATCGCCGATATCCACCTGTTCCGGCTCATCGAAAGAATCCTCCCTCTCGCGCAGGCCCAGGACATATTGGAAATAGAACCGGACCGGACAGGCCAGGTACAGGTTGACGCTCGAAGCCGAATACCGGTGCGCCTCCAGCGCCGCAGCCATCGCGGCGGTCTTGCGGATGCTGCGTTTCGCCGGGAGGGCGCTGACGGAAAAACAGGCAAGCGGGACCTGCACCGCCCCCACCGCCCGTTCGGCTTTCTCGCGCTCCCAGATCAGCTCTTCGATGAAACGGCTGCGCTCGCAGCGGTCGTTCTCCTCATAGATCAGATGGACCTCTTGCGCGCCGCGCAACAGGCGCAAGAACTGGTAACGCTGGATCTGCTCCTCCTGCTCCAGGCGGTCGATGCCCAGAGAGATCATCACGTCGCGCGGGATAAGCGGCTCGTAGATGCGCAGTTTCGGCATCGAGGATTCGTTCACATCCAGCATCACCACGGTATCGAAGGTCAACGACCGCGTCTCCAGGAGCCCCAGGACCTGCACCCCCTTCAGGGGCGACCCGGAAAACGAGACCATTTCGTTCCGGAACCCGTCGAGGAATACGCGGAAAAGTTCTTCCTGCCGAAATTCCTCCCGGGCGAATTCGGCGCTGCCGAGCTCTTCGGCCAGGCGCATGAGCCGTTCGGCGGCATTGCGGTTGGGGGCGTAGCTGCAGAGTGAACTCTTCTGGAGCAGGAAATCCAGCGCCTGGAGTATCGCCTCCGAGAGTCCGGCGCAGGTGCGCGGCGACTCCCAGGCGCAAAAGCAAACGGCATGCAGCTGCCTGAGCGCGGCGCGCAACGCCGTCTCTTCAACCGGCTCGTTCATCGAACGCAACGTCTCCATCGCCGCCGAAAAAAGCTCCCCCGATCCTTCGATCTGCGCCAGCGAAATGAACAGGCTGCCGGAGGCCGGCGCTTCGATCGAGCCGCTGAGCAGCTCTTCGATCTTGTGCACCAAAACCCGGGTCCAGGCAGCATGCGGGATGCGGGCGTTCTTCACGAACGGCTGCGCCAAAACCCGCAGGTAATCGCGCGCGTAGTAGCAGCCGTCGGCACGGCGGGAAAGCTGCGCGCGGAAGGCTTCGTCGAAAAAAGCGTACAGCGCGGTACGCTTCAGCGGATAGCCCAGGGAGACGTTGTAGCCTTCGGCTACCGAAGACAGCTCCGAGAGGAGCGGAATGAGTTTTTCGGTGTTGGGCAGGATAACCGCCGTGTGCTCGGCAGGCACGCCGGATGCGACGATGGTGCGGGCAATGCCGACCTGGGAATGGGCGTCGAAGCCCCGGTAGAATCGGATCTGCGGCTGCCTGCGTTTCTCAGGCAGCGGCGAACGGATCGAGACCCCCAGCTCTCCCTCGAGCTCGCGCAACACCGGCCATTCCTCGGCGCTGCCTTGAAAAACCAGGTGCGCGATCTCATTTTCAAGCAAAGACTTCAGGAGCGTACGCTCGGCCTTGTGCAGCGAGAAGAAACCCGCAAAAATAAGCGGTGCAGCAAACCCCGTGCGGCCCGTACGCGCAGCTTCTGCCGCCTGGCGGTACAGGTACCCGCGGGAAAAACGCCGCTGCTGCTCCTGGCTGCGCCGGAACGTTTCCCGAACCACGATGATCTCGCGCAACAGAACATTAACCTCTTCCATGACGTCGAAACCGATCTTCGCGCCCGACCGGATATTCTCCAGTTGCGGAGAGGCAACCTCTTCCAGGTCGAGCTGGTCGAGGAAAGCTGCTATCTCCCGGCTCCACGGCAGGAACGCCGCGAAATCAGCGCGGTCTTTGATCAGGCGGGGACAGGAAGCCTGGACGATGCGATAGATGCGATAGCACGCCTCAAGCGGCGGCAGGAGCGAGCAGGGCAGCTCTGCCGAGACGCACTGCAGGACAAATTCATCCATCGACAAGAGACGGGCAGGTAAAAACGGCTTGCCCAAGAGCCGCGCCAGCTCTTTCTTGAGGAAAAGCGCCGGGCGCCTGCCTCCGAAGACGACGGTCGTTGAACTCAGGTCAAAACCGTTTTTCAGGAACTCCCTCTGCAAAATCGCGGCAAGGCGCTCGATAAATGACTCTTCGATGCCGATAGAAACCACCCTATCCACGGCTGACCTCGCTGACCTGCCGGTCTTCCAGAGAGAGCAGAAACCCCTGCACGCGCCGCTGCGGATACAACGCCGCGACCAGGGCCAGGTATTCCCTCACCTGAGCCTCCTGCTCTGCGCCCTCCAGGAGATGGCTCTTGTAATCCACGACCACGGCACCGGCGCGCTCGACGATAAGCCGGTCGATGCGCCGCGTCAGGCCGGGAGCACCGACGACCTCCTGTTCGGTAAAAACCGTCTTGCCGGCACAGAAAAAAAACGGACGCAGCCGTTCGTCGCCGATGAGAGCGCGCACCTGCGCGAGGCAGGCGTCGAACTCTTGCATCCCGGCGAAGCGCAGGCGCACCCGCTCTACCGCCGCGGCGAACGCTGCATCGACGTCTTTGCCCGAGAGATCGCCGATCTGCGCAAGGAGCGCGTGCATCAGTTCTCCCTTGCGCTGGCGTTTCCGCAGAGAGAGAGAACGCTCATCAACGAACTCTTCGCTCAGAGAAGAAAGCCAGTCGCGGTACCGGGGTGGCTCCAGCGGCAACACTGCGTGCGCCGCGACCTCCTCCGAGCGGTACGACGGCCTTCCCCGCTCGGCGATCCCGGCGGGGATCAGATACGTCCCCGGAGATGCCGCCGAGCCGACCGACGCCAGGAAGATATACAGTTCCTCCTGGGCGCGGGTACAGGCGACATACGCGGAGTTCAACTCGTCCCAGAAGCTGCGCACGTACTCGCGCCAGAAACATTCCTGCAAGTGCGCATCGAAACGACGCAGGAGCGGCCGCAGGCTCAAAAGCTCCAGCGGCTCATCGGGCCCGGCCGGTTCGATATGGTAGCGCCCCGCCCCTTCTTCGGCGTTCCTGTCGGCCGAGGGCCGCATCTGCAGATACGGCAGGATGACGACGGGAAACTCCAGCCCTTTCGCCTTATGGATAGTGGTAACCCGCACCGCGTCGGCTTTGGGCATACGCACATAAAGCTCTTCCTTGCGCGCGGACGGGAAATAATCCAGGAAAGCGCCGAGGGACGGATAATCCTCTTCCTTTTGTTTGACCAGCTCAAGGAAAGCCATCACAAACCCCTGCTCGGCGGGAAAACGCTCCAAAACACCGAAATGCCCGACGATGCTGACCAACAGCTCATACAGCGGGTAAAAACCGACATTCCTGAAAAAACCGGCGATGCACCCCTCCCAGGCATCGGGGAAACGCTCGGCAAAAGCGCGGTAGAGATAGTGCGCGCGCCGCTCTTTCGGCAGGCGCGCCCGTTCGAAAAGGAAATCGTGCACCTGCTGCTGCGGGATCCCCGCCGCCCCGCAAAAGAGCGCGCCGGTGACAAAAGAAGCAAACGCCAGCTCATCGATCGGCGAATTCAGGAAAGCCAGGAAACTCACCAGCTCCTTGACGCAGCTGTTCTGGCGCATATCCAGGGTCTTTTCCGACTCAACAGCGATGCCGGCCTCGATGAGCCAACCGCTGATTTTCTCGACCTGCAGATTGCTGCGCACCAGAATCGCGATATCCCGGAACGAGACGCCGCGGCCGCGCAGCTGCGCGATGCAGGCAGTCAGCTCCGCGCGCACCCGCTCATCCGACTCCTCCTCATCCTGCGCCTCCCAACGCAGAACGCGGATATACCCGCCCTGTTTTTCGGGCAGCGCCTCCTGGGCCGAAGAGGAAAAATGGGCGAAGAGCCGGCGCGGATCGTCGCCGGCAAGAGAGATATCCTCCTCCTCTTTCTTGCGCGCAGAGCGAGCCTGTTCGAAATCCCGCACGCACCGCGCAAGGTTATCGACCGAAAAAAGCTCGTTGTTAAAGGCAACGATCTCCTGCCTGCTGCGGTAGTTGCGCTTCAGGGTTTCCTGTTGGGGACGCGTCTGCGGAAACGCGTTCTGCACCTCGTCGAACAGACGCACCGCTCCGCCGCGGAAACGGTAGATCGCCTGCTTGCGGTCCCCGACGTAGAAGAGGCTGCCGCCTGCGGCAAGCGCATCCTCCACCATCGGCAGGATATTGCGCCACTGCAACACCGCGGTATCCTGGAATTCATCGATGAGAAAATGCCTGAACCGCGTCGCCAGGCGAAGGTAGATCTCCGGCAAGCCGACCCCCTGGCGGTCAAAGAGCGTGCGCGCCTGGCGGTTGAGCTCTTCCAAAAAAAGCACGTCCTCTTTTTGCGTCAGCTGACACATGTTCTGGAGCACCCGCTCAAAGAGCATGGCGTAGGGCAAAAAGAGGGAGCGGGAATACAGGCCCGCGACCGCGGCCAGCTCCGCGTTCAGCTCATCCCACAGGCGCTTTACCTTTTCCGGAACGCGGCCGTTCTTGTTCAAGGGCAGCTGCGGCCTCCCCCAATACGCGGAGCCCTGCAGGAGATCGAAACTGAAACGCTCCGCGCTCTTCTCGACGATCTTGGCCAGGGAATTGCGGAAGGTTTTGTTGAGGCCTTCGTTATCCCCCGCCAGCTCGTAGAGCGACTGCAGCAGGTGCCCCACCCCCTGCACCCGTCGCGAGAGCTCCCGCTGCGCCACGCCGGTACGGCCAAACGGCACGCCGTACAGGTTCAGGTCGCCGAAAAGGACAAGCATCACCCGCAGGATATCCTGCCGGAAAAGCCAGCCGGAACGGTTCTCGACGCGCAGGTAGTGAAAGAGGAAATCGAGGAAAAGGTCTTTGAGAGAAGGCTCGGCGAGCGCCTGGTCGATAAGCCGGTCGAGCCCGTAGGCGAGGTAATCGGCATACTCCTCCTTGATGCGGAAGTTCGCCGAAAGGTTGAGGCGGAAGGCGCACCCGACGAGGAGGGCATTGATAAAACTGTCGATCGTCTGGACCTGAAAATAGTTGTATCCCTGCAGGATCGCGCGCAGGGCCTCGGCGGCGCGCGGGGAAGCGGTCGCGGCATCAAGCCCCAGGACATGGAGCAACTCCTCTTTTTGCCTCCGGTCGGCGAATGCGTCCAGCGCCAGGCGCTTAAGGAGCTCAAGGATACGCGCCTTCATCTCCAGCGACGCCTTTTTCATGAAGGTAATCGCCAGTATCCCCGAGAAAGGATGCTCTCCGGGGGGCGCATTGAGCATAAGCTTCAGGTAACGGCTGGCAAGCGCGTACGTCTTACCGGAACCGGCGGAAGCTTCGACGACGAAAAGGGACGATGGCGGGTCGGTGTGGGGAAGGACGGTGGACATACAGAAACTCTATCACTCCCCGCTGCGGCTGTCAACAAGCGGGGATGCGGCGCTCACAGCTGCAGAGGGTAGGGGTTCTGCTGCTCGCGCCACGACTGCAGGCTGACGCCTCCGGAACCGGCGGCCTGCAGAGAAGCCAAAGATTCGTCGTAATGCAAATCTCCCTGTCCGGACATATTCACCCGCCTGCCGACCAAAGCACCGAAAACGTCGGCCTGACCGGCGAAATTAATCACCGCGCCGGGAGCGTATATTGCGCCAAACAGATTTGCCTGACCGGCGAGATTGACTCCGTCGGTTGACGAAGAATACGTCGAATAGATCTGCAAATCAGCCGGATCGCTGTCCACGTTAAGAATTCCCTGCCCGGTTAAACTCACGCCGCCGTCCGTATAAATGGTCAGCGATGACCCCGAAGGGATGTAGATCTTCGATTGTCCGGACGTGGTCAGCGTTGTGTTCGTGACATTGGTCAGATATATCTCCACCGTGCCGGATATCGTGATATTCGCTTTACTGCTGATGGTGAACTCGCTATATTTGTAACTTCCCGTTGAGATCGTATCCGAAGTGGTCCGGATGTAGGCGCCGCTGCTGGTGAGATTCGACAGATTACCAGGGATGGTGGGCAGCGACATCGTTTCGCTGATATCATCCGAAGTGGTTCCGCTGACGTTTCCCTGCCCGGTGATATTGACCGTCCCGTTCGCACCGGTTCCGGCGTCCCCGTAGACCTTCCCCTGCCCGCCCACGAAAATCGCAGGCTGCGCCCCCGAATTCGTACCAATATCGCCGTTGGTGAAATTATTCGACCCGCCGTAGGCACCCAGAGACGAATTGTAGCTATTAACGAATCCCTGGCCGGTGACATTGACGCCGTCTACCCCGAAGGCGGCGTAGCGAAAGCGCGAGCTGGTCTGGCGCTGCATGGTGATATTGAGGGCGCGGGTGATGCCGCCGACGCTGGCGGTGCAGACGATCTGCGGGCTGGTCCCGGAGGCATTGAAGACCGAGACATTATACGAACCTCCGCTGAGATTGGCGATGCAATTCGACTCGGTCGAAGTGACGTTGGTCCAGTTCGTCCAGTTACCCGAAGTGAGCGCCCGCTGGGCAACCTGCGCCCCCGCTTCGGCGACCCAAAAGGCATCGCGCGACTCGGTGTACTGTTCGCTGATCACGCGCTCGGAGATGCTGCGCGAAAGGGTGGCGCTGGTGAGCGTCAGCATGATCGCCAGCACAAAACAGGAGAAGATGAGCACGACCCCTTTTTCGTTCTTCTTTTTACGCATTGCGCACCCGCACTTGCTCTGTCGCCGAGAGCGTCACCACACGGTCCTGCACCGAACGCGTACCGGTTATCTGCACGGTCACGATATTTCCCGAACGCACGAAACTCAGCGCCGAGACATTGTTGCACAATACCATTGTGGTCCCGGCAGGATGCGTCCGGATGACCTGCGTGCCGCTCAAGGAATACGTGATGCTGTTGGCCCCGATCGTGAAGGAAACCGTCCCGGTCCCCGTCGTCACCGAAGCCAGCGACGCCTGGCGCAGCTCCCTGCTCATGCCGTCCAGCGCCTGACGCAAATCCTGCTGGATGGAAACCAACGCCTCATCCGTTCCCCAGTTCAGGTCAGCCGCAGTGAACACCGAAACCGCTGCCCCCAACAGGATAAAGAGCATGAGCGTGGCAATGGCGATTTCAACCAGGGTAAAGGCGCGCTCCGATCGCAGTTTTTTCATAGGCGTCACGGCTGTCCGACCACGGTCTGCATCGAAAGAGAACGGTCGCGATCCGGTTCATCAACCCACGTCACGTTCACCGTCACGGTCAACAGGTCCGAACCGCTGACGGCGGTATCTATCTGCTCGCTCTGCAGCGCCGTCAGGTTCTGCGCCTGTATCTGCGTCGCATTCCAATCCCAGGTACCGTTGCCGATCCCGGGGGAGATCGACGCAAAATCGGTATTGCGGATGCTCTCCAGCACATACTGCGCGTGCATGGTCGCCAGGCTGGCGCTGCGGCTGGCCTCATTTACGAAAGAAGTATGCATCATCACCAGCAAAACACCGGGGATGGCTATACCGAAGAAAAGCAGGGCGATCAGCATCTCGGCCAGCGTAAAACCCGATCGCCCCGCAGGACGCCGCTTTATCAGATTGCGCGAGAACGGGTTACCCATACTATAAGTATAGCTGATTTGGTAAGAAGATACAACATTAGAAGATGCTGCACCTTGTGTCCTGTGTCCTGTGTCTTGTGTCTGGTGTCTTGTGTCCAGTTCTCTGCCTTGTCTCTTGTCGCTTCAGTCTATTTGTGCTATAAAATAAGGGCTATGGAACAGGCAACCCCCATGCTGCGGCAGTACCAGGAGCTCAAAACCCGCTACCCGGACTGCATCCTCTTCTTCCGCCTGGGCGACTTTTACGAGATGTTCGCCGAAGACGCCCAAAAAGCCTCCAAGATCCTGGATGTGGTCCTGACCTCCCGCGATGCCGGCAAGAGCGGCCGCATCCCGATGTGCGGCATCCCCTACCACGCCAAAGACTCTTATATCCACAAGCTTATCAAAGCAGGGTTGAAAGTGGCTATCTGCGAACAGCTTGAAGATCCGTCCCTCGCCAAAGGGTTGGTAAAACGGGATGTCGTCAAGATCATCACCGCCGGTACCTATATAGACGAATCCTCTTCTGAGCCGCGCTACATCGTCAGCTTAAGCCCCGGAGATACACTCACCGGATACGCCTTGACCGATACCACGAGCGGTACGCTCTTCTTAAACGAAAGCACCGGATCTGCCCGCGCCGCGGAAACCCTGGCAAAGCTGCCGGTCTACGAATGTGTCTTTCCTGCCGCCGAAGCCCAGCGCGTCAAAGAATTCTTCCGTCAGCCGCTCCTTGCCGGCAAAGAGCTGACCATGACCGCGTTTGACGACTGGTGCTTTAACCCGGCGATCGCCCAGAAGACCCTGCTTGAGCATTTCAAGACCCATAACCTGCGCGGGTTCGGCGCCGACACCATGACCGCCGGCATCTCCAGCGCAGGCGCCCTCCTGGCATACCTGAAGCAGATGAACCGTATGCCCCTGGCGCACATCGACCGGCTCAGCCTCGTCTGCGACGACGAAGAGGTTTTCATCTCTGCTGCCGCACACTTCGGCCTGGAGCTGCCGGAACTTTTCCGGGCGATCGACCGCACCCTCTGCCCGATGGGCAAACGCAGGCTGAAATATTGGCTGCTGCATCCCTTGAAACAGAAGGCCGCGATCATCAAGCGCCAGGCAGCGGTAAGCCTCCTGCGGGAAGACACTGTTTTGCAGCAAAAACTCAAAGAGATCCTGCAGCCCCTGCCTGACCTGGACAAATGCATTTCGCGCCTCAGCTGCGGTGACACGTTGCCCAAAGACCTGCTGGCGCTGCGCAACAGCCTGAACAGGATCCCCCCCTTGCAGCAGGCGCTGCAAAAGAGCAGAAACGCAAACGCGTTCTTCGGGATCGAAGATATCCCGCAGCTGCGCGAGCTGCTGGATACCGCCGTCAACCCGGATATGCCCTACTCCAACACCGAGGGCAAAATTATCCGCCACGGGTTCAATAAAGAGCTGGATGAATTGCGCGGCATCAAAGAGAACGGCCAGCAGTGGCTGCGCCAACTGCAGGCCGAGGAGATAAAGCGCACCGGCATCGGCTCCCTGAAGATCGGCTTTAATTCGGTTTTCGGCTATTATATCGAGATCACCAAGGCCAACCTGGCGCTCACCCCGCTGGAATATATCCGCAAACAGACCTTGGCCAATGCCGAACGTTTCATCACCCCGGCGCTCAAAGAGTTCGAAGAAAAGATGCTTAACGCCGAAACCGAAATCGCGCGTATCGAGTCGCGTCTGGTCGCAGAGATCGCGCAGGAGATACTCAACGCCTCAGAGCAGCTGCATCGCCTCAGCGCAGCGCTTGCGGATCTGGACGCCCTTTACTCCTTAAGCGTCCTTTCGCTCTCCAGCGGCTACTGTGCCCCTCAGATCGAGGACGATTTCGCCATCGATATCCGCGACGGTCGCCATCCGGTGGTCGAGAACATGCTCTCCTCCTCGTTCATCCCCAATGACGCGCGGCTGGACTGCAAGGAGAACCACCTGATCATCCTGACCGGCCCGAACATGGCCGGGAAATCAACCTACATCCGCCAGACGGCGATCCTGGTGATCATGGCCCAGATGGGCAGCTTCATCCCTGCCGCAAGCGCCCGGATCGGCCTGGTCGACAAGATCTTCACCCGCATCGGCGCGCACGACGAGATCTCCAAAGGCCAGAGCACCTTCATGGTCGAGATGAGCGAAACCGCCGGGATCCTCAACAACCTCTCGCAGCGCAGCCTCGTCATACTCGATGAGATCGGCCGGGGCACCTCGACCTTCGACGGGCTCAGCCTTGCCTGGGCGATCGCCGAATATTTGCAGCGCCAGCGCGTGCGCACGCTCTTTGCCACGCACTTCCACGAGCTCACCGCCCTCGCCGAAGAGTACGGGGGGGTGAAAAACTACAACGTCTCGGTCAAAGAGTACGCCGAGGGCATCGTCTTTCTGCACAAGATCGTTCCCGGCGGCTCAGACGATTCCTACGGGATCTATGTCGCAAAGCTGGCCGGCATCCCCCGCGAAGTGCTGGAGCGCGGGCGCACCATCCTCTGCCGGCTGGAGCTCTCCGGGAAGCTGCACGAGAAGATCCGCGCCGAATCGCCGGAAACACAAATGTCGCTCTTTAGCCCGCCCTTTGACCCGGCAACCGGAGAGATCCGGGCTCAACTGGAAAAACTCGATATCAACGCGCTCTCGCCGCTGGAGGCGCTGCAAACCTTGCACGAGTGGAAAAAGAAGCTTACGCCGCCAAAGGAATAAAACCGCATGGGAACCATTCGCATCCTTCCCCCCGAAATCGTCAGCAAGATCGCCGCCGGCGAGGTCATCGAGCGGCCGGCTTCGGTCGTCAAGGAAACGCTCGAAAACGCGCTTGACGCCGGGGCAACGGCGATCAGGGTGGAAGCGGTCCAGGCAGGCAAGAAGCTCATCCGCATCACCGACAACGGCTCCGGCATCGAGGCCGACGATATCCGCGCGGTCTTTTCCCGCCACGCCACCAGCAAGATCGCTTCGCTCGATGACCTCTACCGGATCCGCTCGCTGGGCTTCCGCGGGGAGGCTCTCTACAGCATCGCCGCGATCGCCGACGTGACCCTGCGCAGCAAGACCGAAGCGGCACAGACCGGAACCGAAGTGCATGTGCGCGGGGGCGAAGAGCTTTCGGCGCAGCCGCTGGCCATGCAGCGGGGAACCGACCTTGAGGTCAAGGAGCTTTTTTTCAATACCCCGGCGCGCCGCAAATTCCTCAAAGCCGACGCGACCGAACTGGGACAGATCGTACAGGCCTTCACCCCCTACTGCCTGCTCCACCCGCCGGTCAGCTTCACCCTCATTCATAACGGCGCGCTCCTCTACGAGCTCAAGGCGCAGAAAGACCCGCTGCGCCGCTTTGCCGAAACGATGAACATCAAACCGCAGTTCCTTATCGAATCTGCGGCTAAGATCCGCAGCTGTGACGTCTCGCTCCTGCTGATCCTGGGCGACATGAATGTGCACAAAGCCACGCGCAGCGCGCAATTCGTCTTTGTCAACGGCAGGCCGGTGTATCACAAAGGCATCCTCTATCAGATCAACCGGGCATACCGCATGCTCCTGCCCGAAGGCAACCACCCGGTCTTTGCCGCCTTCATCCGCATGCCGGCGGAGAACGTCGACGTCAACGTCCATCCGGCGAAACGCGAGGTCAAGCTCAAGGACGAGCGGGAGATCGCCGAGTCCCTGCGCGAACTCTGCGAGCATACTCTTCTCAACGCCAGCCGGGCAAAACAGGCCCAGGCATCGATCATCCCCCTGGGCACCATGGCCCCGAAACGGCGCGACCCCAACGCTTCCCCCTTGAAACTCTACCCCGTTCCCGAGCAGCCTGCCGCGGCTGAAGCGGATGAGCCCGAAGAACTCTTCGCGCACGGAACCGCCCATTCCCTTGCCTCAAACCTTTCGGCGCAGCTGCGCGCCGCCGCCTTTATCGGCACCTTCAAGAACAAACTGCTCCTTTTCGAAGGCCCCCGCGGCCTTCTGTGCATCGACCAGCATGCGGCGCACGAACGGATCAACTACGAGAAAATCCTGCAGCAGGTCACCGAGGGAAAAGTCGAAACGCAAAAACTCCTCACCCCGATCCTGCTGCCGCTTACCAAACAAGAGCTGATTCAGTGGGAGAAAATCCAGGCGGGACTTGAAAAACTGGGATTCAGCGCATCTCTGTGGAAAGACGATACCCTGGCGATACACGCGCACCCGCAGGCGATCTTCGACGCCACCGCCGCGCTCCGCAGCTGCCTGGCGGACGACCCGAAGGAACCGGCGCTCGATACCGACACGCTCGCCCGCAGGGCCTGCCGGCGCTCGGTCATGTTCGGTGACGCGCTCGACCGCGCTCAGGCAGAGCGCCTGCGCAGCGACCTGCTTGCCTGCCGCGATCCATTCACCTGCCCGCACGGCCGCCCGACGGTCGTGGAGCTGTCGGAGACATTCCTGGAAAAGCAGTTCCTGCGTTAACGCAACCTTGCCTAGCGGCTCCTGCCGCGGATCTTGACGCCCTGGGCGCGTAACTCCGCGGTCTTCTCGCGGGAACACTGCATGCAGAAGAATTTAGGCGGGGAATCGCGCTTGTCGTAATTGGGGGCGCGCACGAGCCGCCAGAGGCTCTCCTGTTTGCCGCAGCGGTCGCAGGTCCCCGTATCCTTGAACTGCCATACTTCGACCGCATAGCTGGTAAAGATAAACCGGTCCACCCAAAAAAAGATCGCCCCGCCGATCAGGTTGGCGATCACCGTCGACCAGATCCCGGTCCCCATCTGACGCACGACCAGCCACAGGATCGGCGTGCTCAGCTGCCATCTCACCAGATACAGGATAAAGCGTTTCATCGGACACCTCTTTGTGTGATTAGAGAGCGGTTGAAAGCGGATATTGTAATCGAATTTTGCCGAAAAATCAACCGCCACCGGCTATTTTCTTTATGGTATAATGCACATAAGAAACGTCCTATGTCTACCCCTTCCCTATCCGTCATTCTCCCGATCTATAACAGCCAGCGCTACCTGGAACTGTCGATCGATTCGGTCCTGGCCCAGAGCTTCGGCGACTTCGAACTGCTCATCCACGATGACTGCTCCAGCGACCGCTCCGTCGACATCGTCGAAGCCAAAAAAGACCCGCGCATTCAGCTGATGCGCAGCAGCACCAACCAGGGGTTGTTCAAGAGCCTCAACATCCTGGCGCGGCAGGCGCGCGGAGAGCTGATCCGTATCTGGACGCACGACGATATCATGAAGCCGCAGTGCCTGGAGACGGAACAGGCATTCATACGCAAGCATCCCGGCGCCGCCTTCTACTATTGCAGCTACGACATCATCGATGCGGAGGGAAAACAAAGCCAAAAACCCCCGGTCGATACCACCCCGCCGATCATTTCGCCGCAGCTGGCGGCGCAGATCATGTTCTACTACGGCTCGATCGCCGGCAACATCTCCACGGTTACCATCCCCCGCCGCATTCTGCTTGAAAAAGGCCCTTTTCGCGAAGACATGCGGGTCGCCGGAGACTTTGAATTATGGGCCCGCCTCAGCGAAAACTCGCCCGTCGGCTTTATCCATCAGCCGCTCATCTACCTGCGTTCCCACGCCGGGCAATTCAGCCGCTGGAAAGGAGTCGGCACGGATTTCTTGCGCGAAGAAGAAGAGATCTACAAACGGCTTTTCCGGCGCCTGCCTGCGCAGCTGCAGACTCACGCCAAAAGACGTTTCCGGCACAACCAGCTCCTGCAATACACCCATTACCTGATCAGCGCCCTCGCGCGCGGCGAGTTTTCGATTGCGCGCGAAACCGCCCGGCTGCTCTCTCGTCGGGATAACCTCGCCTTCCTGATCTTCCTGTGGCTCGTGACGGCGAACAACCGTTTTTTCAAGGTTGCTCCCCGCTTCATCGCCGAAAGCTAAAACACCGCCGCTGCGAACGACTCTCCACAAGGCCCTCTTCTCCCGGGGCGTACTGCGCCTTGCCCGGAAGCAGCTCTGCTTCATGCAAGAAGTGGCGCTACGAAAGAAAGCGGAGGGATCGACTTCAGAAACGGATGGGCCGTCGGGTTTCGGAAAACATCAAGGCTTATGAGCCGTCATGCCGATCGTAAAATACGGCCATCGGAAAAAACGGGTCAGGAAGGGATCGAGCAGGGGGGGGAAAATACGCAGAGGCAAAACCACTCCCCAGGCAAGCCAGAGGTGCGCCCCGGACAGAACCCGGAACAAACCGGTGAACTTCTGGCTCAGGATGCCGCTGCAGAAGAAAAATTCATCGGGAACAAGTCCTGCCTGGGCGCAGAGTCCCTCGAGCATATCCCGGGTATAACCGCGCCTGACATGCCAGCCTGTTTCTTGCGTGCAGAACGGGCCGTTATCGCCCGCGGTGATGGCCCGGTAATGGTAATAGGGCGTGGTGAGCAAAAGCCTGCCACCGGGCTTCAGGCACGCGGCCATATCGCGCATAAGCTTGCGGTCATCGATAATATGCTCGATATTCTCGCAAGAGACGACGACATCAAACCTGCCGACGAGATCGCGCCGCGTGTCCAGGGCGCGCACATCCATGACCTGGAACGACGCCAGAGGCGCTTTGCACAAGGCAGCCCGCTGCGCGGCGACCCGCTGGTTTCGCTCATCCCAGCTCAACCCGAGGGCTTCGTATCCGCGCAGGGCGGCGCCGATGCTAAAAGCCCCCGTGCCGCAGCCGATATCGATTAATTTTTCCCCGTTTTTGGTACGCGGCAGGCGTTTTTTGAGGCAGTTCCACCGGTCCAGGACCAGCAAGTCTCCGTGGATCAAAGTTGCAGGGAAACCGAACCATCGCACCAGGAGATTACCGTCCAGCATCTTCTGCGCTTTCTGTTGTAGAAAGATCCGGACCGAAAGAAGGAAAAGATATGAAAAACCGCTCTACGAAAACTGCCTCTTGCGACTGGTAATAAAAACGGAGAGGCCGGGATTCGAACCCGGGGGCCCAGTTTCCCAGGCCAACTCATTAGCAGTGAGCTGCATTCGACCGCTCTGCCACCTCTCCGAATTTCGATCTATTGGTTCAGCAAATTCGTCCCGGC
>CAZOGI010000029.1:0-18363 GCA_964579435.1 uncultured Planctomycetales bacterium
GTAACGATACGAGACCAGGCACCAGGCACCAGAAACAGGAGGTTTTATGTTTCGTGTGTCTGGTGCCTTGTTTCTTAGACGTGCTTGGGGTTCTGCACGACGATGCAAGAGGCTTTCTTGCGCGTGCGGTTTTCGAAGTGATGCGGCAGGGTGCTTTCGAAGCAGAGGGCGTCGTCTTTTTTCAGGTGGAGCGTGTGCCGGCCGATACAACAGGTTACCACGCCCCGCAGGCAATACAGCCACTTTTCGAAACGGCCCATCTCCGGCGGATCCTGTTCCAGGCGGGTTTTGCCTCCCGGCTCAAGCACCAGCCGCAGGGCCAAAAACGGGCTTTTTTCCTTGGAGAGGATCGAGGCGGCGGCTCTTTCGGAATAAACGTACTGGCCGCTCTTCTCTTTTTTGGGCATCACGTCGATGAGCGCCGAGATCTCCTGGTCGGTGCCTTCTTTGAGCTCTTTCAAGGATACGCCCAGCCCGGCGCAGATCTGTGTCAGCGAAGAGACGCGTGCTTCCCGCAGCCCTTTCTCGATGCGGTAGAGGGTGTTATACCGCAAGGCGCTTTCGCCGAAAATCTCTTTGAGCCGCTCCTGCAGTTTGACCATGGAGAGGCGTTTTTCCTTGCGCACCTGGCGAATACGTTCGCATAGTTTCATGGTGATTTTCATTGTACGGCGCTCTGGGCGGCTTGTCAATAGCTATCTACCAGATTACATCAAAAACATTCTTATGGTAGATGGTATTTCCTGAGGGGCCCTGCCGCGGAAAAATCGATTAATTTGCTTGCATCCGGTCCATTTTGTAGTATACTTGAATCCATTCTTTTGTCGGTTTGAGAACAGCACGCTGAAGGACGGTTCTTCCCGCACCACTCCTTTCAAAGCTCTTCTCCCGCACAGTCACCCGTACACCGGCGGTTATACCCGAGCGGTTCGTCATCATAAGAAGATACAGAGGTGTTGACGAATGCGCGGTGTGAGCATATAATATAAGGAACTATCGTTGTTTAAAAGGAGGTGAACGCAGTGGTTCTCGTTAAAGCGAAGAAAACACAAGTCATCGAATCGTTTAAAGTGCATACGAAAGATACCGGCTCCGCCGAAGTGCAGATCGCTCTGTTGACCGAGCGCATCAATGCCTTGAGCTCTCATTTCAAGAGCCATAAGAAAGATTTTCACTCCCGCCGCGGGCTCCTCAGTCTCGTCGGAAAGCGCCGCAGGCTCCTGGATTACCTCAAGAAGAAGGATATCAAGAAGTACGAGGTGGTCCTGGAGAAGCTCGGGCTGCGGAAGTAGGTCTTTCGTTTTTATTCTCTCACGCCAAACGAAAAAGAAGAAAACAGACAGAACAGGTATCCACAGAAAGCAGGTCGCAGCATGAAGATGACATGGGGAAAACAGGATTTGATCGTTGAAACAGGAAAAGTCGCCCGTCAGGCAAACGGTTCGGTCACGCTTCAGTACGGCGGCACGGTGGTCTTGGTGACCGCGTGCATGTCCAAAGAGCCCAAGGAAGGGCAGAGCTATTTTCCGTTGATCGTCGAGTATCAGGAGAAGACCTACGCGGCGGGGCGCATCCCCGGCGGGTTCTTCAAGCGGGAAGGGCGTCCTTCGGAGAGCGAGATCCTGACCGCGCGTCTCATCGACCGGCCGATCCGGCCGCTGTTCCCCGACGGTTTCCTGAACGACGTGCAGATCATGGCGATCGTTCTCTCCAGTGACGGCGAGAACGATCCCGATATCCTGGCGGTCAACGGCGCTTCGTTCGCGCTGAGCCTTTCCGACATCCCGTTCCAGGGGCCCCTGGCATGCTGCCGGGTGGGGCGCGTAAACGGGGAGTTCATCCTCAACCCGACCTACGCGCAGCTTGAGCAGTCCGAGTTGGACGTGATCATCGCCGAGAACGATACCGGCGTCGTGATGCTGGAGGCCCGCGCCAAAGAGATTCCCGAGGCGCTCTTCAGCGAAGCGGTGGAATTCGGCTGCGCGCAGCTCAAGCCGATCCGCGCCATGCAGCGGCAGATGCAGAAGACCGACGGCAAACCCAAAGCCGCCGTTACCTATAAGACGCCGGCTCCGGCCCTCATCGAGAAGATCTCTGCTTTGGCCCTGAACCGGCTCGAGGAGATCTACCTTTTGACCTCCAAGGACGGGCGCGAGGACGCGGTCGATGCGCTCTCCAAGCAGATCCGCCAGCAGCTCATCGCCGAAGGGTTTTCCGATGCCGACGTCAAGGCAGGGCTGTATGAGGTCGAGAAGAAACAGGTGCGCAAAAAGCTCCTGGAAGACGGCAAACGCGTGGACGGCCGTTCCTTTACCGAGATCCGGCCGATCAGCTGCGCGGTCTCCGCGCTTCCGCGCACGCACGGCTCCAGTATTTTCACCCGCGGCCAGACGCAGAGCCTTGCCGTCACCACGCTGGGTACCGGCGACGACGAGCAGCTGATCGAGGCCCTGGAAGGGGAGAAGTACAAGACCTTCATGCTGCACTACAGCTTCCCGCCGTTTAGCGTCGGGGAGGTGGGGCCGGTGCGCGGCCCGGGACGGCGCGAGATCGGCCACGGGGCGCTTGCCGAGCGGGCCCTCCTGGCGGTTATCCCTCCCAAAGAGCGTTTCCCCTATACCGTGCGGGTGGTTTCGGAGATCCTGGAGTCCAACGGCTCTTCCAGCATGGCAACGGTCTGCGCGGCGACCCTTTCGCTGATGGATGCGGGCGTGCCGATCAAGGACCCGGTCGGCGGGGTTGCGCTGGGCCTGGTCAAGGAGGGCACCCGTTCGATCGTCCTCACCGACATCGCCGGGGTCGAGGATCACTTCGGCGACATGGACTTTAAGGTCGCCGGCACCAAGGCCGGTATTACCGCGGTCCAGATGGATCTGAAGATCGACGGTATCACGACCGAATTGATGCGCCAGTGTCTTACCCAGTCGCGCGAGGCGCGGCTCTTCGTGCTCGATAAGATGCGCGAGGCCATCGAGAAGCCCCGCGCCGACCTCTCGGCCTACGCCCCGCGTATCGAGATCATCAAGGTCAATCCCGACAAGATCGGCACGGTCATCGGTCCCGGCGGCAAAACGATCAAGAAGATCGTCGCCGCAACGGGCGCCACGATCAACATCGAGGATGACGGCAGCGTCTTTATCGCTTCCAACGATCCGGCAAAATCGGCCGAGGCGATCAAGATGGTGCGTGCCCTCACCGACGAGGTCGAGGTCAACAAGATCTATACGGGCAAGGTCAAGAGGATCGTGCCTTTCGGCGCTTTCTGCGAGATCGCTCCCGGCAAAGAAGGGCTGGTCCATATCTCCGAGTTTTCCAGCCAGTTCGTCAAGGATATCGATTCGGTTGCCAAGATGGGGGATGAGTTCCCGGTCAAGGTCATCGGCATCGACGAGCTGGGTAGGATCAACTTAAGCAAGAAACAAGCCGATCCTTCAAACGCGAAGTGAACGACCGCAGGCTCAACGAAATCAAAGGCGTTCTTTTGACCGCCGCGGGGCTTATCTTTCTGGTAAGCCTCGTTTCGTTTACGCCGTTTGATCTGTCCTTCTACACCTCCCACCCGAATATCCCGCCCAAAAACCTCATCAGCACCTTCGGGGCCTATTTCGCCGGGCTCTTTCTCTTCCTCTTCGGCTGGGCCAGCTATCTCATTGCCGGGCTCGTTCTCTTTATCGGCGCCCGGCTTTTTTTGCATCAGATCCCGGATGTGCGCCTGCCGCGTATCCTGGGCCTGGGAGGGCTGTTGTTCTCATCGAGCACGCTGCTGAGCATGTTCAGGCCCCAGAATGAGATCCTCTCGTTCCAATCGGGAGGATTCTTCGGTTTCATCAGCGCTCGCACGGCAACGCTCTGGCTCGGCCCCACGGGAGGCTACATCCTCTTCGGCGCGCTGTGGGTGTTGTCCTTCGCGCTGGTGACCGAGATGCTCATCTCCTCGCTCTTGCTGGCGGCGTACCAGAAGGCAAAGGCGGTTCTTGAGTCGCGCCAGTTCCGTCCGGCTGCCTTGCCGGTGAAGCCGGCGCGCAAAGAGGCCAAGCCCGCCGTCAGCGTCAACGTCGGGGCAAAACCGTCGCCTGCCGTCGCCGAGCCGCCTTTGGCGCCGCCGCGCGCGCCCCTGAAGCCCAAGATCCAGATCCAGACCCCTGCGGGCGCCAAAGAAACGCCGAAGGCAAAACCGGCTGAGGTCAAGATCGGCGATTACCATCTCCCCGGGCTGGATCTGCTCGATTCGCCGCCGCCGCTGGAGGCCCGGCAGATCAAGGAGGACCTGACCAACAGCGCCCGGGTGCTGGAGGAGACGCTCTCCGATTTCCAGATTTCCGTCAAGGTTACCGATATCGAACGCGGCCCGGTCATCACGCGCTACGAGCTGGAGCCGGCGCCGGGGGTGAAGCTGAACCGGATCGTCGCTCTCGGGGATGATATCGCCCTGGCGATGAAGGCGCCGTCGGTGCGCATCGTCGCCCCGATCCCCGGCAAGGCGCGCGTCGGCGTCGAGGTGCCCAATACCCAGAGCAGCCTCGTGTTCCTGAAAGAGATCATCGAAGCGAAGGATTTCCAGGAGGCCGAGTCGAAGCTGGCACTGGCGATCGGCAAGGATATCGCCGGGCACCCGGTCGTCACTGACCTGGGAGACGACATGCCGCACCTGTTGATCGCCGGGACGACGGGGTCGGGAAAGACCGTTTGCGTCAATTCGCTGATCATCTCGCTGTTGATGAAGGCCTCGCCGGCGGAGTTGAAGCTGCTGATGGTTGACCCGAAGATGGTGGAGTTGATGCCGTTCAACGGCCTGCCGCACCTCATCTGCCCGGTAGTTACCGACGCCAAAAAGGCCTCCGCGGCGCTTGCCTGGGCCGTCTCGCAGATGGAGGAGCGCTACCAGCTCCTTTCGAAACTCGGGGCGCGCAATATCGCCGCCTATAACGCCCGCACCGAAGAGGAGAAGTTGCCGTATATCGTCATTATAATCGATGAGCTGGCCGACCTGATGATGATCGCCCGCGACCAGATCGAGAGCGCCATCGCCCGCCTGGCGCAGCTCTCGCGCGCGGTCGGGATCCACCTGATCATGGCGACGCAGCGTCCCTCGGTTGACGTGGTGACCGGTATCATCAAGGCGAATTTCCCCGCGCGCATCTCTTTTAAGGTCGCCTCGAAGGTCGACTCGCGCACGGTCCTGGATACCAACGGCGCCGACAAACTCCTGGGCAGGGGCGACATGCTCTTTATGCAGCCGGGGGAGGAAAAGCTCATCCGCGCCCAGGGGGCCTGGGTCAAGGATAACGAGATCGAGCGGGTCGTCGAGTTCATCAAGAAGCAGGCTGATCCGGTCTTCAACGAGGATATCCTGAAAGAGCAGCAGCGTTCTGCCGCGGGCATAGGGGACAAGGACGAGCTCTACGACGAGGCGGTGCGGGTGGTCATCGAGACCAACCAGGCCTCCAGTTCGATACTGCAGCGGCGCATGCGCCTGGGGTATACCCGGGCCGCGCGGATCATCGACCAGATGGAGCAGGATGGGCTCGTCGGCCCCAACGAGGGCAGTAAGGCGCGGCGCATCCTGATCGACCGCGAGCAGTGGCTCAAGGACAATATGATGTCCAAAGACAGGAGCGAATGATGGAATCTGCCGGCGCCCGTTTAAAGCAGATCCGCCTGCAAAAAGGCATCAGCCTGGAAGAGGTGCACAAGAAGACCAAGATCCACCAGAATATCCTGCGGTCCCTCGAAGAGGACAATCTGGCCAGCGTCAGCGACGTGTACCTGAAGGGTTTTCTGAAGATTTACTGTAAATTCCTGAACGTCAATCCGGCCGAATACATCCCCGATTATAAAGAGCCGCAGGGGCACGTGTACTTCCAGGTGCCGACCAACGAAGAGGAGCCGCGTCTTTCCCTGCGCGATCCGGCGGCGCGCCTGAAGGCGATGCTGGTGAAAGTGCCCTGGCCGCGGATTATCGCCGTCGCTGTCGGGGTGCTCCTTATCGCGGGATTGGTGCAGGGAGTCCGCGGTTGTGCGCGGCGCAGCCGGGAGGCTTCCCTCGTGCGGCGAGCGCAACAGGAAGAGGCAGCCGCTGCAGCCGCCCGCGCGACGCAGAAACCCCCCGCGGCCAAGACGCAGCCCCCCGCGGTTGCGCCCAAGCCGGCCAAACCGGAAGCGACGCCGCTGCGTTTGAGTATCCGCGCCAAAGAAGATTGCTTTGTTACGGTCAAGGCCGACAACACCGTCATCTTCAAGGCCACCCTGCGTAAGAAACGCTCCGAAAGCTGGATCGCCAAAGACCGGATGGAGCTTGATCTGGGCAATGCCGCGGCAGTCGAACTTGAGGTCAACGGCCGCACGATCCCGCCGCTGAGCAAACGCAAGCGCGCGATCAAGAATATCGTGATTACCAAAGACGGGATACAGATCCCTTAGACGTTCTTTGAGACGGCATGCGCAAAAAGCCCCGTTCGTCCCGTTTGAGCGTCGGTATCCTGAGTTTGGGTTGTCCCCGTAATCTCGTTGATTCCGAACGCCTCGCTGCCCGCCTGCGGGAGCGCGGCAGGGTCATCACCGAGATCGCGGGTGCTCAGACGGCGATCATCAATACCTGCGCTTTCGTCAGGGACGCGAAACAAGAATCGATCGATGCGATCCTGGATGCGATCGAGCTGAAAAGAGAAGGCCGGCTCAAACGGATCATTGTCTGCGGGTGTCTGGTGGAACGGTACCGGCAGGAACTGGTCAAAGAGCTGCCTGAGGTGGATGCGTTCTGGGGCAGGATGGCTTTGGGGCGCAGCGATGGCGCCGAGGCCCTGACATACCGGCATTTCCGGTATCTGAAGATCTGCGAAGGCTGCGTTCACCGCTGCAGCTTTTGTGTGATACCCCGGATCAAGGGTTCGTTCGCGAGCCTGCCGCGAGCGGATGTTTTGGCGAGCGTGCGGCGGTTCAACGCCGCGGGCATCAGCGAGCTCAATATCATCGGCCAGGACATCAGCGGCTACGGGCTCGACCGGTACCGTACGCGCTGCCTGCCTGCTCTCGTTGAGGATATACTGAAGGCGTCCTCGCGCATCGGCTGGGTGCGGCTGCTGTATCTGTATCCGGGTCCCGTTGTCGAGAGATTGCTGCCGCTCTTTAGCCGCTACGGGCGGCTGTGTAAATACATCGATCTGCCGGTGCAGCACGCCAGCGACCGGATCCTTAAGGCGATGAACCGCCGGGGCAGTAAGCAGTCATTGCTGCGGCTCATCGAGCGGGTGCGCAAAGGCGCTGCGGGAGTGGCGCTGCGCACATCGGTCATCGTCGGCTTCCCGACGGAGACCGACGCCGAAGTCAAAGAGCTTCTGCGTTTTATCGAAGAGGTTCGTTTCGAGCGGCTGGGGGCTTTTATCTACTCCCGGGAAGAGGGGACGCCCGCGTACGCACTCAAAGGCCAAATCCCCGAGCGGGTGCAGCGAAGCCGTTTCGACGAGCTGATGCGCCTGCAGCAGCGTATCGCCGCAGAGGCGAACCGTTCGCTGCTGGGCAGCGTCCAGCGCGTCCTGATCGATGAGGCGACGCCGGATGCGGTCTGCGGCCGAACGCAGTTTGACGCCCCGGAGGTCGACGGCACCGTTTTTGTGCGGTCCCCGCGACGCCTGAGCCCGGGAGAATTCGTGGATGTTCGCATAACCGACACCATGGAATATGATCTGGTGGGGGAGGTTCTCTAGATGAATATCGCAAACCGATTGACGATGACCCGTATCGCGCTGACGGCAGTGTTCATGGTCTTTTTGTTATGGTGGGAGGATATCTGGTGGACGAAGCTGGTGGCGTTCCTGGTTTTTTCGGCCGCCGCGCTCTCCGATTATCTCGACGGCAGGATCGCCAAGAAGAAAAACATGGTCACCGATTTCGGGCGCCTGATGGACCCGATCGCCGACAAAATCCTGGTGATCTCCGCATTTGCGGCCTTTCTGCAGCTGCAGCTGATCAACGTCTGGATGTTCATGGTCATCATCTCGCGCGAGATCCTGATCACGTCGCTGCGGCTCTTCGCGCTCAATAAGGGAAAGGTCCTTTCCGCAAGCAAGGCAGGCAAGCACAAGACCGTCTCCCAGATGGCGGTGATCCTACTGATCCTTTTCTTCATGGCCTTCCAAGAGATCATGAAGACCTTCTTTATCTGGAATCCCGATTGGGACGACCTTTTCTCGCGCAGTATCTATCTGCTGATGCTGGTGACGGTCGGCTTCACCCTTTTCTCGGGGCTTTCCTACCTTTGGGAAAACCGCAAGATCATCGCGAAAATCTGAAGGGCGCGCGCGTGGCAAATCGTCAGAACGGCGGGTGGGCGAGGGCGGTCGCGACGTGCGGCTATGTCGGCTTCCTGCCGTTCATCCCCGGGACCTGGGGCAGCGCGGTGGGATGGGCATGCTGCTGGTTAGTGCGCGCAAATACGGCGCTGCTGGGCGTTGTTACGGCGCTGTCTCTGGCGTTGGGATATGCCAGTTCCGGGCGGGCGGCGCGCCAGGGCGGCAGGAAGGATCCCGGCTGGATCGTTATCGACGAGTTCGCCGGGATGTGCCTGAGCCTTCTGGCCGTTCCGTTCTCCCTGCAGAGTTTTCTCGCCGGATTTTTCCTCTTTCGTCTCCTCGATACGCTCAAACCCGTGCCTGCGGACCGGATCCAGGAGTTGCCCGGCAGCCGCGGCATAATGGGTGATGATGTGATTGCCGCAGTGTACACTAACCTTATCCTTCAGGGTGTTTTCAGGTTTGCCTGTCCGATCGCTTCGTAGAGAGCCCCGCGCGGCGTGAGCGTGCTGCGGTAGAGGGTGATGGCATTCACCGCAACGCTGTCTGCGCCGGCGAATGCGTCGTCCTTGCATGATACCAGTTTTGCCGTCAAGACAGAGCGGTTGAGGTTTGAACGGCTGCGGCCCAGCGTCAGGTGCGCGCTAAACGGCCGCTCTTCCTTGGCGAAGCCCAGCGGCAGGAGTTCTTCTTCCAGATCCTGCGCGAGGCGCTTGGTTTCTTCTTTTCCGTCCGTAATTCCCGCCCAGATGATTCTCGCCGCAAAAACCGAAGGGAACGCTCCGATCCCCCGAACTTGTATGGTGAACGGCTCGTGCCGCCGGGCCGTGCGCTCGAGCGCGTCGCGCAGGGCGGGGAGTTGTTCCTCGGCAATCTCGCCGAGGAATTTAAGCGTCAGGTGCAGGGAGGCGGGGTCTACCCATTTGACGTCGGCGCCGGTTGAGCGCAACTGACGGATGATTGCGGCCAGGGCTTCTTTTGTGTGGTCAGGCAGAGAGACCGCGATAAAGGTTCTCATGCACATTGCCGCTTCAGGAGCCTGAGCGCGGCGCGACAGGCTTTTTGCCGGATTGCGGCGCGGGTCCCCTTGAACGAAAAGCGTTTTGCGCGGCAGCCGCAGCGGGAGGCCAGCGCGATATAGACGGTGCCGACGGGTTTGCTCTTCGAGCCGCCGCCGGGCCCCGCGATGCCGGTGATGCCGATCCCATAATCGGCGCGCGTCAGCGTCCGCACGCGCGCGGCCATGAGCAGCGCGACGCTGCTCGATACCGCGCCGTGCCTGCGGATGGTTGCGCAGGGAATGCCCAGGAACTTTGTTTTGGCGGCGTTGCTGTAGGTAACGATACCGGCGAGAAAGAAGCGGGAGCTTCCGGGCAGGTCGGTGAGGGTTTTGGCGAGGAGCCCGCCGGTGCATGATTCCGCAACGGCGACGGTCCTGCCGCTCTGCAGGAGGCAGGTCCGCGGGTCGGCGTGTTTGGGTACGCTCATACGCGTATTATAGCACGGGGAGCAGTTTTGGTTAAGAGGAACTCAAAACGCTCCCGCGCGAAACGGCTTCAATTGTCCGGCGAATAGCGTTATAATGATGCCATGCATACATGCCTGCGACGGATAGTGGCGAGTTTCTGCGTTTTTTTGGCTTTGGGACCGGCAGCGGTCTTAGCCAAACGGGCTGCGCCGCCTGCTGTCGCCGCGCTCACCTATGAGGGCGTGACCTATTCAGTGGTGCGCGAGACGCCGGGGCTGGTCCGTTTCCAGGATGCCGCCTCGGGAGAGATACTCGGAGAAAAACAGTTGTATGCGCAGGCGTTTGACCCGGGGCTCGAGCGTGACGTACAGCAGGTGTTTATCGTCGCGCTCGTCGTCGACGAATCGCTCGGGTGCGTGGTGGCGCAGGATGAGCTCGGCAGGAGGCATCCGATAGATAAAACCCAGGTGCGGGGTTTCTGCGGCTCTTCCCGGTTTTCCCCGTGTCTCTCCGACAGCGACTGTGTGCGTACCGGCTGCTCCGGAGAGGTCTGCGCGAAAGCGGGAGAGGACTTGCTCACCGTGTGCCTGTGGCAGGATTGTTTTAACGCCGCGTATTACCGCAAAGCCTGCCGCTGCGTTTCGGGTGCGTGTCAGTGGACAGACGCGCAATGACCCGGGTCTCTGCGGCGGCTCCCTTGGGGATAGAAGAATGGGTGCGGCTGGCGCGCCTGCCGTTCCATTCGGTCGGTATCCTGCCTTTTCTTGCCGGATCTTTCCTGGCGTTGCATAAAAGCGGCTCCCTGGACAGGGTGGTGATGCTCTGGGGGCTGGCAGCGATCGTTTTGATCATGTTCTCGACGTACCTGAACGGGGAGATCCACGACCGTCGTGAAGACGCGCTCTCCGCAACCCGGGGCAGGACGCCTTTTTCCGGCGGCAGCCTGGTGCTCCTGCGTCATCCGCACCAGGCGCCCCTGGTGGTTTTTGTCAGCGCGGCGAGCATTGTTGCGGCGATGCTGATCGGGGTAATGCTCCAATGGTTTTACCGCAGCGGGCCGCTGACGATCCCTCTGGGGGTGACGGGGATCGTTGCCGGCTATTTTTATTCGAAGCCGCCGCTGCGCTGGGTAACGCGTGGTTTCGGCGAGATCCTGATCGCGTATGCCTACGGCTGGCTGCCGGTTGCCGTCGGGTATTACCTGCAGACGCAGCGTTTCGATCCGCTGGCGAGCGTCATTTCCCTTCCGATCGCCTGTTCTATCTTCAATGTCATCTTAATGAACGAATATCCCGACCATCCGGCGGACGTCGAGGCCGGTAAGCGCAATCTCCTGGCGCGTCTCGGCGAACGAGGAGGCGCGTATATATATGCGGCGGCAGTGTTTGCCCAGAATATTTTTTGCATTCTTTCGGTCCGCTGCGGCGTACCCTTGGGCGCGTGGCGTCTGCTTGTTCCTTGCGCAGCGCTCTCGGCGGCGCTGGCGCTGGTGATGCTGGCGGGAGGGTATCGGCGCCGGGGGGTTTTGATTGCGCTCTGCGGGTTGACGATAACGGTGAATATCGGGATTTCATGCGCGTATATCTTGTCCTTGCGCTGAACAGGTTATCATGACGGGTCTTCCTCTGCACCGGATCTTCGTTCCACCGTCGCTGGTGCTGCGTCAACTGGGCAGCGCCGTTTTTTTTGCCTCATTGAGCGGCTGGCGGCGTTTTGGCTCCTGGTTCCTGCGCCACGGCATTTCCTCTCTGGCGGTCGCCGCGGGAGCCCGCGGCATGGGGTGCATCGGGTTTCCCGACCATCCGGTCTGGGAGGTGACGACGCGCTGTAATTTAAGGTGCGTGCACTGCCACGTAGGCTCCGACGAGACGGCGACCGATGAGCTCTCGACGCGGGAAGGTTGTGTTTTGATCGATCGCTTGCGGGCGGTCGATTCTTTCCGCATGCTCGTCTACAGCGGCGGTGAACCGCTGGTGCGCGGGGACCTCTTCGATCTTTTGGCGTATTCGCAGCGACGGGGATTCGCCAATGTCATCGCCACCAACGCTACGCTCATCGATCGGGGGATCGCGCGCCGGCTCAAGCGCGCCGGCGTCGCCGGGGTTGCGGTCTCCGTCGATTCCCACGATTCGGCCGTGCATAACGCGATCCGCAACAATCCGCGGGCGTTTGAGCGTATGCGCGCCGGCATCGAGGCTTTGCGCAGCGCCGGGATCCCGCTGCAGGTCAATATCACGGCGATGGAATACAATTTCGGACACCTGCAGGAGCTTCTTGATCTGGCCGGGCGTGACGGGGCAGGCATCGTTCTTCTGTACCAGCTTGTTGCGGTCGGCAGGGGTTGCGCTATCGGATCGGCCGCATTGGACAAGAGCCAAAACGAGCGGCTCCTGAAATTCCTTGCGAACGCCCAGCGCCGGGCTGCGGCGGTGGTGGAGCCGGTTGCCGGGCCGCAGTACTGGCCCTACCTTCTGGAGCGCGCCGGTACCCCTTGGCTGCGGCGGGCCGCAGAGCCGTTCTTCCACGGCTGCAGCGCCGGGAGAGGGTTTGTGTATATAAAGGCCGACGGGGAAGTTTGGCCGTGTCCATTCATAGAGATCAGCGCCGGGAACGTCCGTCGCGAGCCGTTCGAACGGATCTGGCGGGATTCCGCTGTCTTTAGACGATTGCGCAACCGCGAGACGCTGCTCAAAGGTTTTTGCGGAGATTGCGGCTACCGCCGCATCTGCGGCGGCTGCCGGGGAAGGGCGTACGCGCTCTGCGGCGACCTCATGGCAGAGGATCCGAGCTGTTTTCTGCGTTCAGCAAAGTCCGGTCGGCCTGCGGGGGCAGGCGAATGAAGCGCTGGCTGGTTTGTCTTGCGCTTTGGGGAGCGGGTTTTTGCTGTGCCCTCGTTGCCTCCGAGCTGCTCACCCGCCGGTTTTTCCCTCAGCCGCGCAACGGTTCTTTTTTTACGATCGCTCCCGGAGGCTACCTGATCCCGAAAGCCTCCAGCGCGACTCCGTTCGAGGTTCAGCAGCGCCGGGGCCAGTACCGTACCAATGCCCTCCATCTGCGCGGGGCGCTGCCGGACTCGGCGCGCGTGCGCATCGCCGTGGCCGGCGATTCATTTGTCTTTGGGCATGGATTGCGGCAGGAGGATACGCTCGTCGCGCTCCTGCAACGCAAGGCCGAGGAGCGCTTCGGGCCCGGGGAGTTCGCTTTTTATAATGCAGGTATCCCGGGTGCAGGGGCGGCTCAATACATCGCATTTCTTGAGGATTATACCCAGGGTTTGCGCCTGGACGCGGTGATCGTTTTCCTGAACGAGACCGATATCGAGCGCAGCATGGATGCCGGGCCGTTTCGCTACGTGCCGCAGGGAACAACGTTGGTCGCCGCGCGCGTCTATCCCCGTTCTGCGCTTTTTGCGTTGCGGCGGCTGGTCAGCGCCTCGCCGGTGTACATATCCCTCATCGAGCACTCACATTTCGCGCGCTTAGTGCGGTTGGCGGCTGTGCGCGCCGGCATTGCTTTCAGGCAGGTTTTTCAGGGATCTATGGTTCGAGAGGTCAGGGCCGTTCGGCAGCTGATGGCTGCGGATGAAGCGGTTCATTCCGCGGCGGTCGGCGAGGCGCTTTTCCGTTATCTTCACCAGCTTTGTCAGCGCCGCTTTGTCCGGTTGATGGTCATCACCACCGGATGGGAAGCGATCGAAGAAGCGAATGCCTCCCGCAAGCCGACTTCCCGTTTTCCCTTGAGCGCAGGAACGTTCTTTGCGCACGAAGGAATTCCGTTTTATTCTTTGAAAAGCGAAGTTGGCGCCAGGATCCTGGCGGATGCCGCGCGCTACACGATCGCCGCTCCCCGGGATTGGCATCCCAATGAAGAAGGGGTAGGGTTGCAGGTGCAGGCGGCATGGCCGGCAGTTGTCCCGTTTCTCGAGGAACTTATAGGGGGTTGACTCAAGAAAAGGGTGCGGGACGAGCCTGATTTTGGTATAATAACCCTGCTGTTTCAGGGGAAGAGAGGGGCCGGGTAGTGCCGCAAGAGCGTTTTTGTGCCGTAGATATTCTGCGCATCGCCGCGATCGCGATGGTGGTTGCCTGGCACACCGGTTTCGGCTGGGGCAATACGCCGGTAACTTCGGTGCTGCTGAACCATGTGCCCCTGTTCGTTGCGCTCTCTTTTTTTCTCTGCGCAGAAGCGGTTGTTTCGGGGTCGCTGCGCGAGCTGTCTTTTTTTCTGGCCCGGCGCAGCGTGCGCATCCTGCGCCTTTTGGTGTTCTGGTTGCTGTTGTGGTGGATCATTTTCCCTGAAACGACGCAGTACCCCGCGCGGCTTTTATTGACGCGTTTGTTGACCGCAAGAGGGGCGCTTTATTTTCTTCCGCTGCTGCTCTATCTGCTCTTTGGATATAGCGTGTTGAGGTTATTGGCTGCGTTGGTTTCTGCGCGCAAAGAGATATATTATCTTTTTTCATGCGTGGCTCTGGCGGCAATGCTCTCGGCCGTGCTCGGTGGTGGGCTGCGTCCGTATGTTGCTTCCTTGGATCAGGAGGCGCAGCTTTTCATCGGCAGATTGATCATTCTTTCCCCATACGGGTTATTGGGGTTGGTGCTGCGCGGGTACTATCCGTTTATTCGCGGATCCGTTCCTGCAGCAGGCAGAGCGCGTTGGTTTATTCCCTTGGCGGCGCTGGGCAGTGCGTTTGCGCTTGGTTTGCTCAATGAATCTTCGGCGAGCGGTTTTTTAGGCGCGCGCGGGGCCGAATATGCGGGATTGCTGCGGTTGGGAAGCGTCTTTCTCGTTTTTTACGCGTTCTTAAGCCTGGAAGGAATGCTGAAGCAGCGCGAGGCGTTATGCCGCCGGTTGGCTTTAGTTGCTTCGGTTACTCCGGGAGTGTATTGCGCGCATACTATCGTGTGGCAATGTCTTCATCAATGGTTCGGGCTTGCGCGTGACGGCACCTGGTTGAGCGTTTTGACGCTGTTGGTTAGTTTCTGTTTTGCATTGCTGGTAGGCCGGCTGGGGCGGGTGGGCAGGATAGTGGTGACATAGGTGGCGACCGAGTGCGTACCCGGCAAAATATAGGTGAGCACGAGGGAGTCCTGCGAGAAACTAGGTGGCTTTACCCGGACGAGCAGGATCGAATGCGGCAGGCGATGCCCCCGAGCGGGTGAGATTGATTGTAGTTCCTCGCCAAAGCGCTCGTGCAATTTCAGGGGTGCCGTGAAATCACACGTCGCTGGCTTCGGGACGAATTTGCTGAAGTCCGATCGGATTGTTGGTCCCGGCTCATAAGCCATGCCAAAATTCTCCTTGATAATTTTGGCATATTCGCCGGGACGAATTTGCTGAACCAATAGAGCGAAATTCGGAGAGTTGGCAGAGCGGTCGAATGCGGCGGTCTCGAAAACCGTTGTCGTCTTTGACGACCGGAGGTTCGAATCCTCCACTCTCCGCCATTTACCCCTTTCGAAAGACAAAGGGCGCAGCACCACAGGAAGCATTTTCCGGAGGTGGTTTTGACAAAACGCGGTACTGTTTTCTCGCAAGCCGTTGGCTGGCTCGAAGACGCCCCGGTCCCGTTCGGATATTTCATCTTCTCTTTTTTCTGCGTTATCCAGTTGCGTAACTTCCTGGAATTATTTTGCGATCAGCCCGCAGTGATCCCGCTGCGCATGTTGCATTACACGCTTTTTTACGCCCTGGCGGCAGCGGGCGTGGCGTTATGCCTGCGCGCGGCAACGGGCGTGCAGTTCGTCCGGATTTTGCGCGTCGTCATGGCGGCATTCATCGTCGTTCTGCTCGGCCCGTTGATCGATCTTGTCTTAAGCTTTGGCAGGGGATTCAATATCGGCTATCTGCAAATTGCGGATAAGGCCGATCTGCTGCAACGCTTTTTTTCATTCTTCGGCTCTTATCGCGGCAGCGGCGTAACGCCCGGTATCCGCATCGAATTAGGCGCCGTGCTTCTGTCGGTCTTCGGTTATTGCCTGCTCAAGACAAACAAGCTCATCCGCAGCGTCTTCTGTGGGTTGTTCGTCTATGTGTGGTTCTTTGCGCTGGCGTGCATGCCGTTGTGGGCGCGATTGTCGATGCGCTCTCTGGGGTTGGCATACGTTTATTCCGACAGCGTAATGCTCGGTTGCGCTTTGCTGGGTATGTTGATACTCCTGCCGCTGTGCCTCTGGGCGTGGGAGCCGGGATTCGCCCGTGCCCTGATCAGGGATATGCGGCCGGAGCGTATCCTGCACTATCTGGGCATGTGGGCATTGGGCATCGCGTACGGGTGCGGGGATTTCGTCTGGCAGCAGCAGACGGTCTTTGCGGTCTTCTTTATCCCCGCGGCGATTTTCTTTGCCTGTATCTTTTGTCTGGTGACGAATAATATCGTCGATCAGCCGATCGACGCGGTTTCGAATGCCTCCAGGCCTTTGGTTTCCGGAGCGATCCCCCGGGATATCTACCGGCGCATCGGGTGGGCGGCTCTGTTCCTGGCCCTTCTGTACTCTGCGGCTGCCGGCGCTGTGGCATTCGCGTGCATTGCGCTCTTTATCGCCGCTTACTCGCTCTATTCTTTACCGCCGGTCCGTTTCAAGCGCGTGCCGATCTTTTCCAAACTGCCGATTGCTTTGAACTGTCTTGCCTTATTTGTTCTGGGGCAGAGTTTCGGGCTGCGCGAAGTCCGGCTACCCCCGTCGCAGATCAGGGTATACTTCCTCGTCTGGTTCGCCCTGGCGGCGCAGGTTATCGATCTGAAGGATTACGAAGGCGACCGGCAGGCGGGTATTCTGACGTTGCCGGTGCTCTTGGGGCTCAAAAGAAGCAAGATGCTGATCGCCGCGTTCGTCTTTGCGGCGTATCTATGCATGCTGCCGCTCCTGCCGGATCTGGCGCTGGGCATTCCGCTTGTTATTGCCGCAGGGGTATCGTTTTTCCTGGTTAACCGGCCGGTGTATGACGAGCGACCGGTCTTTGCCGTTTATCTTATCAGTCTGGCCAGCATCATCGTTTATCTGTTCTGGTGCGGTTATCGGGTGTGCCTGGTCCAGTAGGGACAGGAGGAAACAGTGACTATCCGGCGGACACACAAGCCCAAAAGAAAACGTCTCAAACCGGCGCGATACGCGCGTGTCTTTGCGAGGACGCTGCGCAGTCTCAACCGCAAAAAGGCTTCGGGTTGGATAAACAAGAATCTCAAGTCGCACCCCTTTATCTTGGGCATCTGCGCGTTTGTCTGGTTTGCCTTTCTCCTCGATAATATCATCGATCCGCAGTCGCCCAAAGCCGCGGCCAAAGAACTGGCGCAACTGCACCTCTATCTGATTGTCGGCTGGTTTATCGGCGTGGTCGTCTCGAATCTGCTGCGGGATACGCAAAAGGTCCATTGGTTCCTGAAGAAACGGTTCGTTTTCACTTCACTGGTGCTGTTTCCCCCCGCGGGCCTGATCCTGCTGTGGTCCGGCTCACGGTTCAAGCGCGTCACCAAGGTGGTGCTGACGGTTGTTTTTCTGAGTCTTTTTACCGTGTATACCGTTTACCGGGAGAAAAAGTCCAACCGGTATGTGCATATGCCGCCGTTTGAGCGGATGGTGCAGCATCTTTTTGAACGGCGTCTGCAGACATTCCTGAAGCGCGTTCCGGTTGCCGGCGCGGGATCTTTGAAACTTGCCGAGTTGCCACCCCGCAAAGCGACCAAGATGGCGATCTCGGACCTCTACAACCGCTCGCGCGACGGTGTGGCGGCGATCACCACCAAGAACAAAGAAGGAAAGCCTTTGGGGCAGGGGAGCGGTTTCGTTGTTTCTACCGACGGGATCATCGTGACGAACGCGCATGTCCTTCGCTCGGCCCATCAGGCCGAGGTGAAGATCGGGGCCAGGACGTTCAGCGATGTTTCGATCCTGAAGGTTGTTCAGCATCTGGACATCGCGCTCCTGAAGGTTGACGCCAAGGATTTGACGCCTCTCTTCATCGGTAAGTCCGATCAGCTGGCGGTCGGGCAGGTGGTTGTCGCTATCGGCAATCCGCTCGGTTTCGAGAGTTCGGTGACCAGCGGCATTGTCAGCGCCATCCGTTCCAGCCGCGATATCAAGCTTATCCAGATGACCACGCCGGTTTCTCCCGGCTCAAGCGGCGGCCCGCTTTTCAACGAGGCGGGTGAGGTGGTCGGGATCACGACGCTCGCTTCATTTTTTCTCGGTCAGAACGTCAATTTCGCGGTGCCGATCGACTATCTGAAGAATATAATCGAGAGCGAGCGCAAGGCCGTCAAGCCTAAGGATAAGTAGAAAATCGTTGTATTTCGGGGTGCCAGCAGTTAAAATTGTAGATCGGTATTGGTCCGGGAAACGGTGTGATTGAGCGGATCATAGATTAATGGAGAGGTGGCAGAGCGGTCGATCGCGCACGCTTGGAGAGCGTGTTACCAGCAATGGTACCAGGGTTCGAATCCCTGCCTCTCCGCCAGTATGGACGGTCAGGCGAACCCTGTCCGGTGCTGACAACAGCATTGGGCAGGGTTTCCTGTTTTTTAGGGTCAATTTGGCAGGTTAGTTCCTCGAAGGGTTCCCCGATGTACATCCGCATGATTACGTGGTCGTCATGGACGTCTATGGCCTT
>CAZOGI010000030.1:0-4925 GCA_964579435.1 uncultured Planctomycetales bacterium
GTTAGAGACGTTTTCCATTTTGTTCGGGACAGTGCCCCCAAGCTATGCTGGACAGTGTACCCTTAATGGGGATTTTGCTTTTACTTGTGTCATGTGACCTGTGTCAAGTCTCCAGTTCCCTCCTAACTCCCTGTCCCGCAAAGCGTTTTGCCTGCACGCCTAACCTGCCCCGTCACAACCGCAATATATTGTGTCCAAATGCCTCTTATCCACGATATATTTTGACTTTGTCTCTTGACAAGCCCAGTATTTTGTGTTATAAACCTTTTAAATAAGGTAAGTGGGAAATGGACAAAAAAGACATTTACGAGCATCTTGCTCAGATTTATCTAGACGCTTCAAAAAAGGGTACGCGCCGCAGCAAGCCTGTCCGCATTATCAAGTATCCCGTCGCAAGCAGTATCATTGTCGCCCTGAGCGTTTTCCTGATCACGGTCCTGGCGTTACGTTTCCACCGCAAACCGTTTCACAATTCAGAGATTGCGCTCGTGCTCAACAACGAGGTGGTGAAGATCAACTACAACTTCGATCCCGCCAAGAAAGAGGTCTACGCCATCGAACTCAACAAGCTCAACCTGGGCCGGTTCCGGGAGCTGGGTTTTTCCCTGCGCAAGAAACACACCGACGGCACCGTCACCATGCGCGTCGAATTCGTCAATTCCTTCGACGAGCGTTCGGAGGTCTACCTGCGTGACATTCCGCAGAAATGGCAGAGCGTGCGTTTGCCGCTGAGCGCCTTCAAGAAGATCAGCGACTGGTCGCAGATGCGTTCGTTGCTTTTGATCGTCGAGGATTGGAATACCAGCAGCAAAAACGGCGTCGTGTACGTGGACAACATCAGCTTTCTGAAATAAACCGCTTGCGCGTTCCGGGGGCAGCGACGCCCCGATCGGCGCGCAGCAACCTAGGGAGGGGATTGATGCGGATCATATCAATCACGAACCAAAAGGGCGGGTGCGGCAAAACGACAACGGCGGTGAACCTGGCGGCAAGCCTGGCCGCGAACGCGCGCAAGGTGCTCCTCATCGACCTTGACCCGCAGGCACACGCGACCCTGGGCCTCAACATCGAGTCGGACTTGAGCATCTACAACGTCCTCTCCAAGCTCACCAATCGCCGCTGCGGCCTCATCGACATCATCCGTCCCGTCGGAGCAAACTTCGACATCGCCCCCTCGAGCCTCGTTTTGAGCACCATGGAGCAGGAGCTGGCAGGGGAGATCAGCCGCGAGTCGCGCCTCTGGGAGGTGCTGGAGAATTTCCGCAGCGACTATGATTACGTCCTTATCGATTGCCCCCCGAACTTAGGCATCCTGACGATCAACGCCATCCGCGCCTCGCATGAGATCATCATCCCCGTCGAGGCGAGCCGTTTTTCGCTCGAAGGCCTCAACCAGCTGGTCTCGATCGTCGCGCTCGTTCGCGAACGCCTCAACCACAACGTCCAGTACCGGGTGCTCGTCAACAATTTCGATTCGCGCCTGCGCCATTCCTTCAAGATGCTCGACCACATCCGCTCCACCTTCAAGGAGAACCTTTTCTCCTCGATCATCCACGTCAACGTCAAGCTCAAGGAGGCGCAGAGCAGCGGCACGCATGTCCTCAACTACGACAAATACTGCCGCGGCTCCAAGGATTATTTCAGCTTCTCCCGCGAGCTGATCATGCAGGAGATGCCGGTTGCCCGCCCCGCGGTCGCCCCGCAGGAGGCGATGCAGGAGCGCATGCGCTCGATCATCAAGGAAAAGCTGCCGAGCATGGCGAAGGTGGAATTCGCGCTCGAGGCGCCCGATGCCCAGGAGGTCTATGTCGCCGGCGATTTCAACGGCTGGCAAACCGACGATAAAAGCCGCATGGAGCGCAGCAACGGGCAGTGGAAAAAGAGCCTGCGCCTGCGCGCCGGGACCTACCACTACCGCTTTGTCGTCGACGGCAAATGGGTGGACGATCCGGGCAATCCCATTAAAGAGCTGAACCCCTTCGGTGAATCGAACTCGCTGCTTGAGGTCGCCGCGACGAAATAAAACAGGAGAATCTTCGATGTCCGATACGCCCTTGTCTTCTCCCGCCCCGGGGGCGGAGAAGGAGATACAGGAAGGAAAATTCTTTGCCCTGATCTCCTACATCAGCTTCCTGTGCATCATCAGCCTGATCCTCAAAAAGGAGAACAAGTTCGCGCTCTATCACGCCAAACACGGGCTCGTGCTGTTCGTGCTCGAGGTCGCCGCCTTCATCATCTCGGTGGTGCCGATCCTGGGATGGCTCATCTGGGGGCTGGGGACGGTGGTGTTTGTCTGCCTCTCGGTGTGGGGGATCCTCAACGCCGCGATGGGCAAGTACAACCGGGTGCCGCTTTTTTCGGATATAGCCGATAAGATAGTGTTGTGAGAAGGGAATAGTTAGGAGTCAGGAGTAGGGAGTTAGGAGTAAACTCAAAACTCCCCACTCCTAACTTAGTAAAACGCTTGACCGGAGGTTCGTATGCCTGGCAAAAAGAAGACGGCGAAAAAAAAGCCCGTTCGGGCAAAGAAAATCTCCCGCAAAAAACCAGCGCCGGCCAAAAAGCCGTCCCCGCGGCAAAGGCCTTCTCGCCGCAAGCCGGCACCCAAGAAAGCGCCGGCGCCCTCCAAGCCCAAAGAGCCGGTGATCGGCGTGGTGACGCACTACTTCCCCAAGGTGAGCGCCGCAGTGACGAAACTGAAATTGCCGCTGTCGCTGGGGCAGCGCGTGCGCATCCTCGGGCACACCACCAATTTCGAGCAGGAGATCTCCTCGATCCAGCTTGACCACGTTGCGCTCGCGCAGGCCAAAAAAGGCGCCGAGATCGGGTTCGGGGTCCTGCAGCGGGTCAGGCGCGGGGATACGATCTACAAGCTGTAGCCCGGGAAGCGTCCGCAAAAAGTTCTTCTTGCCTTAGGCGCAAAATTAGTTTATTATATTCTTCTTCGGAAGGAGAACCGCTTGTCATCAGAGGCGTTACGGTCAAAAGAGGGGGAGCGTATCATGAGGCTTTCGGCTATCGAGAAAAAGGCGCGCGGCCTGGGGATCAAGGATACGTGGAAGTTTACCCGCGAAGAGCTGGTCCGGCAGATCCAGAAGAGCGAAGGGTTCATTCCCTGTTATGCCACCGGCCGGCGCATCTGCGCGCAGATGGAATGCTGCTGGCGCGAGGATTGCCTGCGATGAAGTACCGCTGCCAGATCTGCGACCGTGAGATAGACGATTTTGCCAGCATCCCGCATATCAAGGCCGAAGAGTACCTGATCGGGCTCATCAAGAAAGACCATCCCGAATGGCAGAATCATAAGGATACCTGCGGCAAGTGCATCGAATATTACCGTAAGCTCGTCAAAGACGCGGAGTTATAGGCCCGGCCATGTACAATCCGTTTTTCACCGCTTTAAGCGCCATTTTCCTGATCTCCCTGTGCGCGGGATTCCACGTACTCTGCCTTTCCGCCAAACAGGAGAAGCCGTTCAGGATGTTCGGCTACTGCCTCGGCAGCTTTACGGTGCTGGTGAGCCTGGTTTTCTTCATGTTAAGCCTTACCGCGTATTTAATGGGGTACCTGCAGTACAAGAAGATCCTCCAGTTGCGCGCTACCCAGGGAAAAGCCCCGTCTTCTTTCAAGGCCCCGGCTTCGAAGGGAATGGGTAAGTAGTCCGGAGTTTGGAGTTTACCATAACTCCTTTTTTCCCAGCGTGTTTCCTCCTTCCAGAACCCGCTTTCCTCCTTGACAGTCCCTTCAAATATGCTACACTAAATACTCTATGTATCTGGCGCATACTTTTATGGAGACGGCATGAAACGGATTGTCTGTCTGGCGGGGATTTTTGTCCTTTCCGCGCTCTTTCCTGCCTCTGCACTTCAGGTGGGTGATCTGGATATCGGCTTTCGCGCCGGGGTAGGAGGCGAGTATTCCGACAACATCACCGCCGCTTCGCGCAACGAGCTGCAGGACTGGATGACGACGCTTCGTTTCGGCCTCGATGCGACGCTGGAAGGCAAGACCCAGTTCCTCAAATTCAGCGGCGATGTGGCGCGCCACCAGTACGACCGGCACACTACCTTCAACAACACCAGCGAAAACGTCTCTCTCGATTACCGCAGGGAATTCAGCCGCTACAGCCGCATGACGCTCACCGAGCGCTTCGTGCATGCCAATGTCCCGACCGGTTTTGAGGACGAGTTCAACCGGGCCGGCGGCCTCTACAGTTATTCCCGCAACACCGTCGGCGGCACCTACCAGCATGACCTCACCAGCAAGCTCTCCCTGACCGGCGGCTACACCAATGAGCGCAGCGATTATTCGGATGACGGCCCGACGGATACCCGCAGCAACAACGGCTCTCTTGAGGCGGCGTATGCCTTGAGTTCCGCGGATGTCGTTTTTGGCGTCTATGAATATATCGGTATCGAATACGTCAATTCGGTGCGTTTCCGCACCAACCGCCTCGCCGGCGGCTGGAGGCATTTCTTCACCAGCCAGCTTTATGTCGACGGCAGGGGAGGCCTTGATTTCGTCAGGGATTCCGTTTCCCGCAAAACGACCGAACAGGATTTTATCTCCGTTGCGCTGACCTGCGAACCCGACGCTTCGACGCGGGTCGTCCTTTCGTACCTGAAACAGGGCGGGGCCGGCACGACCGAGCAGGCTATCCGCGAATCCTGGCGCCTGAGCCTCACCGGCTTTCGTCAGCTCCTGGAGCGGCTTTCCGCCAACATCTCCGGTTATTACGGCGAGGGGGAGTACAGCTCCATCGCGATCAAGGATACCTACCAGGGCCTCTCCGCCGGGATGGCGTATGATGTCACCAAGGACCTGCGGGCGTCCCTGACCTATTCCTATACCAATTTCGGTTCCAACATCGAAACGCGCGAGTACGAGCGCAACCGCATCTCGTTGTCGGCGACGTATGCGTTTTA
>CAZOGI010000030.1:5025-17633 GCA_964579435.1 uncultured Planctomycetales bacterium
TAGTGTCTTAGTGTCCTAGTGTCCTAGTGACGTAGTGTCTTTAATCAATCATGCTCAAAGAACACACCCAGGTCCTCCAGAAATTCCTCGTGCTCGTCGACATGGCGCTTATCGCGCTGGGCTTCTTTGCCAGCGCCTACGTGCGCGCCGGCGTCGGCGCCCACGCCTTCGACCTCTCGGAGAACGTCTGGTTCCTGCCGGCGATCCTGTTGTGCTGGACGGTGCTGCTGCACCGCTTCGGCATGTACCGGTCTTTCCGCATCAAGGACGTGCTGGAGGTCCTGGCGATCGTGCTGCAGTCGGCGTTCTTCGCGCTCCTGTTCCTGGCGGGGATGATCTTTTTGCTGAAGATGCAGGGTTTCAGCCGCACGCAGGTGGCCCTGACCTTCATCCTCGGCACGACGCTCTTGTGCGTTGAAAAGGCAGCGCTTATCCTGCTCTTTCGCTCGGTCCGCCGCAAGGGCTACAACTACCGCAACATCCTCGTGGTGGGGACCAACAAACGCGCCCAGCATTTCATCGAGCTGGTCCGCCAGCACGCCGAGTGGGGGCTGCGCATCATCGGGATCGTCGACGCGGATCCCCAGAAAAAGGGGACGAGCCTGCTGGAGATCCCGGTCATCGGCACCTTCGAGGAGTTCCCCGAGCTCCTGCACGCCAATGTGGTCGACGAGGTCGTCTTCGTCGTGCCGCGCTCCTGGCTGGAGCGGATCCAGAGCCTGGTGCGTTTCTGCGAGACCGAGGGGATCCGGGTCAGCGTCGCCGTCGATATCTTTGAGATGCGTATCGCCCGGGCCAAGCAGACCGACCTGCACGGTTTCCCCCTGATGAGCTTCGAGACGACCACGGACAAGATCTGGCATTTGATCTTCAAGCGTTTCGTCGACTTTGCCGGCTCCGGGGCGGGGCTCCTGGTCCTCTTGCCGTTTCTGGCGCTCGTCGGGCTGCTCATCAAGCTCACCTCTGCGGGCCCGGTATTTTTCCGCCAGCAGCGCTCTTCGCTGAGCGGTCGCACCTTCTGGCTGTATAAGTTCCGCACGATGCGGGTGGGGGCGGAGGCAGAGCTCAAAGAGCTGCGGGCGCTCAACGAGATGAAGGGTCCGGTCTTTAAGATGGCCAACGACCCGCGGGTGACGCCGCTGGGCAGGTGGCTGCGCAAGCTCAGCATCGACGAGCTGCCGCAGCTGTGGAATGTCTTCAAAGGTGACATGAGCCTGGTGGGCCCGCGGCCGCCGGTGCCCAGCGAGGTCAAGCAGTACGACAGCTGGCACCGCCGCAAGCTCAGCATGCGCCCGGGGATCACCTGCCTCTGGCAGGTTTCCGGCCGCAACAAGATCACCGATTTCGACGAGTGGATGAAGCTGGACCTGGAGTACATCGACAACTGGTCGCTGTGGCTGGATTTCAAGATCCTGCTGAAGACGATCCCCGCGGTCTTGTTCGCCGAGGGGGCGAAGTAGCCGCCATATAAGAGACGAGACACAAGACACAGGACACCAGAAGGTTCATGTCGCCGCCAGTGGAATTGTTCTTGTGTCGGGTGTCTTAATCTGGTGACTGAGCGATCTAACAAGGGAGGCTCTATGAAAACGCTGTACCTGTTCTGCGTTGTTACGTTCCTTTCGTTCTGCGTCGTACACGCCCAGGACCGCGGCCCGGCCCAGACGGCGAAAACCGAAGCTGCCGCGGCGGCCGCTGTCCCTGCCGCAGCCGAGGTTCCCGCGCCGGAGGCCGCCGCGCCCGAATCCGCCGCGCCGAAGGTCGCCGAGTACACCATCGGCACCGACGACGTCGTCGACATCAACGTCCTGCAGCCGGAGAAACTGCTGGTGAGCGTGACGGTCGCACCCGACGGCACGATCACCTTCCCCTATATCGGCAGCGTCCAGGCCAAGGGCGTGACGCTCGCCGGCCTGCAGGATGACATCCAGACCCGCCTTGCCAACGGCTACATGAAGTATCCGGTGGTCTCGGTCTCCCTGCGCGAGAGCCGCAGCAAGAAATTCTTCGTCTACGGCGAGGTGGTCAAGCCGGGGACGTATTTTCTCGACGATAAAACGACGGTGCTCAAGGCGATCTCGATGGCCGGGGGCTTCAGCAAGTTCGGTTCCTCAAGCCGGGTCAAGGTCCTGCGCGAGCGTTTTGGCTCCGCCGGGTACGAGGCGCTCAAGGTCAACATGAAATCGGTCATGGACGGCGCATCGACCGACGACATCGTCCTTAAGTCCGGGGATATCGTGGTTGTCTCGGAGGGGGTATTTTAAGAATTGAAATTTTCGATCACTTAACAGAGGGAGGAAAGACATGGACCCGACGTATCCGGAACTGACGCTGCGCGATTACATGCGCGTGCTCTTCAGGCAGAAGGCGGTGGTCATCACCTGTTTCGTCACCGTGATGGCGACGGTCGCCGTCGGCCTGCAGATGAAGACGCCCGTCTTTGAGTCGCGCGTCAAGCTGCTCATCTCGGCGGAAAAACAGACCGAATCGATCTTTTACCGCGACCTTGCCACCGGCTACCGGGCGGGCGAGGCGGCGCTGACGCAGAGTGAGATCGTCACCTCCAACCCCGTCGTCGAGCGCGCGGTGCGCGCCACCGGCCTTTCGCAGCGGCCGATGGATTACGAGCTGGAGTACGCCTCCAAGATCAAGAAACCGGTAATCCGCCTGCAGCTGAAGTTCCTGCGCCGCCAGATCGCCAAGTACACCGACCAGCAGCGCCAGGCGTTTCTCTTCCGCTCGGCGGTCGAGGAGCTCAAATCAAAGGTCAAGGTCGAGCCGGTGCGCGACACCAATATCTTCACGATCAGCGTGCGCGATTACAGCCAGGTCGGCGCCGCGATCCTCGCCAACGTCGTTTCCCGCTCGTATCTTATTTTCGATCTCGAGCAGCAGCTCGCCGAATTGCAGCTGAAGTACGGCGAAAAGCACCAGGCCTTCCTGCAGCTGAAGGATTACATCGAAAAGATGGCCAAGAACCTCACCGGCGAGCCGCTTTCCAATATCGACGCCATCGGCCCGGCCAGCGTCAAGGTCGTCGAGCAGGCGCAGGTCCCGATCCGGCCGATCGGCCCGCAGCAGTCGCTCATCCTGCTTCTGGCTTTCTTTATGAGCTTGTTCCTCGGGGTGATGCTGGCGTTCGCCTTCGAGTACATGGACCAGACCTTCAAGTCGCCGCAGGAGATCGAGTCGTTCCTGCGCGTGCCGTTTTTGGGTTCGATCCCCCAGAACGCCACTGCCCACAACTACCGCACGCTTGCCGAGCAGGTATTTCTGGTGATGAAGGACAAGTCCCTCAAGACCCTGGTGATCGGCGCGACGCGCATGCATGAGGGCACGACCGCCACCGTCACCAACCTGGGGACCTACCTTGCCAAGAACGCCGGCCACAAAGTGCTGATCATCGACGCCAACCTGCGCAGCCCCGGGGTCTACAAGTTCCCGAAGGCCGGCGAAGGCCAGGGGCTTGCCGAGGTGCTGGAGGATAAGATCCCGTTCGACAAGGCGATCAAGGACGTCGGCAACAATCTCCACGTCCTGCCCGCGGGCAAGACCGCGCTGAATCCGCTGACCCTGCTTGATTCCAACAAGATGTTCGACATCCTCAAGGCCAGCAAAGAGCGCTACGAGATCGTGCTCATCGACGTGCCGGAGTTCGGCGCCTACACCGACGGGTTCGTGCTCGCCGAGCAGTCGGACGCGGTGGCGGTGGTGATCATCGAAGGCAAGACCCGCAAGCAGGTGGTGCGCGCGGCGATCCAGCCGTTCCTGGAGCAGAAGGAGCCCAACGTCATCGGAGCGATCCTGAACCGCAGGCAGTACGTGATTCCGAAGATGATTTATGATCGTATTTAGTTAGAAGTAGGGAGTAGGGAGTAGGGAGTGGGAGGGGTTTGTTTTTACTCCAAACTCCTAACTCCTAACTTCATTTCACCAAGGGGCATCCATGTCTAGCTACGCTCTGATCCTCGCCGGCGGCAAAGGCACGCGCCTGTGGCCGCTCTCCCGCGAGAACCATCCCAAGCAGTTCGTCGAGTTCAAGGGGGGGCTTTCGCTCTTTCAGCTGACGCTCAAGCGCTGCCTTGCGGCGTACAAGCCGCAGGACATCTTCGTCATCGCCGCCCACTCCTACAAATTCACCCTCTATAACGGCATCGATTTCCTCCCCGGCCTGACCTTCAACCAGAAGGAGCTCCTGAAGGCCAACATCATCTACGAACCCGCCGGCCGCAGCACCCTTCCGGCGATCGTTCTCGCCCTCAAAACGATCGACGAGCGGCGGGGGGTAGAGGATATGGACATCTTCTCGGTTTTCCCGTCGGACCACGTGATCGAGCCGGCGGATCTCTTCAAAAAAGATCTCGCCAAGGCCCAGCAGCTCGCCCTCAAGGGGCGCATCGTGGTTTTCGGCGTCAAGCCGGATTACCCGAAAGAGGGGTTCGGCTACGTCGTGCCGGAGAAAAAGCTGGGACCGGGTTTTTGCGTCTCGCGTTTTGTCGAGAAGCCGGCGCGCGAGCGGGCGGTGAAGCTGATCCGCAGCGGCGCGCTCTGGAATGCGGGGATCTTCACCTTCAGCGCCGCCACGCTGCTTGCCGAGATCGAGGCCCTCCAGCCGGCGCTCTACCGGCAATGGGAGAAGCCGCTGGCCTCTTTGGTCAACGGGTTCAGGCGCCTGAAGGCGGATTCGATCGATTACGGTATCATGCAGTCGACGAAAAAGAGCGCGATCGTCGCTTTCAGCAAGGGGCTGAAATGGTCGGACCTGGGCTCCTGGGACAGTTACCTGCAGGTCCAGCCGAAAGAGGGGGAGAACGTCAAGATCGGCCGGGCGGAATTCCTCGATTCGCGCAACTGTTTTTCCTATTCGAAGAACCGGCTCGTCTGCCTCGTCGGCCTGGAGGACGTGATCGCCGTCGATACGCCGGATTCGCTGCTTCTGGTCAAAAAGGGCGCCTCCGACAAGGTCAAGAACCTCGTCGGCGTTCTCGCCAAAAAACGCCTCGCCCACGCCAAGGACAGCTCCACGGTCCACCGGCCGTGGGGGTACTATACCGTGCTGCACGAGGCCCCCGGTTACAAGGTCAAAGAGATCGGGGTCTATCCGCGCAAGGGCCTTTCCCTGCAGAAACACCGCCGCCGCAGCGAGCACTGGAACGTCGTCGAGGGAAAGATCCTGGTGACGGTCGACGGCAACCAGTCGCAAGTGGGCACCAACCAGAGCGTCTACGTCGCGCGCGGCAAAAAACACCGCATCTTCAACCCGCTCTCCGGGACCATTGCCAAGCTCATCGAAGTCCAGATCGGCTCCTACGTCGGGGAAGATGACATCGTGCGGTTCAGCAGGTACGAATAGGTCCATCGTAGAGACGCGTTCCATTTTATTCGGGACAGTGTCCCCCGGCTGTGCTGGACAGTGCCCCTTGCGCAGGATCAGGCAACCGGGATTTGTTGCACACAAAAACGAGTGCTTTGTCCGGATCGCATTCAATGAACCTGCACCAACGCGCTGTTAAGAGTCTCTTCTGGGCCGGGGCCGCGCAGGGCGGAAGGCTGGCCTTTCAGCTATTGATCATGGCGGTGCTGGCGCATTTCCTGATGCCCAGCGACTTCGGCCTCATCGCCATGGCTACGGTATTCGTGGAGTTCGCGCTGATTTTGGTCGATTTCGGCATCGGCCGCGCGCTCATCCAGAAGCAGGATATCCGCGACGCGCATTTTTCGACGGCCCTGTGGTTTCACCTGGCGGCAGGGGTGTTGTGTTACGCCGTCTTCTGGGTCGCCGCGCCCCTGGTTTCGCTCTTTTACGCCAGGCCCGAGCTTACCGGGGTCATCCGCTTCCTTTCCCTCGATTTCATCCTCGCCGCGATCGGCTTCGTCCCGCAGGCGCTCCTGCAGCGCCAGATGAATTTCAAGGCGCTCGCGCAGCGGGATATGGCCGCCATCGTCATAGCCGGCTGCGCCGGGGTCGTCGCCGCCCTGAACGGGTGGGGGGTGTGGAGCCTGGCGCTCTATTCGGTCGTCTTCACCGCCATGAGCTCGTGCCTGCTGTGGTTTTTCTCCCGCTGGCGTCCGCGCGCGGTTTTCGATCGCAGCGCCCTGGGGGAGATCCTCCACTTCAGCGCCAACGTCACGGGCATCAATTTCGTGACCCAGGCCAGCCGCAACGTCGATCAGCTGCTCATCGGCAGGTTCCTGGGCGCGCAGCCGCTGGGCTACTACGCGCTTGCGGCGCGTCTGATCCTGTTGCCGATACAGAATGTCTCCTGGGTCGTGACGCGCGTGCTCTTCCCGGCATTTTCCCGCATACAGGAGGACCTGAACCGTCTTGCACAGGCGTACCTGCGGGTTATCGAATCGATCGCGATGCTGGCCTTCCCCCTGATGGCGCTCATCTTCATCCTCATCCCGGATTTCGTAACTGTTTTTTACGGCGAGAAATGGAATCCGGTTATCTTCCTGGTGCGGGCTCTGGCCTGCTGTGGCCTGCTGCAGTCGCTCTCCTCGACGGTGAGCCTGGTTTTTATGGCCTTGGGCAAGCCGCAGGTGCTCTTTAAATTCTCGCTCTTTATCTCTTTCCCGGCAACGGTGCTGGCGGTGCTGTGGGGGATGCGATTCGGGGTCATGGGGGTGGCGCTGGCGTATACCCTGCGTACCTTCGGGGTATCGTTCCTGCTCTTTTTGCTTGCGAACCGCCGCCTCGGCGTGAAAATGAGCGAATTCTTCCGGCGCCAGCTCCCGGGGGTCAAGGGGTTTGTCCTGGTTGCGCTCCTGGCTGTGGCAGCCGGCATGCTTATCGACGCCCTGGCGCCAGCGGGATCGCTGCACCTTCGCTTCGCGGTCAAATGCCTGGTTGCCATGGCCGGCTACAGCGTCTTTATCTTAACCGAAAAACGCCTGAATGTCGTAGGAGAGATCAGAAACGGCGCAGTTAAACTTCAGGATGGATACTCCCCTTCGTGATCCTGCTGCTCCATTGAAAGGGACACTGTCCAGCATCGTTCGGGTACACTGTCCCGAATAAATCGGAAAGCGTCTGTATGGTTTATCTTATTACGGGGCCTACGCGGTTAAGCGGCACGGTGCGCTGCAGCGGCGCCAAGAACAGCGCCCTGAAGGTGCTCGCCGCTTCCCTTATCGGAGACGCCCCTTCCTCGTTCAGCGAACTCGCCGACGATACCCTTGACGTGAAGGCAAAACTGGGGATGCTGGAAGCGCTCGGCTGCCGGATCTCCCGGGAAGGGGCAGTGACGCGTATCGACCCGGCCCGCATCGACCCTGCCGGCCTGCAATCCTACCGCGGCCCCGAGGTGCGCACGAACCTGCTGCTTTTGGGCGCGCTCCTGCACCGCCGGCAGAAAATAATCGTTTCCCTGCCCGGCGGATGCGACCTGGGCAGGCGCGGGTTTGACCTGCACCTCTGGGCGCTGGAGAAACTGGGCGCCCGCTGTTCGGTGACGCCTCACTCGATCGAGGCATACGCGCCGGCCGGGCTCAAGGGCGCGACGATCGAGTTTCCGACGGTGACTACCGGCGGCACCGAGAACGCGCTGCTTGCCGCGGTCATGGCCGAAGGCACCACCCGCCTCGTCAACGCCCACACCCGGCCCGAGGTCATGGACCTGATCGCCTACCTGCGCAAACGCGGCGCCGACATCGAGGTCCCGGTCAACGGCATCATCGAAGTGCGGGGGCCGTTCAGCCCGGGCGCGGTCTCCCACGAGATCGCCCCCGACGGCAGCGAAGCGTTCTCGTACCTGGCGATGGCGATCATCTCCGGCGGCGCGGTGACGATCGAGCGTTTTCCCGCCGAATCGCTGGTCATCCCCCTGGAGCACCTGAAGGCGGCGGGGGTGCCTGTGCATTTCGGGCAGGGGAGCGTTTCGGTTTCCTCGCCGCCGTTTTTGGGCCCTTTTCATGTGGTGACCAACCCGTACCCATCGACCAATTCCGACCTGCAGCCGTTTTTCTGCGGCCTTGCCCTGCGTTCAACCGGCACCTCGCGCATCACCGACCTGCGTTTTCCCGAGCGCTTCGCCTACGTCTCCGAGCTTGCCAGGATGGGCGCCCGTATCGAGCTCTCGGGTAATACGATCACCCTGATCGGCCCGCAGAGGCTTGCCGCCGCCGACGTCACTGCCCCTGATTTGCGCGCCGGAGCGCTCCTGGTCGGCGCCGCCACCGCCATCGAGGGCCGCGTGCGGGTCGCCGGCGCCCAGCAGGTCCAGCGCGGGTACAGCCGTTTCGTCGAGAAGCTGAGCGCCCTCGGCGCTTCGATCACCTGCGCGGATGGCTAAAAAATTCCTTCTGGTCTCCTACTATTTCCCGCCTGCCTCGGCAGCCCCGGTCCTGCGGGTGTATAAGCTGGCCAAATACGCGCCGCTTTGCGGCCTGCAGCCGTTTGTCCTGACCGCCCGCAACAGCCACTGCCGTGCTTACGATTACCGGCTCTGGGAAGAGGTCCGGCCGCTCCTGGCCGGCTCTTCCCGCACGCTTTCCGTCGAGATCGATCTTGTGTGGGGGGTGTGGCGCCGTCTTTGCGGCCGCGTGCCGCCCGGCCAGAAACCCGCCGCCGGGGGAGAGCAGGTCCTGCAGTCGCGCCTTAACCGCGACGCGAACCTTCTTTGCTCCTGGCTCCTCTCGCCGGACCAATTCATCGGCTGGGGGATGACCGCGATACGGGCGGGGATCAAGGCCGTACGGCAGCATAAGCTGTCCTTCATCTATTCGAATTCCTATCCCTACAGCGCCCATTACATCGCCGAAGCGATCCACGACCGCACCGGCCTGCCGTGGTTCATGGATTTCCGGGACGGCTGGATCCTCGATGAAGACGTCTTCCGGCCGAACAACCGCCTCTATGCCTCTCTTGAGCGGCGCGCCTGCGCGCGGATGCTGGATAAAGCCCGGGCGGCTTTTTTCATGACCCCGGGCCTGCGCGAGCGCTACGCCGCCCGTTTCCCCGAACAGGCGCAGAAATTCCACACGGTCATCCAGGGGATAGACCCTGAGCTGCGCATCCCGGCGCGGGTGCGTCCGGCGGGCAAAATGGTTTTCGGGTACATCGGGTCGCTCTACCCGCCGGTCTCCTCACCCCAGCCGCTCTTTGATGCATGGAAAGAGGCCTGCAGGCGCCTGCCGCAGCTCAAAGAGCACGCAGAGCTGCGGTTCATTGGTTTCCTGAAGGGCGTGGCCGAAGCCGCGCGCGCGTCGGGGATAGAGGAGAGCGTGAGGCTCCTGCCGCAGGTGCCGTACGGGCAGGCGCTTCAGGAGATCGCCGATTCCGACGTGCTGCTGCTGACTTTCAACGATACCGCCTTCAACCGCCTGCGGCTGCTGACCAAGACCTTCGATTACCTGGCGGCGCGCAAGCCGGTCCTTGCCGCCGTGCCCGAAGAGTCGGGCGTGGCAGAGCTGCTGCGCTCCTGCAACTGCGGCGTGGCCGTGCATCCCCGCGAAACCGGCCGCCTCGCCGAAGCGATGATCGGGTTCTACGAACAGTGGCGCCGGGGCTCCTGGGATGCCCGCCCGGATGAGGAACAGCTGCGCGCGCTTGACGCGCGCACCCAGATAGGCCGGATGTGCGCCGTGATGAACCGTGAGGCCGGATGATGCCGCCGCTTATCTCGGTGATCACCGTCTGCTACAACGCCCAGGATACCCTCGAGGCGGCGTTCGAGTCGGTGCGGCGCCAGTCCTACCGTCCCCTGGAGTATGTGGTCGTCGACAACGACTCGACCGACGGCACCCCGGGGATCATCCGCCGCAACCGCGACATTATCGCCAAGACCGAGCGTTTCGGCGAGCGCGGCATTTACGAGGCGATGAACCGCGGGATCGGCCTTTCGTCGGGAGAGATCCTCTACTTCCTCAACGCCGACGACCGGCTCCATGACGCGGGGGTGCTCGGGGATGCGGCAACGGCGTTCGCCGCCGCTGCCGATGCGTCGGTCCTGACGGGCAAGGTCAAGTTAACGAACCTGCCCGATCCGGCGCTTCCGGATGAGCGCGTTTTCGCTTACCGCCGGCGCCAGGACCTTGTGCTCCAGGGGGTGAACCAGCAGGCGCTTTTTTACCGCCGGGCGGCGTTTGAGCGCGTCGGGCTCTTCGAGACGTCGTTTCGCATCTTCGCCGATCTGGACTGGGCCCTGCGCGCCTTCAACCGCGGGGAGCGTTTTTGCGCCTTTGAGCGGTTCGTCGCCTTTTACAACTACCAGGGCCGCAGCTACCGCCAGCGCGCCGGGACACTCCTGGAGCGCTACCGCGCGGTAGGCCGCAACGTCCCTCTGCCTGAATTCGCCGCTTACGCCGGGTACCGCTGCCTGCGCCTGGCCCGGCAATCGCTGGGGAGGAAGGAGCATTAACGCCATGGAAGATCGCGTCAGTGTCATTATCCGTACCTTTCGCCGCCGGGAGATGCTGGTCCGGGCGCTGGAGAGCGTGCTGGCCCAAACGCGGCCGGTCGATGAGATAATCGTCGTCAACGATGATGACCTCCCTGGTCTGCAGGCATTCTTGCAGGCCTGTAAGATCCCGCTTGAGCGGGTGCGCCTTATCGAAGAGGGGCACGGGGGCAGGATCGTGGCGCTCAACCGCGGCGTGCAGGCTGCCGCGGGAGACTGGCTTATTTTCCTCGACGATGACGATATCCTGGAGCCGGCGATGGTGGGGGAATCGCTCGCCCGGGCCCGGGAGGATGATGCGGCCCTGGCCGTCGTCGCCTCGCGGGCGTTCGACTCAACCGGCACGCTGCGGGTAGAGGATATTCCCGCGGGTTCCTTCGAGGTGCTCTTCAACCGGCTCCTGTGGGACAATTTCATCCGCATGAACGCGGTGCTGGTGCGCCGCCGCGCGGTGCTGGATGCCGGCGGTTTTGACGAGGAGATGCTGTACTGCGAGGACTGGGACCTGTGGATGCGGCTTCTGGCGCGGGGAGAAAGGGCGAGTTTCCTGCGCAAACAACTTGCCGCCTACCGCCAGCATCCCGATCGGGCCAGTATTGACGAAGTCAAGCTTCAGCCGTACCGCTTGCAGTTGCTCCTTCGGCTGGAGAAGATCCTCGATTCCCGCCGCCGCCGCGACACCGGCATCAGCCGCCTGATCACGCTGCGCCTTTTGATCTACGGCTGGTACCTGTGCCTTGAGAAGGAATTCGGCAAGGGCAGGGAGCTGTTCGGCCAGGCGCGGCGCCGCGGCTGCTTCGGCTGGGCGGCGAGCCTTTTCCTGCACGGGTTATCCTTTTTGCCTCCGGCCGTGCTTTTGCGGCTGACCCGGATTGCGGAGTGGATCCGTCTGCGATTCTTGTAAGCAGGAGGCCAGAAGCGTTACCCTGCGCCGGCAACGACACGAAGGCGCGGAATTCGTGATATAATAATTCCACTACTGCGATGGAAAACAAGCCGTCCATTGACCGGGAGATCGAGCAAAGCTACCGCGAGCTGAAGCAGCAGATCCTGCTTTCGCGGGTGCGGATACTCTGCGCCTTCGGGATCGTGCTGCACGTGGGGTTCAACATCCTGGACGCGGCGACCTACCCGCAGTTCCAGATGCTCTTCCTGAAGATCCGCCTGGGTGTTTCCTGCGTCATTGCCTGCGTCTGGGGGTTGAGTTTCGTCCCCCGGCTGCGCGATACGGCGATCCGCCTGGGATTCCTCCTGCCGCCCCTGGTTGCGGCGGCGATGGCGGTGATGACCTACCTGACCGACGGGACCTCCTGCCGTTATTACGAAGGCTTCAACCTGACGATCCTGATCCTCTTCCTGCAAAACCCGTTTTCCCTTCCCGTGACCGTTGTTTCCAGCCTTGCGCAGATACTCTTTTACGTCGTCGCGGCGCTGGCCAACGGCGGGCCGTTTAACGCGGTCAACTTCGGGTTTGCGATCTACTTCATGGGTTCAACCGCCCTCTTTACCATTCTGATGACCTATTTCTACCGCATCCAGCACCGCAACGCCTACATCCACAACGTGCTCCTGGAGAAAACCAAGCTTGAGCTGGAGGAGAAGAACGCCAAGCTTTTCTCGATGCAGTCGCAGCTGACGCAGCGGGCCAAGATGGCGGCGATCGGGGAGCTGGCCGGGGGAGTGGCGCACGAGATCAACAACCCGCTGACCGGGGTGCTCAACAACGTGCAGCTGCTCAAGCTGATCTTCGAGAAGTCGGAATTCTCGATGAGCCCGGATTTCCGCCAGATCATCGATGCGATCGAGGAGTCGGGGGAGCGCTGCGTCAAGATCACCAAATCGCTCCTTGAGTTCTCCCACTCCTCATCCGGCAGCGCCTCGGTCGTTTCTCTCAACGAGCTCCTGGAGAAGATCTCCGGGTTCGTCGACCAGGAGCTGAAGCTGGACAACATCATCCTGGAGAAGCGTCTGGCACCTGATGCGCCGCCGGTCAGGGCAGACCCGCAGCTCCTGCAGCAGGTGGTTTTTGATCTTTTCATCAACGCCCGGTGGGCGATCCGCCAGCGGGGCAGGGATGAGCCGGGCAGGATCGTCTTTAAGACCGAGCGCGGCCCGGAGGGCAAAACCGTTCACTTTTCGATCAGCGACAACGGCATCGGCATCCACAGCCAGAACATCAACCGGATCTTCGAGCCTTTTTTCACCACC
>CAZOGI010000031.1:0-17438 GCA_964579435.1 uncultured Planctomycetales bacterium
CCGTCGTTGTCGAAGCCGTCGGTGCACGTCGCTTCGACCGACTCGCAGGGGGCGTCGGCGCCAATGCCTTCGCGCACGAGTCCGGTATCCACGCCGACGGGGCGCTCAAGGACCGGCGTAATTACGAGCTCTACGACTACGAGGATCTGGGCAGGGGGGAGCCGGAGATCATCGAGACCGGCCGCCAGATAACAACGGGGGAATATTCCGGGATCAAAGGGTTCCGCAACGTCTACGAGAAACTGGAGATTGAATTCCGCGACGATGCGGAGGCGACGCGGGTGCTGGAGCTGGTGCGCTACGCCAATGTCCACAACCAGAAACCGCTCGTCGAGGACGAGCTGCGGTTTATCGCCAAGCATCCGGATATCGCACGCAGGATATTCACGATGAGCCCCGAGGCGTAAAAGCGCGCCGCGGGGTTTCAGAGAGGGCACACGGGAAACGTCTATGAATACGGTTATCGTCGGCGCCCAGTGGGGCGACGAAGGTAAGGGTAAGATCATCGATATCTTTTCCGCCCGGGCCGATTGTATCGTCCGCTATCAGGGCGGCAGCAATGCCGGGCATACGGTGGTGGTCGACGGCAAGGAGTATATCTTCCACCTCATCCCGTCGGGGATCCTGCACCGCCGGGCGGTCTGCTGCATCGGCAACGGCGTGGTGGTCGATCCCGAATCGCTCCTGCGGGAGCTGGACGGCCTGGATGCCCACGGCATCGGCGTCGCGGGCCGTTTTCGGATATCGGCCTTGGCGCACGCGATCATGCCGTACCATAAGATCCTCGATCAGCTGCGCGAGCATAAGCGATCGCACAAGATCGGCACGACTGGCCGCGGCATCGGTCCCTGTTACGCGGACAAGATCAACCGCTGCGGCATCCGTATGGCCGATCTCCTGAATCCGGCGCTCTTCGAAGAGAAATTGCGCGACAATCTCCGGGAGAAGAACGAGATCTTCCGCAAGGTCTATGCGCACCCGGGGTTTTCCTTCCAGCGTATCGCCCGGGAATACCGCGGGTATGCCCGCCGGCTGAAGCCCTTTATCGGCGACGTTGCCGCCTTCGTGAACCGGGAGATCGAGCGCGGCAGGGAGGTGCTCTTTGAAGGGGCGCAGGGGACGTTTTTGGATATCGATTTCGGGACGTACCCGTTCGTGACCTCTTCGTCGGCGACCGCCGGAGGCGCCAGCACCGGCACCGGGGTTCCGCCGCAGAAGCTGGGCCGGATCATCGGCGTCGCCAAGGCCTATACCACGCGGGTCGGCGAAGGTCCGTTTCCGACGGAATTCAGCGCCCGCTTCGCCGAGGAGATCCGTCGCCGGGGCTGCGAGTTCGGGGCGACGACCGGCCGGCCGCGCCGCTGCGGGTGGTTCGACAGCGTCATGGTGAGTCGGGCGATCCTCCTCAACGGGATAACCGAGCTTGCCGTTATGAAGCTGGACGTGCTGGATGAACAAAAAGAAATACAGGTGTGCACCGCCTATAGATATAAAGGTAAGATCTTCCGGGAGTTTCCCTCTGACAGCGAAGCGGTCCGCAACGCCCGGCCGGTGTACACCCGGCTGCGCGGCTGGAGCGGCTCGGTGCGCCAGGCGCGTACCTTGTCGCAGCTTCCCCGGGGAGCGAGGGAGTATCTGGCGCGCATTCAGGACATCCTCAAGACCCGGATTTCGGTCGTCTCGGTCGGCTCCTCGCGCAGCGAAACCATTTTTGTCTAGCCGATTTTCCCTTGACTAAACTTATTGACTGTGTTATAGTTAAATTCCATTCAAAATTTTTTTATCCAATTCCGCAATCCTTTTTCAAGGATCTTGCTTGCAGGGCGCTGCCTGTATAAGACAGGGCAGGAAATAAACGTTTTCGTAAAAAGCGATGGAGGAGAAGGCATGAAGGGTAAGTCAATCTGGATAGGGTTCATCTGTGCGGTGGTGGCGTCGCAGTTGGCGGGCTGTACGTTCATTTTCCAGAAAGGTCGCCGTTCGGATGTCGAAAAGATCGAAGCGCTCAGCCAGCAGCTCGATGATCTGCAGGCAGCCAAACAGCTCCTGGAGGACCGCCTGCGTAACGAGATCAACGATAAGCAGGTGAGTTTGCGCATGGCGGACAAGGGGCTGGTGATCACCTTTGTCGCGGATGTGCTCTTTGATTCCGGCAAGGCGGATTTGAGATCGGAGACCCTCGGCAGCCTTTCGAAGGTCGCCCGGGTCCTGAAAGAGAACGTGCCCGATCTGAAAGTCGGCATCGAGGGGCACACCGACAGCGAGCCGATCCGCCATTCGGGCTGGAAGTCGAACTGGGAACTATCGGTCGCGCGCTCGCTGAGCGTGCTGCATTATCTCGTTGACTCGGAGGATATTTCCCCCGAGCGCGTTTCGGCGATCGGCTACGGCGAATTCCAGCCGGTTTCTTCGAACGATTCCAAGGAGGGACGGCGCCTCAACCGTCGCGTCGAGATCGTCATCCTGCCGAAAGTGCAGAAGGTCGATCAGTCCCGTCCGGCCCCGCAGATGCAGGAACCGCAGGAAAATTTGAAATAACGTCAGTCGGGAACGCCTGACCTGCGTCGCGCTATCGGCGGGCGTCAAGAGGAGGAATCGGGCATGGGGGATACCTTGAAGAACAAGATGACGATTGCGGTGTCGGCATTGGCTGCTCTGTGTTTCGTTTTCGCGATCGGATCCTGCAGCCAGGCGACCCGTCAGAAAAGTGCCCGGGAAAAAGAAATGGCGCAGCGCCTCGACGCCGAAGAACGCCTGAGCGTTTTCAACCGCGAAAAAGTCGCGCTCGAGGAACGAATAGCGGCATTGCAGAAAGAGTTGCAGGCGCAGAAAGATTCTTTCGAGCAGGCGAAGGCCGAAACCGCGCAGGAGCAGTCCGTCAACGAAAGCCTGAAGCTTGAGATAGAGAAACTCAACCGTCTGAAGACGACGCTGGAGTCGAATTTAAAAGAAGCGCTGATGGATGCGCCGGTGAAATAGCCGGTTTCGTGTGCACGAAACCCCGTAAGAGGCGCGAGGGCGTTTATCTTCGTGCCGGCGGTAAAGGAGGCTAAGCCATGGTTCTGCGCAAAATCAAGGAACGCATCAAGAAAGCGACGCAGCGGGTCAAGAAGTCGGCTGATAAGATGACCGCAGGGCGTAAGCGGCCGGTACGCGCGAAACCCGCGCGCGCCGCCGAAACGCCTCCTGTCCCGGCAGCGCGTAAAGAACCTCTCTGGGGAGCCCAGGAGGTGCGCATTGAAACGAGCAAGTTTTCGACTCCTGCGCCGGCTGTTCGCGAAACGAGGCGCCCTTTGAAAGAAGAGCTGCCCGGAGGGTACGGGCGGGACCGCATCGTTCTGCAGATCCGCGATCCCTGGTGGCTGCATGCCTATTGGGAGGTCGTGGGCCCGACCTTCGAACGCCTGAAGCGTGAGCTGGGGGAGGCGTTCAACGGCTGCTCGATGGTGCTGAGGGTCTATGACGTCAGCCACATAGTTTTTGACGGCAGCAATGCACACCGCTTTTTCGATACCGAGGTCGGTTTTCAGGCCAACAGCTGGTATGTGGATACCGCCGGCCCCGGAAGGTCCTGGTGCGCCGATATCGGGTTGCGCCTGGCTGACGGCCGCTTTATCACCATCGCGCGCTCCAATACCGTCTATACCCCGCTTGCCGGGCCCTCCTGGATTACGGACGAGGAGTGGATGATCCCCGAGGAGGCCTTTGCCCGGCTCTATGGGATGGGGTTCGGTTTCGGCCGCAGTTCGCCCGTCGGCAAGGCCTGGCAGGAACGGATGCGTCAGGCGCTTTTCTCCGGCATCCTCTCCTCTCCCGGGCTGGCGTCGATGGCAAGCCCCGTCAAGAAAATCCCGCGGGGAAGAAAATTCTGGTTTGTCCTGAATACGGAACTGATCGTCTACGGCGCCACCGAACCGGATGCGCGCGTGACGGTGCAGGGCCGCGAAATCCAGTTGCGTCCCGACGGGACCTTTAGCCTGCGCTTCGCGCTTCCTGACGGCAAGCAGGTCATCCCCTGTACCGCAGAGTCCGCTGACGGGGTGGAGGAGCGCACCATCACGCCGACGGTGACGCGCGCCACGACCAGCGCCAACGCGCTCAAAAAACAAGTATGAACAAAGGATACCTGGCTCTCGTTCTGCACGGGCACCTGCCCTACGTGCGTCATCCGGAGCATGAGGATTTCCTCGAGGAGGACTGGCTCTACGAAGCGATAACCGAGACCTACATCCCCCTCATCCAGGTCTTCGAGCGCCTGCTCAACGACAAGGTCGATTTCCGCATTACGATGACCCTGTCGCCGACCCTGATCTCGATGCTCATGGATCCCCTCCTGCAGGAGCGTTACCTGCGGCATATCAACAAGCTGATCGAGCTTTCGCATAAAGAGGTCGAGCGCACCCGCTGGCAGCCGGAATTCAACGACCTGGCGAATATGTACCTGGTGCGTTTTTACGCCGCGCGCAACCTCTTCGAACGCTACAGCCGCAACCTCGTTTCCGCCTTCAAGATGGTTCAGGACGCCGGCAAGCTGGAGATCATCACCTGCGGGGCGACGCACGGGTATTTCCCGCTCATGGAGGTGGTCAAGCCTTCGGTGCGGGCCCAGGTCAAGGTTGCCGCGGCGCACTACGAAAAGGTCTTCGGCCGCAGGCCGCGCGGGATCTGGCTGCCCGAATGCGGCTATCAGCCCGGCGACGAGGAGATCCTGAAAGAGGCGGGGATCAAGTATTTTTTCACCGACGCGCACGGCCTCCTGCACGGCTCGCCCCGCCCCAAATACGGGGTGTTCGCCCCCGTCTACTGCAAGTCCGGGGTTGCCTGTTTCGCCAGGGATTTGGAATCGTCCAAGCAGGTCTGGTCTTCGGTCGAGGGGTATCCCGGCGATTACGTCTACCGCGAATTTTACCGGGATATCGGCTTTGACCTCGATTTCGATTACATCAAGCCCTATATCCATCCCGACGGTATACGGATCCATACCGGGATCAAATATTACCGGATCTCCGGGAGCGAGGAGAAGCAGCCGTACAATCCCCACTGGGCGCAGGAACGGGCGGCGGAGCATGCGGGCAACTTCATGTTCAACCGCGAGAAACAGGTCGAGTACCTGTACGATTTCATGGGCCGTAAACCGATCATCGTCTCTCCCTATGACGCCGAGCTCTTCGGGCATTGGTGGTACGAGGGGCCGCTGTGGCTGGAGTGCCTTATCCGCAAGGTGTTCCATGACCAGAAGACGGTGCGCCTGACGACGCCTGCGGAGTACCTGGCGGAGAATCCGCGCAACCAGCTCGTCACTCCCTCGATGTCCAGCTGGGGCTGGAAGGGGTTCAGCGAGATGTGGCTGCAGGGTTCAAACGACTGGGTCTACCGGCATCTGCACAGCGCTTCCGAGCGCATGACCGAGCTGGCACGCGCAGGCGCCGCCGCCAACGTCAACGGGACGGTCCAGCGGGCACTCAATCAGGCGCTGCGGGAGCTGCTCCTGGCGCAGAGCTCGGACTGGGCGTTCATCCTGGGCACCGGAACGCACATCCCCTATGCCGTGCGCCGGACCAAAGACCACCTCTTGCGGTTCACCAATCTGTACGAACAGATCCAATCCCATTCGATCGATGAGGCATGGTTGGCGCACCTCGAGGCCACGGATAACATCTTCCCCGACATAGATTACCGGGTCCATCAGTAGGAGCGCACTTTTGGCGCACAGCAAGCGAAGGGGATTGTTCGCTGACATGTTGTGCGTTTTTTTTCGCTTACCCGCTCATGACAGTGACCGATGAAGTGAAGGGGCCGCGGCACGTCGCATTCATCATGGACGGCAACGGCCGCTGGGCCCGCGAACGCGGTCTGCCCCGGACCGCCGGGCACCGCCAGGGGGTCAAACGGGTCAAGGAGATCCTCAGGAGCGCCGCTCGCCTGGGGATCTCGTACGTGACGTTTTTCGCGTTTTCGACCGAGAACTGGACCCGCCCCCGCGGCGAGATCCAGGTCCTGATGCGCTATCTGGAGTCGTTCCTGGCCCGGGAGATCAAGGAGCTGCACCGTAACAACGTGCGCTTCCGGGTCATCGGCAAACACGATCCGATCCCCCCGCGCATCATCGCGCTGATACGCAAGGCCGAAGAGCTGACCCGGCACAACAGCGGCCTGACCTGCATCCTGGCGCTCAATTACGGCGCCCGGCAGGAGATCGTCGATGCCGCGCGCGCCTTTGCCGCGGCGGTCGAGGCCAAGGAAGCGGCCGTGCAGGATCTGGACGAAGAGCGCTTCAGCGGCTACCTGAACACCAAAGGCATTCCCGATCCGGATCTTTTGGTCCGCACCAGCGGAGAGATGCGCATCAGCAACTTCCTGCTCTGGCAGTTGTCGTATACGGAGCTGTATTTCCCGAGTCTCTACTGGCCCGATTTCGACGAGTCGGCTTTCACCGAGGCGCTGCAGGTGTATCGGCAGCGCGAGCGCCGTTTCGGGGCGGTCGGCGGGAAGTGAGGCCATGACCAAAAACGACCGTACCCTTCAGCAAAAGCAGCAGGAATACGGCAAGCGTCTCGCCAGTTCGCTGGTGCTGTGTGCCCTCGTCGCCGCCGCGCTTATGGTCGACTGGATGCTGGGGTTCCTGACGACGCTCTTTGTCATCGCCGGGCTCTACGAATTCTATACGATGCTGGAGGCCAAGGGGATCAACGTCTACAAGTATTTCGGGATGGGGGTCGGCATGATCATCCCGCTTTCGATCACCTGCCGTTTCGAGCTGACGCGCAACTGGGAATTTCTTTTTATCATCGCGGTGCTGCTGCTTTTGATCCTGATGCAGTTCAGCCGGCGCCGCAACGCCGGGGCGATCGTCGATATCGCCCTGACGATTTTCGGCATTTTCTATATCGCCTGGTTCCTCAGTTTCCTGGTGCGGGTGCGTTACCTGGAAAACGGGCTCGGGCTCCTGGTGACGCTGATCTTGATCACCAAGCTGGGCGATATCGGGGCCTATCTCATCGGTTCGCGCCTCGGCCGCACGCCCCTGTTGCCGCGCATCAGCCCGAAGAAATCGGTGGAAGGGGCGGTGGGTGGGGTGTTTTTCAGCATACTGGCGGCTTTTATCTGCAAGCCGGTCCTGAACGTCGGTTACGGGCACCTGGTTCTGGTGGGCGGGTCCTTGAGTATCCTCGGGCAACTCGGCGATCTCTCCGAATCCCTCATCAAACGCGACTGCCAGGTAAAGGATTCGGGCAACATCATCCCCGGCATCGGCGGGGTGCTGGACCTGGTCGACAGCCTGATCTTTACCGCCCCGGTGTTCTATTTTTACGTCAATGCGATCCTTGCGTGAGCTGCCGCGCCGTCGGATATGAAACGTCTTTTGATATTCGGCTCCACCGGCTCTATCGGCACCAGCACCCTTGATGTGGTGAGGCGGTTCCCGGGGCGTTTCCGTGTCGTCGGGCTCTCCAGCAATGCCCGGACCGATGAGGTCTGCGCCCAGGCGCGGGAGTTTCGGCCACGCCTGGTCTGCGTCGGGTCAGGGGTGAACCCGGGATCGCTGCGCGCAGGCCTGCCGCGGGGGACGAAGGTGCTCTGCGGGTCCGAAGGGCTGCAGGAGATGGCCGCATACGCCGGCGCCGACGAAGCGGTGATGGCGATCAGCGGCTCAAGCGCTCTCCTGCCGCTGCTGCGCGCGATCGAGGCAAAAAAGCAGATCGTCCTGGCCAATAAAGAATCGCTGGCCATGGCCGGGCCGTTGGTGATGCGGCGCGCCGCCCGCGCGCTCGTCGCGGTCAAACCGGTCGACAGCGAGCAATCGGCGGTATGGCAGTGCCTTCTTTCTCAGGCAAAGGACGGTGCTCGCCGGCAGGTGCGCACGCTCTATTTGACCGCTTCGGGCGGGCCGTTCCGCGAGTATTCCGCAGCGCGCCTGAGACGGGTGACGGTCCGGGAGGCGTTGCGGCATCCGCGCTGGAAGATGGGGCGCAAGATCACGGTTGATTCGGCGACCCTGATGAACAAGGGATTGGAGGTCATCGAGGCACAGCACCTCTTCGGCATCTCCCTGGCGCGGATCAAAGTGGTGGTGCATCCCGAGGCGCTCGTCCACTCGATGGTTGAGTTTACCGACGGGTCGCTGCTGGCGCAACTGTCGGTGACCGATATGCGCTTGCCGATACAGTTCGCCCTCAGTTATCCCGAGCGGCTCGTTTCCCCCCGGGAGCTGTACCTGGACCCGCGGACGCTGGGGCAGTTGCGTTTCGGCGCCGCCGATGAGAGGCGGTTTCCCTGTCTGGCGCTGGCGTATGAGGCGGCGCGCGCCGGCGGCACCGCCCCTTGCGTGCTCAATGCCGCCAACGAAATATGCGTCGAGGCTTTTTTGGCCGGGGAGCTGCCGTTCTGCCGCATCGCCGCGGTTATCGCCAAGGTCCTGTGCCGTCATCGCAGCAGGCCGGTTACCTCGTTAGGCGCGGTCTTTGACGCCGACCGGTGGGCGCGGGAAGAGGCGAAGGCGTTGGTCTAAAAAAGGAGTGAGCGCGTGGCTTTCTGGATTATCCTGGGGATATTGATCGTCGTGCATGAGCTGGGGCATTTTTGTGTTGCCCGGCTTATGGGGGTCAAGGTCGAACAGTTCTCTCTGGGGTTCGGCCCGCGGCTCCTGAGCCGCACGTATAAAGATACGGTGTATTCCCTCAGCGCCATTCCGCTGGGCGGGTACGTGAAGATGGCAGGAGACAGTCTGGAGGAATTTTCGGGCAAGCCGAACGAATTTTACGCAAAACCGGTCTGGCGGCGCGCACTGATCATATTCTGCGGTCCACTCCTGAACTATTTTCTCGGGTTGCTGGTCTTCTGGTATATTTGTTTTACCGGCTATCCGATGCTGACGACCAAGATCGGCGCTGTCCTGCCCGGCTACGGCGCCGAAGCGGCGGGGCTGCTTCCCGGCGACCGGATCCTCGCTATCGACGGGGCAACGGTGCCGTATTGGGAAGATATGCAGGCCCGTATCCGCGCCAAGAGCGAGGCCGAATCGGTCGAGGTGCTCTACGAGCGCGACGGGCAGCGCAGTCAGATCCCGGTGCGGCTGCGGCCCAAGCAGATGGAAGATCCTCTCGGCGCGAAGCTTTCGGTCGGCATCCTGGGGGTATCTGCCGCCGATGAGATCGTGACCGTGCGCTACGGGCTCTTTGAAGCCTTCGGGCAGGGCATCCGCAAGGGCTGGGAGTTGACCGAACTGACGTATAAAGCGCTTTGGCGGATGGTGACGCGGCGCCTTTCGTTCCGCGATTCGGTGGCGGGGCCGCTGCGGATCTATTACATGACGTCGGAAGCGGCGAAATTGGGTATGACCGCCCTGCTGCACCTGATCGCCGCGTTGAGCGTCAACCTTGCGGTCTTCAATCTCCTGCCGCTGCCGATTTTGGACGGCGGGCATCTGGCGCTTTTGGTGGTGGAGAAGATCCGCGGAAGGAACCTGAGCCGCCGCGCCGAGCGTATCGTTAACCAGGTGGGGATGGCCTTTATGCTGCTGCTTGCCGGGGCGGTGGTGCTCAACGATATACTCCGGCTTTTCGGCGACAAGATAGGAAAGCTGTTCTGATGGAGACGATCAAGCGGCGCAAGACCCGTCCGGTGAAAATCGGGCCGGTCACTATCGGCAGCGGGTTTCCGGTGGCGATACAGTCGATGACCAAGGTGCCGACCTGCGACGTGGGGGCGGTTCTGCGCCAGATCGAAGCCCTGCGCGAAGCAGGCTGCGAGATCGTGCGGCTGGCGGTGAAGGATGAGGCCGACGCCCGGGCGCTGGCTCCCATAAAGAAGCGTTCCCCGCTTCCGCTGGTGGCGGATATCCATTTCAACTGGCGCTTCGCGGTGCGGGCCATCGACAGCGGGGTGGATAAGATCCGCCTGAACCCCGGGAATATCGCCAAAGAAGAGCATGTGCGCGCCGTTGCCGCGGCGCTGAAACAGGCGCATATACCGGTGCGCATCGGCGTCAATTCCGGATCGGTCGCGGAACGATCATCGGGAAAAAAGACGGTTGCTGCCCGCCTCACGCACAGCGCGCTCGCTTACGTGCGGCGCCTGGAGCGCCTGGGGGTCAAAGATATCGTGCTCTCGGCAAAGGCATCGACCGCCTTGGAGACGGTCGCGGCATACCGCCTGATCGCTTCTGCCTGCGACTATCCGCTCCACATCGGCGTGACGGCGACCGGCCTGCCGCGCCAGGGGCTGGTCAAGTCCAGCATCGCCTGCGGGATGCTCCTGGCCGAGGGTATCGGCGACACGATGCGCGTCTCCCTGACGGATGACCCCTGCGAAGAGGTCAAGGCGGCGCGCTCGATCCTGGAGGCGCTGCAGCTGCGCTCCTTCGGGCCGGAGATCATCAGCTGTCCGACCTGCGGCCGCTGCGAGGTCGATCTCAAAGACATCGTTGCGGATCTGGAACGTTCGATCGCGAGGTGCGGGAAGCTTCCGGCGCTGAAGGTCGCGGTCATGGGGTGTGTGGTAAACGGGCCGGGAGAATCCCGCGAAGCGGATATCGGGGTGGCGTTCGGGAAGGGTGAGGGTCTTTTTTTCAGGCGGGGCAGGCCGCAGGGCAAGATCGCGGCAGGCTCGTGCGCGCAGTTCTTACTGAAGGAGCTACGCCGGTATGATAAAAGAGATAAAAAATAAGATCCGGGTGCGCCTCATCGCCGAATACAACAACCTCTTTTCCCGTGAGGCGATCGACGAGGCGATGGTCCGCCGGGCGATCGAGAATATCCTCAACGAGATATCGTTCCGGGAACACCCCGTGATCACGACCGAAGAGCGCCAGCGGCTCATCGACGATCTGGTGGATGAGTTTACCGGGTACGGCCCGATCGAGCCGTTCCTCATGGACCCGGCGGTGACCGAGATCATGATCAACGGGCCGGAACGGGTCTATGTCGAGCGTTTCGGCAGGACCGAGTTGAGCCCCGTCAAGTTCGACAGCGAGATCCAGCTGATGCACCTGATACACAAGATCCTGGCGCCGACCCGCCGCCACGTGGACGAGTCGTACCCGTTCGTCGACGTTTCTCTCAAGGACGGCTCGCGCGTGAATATCATCCTGCCGCCCCTGGCCCTGAACGGCCAGGTGGTGACGATCCGTAAATTCCTCAAAGAGCTCGGCAGCGCCGAGGACCTTATCCGCATGAAGACGCTCGACCGGCGGATGGTCGATTTCCTGATCGCCTGCATCCGCGCCAAGGTCAACATCGTCCTGGCCGGGGCGACCGGCGCCGGCAAGACCACGACCTTGAACGTCCTTTCGACCTATCTGCCCGATGACGAGCGGGTGATCACGATCGAGGATACCGCGGAGCTGCAGCTGCGCCAGGACCATGTCGTGCGCCTGGAGACGCGCCAGCCCAATATCGAAGGCAAAGGCGAGGTATCGATACGCGACCTCTTCCGCAATTCCCTGCGCATGCGGCCTGACCGGATCATCCTGGGAGAGATCCGCGGCGGGGAAGCCCTGGATATGCTGCAGGCGATCTGTTCCGGGCATACCGGCTCGCTGGCGGTGCTGCACGCCAATTCGCCGCAGGACGTCGTGTACCGTCTGGAGACGATGATCCTGACCTCGGGAGTGCCGATCGCCCTGGAGGCGATCCATCGTCAGATCGCCGCGGCGCTGCACGTGCTGGTGCAGCAGGAACAGCTTTTCGACGGCTCGCGCAAGGTCACGCACATCGCCCAGGTCAAGGGCCTCAGCGGCGGTCAGATCGCCGTCGAAGACCTCTTCTCTTTCGAGCAGGAGGGGGTGGATGAGTTCGGCAAGGTCACCGGCAGATGGAAGGCGACGGGCGCGGTTCCCTATTTCCTCGATAAATTCAAGAAGTCGGGCGTCGATTTGCCGATGGAGCTGTTTGCCCGGGACGCCTGAAGCGAGTTCCGTTTTTTTGGAGGATAACGCATGTACTGGTCGAAATTTTTCATCCCTACCCTCAAAGAAGCGCCGCAGGAGGCCGAATCGGTCAGCCACACGCTGATGTTGCGCGCCGGCCTGGTGCGGATGCTGGCGGGGGGGGTGTATACCTATCTGCCTCTGGGGTTGCGGGTCTTAAATGCCATCGAGACGATCATCCGCGAAGAGATGGAGCGAGCCGGCGCCGCGGAGCTGCTCTTGCCGGCGCTGCAGCCGCTTGAGCTGTGGGAGAAGACCGGACGCGATAAGACGATCGGCGAGGTGATGATCCGTTTTCAGGACCGACGCGGCAGGAAACTCTGCCTTGGGCCGACGCACGAAGAGGTGATCACGGATCTGGTGGCGCACCACGTTTCCAGTTACCGGCACCTGCCGCTTTTGCTCTATCAGATCCAGACGAAATTCCGCGACGAGATCCGGCCCCGCTACGCGGTTATCCGCTCCTGCGAATTCGTGATGAAGGATGCCTACAGTTTCGACCGCGACGGGGAGGGCCTCAAGAAGAGCTACGCCGCCATGTACGACGCCTATACGCGCATCTTTAAACGCTGCGGGTTGCATACCGTTTCCATCGAGGCGGATTCCGGGGTCATGGGCGGGAGCGTATCGCATGAATTCATGGTGCCCGCCGAGATCGGGGAGGATGCGGTGTTGACCTGCGCCGCCTGTTCGTTCTCGGGGGCGTTCAGCGAAACGCTCAAGACCTGCCCGCGCTGCGGGGGGGGGCTTGCGAAAACCAATACGATCGAGATCGGGCATATCTTTCAGCTCGGCACCAAATACAGCGCCACCCTGGGCGCGCAGTTCCTGGACGAGAAGGGACAGCTGCAGCCGGTGATCATGGGCTGTTACGGCATCGGCGTCTCTCGGCTTATCGCCGCGGTCATCGAACAGAACCACGACCAGGCCGGCATCATCTGGCCGCAGCAGGTCAGTCCCTTTCAGGTCCAGATCCTGCCGTTGAACGTGACGGATGCGGCGAGCATGCAGGCGGCGGGGGAGCTCTACGCTGCCCTGACGGCGAGGGGAATAGCGGTGCTGCTCGATGACCGCGACGAGCGCGCGGGCGTGAAGTTCAAGGATGCGGAGCTGATCGGCATCCCGCACTGCATCGTTATCGGCCCCAAATCGATCGCCCAGGGGGCCTACGAATTGAAGTTGCGCCGCCAGAAGAGTACGGAGATGGTCCCGCGGGAGATGATCCTGCGCAAGATCGAGGCGCTGCGTGAAAGCGCCTTCAGCCAAGGGTGAGGCATGGAAAAAAGGCTTGAGGACATCAAGACGCACCTGATGCAGCTGTTGCTGGAACGCGAGAAGGAGTTCCGGGTCGATTTCGTCAAGATCGACAATTCTGATTTCCGCCGGCGGGTCGAGGCTGCGTTCAAGGCTCTCCTGCGCCAGCAGCGCATCGAATTGTCGCGCCACGAGACGGACCTGATCCTGGGCGATCTCATCTCTTATTTCGTCGGGTTGGGGCCGATCGAAGGCCTCCTGAAGGACCCCGAGGTCTCCGAGGTCATGGTCAACGGCGCGCGTCAGGTTTTCATCGAACGCAACGGTTCCATCGAGCGCACCCCGCTCTTTTTCCGCGACGACGAGCAGCTGATGTATTTCATCGAGAAGGTGCTCTCGCCCATGGGCCGCCGCGTCAGCGAGCTGGAGCCGTTCGTTGATTCGCGTTTGCGCGACGGCTCGCGCGTCAATATCGTGCGACCGCCGGTCTCCACGATCGGGCCGATCGTGACCATCCGCAAATTCGCCTACCGGGAGTTCCACGTCCAGGACCTGGTGAACTGCGGGGCGCTCACCCCGGAGGCCGCCGATTTTCTCGTCGCCTGCGTGCGCGCGCGCCTGAACATCCTTTTCTCCGGCGGCGCCGGTTCCGGCAAGACCACGCTTTTGAACGCCCTCATCGAGGCTATCCCCGAGAACGAGCGGATCATCTCGATCGAAGATACCTGCGAACTGCATTTCCATAATAAGCACGCGCTCCCCCTGGAGACCCGTCCGGCCAACATCGAAGGCAAGGGGGAGATCATGATCAGGCACCTGTTGCGCAACGCCCTGCATATGCGTCCCGACCGGATTCTGGTCGGTGAGGTGCGCGGGGGAGAGGCGCTCGATATGATCCAGGCGATGAACACCGGCCACGAGGGCTCGATGACGACCCTGCATGCCAACTCGACCATCGACGCGCTCGACCGTTTGGAGGTTTTGGTGCTCATGGGCAGCGACAATTTCTCAAGCGAGGTCGCCCGGCGTCAGATCATCAGCGCGGTCGATTTGGTCGTGCAGCTGACCCGCTTCGCGGGCGGCAAACGGCATGTGACGCAGATCAGCGAGGTCAAAAAAGGCAAGGAATACGTGCTCCAGGATATTTTTCTCTTCAGCGAGGGGACCGAGGGTACGGGACAGCTCAAAAAGACCGGTGCGGTCCCGTTGCAGAGCCAGCGGCTCCTGAAAAAAGCCCAGTACACCTGGCCGGGGGCTTAGGGAAAGCGGAGGTAGGCATGAGCGGGCACCATGAACAGCAAGCGCGTCTGCATGCGGCACTCGAGCCGTTTATCGTCGGCCGCGGGTACGAGTTGGTGGATCTTCAGTTTGTCCCGTCATCCGGCCGCAGCATCGTGCGGGTTCTGGCCGACCATCCCGCCGGCGGCATCACGATGGAAGAATGCGCGCGCCTGAACCGGGACGCCAGTGATATGCTCGAAGGGGCCGGGTTGCTCCCTGAGCGCTCGATCCTGGAAGTTTCTTCCCCCGGCCTGGACCGTCCGCTGCGGACAAAACAGGATTTCCTGCGCTGTTTGAACCGGCCGGTGCGTTTTTTCTTCACCGCCCCTCTGGAGGGGGTTTGGGAGCTGGAGGCGACGGTTGAGGCTGCTGAAGAAGAAGCGGTTTGCGTCGCGCAGGAGGAGAAACGCCTGCGCATTCCTTTGGCGCAGATCGTGCGGGCCCGCCAGGTCGTTTAGCAGGACGTATGGACGAACATTCAGAGAACGGAGTGTATTTATGAGTCAGGAATTACTCGCTATTTTAGAGCAGATCGAACGGGAAAAGGGGATCAAGAAAGAAGTTCTTATCGAAGCGGTCGAGAGCGCGCTGTTGAGCGCCACCCGCAAAGTGATAGATCTGAAGCCTGAAGAAGAATTGCGGGTGGAGCTTGACCGTTCCACCGGCAAGATCCGGGCTTTCCGTAACAACGAGGAAGTCACGTCGCACGAGTTCGGCAGGATCGCCGCCTCCACCGCCCGGCAGGTTCTCATCCAGAAGATCCGTGAGGCCGAGAAAGAGGTCGTTTTCAACGACTTCCAGGGTAAAGTGGGAGAGATCGTTTTCGGAACGGTATACCGTTTCGAAAAGGGCAATATTGTCGTCGACCTTTTGGGTAAGGCCGAGGGGCTGTTGCCGAAACGAGAGCAGTCGCCGAAAGAGGAGTTTAAACAGGGCCAGCGCGTGCGTGCCTACGTCGCCGAGGTCAACAAGGAAACCAAAGGGCTGCAGATCATTCTCTCGCGGGCCCATCCCAGCTTCGTGCGCAAGCTCTTCGAGTTGGAGGTCCCGGAGATATTCGAAGGGGTAGTTGAGATCAAGTCGATCGCCCGCCAGCCGGGAGAGCGTACCAAGATCGCCGTGTGGTCCAAGAACGAGAAGGTCGATTCGGTGGGCGCCTGCGTCGGGATGCGCGGCAACCGGGTGCGCAATATCGTCACCGAGCTGCAGGGAGAGAAGATCGATATCGTGCGCTATCACGAGGATGTGCGCGAGTATGTCCGCGCCGCCCTTTCTCCGGCGGAGATTTCGGAGATCAGGCTGGATAAAGAACACCAGAAGGCGCAGGTGATCGTCAATGACGACCAACTTTCGCTTTCGATCGGCAAGCACGGGCAGAACGTACGCCTGGCTTCGAAACTGATCGGTTGGGAGCTGGATATCCGTACGCGCGCCGACCTGGCGCGGGAAGCCGCGGAAGCGGCGTTCGGCGGACCGGCCAAGGAAGAGGCGGCCCCGGCGCTTGAGCAGGCAGCGGTCGCCGCAGGGCCGGCGCTCTCGGAGCTGGAGGGGGTGGGCGAAAAAACACTCGCGCTCCTGAATGCCGCCGGGATCAATACCGTCGCCGATATCGTCGCCGCCGGGACGGAAAAACTGGTCGAGATCAAGGGGATCGGCGAGGCAAAGGCCAAAAAACTCATTGCGCAGGCGCGCAAACTCAGTCAGTAACCACATCAGTGTTGCCGGGGTCTGCATTTGACCGGGAAGAAGGGGACGTATGAAGAAGACAACCGCTGAAGAGAAGGATGCCGCGAAGAAAGAGAAAGTGTCTGCCAAAAAGGCGGTGACGAAGACGCATGCGGTCAAGGCGCCTGCGAAGAAAGCCGTGAAACCGAAAGAGCCGTCGCCGCGTCCGGCAAAACCAATCCGCGTGCCGGCCGACGCCAAACCGGTTGTCGAGGCAAAGACGGCACCGGCGGCAAAAAAAGTGCGCCGCAGCGCCGTCAAGCCTGCGGCGCCGAAGTCCCCGGCGAGTGCTGCCCCGGAGTCTGCTCCCGCGGCTGCGCGTCCCGAGCGGGCAGGCGAAGCCGTAAAGGCAGCGCCGGTGGCGCACGCCGTGCGCCCGGCAGCGCCGCCGTCTGAGGTGCCGGCAGCGCCGGCCGTTTCTCCTGCCGCTGCAAAACCCTTTGTCGCCGAAGCCCCCTCTCCGGCGCCGGCCGCCCCTGTCGCGGAAAAGGCGGTCCCTAAATTCAAGAAACCCCTCGCGCCACAGCCGCCCGTGCCGCCGGCCGCAGCCGCCGCGCAGGCGACTCCCGCAGCAATCGTCGAGAAGCAGGCGCCGGCCGTCGTTTTGCGAGAATTAGAGATACAACTTCCGGTGACGCTCAAGGACCTGTCGGTGAAGCTGCAGGAGAAGCCCTCGGTCATGATCAAGGCGCTCATGGATATGCGTGTTTTCGCCACGATCAACCAGGTGCTCGATGAGGAGACGGTCAAGAAATTGTGCGTGCGCTACGGCTGTACGCTCAAGGCCGCGCTCGACGACGAAGAGCGGCTCCTTCAGGACCACGAGCAGCGAGACGACTCCGGGGTGCTCAGGTCCCGTCCGCCGATCGTTACGTTCATGGGCCATGTCGATCACGGGAAGACCTCGCTTCTTGACGCGATACGCAAAACCAAAGTGGTCGACTCCGAGCACGGCGGGATCACCCAGCATATCGGCGCCTACAGCGTGACGCTGCCGGCCGGGACGATCACGTTCCTGGATACTCCCGGCCACGAGGCGTTCACGGCGATGCGCGCGCGCGGCGCGCGTATCACCGACATCGTCGTGCTGGTCGTGGCCGCCGATGACGGGGTCATGCCGCAGACGCGTGAGGCCCTGGATCACGCGCGTGCCGCCGGCGTCACGATCATGGTCGCCCTGAATAAAATTGACAAGCCCCAGGCGCAGCCCGATGTGGTCAAGAAGCAACTGGCGTCGCTGAACCTGATGTCC
>CAZOGI010000032.1:0-17216 GCA_964579435.1 uncultured Planctomycetales bacterium
GTCAGCGGGTGACGCGGTGACGGATCCCTTATTTTCCCGCAGTGGGGATGGGGGTCCCCACGAGGACAAAATAAGGTGGCACCGCGGCAGGACCCGCTGGACGTTGAGCCTTTCAAAAATAGCCACTCATCGTTATATGCTCTTTGCTCAGCTAAAAGGGACACTGTCCTGCATAGCTCGGGGACACTGTCCCGAATAAAATGGAAAACGTCTCTAACACTCGTCTCTAACACCCGGGGGTTGCGCTTTCTGCACAAAAAAATTCCCCCGGGGAACTTGCGCTCCCCGGGGGAAGTGTTACCGACGAAGCTGACTTAGAATGTCACCTTCATCGAACCAATGACTTCGGAAGCGTGCACCCTGTTTGCATTGTTCACGCCGTCGAACTCATTGATCGAATCACCCGGCAGAAAGATACCCGTCAACAGCGAGAACTGAACGTCCTCGGTGTAGTCGTAGGTGATCGTGGTGTCGATCTCCTGCCCGATGTACGGATTCTCACCCATACGGAACTGCGTCGCACCATTGGCGCCCGAGAGGATCGCGAGCCTGCCCAACGGATACTTCTGGGTAAACCAGCTCATCACCCAGTCGACCTTCATGGTGATATCATCTTTCGGTTTCGCCTGCGCCGAAAGACCGACCAGATGCACGTTCGAGAAACCGAACATGGCGTTCATCAGGTGGCCCATGGTCTGGTCTTCGAACATCGGATCCCAACCGCGATACTTGCTGTCACCCGTGCGGTCCCTGTCCTCACCGGAGAGGTACACATAGGTGGCGCTGAGCATCGGGCTGTATTTGCCGATCTTTGAATTCTCACTGAGGTCATAACCCGCATACAGCTCAAGACCCCAGGCGCGGCGCGGCGCGGTCTCGGCCTTGTAGATCGGGCCGTCCACGAACCAGCGGGCGTTGGGATCGAACTTCGGGTTATAGGTACCGAACTGATACGCTGCCTGGAAATCGAGCACCAGGTTCTTGATCGAACGGTTCACGACGCGGCCACCGACGGTGTGGACCTTGTCGGTCTGGTTCTTGTTGGTGGAGCCATCGCCGAAGGACGTGGTGAGCCCGGTATCCAGGTTCGTCACCGCAGCGGCATTGCTGCCTCTGTGCTTGGAATAGAAAAACCCTTCCAGCATCGTGCTCTTCGTCAACTCGTACGACGCGTTGGCACCGACGAGGGTCACGTCATCGTTGCGGGCGACGTTGCTCTCATCGACCTTCGCGTAGATCACATCAACGATCAACGGGCTGTAATCCAACGTCGCGCGGATCGCGTCAAACGCCTTGCGGGCGCTCAGATCGCCTGCTGCCAGCGCGCTCTGTCCGGCAATACCGTTGGTGTCGGGGTCGCCGACGATCCAGCCGTTGTTAAAACGCATCTCCTGGCGACCGATCGTCAGGGTGAGCGGTGAATACAGGAACTCTTTCAACGTCACGAACGCCAGGTCCAGGTCGATCTGCTTCTCATCGGCGTTTGCGCCACCGTTGAGCATCGTCGTCCCATACCCGTACACGTTGACGTTGGTGCTGGAAGCGGTCGTCGAATCGCCGTTCCAGTTGCGTTCGTTCAACAAACGCACGGTCGTCATGACGTTATCCGTCAGATCCGCATCGACACGCACGCGGGTGATCGAGGACAGATAGGTGTGCTCGTCACGGCTGCGGTCGGTGTTCAACGGGGAGCCGCTGACCGGGTCTTTCGCGAGGTCGAGATTATCGCGGAAGATGCCCATGACAGCCAAGTCACCGCTGACTTTCACATTCTGCACTTCAGCGTACGCGGCAACGGTCATCCCGGCCACGAGCGCGACTGCAAGAACGAGAATCAAGCGTTTACTCATGTTTGTGTAACCTCCTTAAGGAAACCGTGTATCTATTAACTAGGTTTAGCTGCCTAGATATTTTCATATATGTATATCACTGGAGTTCTCTCTGACTTCAGAATGTGTTTCTTCACCTCCTCTCTTCTCTAAAATTAAAGTCAGCTCCAGTGGTATGCCGAAAAAGGATCCCATCCTTTTCGCATAACCCCTGCTCTCGCAAGCAGGTATGTTTTTAAGACCTACCCCTCAAAGAACGATTAGCTTAATTTGACTAATTTTTACCATAGTCCGGGGCGCCTGTCAAGGCTTTTTTTGGCATTTTGCACAATTGCCCAACGCTTCTTTTTTCTATAACCTGTTGAAAATAAAGGAAAATGCCCGGATCCCGCCTATTTAAGCGGCTTTTCCAGACGACGGGCGGCGCTTTTGGCCTTCGGCCCCAGGGTGACGCCCAGGAGCGACCCGCTCCCCTTAGGGGTCACGGTCACGATGCAGGATTCCTGGTCGCGCTCGAAATTGAGGAGCCGCTGGCCGTATTCAACCGCGTTCAGGAGCTCCCAGTTATACAGGGGCATCTGCTCTTTGAAGAAAGCAACCACTTTTTCGGGCGAGCTCTTTCCTTCATATTTAAGGAGGGCGACCCGCATATTGGCGCTTTCGAAGGAGTAGGATTCTTTCGGGATGGGCTTGAACCCCATGGGCACCGGCAGGTCGGTGAATTTGCCGATCGACTGCGGCTCAAGCATGGTGGGCGAATCGGAGCTATGCCTGGAAGGAGTGGCGCAGCCGCTTGCGCCGAACGTAATTGCCAGCAGTACGATGAAAACGAATGGACGGTTCATGGGGCCTCCTCTATTATTAGAAAAAGACACATGACACATGTTAAGTTAGGAGTTAGGAGTAAATGCAAAATCTCCCTACTCCCCACTCCCTACTCCCTACTACTAACTCCCAACTCCCCACGCACAAACTTCCCAACCCTCACCCGCACCGCCGCCAGCTGCGCGCGGGAAAGGCCGGCACGCAGCCCCACCTTCGCCAATTGAGCGGGCGCGAGGATATCACCGGGCTCATGCGCATCCATATTGATGATCAACGGCGCCTTGCAGGCAAGGGCCATGCGGGCAACGTGGGCATTGGTGCGGTTGTGCCCGCAGCGGCTGGTCAACTCCAGAAAGATCCCTTTGCGCGCCGCCAGAAGGGCGTCGGCTTTGGTGATCCGGCCGGGATGGGCAAGGATATCGACCTCTGCCTCAAGCGCCGCGCGATTGGTCCCCGGAATGACCGGCTCGACCACCGTCTCCCCGTGGCCAATGACCACCTTGATCCCGCGCTTGCGCGCGAGGGCGCAGAGAGGCTTGAACTGCTGCGGCATGACATGCGTCAGCTCGATGCCGGGCAGGACCGCGATGGGGGCGTTCGAAGGCCAGCGCCGGCAGAAATGCACGATCGCGCGGGAGACCGCATCGATGTTGCTGTAGTCGGCGTGGTCGGTGATCGCGATGACTTTGTAACCGCGGGCGGCGAACCGCACGGCAAGCTCCGACGGCACTAGGACCCCGTCGGAGAGCAGGGAATGACAGTGGAGGTTGTACATGCGAGGCATTATAGCATAGGCAGAAGCTTGACACAAGAAACTTGCAACTAGAGACGAACAAATTGGTTAAGGGACACTGTCCAGCATAGCTTAGGGACACTGTCCCGAACAAAATGGAAAACGTCTCTAACTCCTGCTATAATGAGGGCATGTCCATTACGACGCGATTAAAGAAACGCTATCTGCCTGCCTTCTCCTCTGCCGCAGCGCAACCGGGCCCGCTTCCCGAAAAACGCGCAACGCGCGCAAAGGCGGCTCACAGGGAACGTTTCTCGGTCCTGCTGATCCACCCCCTCTTCTCGCACATAAACGACACGACCAAACGCACCCTGCCCGTCGGGCTCTGTTACCTGGCGGCCTCTATCAAAAAAAACCTTCCGGAGGTGACGGTCCGCATTTACGACGCCCATATCATGCGCGCCTCGCCCCGGGAGATCGCCCGCGTCATCACCGGCCGCAGATGGGACGTCATCGGCATCTCGTACTGGAGCGTTCAGGCAGAGAGCGCCTTCGCGATATCGCGGTTCGTCAAAAAAAATACGCAAAGCTTCCTCGTGCACGGCGGGGTCCATGCCACACTCCTTCCCGAGGAAGCGCTGCGCTTTGCCGATTGCGTGGTGCTGCACGAAGGGGAAGAAACGTTCCTGGAGCTGCTGCGCAGCAAGATCGGCGGGAAAACGAAACTGCGGGATATCCGGGGCATCGCCTTCAAACACCAGGGCGCCCTGACGCGCACCCCGGCGCGGCCGTACCTTACGGACCTGGATGCGCTCCCCTTCCCGGACTACTCCCTCCTGCCGCTGGAGCGCTACGATTCGCCCATGCACGTCACCGGAGGAAGGCGCCTGCCCCTTATCGGCTCGCGCGGCTGCCCCTACAACTGCACCTTCTGCACCTCGCCGATCTTCTGGGAGCGGAAGCTGCGCATGCGCTCACCCGAGAATATCGTCGCCGAGATCCAGCGTAATATCGCCGACTACGGGATCCGCGCCGTCCATTTCTGGGACGACAACATGCTCATCAGGCGCGACTGGATGGAAAAACTCTGCCGGCTCATCCTGGAGAAAAAGCTGCGCCTGGTCTGGTGCGGGCTCTCGCGCGCCGAGCATATCGTCACGAACAGAGGCGTCCTGGCGCTCATGAAACGGTCGGGCTGCGTGGGCATCGAGATCGGCATCGAAAGTTTCAGCGACCAGGCGGCCGAGATCGTCGCCAAGGGGGAAAACACCTCCCACATGCTGCGGGCGGCGATGCTCATGAAAAAAGCCGGGATCGCCCCCCTCTACACGCACATGATCTTCACCCCGGGAGAGACGATCGCCAGCTATCCGCTCAAACAGCGTTTCCTTGACCGCATCAGCCTCAAGCGCTTCAACGCCGACAGCGCCCTCGGGCAGGCGACGACCCCGCACCAGAAGACCGCTTTCGCCCGCGAGGCGCCGAAGCTGGGAGTGGTGCTCTGCCGGGAGCACGGCCACTACAACCACCAGCGCACCAACTTCATCCCCTTCTCGCTCCTGCGCGACGTCCCGGTAAAACGCTTCCGCGGCGACGGGATGGAGCACCTGCGCTCATCGGTGCGCCTGATCAGTACCGCCTTCTTCTGGACGCCGCAGGAGATACAGAGCTACCTCACCGCCTCCTTTTTCTTCCTCAAGCTCATCGACGGGGCCAAGACCGTCGAGCGGCTCGCCGACGGGCTCACCCGCATCCTGCCCCTGCCCCGCGAAAAGGCCCTGGAGTACTGCGCGCTGGCGACGATGTGCCTGGCGCGCAAAGGGCTGATCGGGCCGGGAAAAGCTTAACGCTTAATCATCGCGGTGCTCGGTTTGTTTCTCGCAGGAGCGCCCAGTAAGGGCGTCCCCCCGGCGTGGGGACGCTGCGCTCGGGGTTACGGCCTCGCTCTCGCCGGGCATCCCTATAGCGGGCGATCCATGCCCGCTTCGGCCTCACCACGTCCTGCTCAAAACAAACCTCCGCCCCGCTTCAATTAGTCCCCGGTCTATTAATTGAAACTTTGACTTTACTTGTGTCAGGTGTCAAGCGTCAAGTGTCAAGTTTCGAAGGCCGAGCGCTCGCCCCTACCGCTCAACGGGAACGAAACACCGGCTTGCGACGCCAGAGGTACCAGACAAGGAAGATGTGGAAGAGAACGCCGATGAGCGTGCCGACGCGCAACATGACCAGGTACCGGTCAACCTCGGTTCCGGTCAGCACGCCGGGCGTCGCCTCTCTGAGGTACTGCGGGTTCAGACTGAAGAGGAAAAACGAATTCTGCAGCAGGGAAAAAGAGAAATACGCCATTGCCGCCGCCCAGCCGCTCTTGCGCAGGCGAAAAAGCGCAAAGGCGATATGCGCGCTGGCTGCGGCGAATACGGCGCAGTAAAGCTTCATCCAGACGCCCGAGAGGCGCAGCGTCCCGCCGAAGAGCGGGAAGACCTGCGCGGGCACGACAAGCAACGTCCACAGCAGCCCCAAAGCCGAAACCGCCGCCAGCGCCGCGATCAGGCTGATCCCCAGCGGCCGCGCCCCTGCAGGATGCGGCTGCCCCGAGAAGAGCTCCTTGACGCGGGGGCGGGTAAAAAAAATGACGAAAAACAGCGGCACGCCCACCATGAGCAGCGCATAAACCGCCGCGACCGCCACATGCGCCGCGCCCAGCTCCATGCGCGAGCGCATGAACAGCCAAACCCCCAGCATCCCCAGCACGCCGATCCCGCCGGCAACCAGCACCAAGGCCGAGAGAACCAGCAAGGCGATGCGCGCCCAGGCTTTTAAGCGCAGGGTGCCGATCCCCACCGTCAGGAGCGCTGCGGCAAAAAAGAGGCCGAATCCCAGGCTCACGAAGCGCTGCGCAGGAGCCGACATCAGGCTCGCCTGGTCGCCGAAAAACACGGTAAAGATGACCGAGACCAGCGCCAGGGCCGCCCAGAGCGCCAGGTAGAGCCCCGAGACGATAGCCCAGAATTTCCTCATGGATTCGGCTTGTGACGGAAGGCTTGCTCGACGAACCGCTCGATGATCTGCTTATCGCTGTCGCTGACCTCATGGAAGCAGACCCCCAGGCGGAACTCCCCTTTTTCCAGCTCCGTGCAATGGCGGACTTCGCCGTTCATGTGCATGGTGTGGATGCGGTCTTCGACCGGCACGTAGGGGTTGATGAGGGTGAAACGGATGATGAGGATCGACTGAACGGGGATGGGGTAATTCGTGAAGAACGACATGCCGCCGGAACTCAGATCAAGCATCACGGCATTGATCTCGCGCGAGCCGACGATCATGATGACCTCCAGCGGCTTGTGCACGTGGTAGGTCACGATAAAGCTGACGCGGAAACGGCGAGATTGCCTGCGGTCTTGGGGAAGGGTCGGATCGTTCACCAAAAATCCCTGTTGCGCTACGAGAAGTTCGTCGTCGCGGCGTTGAGCCTGTTGTACCAGCGGCAGTCCCAGTCGTTCTTCAGCTTCGGGCAAAAGTTACCCGAAACCTCCCAACACCGGCGTCCCGCCTTCTCCTTGTACACCAGGCAATGCTCTGAGATCTCTTTGGGACAGTTCCAATACTCCCAGCAGTTCTGAGGCCCGTTATCCGGCATACCACACCTCTTCGGATTTAGAGCAGCCCGCCCGTCAATCAACCGGGAACCTAAAAGCGCCTGCGCGAACCTCACTGATGCAGAGTACCGGTTACCCAGAATTATTATCCCCTCCTTTTCCCGAAAAAACAACTACTTTTTTGAGATGCCCGGAACCGGATGCACTGATTGGCGCGAGAAAAAATCGCCCGTGAGGCCGTCCAGTTGGGCAGCCAGCTCCGCCAAGCGCAACGTCTTTTCGGCGCGCTTCCTGGAGCTTAATCGCTCGTCTCCCGCCAGTTCCGCCTTCAGGCGCAGCCGCTCGAAATAAAGCTTCGTCACCTCATCGAGCAGCTCGTTGCGCAACTCCACCATCAGGCGCGCGCGCGTATCGATGGAGGTCTCGGCATCGCTCCAGACGATATCCGCCAGGTCCCAACTCAGGGAAACATCCCAGTTGCGCTGGTCGTATTTGGTCTGGGTATCGGGGCCGGCATAATATTTGCCGGAGGTGGTGGCGCTCCCGTAGGAACCCCAGATATTGCTGTTGTTGGTGCGGTCGTTGTCGTAATCGAAACCGACGCTCAACTGCGGGAAAAATGCCCGGCGGCGCATCCGGCGCTGCCAATCCGCTATTCTCTCCGGCGATACCTGCGCGTAATCGACGGCTGCGTGCTGCACCGCCGCGATGTCCGGATCGCCGCTGACGAGCGCTTCCGGATCCAATGCCTCCCCTTCGGCAACGCGCTCTTCCGGCGCCGGGTGGGCGCGGAAGAATCCGTCGGCTGTCGCCGCATACAGGCCGTCCCGGGCGCAGTACACCGCGCGCACGTCTGTTACCGGCAGGCGCAGCGACCGCTCCTTCCAGCGGTACGGGCCGAAAGAGAATATCCCGGAGGGGGTGGCGCAGAACAGTTTTCCCTCGCCGGAAACCGCCAGTCCGGTAACGGCGCGGCGCAGCAAACCTTCGTCCGGCAGGCGCTGCCAGGCCGTGCCGCTGTCCTCGCTGACCAACACCCCGTCCTCGGTCCCCACATAGAGACGGCCGGATGAGCGCTCATCGAGGCAGAGCGCGCGGATATGCCGCTGGGGTTCGGAAGGCTCCGTGATGGCCTGCGCTGAAACAACTTCTTCGGCCGCTTCTGTGGGGTCGGTATGCGAAAACACCTTCTGCCAGGCAGGCGAGCCTTTCTGCCGGCGCTGGAGCACGCTGCCCGAAGAGACGAAGATATGCCCGTCGGCTCTTTTGCCGACGGCAATGCCGCGGACCGGCTCACCGGCGAAAACACCCGGCTCTTTCTGCCAGGAACGGCCCCGGTCACGGCTGACCCAGAGCCCGGCACCGGTGCCCAGATAGATATCCGCGCCGCAGAAACCGATGCAAAGGCAATCGTTCTCGGCTGAGTTTGAACGGCGGAAAACCCGGCGCCACCCCTGCCCGTCCCGGCTCAGATACAGCCCTGCCGAAGTCCCGGCGTAATACCCTTCGGGGCCTGCCTCGATACAACGCACCTGGACGCGCCCGCCCGCATTCAAAACCTCTTCCCAGGTCTTGCCGCCGTCGAGGCTGCGCAGGAGCGCCGACTCCCGGGAGATGAACAGGTGCCGACCATCGCCGGGATCGATCCAGGCTGCAGAGACCGGACAGGCGCTGCCGGTCAGCTCTTCCCACTCCGACTCCTGTTCCTGCGCCAGCCCCGGCCGCGCGCACAAAATCAACGCAACCGCCAGAACCGCAATCGCACAACAAGCTCCTTGCCCCTGCCCCCCTCCTAACTCCCTACTCCTCACTTTATCCATACCCTCCTCCTTTCGCCGTGTTAGACGAAGGAAGCGGGAAAATCTAACGAAGAAAGTGCTCAGTCACCACTCACAGGTCACCGGAAGAACAGCGAAGAACGTGGGTGATTGGAGGTACACTGTCCAGCTTGGCCTGGGGACACTGTCCCGAACAAAATGGAAAGCGTCTCTAATACCCGTCTCTAATACCTAATACTCGTTCAGATGGAGGAACTCTTCCTTGATCTCCTGATAGGTAGGCAGGTCCATGCGGGCGTAGAGCTCCTGCGCCAAACGCAGGTATTCGCGGTAACGGCTGAGACGGCCGAGCTTCCTGTGGAAAGAAGCGAAAGAATAATACGCCGACGCCAGCTCCTGGGGGGCGTCGATCCCCGAGGCGATCTCGATGGAGCGCTGGAAATTTTCCTGCGCCGAACGATCATCCCCGATCTCGCCGTAGAGTTCGGCGAGCATGCAGTAGTCGGCGGCAAGGCTGGGGAGGTTGCCGTGGGCCTCGTCGATCCTGATCCCGCGCTGGTAGAGCTTCAGCGCCTGGAAATATTGCTTTTCCATCAAATGGATCTCCCCCATATTGAAATAGTAATCGCTCATTTCCCGCGCGGCATTCAGGGTCTTGAAGAGCTGCGAGCTTTTATCGTAGAAAGAACGCGCGGCGCGGGGATCGTCCTTGTTGAGGAAAACCAGGCCGATGTCGAAATAGTCGCAGGCCAAATTGTAGCGGTGGCGCGAAGAATAGAGGTGGTCGCGGTTGATCTCGGAGCTGCGGGTCAAAAGGGCCAGGGCAGCGTCGTTCTCCCCTTTGTCGATATGCCAGACGGCCAGCTTGCGCAAAACGATCGCTTCGTGGTACGCGTCGTTTGCCGAACGGGCCTTGGCCAGCGCCTGGTCGAGGAAGTCACGCGCCTTTTGGTACTGCCCCTTCTGCTGCAGGAGCCAGCCGATCCAGGTGTAGGCATCGGCCTGCGAACGCCCATCCCCCCGCTTCTGGCTTTCGAAGGCATAGGTGAAGCCGGTCTGGAGCGCCTCTTCGGCCCGGCCCAGACGCCAGTAACTCTGGATGAGCAGCGGATAGACCGGCAGGAAACGCGCCTCCTGAAGGGCAATGCCCTCCCCCAGGCGGATCACCTCGGCATTGGCCCCGCGCTCGTAGAGGGATTTGAGGCGGCCGAAACGGTAATAGACGCCGGCGCTGCGCGTCGGCAGCGTCGAGACCAGGAAAACGCCGCAGATGAGCGCCGCGGCCAGGACCAGCGCCTGGGGCGCTTTTTTGCGCGCCCCCGCGACCAGGGAAACAGCGTGGCGCTGGGGCAGCGGCGGCGGGAAAAAGCAGAACCCGGGGTCGCCGTAGAGCAGGTACCCGGCCCAGGCGATCCCCGAAGGATGTTCATGCCTGAGCTTGAGCCTCCCCTGGCGCAGCGCCTCGCCGATCGAACGGCCCTTGAGGAGCTGCTCGTAAAAAGCGCGGGCAAAGATAAGGCTTGTTTCGTCTGCGACGCGCACCGCGGTGCCGATATAATGGCGCACCCCCGCCAGGAGGAACGAGGCGGCGAGGCCGTAAACCCGCTCCTGGCAGAAAAGCGACTGCACCCGCGCCGACTGGCAGGCATTGGAAAAAATGAGCGACGGCATCTGGCCATCCTCCCCGAGCAGGCGGATATCCTCGGGCGTCAGCCTCCCGTCGCGCAGGACCCAGCCGCTTTGGCGCTGGTCAAGCTGCGAATAATCGCAGTGCCCGGCGAAATGCACGATCGCGTAATTGCGCAGGTGTTTCTTCACGTAGAGGGTGTCGATGGCGGTGGACTTGAAATCGATGGCCAGGTCGCGGCGGGAGCGGTCGAACTGGTTGCGGATGGAAAGTCCTTCGTGGTAGGCGCCGCGCAGGTCGCCGTTGGGGTTTGCCAGGATCAGCATCGAGAGATCGGCGCGCGAATCGCGGTAGCGCTGGGCGGGCGCGGCAAAGCTGGTGCGCACGCTCCTGCCCATGTTGAACTGGCAGCAGAGGAAATCGGCGCCGCTGTGCAGCAGCTCCCAGGGAATGCCGATGAGCTCCTCATCGAGCAAAACGAGCAGGTCGCCGCCGCCGCATTCCTGCAGCCGGTCCTTGGCGCTGCGCGAGAGCAGGTGCCCCCACAGGAGGGCGCCGGCGGCGCGCAGGCGCTGGAGGCTGTCTTCCTCGGGAAGCGGCCGGGCGGCGCGGCGCATGATCGAGTGGACCTCGGTGCAGAGCTCATCGATCTCGGCGCTGCGGTAGGGCACCTGGGAGTAATGGCGCACGGTCGAGGAAAGCTGGGCGTAGTCAAGGATGCTCATCGAGAGGCTCTTTCCCCGTGCCAGCACTTCCAGGATCAGCGTCGGACGCATCGCTCCCCTTTCTCCCTCATGACCATAACTCTATCCTGACCGCCGCCACCGCTTCGCCCAGCGCGGTGACCACCAGCCGGTAGGTCCCGAAATCAACGTGCTCAAAGACCACCCTGCCGGCCTGGCCGGCGTAGGACTCCAGCTCCGTCTCCTCGCGCAGGAGGCTGACACGCACGTCCTTCAGGAGGGAACCGCTGCGCTTATCGCTGACCTGGACCGCCATGGCGCAGAAACGCCCGCCCTTGTTCTCGACCTTGACCTCAACCCGCACCCGCTCGAAATCGCGCAGGATCACCACCTCGTCGGTAAAATCAGAGAGGCGCCGGGCGCGCAGGACCGGAGCCGGGATAAGCTCCTGGCCGAAGACGACATCGCCGCTGGAGCGCACCAGCTCCATCATCCTGCCCTTGATCTCAAGCACGATCTCCAAGATCCCCAAGGAGTCCTGCGGCTTCAGCGTCCGCAAGGCCTTGCGCAGCAAGTCCCGGGGAACGGGCGCAGCGAGCGATTCGCTCTCCAAAGCAAGGGCAAACCGCTCTGCGCACCGCGCGCATGCCAGCAGATGCGCGATAACCGCCTCTTTCTCTGCGGCGGCCAGGGTGTTGCCGCGCAGGCCGGCCAGCTCCTCTTCCCCGGGATGATCCGGTCCGGGCTGCGCTGCGGGCTTTTCCCGCAAAAGGCGCTTCAGGATGCCTTCAAAGTCGTTTTCCATGATCCCCTCTCCCCCCTATATGACGATGCGGGGCTAAAAATCTAACGCAAAACCTTTGCGGCGCACGCACTCCTTGAGCCGCTGCAGAAGCCGCTGCTTGCGCATATCCGCTGCCGGGCGCGAGATCCCGCTCATTTGGGCCAGCGCCGGCAGCTTGACGCCTTGGGCGAAATGCAGGGACAGGAAGAGCTGCTCGTCACTGTTCAGTTCCCGCACGCACCCGCGCAGCGCCGCAGCGCGCTCCAGCGCTTCCGCCGACTCCGCCGGCAGCGGCCCCGGATCGGCGATCAACTGGGCGAGCGTACGGCCGTGCGCGTCTTCTTCATCGAGAGAAGCGTCGCGCCGGCTGGTGCGCAGGAAATCGATGGTATGGTTCACGGCAACCTGGCGCAGCCAGGTAGCGAAAGAACAGCCGTTCTGGCCGCGGTAACTGCGCAGTTTCCAATAGCTGTCTTTGACTAAAAAAAGGAATAGTTCCTGGAAAAGGTCGGCAACCGCAGGGGAGTGTTTAGAGGAAAAACCGCCGTTGCGCAAAACCGAATGTATTGCGCCGTAGACGACGCGGGAGTAGCGCTTCAGGAACTCATCCCAGAGCTCTCCTCCCTGTTCGATGCAGGAGCGGATGAACTCCACATCGCTCATAAGCGGTATTATACCGCTGGGCAGAAGGGTTGGGAAGGGAAAAAACGGCGACTTGACACTTGAAACTTGACACAAGACACCAGACACAAGACACAAGTAAATTCAAAAGAACAAGTAAGAGACAGGGAACTGACCATTAAGGGGCAACGAACAAAGAACAGGGCGCTTTTACCGTTTCCGGCAAAAGCGCCCTGTTGAAACAAAATGGACTTTTTAAACTATTTTATCAAAGCATTGACCACGATAAAGTGGGCAAAGACGATCGAAACCATCGACATCAGCTTCAGCAGGATGTTGAGGCTGGGGCCGGAGGTGTCTTTGAACGGATCGCCGACCGTGTCGCCGACGACACCTGCCTTGTGCGCCGCGGAACCTTTGCCGCCGTGGTGGCCTTCTTCGATGTACTTCTTGGCGTTATCCCAGGCGCCGCCGGAATTGGCCATCATGATCGCCAGCACGAATCCGGAAACGAGCGAGCCGGTCAGCAGCCCGCCGACCGCCTCGACCCCCAGCACCACGCCGACTACAATCGGCGCCGAGATCGCCAGGAGCGAAGGCATGATCATCTCCCCCTGCGCCGCGGCAGTGGCAATGTCGACGCAGCGGGCATAGTCGGGTTTTGCCTTGCCTTCCATGAGCCCGGCGATCTCCTTGAACTGACGGCGGACCTCGACGACGATCTTGCCGGCAGCGCGGCCGACGGCGCGCATGGTCATCGAGCAGAACAAGAACGGCAGCATCCCGCCGATGAAAAGGCCGACCAGCACCATCGGGTTCATGATCGTGCCGGTGATATTGGCGCCGAACTTGACGATCTCCTCCTTGTACGCCGCGATGAGCGCCAGGGCGGTCAGTGCGGCCGAACCGATGGCAAACCCCTTGCCGGTGGCGGCGGTGGTGTTGCCGAGGGAGTCGAGCGCGTCGGTGCGCTTGCGCACCTCAGGCGGCAGCTTCGACATTTCCGCGTTGCCGCCGGCGTTATCCGCGATCGGGCCGTAGGCGTCGGTCGCCAAAGTGATCCCCAGGGTCGAGAGCATCCCGACCGCCGAGATAGCGATACCGTAGAGCCCGGAGTTGAAGTTGGAGGCGCCGCCGGAGAGGAAAAAACTGGCCAGGATCGCGCAGCCGACGATGAGCACCGGCACGGCAGTCGACATCATCCCCACGGCGATACCGGCGATGACCACGGTCGCCGGGCCGGTGACCGCCTGGTCGGCGATGAACTGGGTCGGCTTGAAACCGCTGGAGGTGTAATACTCGGTGACCAGGCCGATCAATACCCCGGCGATAAGCCCGGCGATGACCGAGAAATAGACCCCGATATGCTCCATACCGAGGGTGTATTTGACGAGGAAAAACGAAGCGACCAGGACAATGAAGGAGCTGGCGAAAACCCCTTTGCGCAGCGCCGCCAACAAAACTTTCTGGCTTGCCTGCTCGCCGCTCCTGACGAAGAACGTGCCGATGATCGAGGCGACCACGCCGACCGCGGCCATGACCAGCGGCACGGTGACGCCGGCAAGGCCCAGGCCCGCGGCAACGCCCAGGGCGGAGGTGGCGACGATGGAGCCGACGTAGGATTCATACAAATCGGCGCCCATGCCGGCGACGTCGCCGACGTTGTCGCCGACGTTGTCGGCGATGACCGCGGGATTGCGCGGATCATCCTCGGGGATGCCTGCCTCGACCTTGCCCACCAGATCGGCGCCCACATCGGCAGCCTTGGTGAAGATACCGCCGCCGACGCGCGCAAAGAGCGCCTGGGAACTGGCGCCCATACCGAAGCAGAGCATGGTCGAAGTGATGGCGCCGATCTTGTCGATCCCCATCGGCACCGGATGGGTCGAATAGTACCAGTCAAGCAGGTAATACCAGATGCTCAGATCAAGCAACCCCAGGCCGACGACGGTCAGGCCCATCACCGCGCCGCCGGAGAACGCAACCCGCAGGCCGGAGTTGAGGCTCTTCATCGCCGCGGCAGCCGTGCGGTTGGAGGAGGACGTGGCGACGCTCATGCCCAGGAAGCCGGAGAGGCCGGAGAAAAACCCGCCGGTCAGAAAGGCGAACGGGACGAACCAGACCAGGTACCCCTTAGCAGCCATCAGGCACAGGAGCGCAAAGACGACCACGAAAAACAGGGTAACCCCCAGGTACTGGCGCTTCAGGTACGCCTGCGCGCCGACCTTGACGGCGGCGGCGATCTCTTTCATCCGCTCGGTCCCCTGGTCCTGACGCATAATGAACGGCACTAAATAAAGGTAAGCGAACCCCAGCGCCAGGAGCGATCCGATCGGTGCCAACATCAGCAGTACTTCAGCCATCACTTCCTCCCTTTCGGTTAAACCGCAAAAAGCAAATTCCTAAAATTGGGGATGAATATACCACGCGTGCTCGAAGACGTCAACCGATTTCTTGCGCGAGACCAAAGACCCGGAGGCGGGAACTCACTCGTGGACTTTTGCCTCTACGTCGATCACTTCGCTGCCGCCCCGGCGCGACTGCGCCTGCCGGGCAAGATTAAGGACGGCCAGGCGCACCTGCAGGAGAAAGAGGGAGATGAGTATTGCCTCGAGAGTGAACCAAACGTAGAAATTGAAGAAGAGCAGCCCGAAGATGAAATTGAAGCCGATCAGAAACGGCAAAAGGCAGCCGGCGCCGCTCAAGGAGAGAAAAGGCATCCGCCTGCCGGGGCGCTCCATCAACCCGCCCCGTGGATCAGGCGCAGGACCTTTTCGGCGGCCTCGAGTTTTTCCTTGAGCTTGTTGTAATCATCCTGGCTTACGGCGCCCGCCTCCGTTTCGGCTGAAGCAAGCTGCTGCGCGGCCTGCTGGGCCTGGGCGTCAACGAGCCGGGCGTTGAGGGATTTGACTTCATCGCTCAAACGGGAGATCTCCCCGCTTTTCTCCCGCAGCGATTCCTGCAGCGCCTGCTCCTGGGCGCGCATTGTCTGAAGCTGCTGCAACGCGGCGTCCCGCTCGCCGAGGGCTTCCTGCAACTGCTTCTGCGATGCCGAGGCGCCGGCGGCAGAAGCAAGCTGATCGCGTAACGACGAGATTTCCGCGGAAAGCCGGGTTGATCCTTCACGGGCGCTTTGCGAAGCATCCTGGGCCTGGCGCAGCTCCTGCGCCTGAGCTGCCGCGGCTTCCGTTGCTGCCAGGAGCTGTTGCCGCGCCTCCTGCAGCGCGGCTTCGGATTCCTGCAGGCGCTTCTGCAGAGCCGCATCCTCTGCGCGCGGCAACGCATCAGCGGCAGGCGCTTGCGCCTTCAACTCGGCCAGTTCGCGGCTGCGCTCGGTGACCTGCAGCTCCAGCTCTTTGGCCTGGGTCACGAGCGCGTGGTTATCTTTTTCAAGGAGGGCGGTCTCTTCTTCTTTGCGCTTCATCTGCTTGCGGGAATCGTCGAGCGCGGCGATTGCATCGGCCAGCTCTTTTTCCCTCTGGGCAAGCGCCTCTTTCAGGGGCTGCACCTCGGCTGAGACAACCGGCGCCTGCGCCGCTTCCTGAAGACGGGCCAATTCCTCGCCTAAATGAGCCGCGCGCTTACGCTCCAGGGCAAGCTGCTCCTGTGCCTGGGCGAGGGATTCCGCGGCCCGGCGCGCCTCATCCTGCAAAAGACGCTTCTCCTCCTCGGCCCGCTGCGCGGCTGCGGGGACGATGGGCTCAAGCTCCCCCTGCGAACTCTTATTCTTTGAGCCGCTGCTGAGGCCGATGGCCAGCAAGACCACCGCACCCACCAAAAACACCCCTCCGATGATCAGGATCTGCATTCAGAACCCTCCTCAGGTGGCAGGACGCTCTTCTGCCAGCTTCTGTTTAAGCTCTTCAGGGACCGATTTCGGATGGATCTGCCTGTCGACGCAGACCAGCACGGTCTTATTCAGGCAGATGAGCTGGCCTGCCTGATTGTGCAGCTGATGCTCCGCGATGAGCTTGACCGGGCCGATCTGGGTAAAACGGGTCGAGACACTGAGCACGTCGCCGTAGACCGCCGGAGCCTTGTAATCGGTCTCCTGGCGCGCGACCACGAAACCGGTGCCTTTTTCCCAAAGCTCCTTAAGGCTGATGCCGCGCTCCTGGAAATACTCGGTGCGCGCCTCCTCCATGTATTTAAGGTAATTGGCGTAATAAACGACTCCGCCGCAGTCGGTATCGTGGTAGTAGATGCGAGTTTTCATAAGAAGGTCACTAGGTCACTCTAAGTCACTAGGTCACTAGGTCACAAAGACACTAGGACACTAGGTTATTAGTAAAACAACCCGCGCGCAGGATGCTTCATCGACGGCCGCGGCCCTGCCGGAAGACGTCAAAGGCGCTCGAGAAATCGTAGACGTTCTTGAAATCGTCGGGCGAATCGGTCTCGGTCTTGGAAAGGATCCCGTTGTCGACCATATTGAAGACGATCGAGCCGAAGTCATCCGTCGCATGCACCCCCCAGTGCGAGAGCACCGTGCGGGTCATCGGGCCGTACTGGTCGATCCCGTACTCGCGGATACCCTCCAGGAGTTCCCGGCCGGAGACATGGCCCTGCCGTTTCGCTTTTTTTTGCGTGAACCAGAGCGCCTGCATGACGAACTCGTAGGCGTCCCGTTTATAGCGCGGGTCGCGCTCGATGATCCCCTGCAGCTTCTGGACGAATTCGGTGTTCATAGATGCGTATTATAGCGGAAACACAGCGCAATTGCAACGGAGTCGAAACGGA
>CAZOGI010000033.1:0-17176 GCA_964579435.1 uncultured Planctomycetales bacterium
CCCTGCCGCATCACTGCGAAAACCGCACTCGCACGAAAGCCTCTTGCATCGTCGTGCAGAACCCCAAGCACGTCTAAAAACAAAGCACCAGACACCAGAAACATGAAACCCCCTGTTTCTGGTATCTGGTGTCTTATCAAAAACGCAGCGCCTACTTGCCCGCCTCTGCCAGCGCCCGCTTCACCTTCACCCCTACCTGCTCCAACGAATACGACTTGGGGATATAATCCAGCGCCCCGGTTTTAAGCGCCACATCCGCGATATCCTGGCTGTCATAGGCAGAGATCACCAGCATCTTCGTCTGCGCAGAGACCTTCGCCGCCTCCCGGATAACGTCTATGCCGCTCAAACCCGCCATCTTTATGTCGACGAGCGCGACGTCGAAGCGCGTCTTCTTCATCTTCTCCAGCGCCTTCTTCCCGTCGGAAGCGGTCTGGATGGTGCAGGCCACTTTTTTGGAAAGGTACGCCTTCAGGCACTTGCGCACCTCGGCCTCGTCGTCGATGATCAAGAGTTTCGGTTTTGCCATACAGCCTCCTGCCGCTTCAATACTTGTAATACGACGGCGGTACCGCCTGTGAGATATACTTGACCGCCTCGATGATGCAGACGCGGATCGCTTTCTCCATCGGGGTGTTGGCGTAACCCGAAAGCCCGCCGCCCAGCGCCCAGTTCCCCAGGAATCCGATGCCGATGCCTCCGGCGATATCCCGGGCCTCGCCCTGCACGCGCGTCGCCGCAAGGACCTCGGAGGTGGACGTATCGACGATGCGCACATCCAGAGCCATATGCGCCTTGTTCAAGGCCCCGCCCAGCACGCCGCCGAGGATCCCCGAACCGACCCTGCCGCCGCCGCCGATACCGGCATTGCCGCCGGATGCCTGCGGCTCGAATTCCGTCACCGCAGCCGTAATGATGATATCCGCGGTCTTGATCTTGCCGCGGGCGGCGCCATCACCTGCCTGGGCGGCACCCGATGCCGCCAGCTCCTGCTCCTGCATCACGGCGCTCAGGACCTGCCGCTCGAGCACCGAAAAACGCCCGCTGTTGATGAGGGCCGTCACCAGCATCTCCCGCAAGCCGCTGCCGATCTCACCCGTTGCCTTGGCCGCTTTCACTTCGAAATCGGCGACGGCAAGGCGCGCCTTTTGCCCGCTGTAAGCCGGCATGCCCGTTGTCCCGGCGTTGTTATCGACCTGCGCGGTCGGTTGGATCGCAAAACAAACCCCTGCCGCCATCAAAACGATCGCTGCCGCTGTTCCTGCGCTGCGTTTCATAGCTCAATCCTCCTCATCGGTTGAAAAACGGGATCAATTCTCCTCAAGATCGAGCCCTTTGAGTTTCTCCAGGTCAAAGAGGTTGCCCAGAGACGGTAACGACATCTTCGTGTAACCGGCGGGCAGGTCGAACTTGTCCGCCGACGGTTTGCCTTTCACCAGGTTGCGGTACTCCATAGACCAGCTCCCGTCTTCTGCCGCAGACTTGACCGGGAAACCGGAAGGATCGAGCCAGGAATACATCACCATCCGGGTATCTTTGGAGGTATAGACAATGCGGTACTTGTCGGCAGAGACCCCGTTGACCGTCTCTTTGCCCAGGAGCTTACGCTCCACCTCATTGGGGATCTTCTCGCTTCCGGCGACCATGGTGTTGGCCTGGTCCATCGGCATCTCCATATAGGTACGCTGCTGCGGCATCAGCACCCAGATCACCTGCTTATCCATGCGTGAAATCGTGATCGAAGCGGCTGTTTCCATTCGCGTCTTATCCTTGGCAACGTAAATCTTTCCTTGCATGACCTGACCCATGGCGCTGGAGACTATATCCGCGGAAAACTCCTGGGCAGCGGATACGCCTGCCCAGATACATACCAGAACCGCCGCAATCAATACAAAACCTGATCTGCGCATCTTCGTAACCCTTTCTCTTTGGCAAAGTCTTCCCGAAACGCTTTTTGCTTCCTGCTATACTAGCACACTCCCTCTTGACAGACAATCACTTTTGCGCCTGTCCGAACGTTTTCCCGCCAGCCGTAAGCCCGGAAAAAACAAAGACCCAGGCGAAAAAAAGAAACGCGATCCCGTATCCGGACGCAGCAAACCACGGCACCCCTCCCCTGACGGCATCAACAAGAAGCACCCCGGCTACCGGAACCGCCTGCGAAAGAGCAACGGCACCGAAGAGCTCAGCGAGGGTACTCATCCGCCGCAACGAAAGCGCGCAGGCGGCCGCAATCGACAGGCCCAGGACGGAATAGGCGGCAACACCGCCGCTTAATTTCGAGAACTGCCCGGCCAGAGGAGCGAACCGATGCGGCTCAAACATATAATACGGCACGGTGACCGCGAGAAAGAAAAAGAGAACCGAAACCGCGCAGCGCCAGGCAATTCGCGCGCCGCGCACGTAAAACAGAAACGCCACGAGCAGGGGCAGGACCAAAAGGTAATTCAAGCGGGAAGCGAGCGCCACCCCCAGAAAGGCGGCGGCAAGCAACGGTGTTACTCCCCTTGGCGCACCCGTAAAACACTGCGCGCACCAGGCAAGCGCCACCAGCACCGAAAGCGCATTGGCAGGCAAATCACCGCCGGTCATCAGCTCATGGACAATCGCCGGCGAGAACCCGACCGAACAGACCGCCAGCGCCAAAGCCACGGCCCGGTCTTTGAAAAAAAACGCGGACCAGACGAAAAAGATCAGGAGCCAGAAGAAATTCTGGTATGCGCTATCCCCCAGCAGCACGAACGGCGCGGCGAGGATGCCGGAACCGGGAAGGTGGGTCAGGGCATTGCCCAGATAGGTACGCTGATCATACGGATACTGCCCGGTCAAGAGGGCGCGAGAGAGGAGATCGCAGTCTTCATCGCGATCGCTGCCCCCTGCCCACCACCCGCGGTCGGCCAACGGGTACAACGCGCCGAAACAGGCAAGCAGAACGAAAAACATGACCAGCCCCAGCGTAACAGCCGTCCCCGGCCGCAGCCGCATGCAGAAAGGCAAAACGCGGGGCAGGACCAGGGAAACCATGACTGCCATAGCCACGCAATAAACCGGCACCGCCCACGCAGCAACGAACTTGTGGAGAACGCCGAAGGAGGGAACGGCTATGCCTGCGCCCAGGAAGGCGCGCGCCAGAAACGTCCTTTTCATTCCGGCGACTCGCACACGCGGCGGCGCTGCCGTTTTTTCTCTGCGTGCCGGCGCTTATCCTGCAGCATCTGCTCCCGGGCGCCCGCCGAACGCCGGCGGCGGCGCGCGCGTTCACGGAACCGCTCCTGCAGAAGCCGCACACGTAACGCAGCTTCATGCGCACGCAATTTCCCCAACAGCAGTTCCCAGGCACGCTGCCGGTTCTGCGCCTGCGAGCGCCGGCTCTGACAACGAACCTCGATACCGCTGGGCAGGTGCGTCAGGCGCACGCCCGTCTCGTTCTTATTGGCATGCTGCCCGCCGGGGCCGCCGGTACGCAGGAACGTTTCCCGGATATCGTCGGGGTTGATGTTCAGGAGGGAAAGCGTAGAACGGATAAGAGGATCAAGGGACACGGGACAGGACCCCGCGGGTAAGGATACCGAGCGGACTAACGCCGCCGTTTCTGGGTTTTTGCGCGGACATCGGCCAGCTCTTCTTCGGGCAGGACCTCTTCGATCTCGCGCATGAGCCGCTGGATACGGGCAAGCTGGGCATCATCCGGTTCGGCAGAAGCGCTTCCCCGGTAGGCGCGCAATTCGGGCAAGGCCTCCTCGATGTCGGACATCAGCTTCTCGATACGCGCCAGTTGGGAGCCGGCTTCTTTTTCTTCCTGCATGCGCGTCTGGGCATTCTCCTGCGCGAGCTGGCGGATCTGCTCCTCTTTTTCCTGGATCTGGCGCGAGAGAGCGGCAAATCGGTCCTCTTTTGCCTGCTGCGCTTCGCGCAGGGCCTCTCGGGCCTCCTTCAGTTCAACCGAAAGATCCTGGCGGGAAGCCTCCCGCTCCTGCTGCACCTGCGCCAGCCGTTCGTTCAGCTCGGCAATCTGGTTCTGGCGCTCCTGCAGCGACTCCTGCCACTCCTGCTGGCGCTGCGCCAGAGACTGGCGCTGTTGTTGCAGCTCATCGCCGAGGCGGCGCAACTGTTCCTCGGTCCGGGACGAGGAACTCTGCAACTGGGTGCTGAGCGTCCCGATCTGGGCGTCACGTTCCCGGAGGCGCTCCTCGCGCTCCCGCGCGCTGGCCAATTCCTGCTGCAGCTGCTTCAGCTGCGTCTCCTTCGCTGACGTCTCCCCCTGTAACGTCGGGATCTGCTGCTGATAACGCTGGACGTCCCCTTCGAGCGTGCGCACCTGTCCCTGCAGCCGGTCCATCTGCTGCGTACGCTCCTGCAGCGCCTGGTAACTGTTGGGCGGCAGCTGCTCCAGGAGAATCTTCTTGAGAAGGTTCTTGGCGTTCTTATTGGCGGGATTAGCCAGGAGGGAATTCCGCAATTGGTGGACGGCGTCGGAAATATTGCCTTCCTTGTACAGGCGAATGGCATATTCGCAGAGGAATTCGCTTGCGCCGCCCATCTGCTCTGCCCCTGCGCCGCGCAGCACCCCGCAGACGCAGGCAACCGACAGCAGCGCCGGGAATAACCTCTTGCTTACGGTCAACGCAAAGATGCTCATAGGGGATATTGTACTACGAAAGAGGCGTATCGCAAACCGAATTTGCCGATTCACCAAAGAAAGCGTTAGAGACGTTTTCCATTTTGTTCGGGAAAGTGTCCCCTGGGCATGCGGGACAGTGTACCTTTAAATCGAGGAGAGCGTACCGTGTGCAGCGAACCGCAGTCTTTGATCTTACGTGTGTCTTGTGTCCCCATCAACTGCATTCCTAATTTGCCTTGACAACCGGTCGTTTATCAGTATACTTGAATTTTACCTCAATTATGAAGGAGTGACGGCCATGAGAAAAGTATGTTTCCTCTGCGGCAAAGGCGGACAGACCGGTAAAGTCGTCTCCCGCAAAGGTCTGGCGAAGAAAAAAGGCGGTACCGGCAGCAAGATCGCCCGCTGGAGCAAACGCACCTTCCTGCCCAACCTGCAGAAGATGCGCATCCTCGTCAAAGGGCATCCCCGCCGCGCCTATATCTGCGCCAAATGCATCAAAAAAGGCGGATTCCTCAAGGCGTAGCGGGATTGAGAAATATCTCCTGCGCCTCCAGGATCACCGAACGCCTTCCCTGCCAGGAATCGATGCGCGCGTTGCAGGCGACATCGAATGACTGCGCCTCTCGCAGGCTCGAGTAAAAACGAGCCATCCCGAACCCGATAAACTGAGCCGTTGCTCCCCCATCCGTCGCCCAAAACTTCAAAGTCTCCCGCGCCAGCGTCTCGGGCTCTGCCTTCAGGCGCAGGCCGCGCACCAGAAACAGCGGCTCGGGATTGCCGGTGCCGAAAGGCTCCAGCCGCGCCAGTTCCTGGACCGCCTCACCGGTGAAGGCATCCAGCCCCAGCTGCGCGTCAACTTCTATGCGCGGCAGCAAATCCTCCACCATAAGCCGCCGGCGGGCAACCTCGTTTATCCGCTCCCGGAACTCCTCGATCCGCTCCGGGGCGATCATCAGCCCGACCGCATGACTGTGCCCGCCGAAGCTGTGCAGGCTCTCCTGGCAACCGTTGAGCGCGTCAAACAGATGGAAGTTCCTGATCGAACGGCCCGACCCTTTGCAGAGCGCGCCGCTTTTGGAGATAAGGATCGTCGGCCGGTAGAATTTATCGGCGAGCTTGGCGGCGACGATCCCCAGCACCCCCTGGTGCCAGGACTCTTTCGCCACGACGATCACCCGGTGCTCCTTGAAATTGATCTCCCGGTTGATCAATGCCTCGGCCTCGGCGAGGATCCGCCCTTCTTCTTTCTGCCTCAGGCGATTCAACGCCTCGATCTGCCCCGCCAAAGATACGGCCTCCGCCTGGTCGTTGCTGAGGAGTAAACGCAAAGACAACTCCGCCGAATCCATGCGGCCGCTGGCATTGATGCGCGGCCCCAGGATAAAGCTGACCGATCCGGCATTGAACGGCCGGTTCGCGCTGAAACGGCTCGAATCCAGGAGCGCGCGGATCCCCGGCCGCGCCGCCTCTTTCAAAGCGTCGAGCCCGAAACGCGCGAAAACGCGGTTCTCCCCCCGCAGCGGCACGACGTCGGCGATCGTGCCCAAAGCGACGATATCCAGATGCTCGCGCGCAGCTTTCCCGCAAAACCCCTCGCAGAGTTTGTACGCCACCCCGACCCCCGCCAGCTCCCGGAAAGGATACCCGCTTCCCGGCAGCTTCGGGTTCAGGATACAGGAGGCCTCGGGCGCCGCCGCGTCCGTCGCCGGCTCGTGGTGGTCGGTGACGATGACCTCGATGCCTGCCGCGCGCAACGCGGCGATCTCCTCGGCATTGGAGATCCCGCAATCCGCGGTGATCACCAGCCCTGCCGTGCGCTCTTTTGCCAGGCGCACCGCGTCGGGATTCAACCCGTAACCGTCCTTGATCCGGTGAGGCAGATAGTGCCCCGCCTCGACCCCGACGCGGCGAAGAGCCTCCTTGAGCACCGCCACCGCCGTAACTCCGTCGACGTCGTAATCCCCGCAGAGCAGGATCTCTTTTTTCTTTGAGACCGAACGCCTCACCAGGGAGACCGCCTTTTCCATGTCCGCAAACCGGAAGGGATCGATCAGCTGCGAGAGCCCGACGTTCAGGAACGCATCGGCCTCCGGGGCGGTCTTGAAGCCGCGGTTCAACAGCACCCGGCCTAACAGCGCGCCGATGCCCAGCTGATCGGTCAGATTTTTCTGGAGGAGCGGGTCGGGAAGGGGAAGGGAAATGACGGTGGCACTGTTCATGCCGCGGGGCCGCTGCGCTGCATCTTCTCAGGCGCAGAGACGCCGATGAGCGCGAGCCCGCAGAGGAGTGCGGCGCGCGTGCCTTCGAGCAGGCAGAGCCGGGCCTCGCTCAGACGCGGCTCTTCGCCGAGAACCCGGTGCGCGTCGTAAAATTTATGGAACGTCTCGGCCAGCTCCATCAGGTACACCGTCAAGAGCGACGGGTCGCGGGCCGAAAGGCAGATCTGCAGCACCGAAGGCAGCTGCATGATCTTGCGGGCCAGGAGAAGCTCCTGCGGCTGGCGCAACAACCCCAGGTCCGCGGCGGAAAGGTCGATCCCCGCCGGCCGGTTGCTCAGGATGCTGCAGATGCGGGCGTGCGCGTATTGCACGTAGAAAACCGGGTTCTCGGCGGTCTCTTTCTTGGCCACCGCCAGGTCGAAATCCAGGTGGCTGGAAGTCCGGCGCATCAGGAAGAAGAAACGCGCCGCATCCCGGCCGACCTCATCGAGAACTTCCCGAAGCGTAATGTACTGGCCGCGCCGGGTCGACATCTGCACGGGCTTACCGTCGCGGAAGATCGTCGCCAACTGGACGATGATGATCGAAAGGCTCTCGGGGTCATGGCCGAATGCCGCCACCGACGCCTTGAGCCGGCTGATGTACCCGTGATGATCCGGCCCCCAGAGGTTGATGAGCCAGGAAAACCCGCGCTCGTATTTGTCCTGGTGATAGGCGATGTCCGGGGCCAGATACGTATAGGAGCCGTCGCTCTTGACGACGACGCGGTCTTTGTCGTCGCCGAAAGCGCTGGAGCGCAGCCACACCGCCCCTTCGGCGTCAAAGACATACCCCTTGGCGCGCAAGGCCTCCAGCGCCCCGGCGACCTTACCGCTGGCGCCCAGCGCTTTCTGGCTGAACCAGCTGTCGAAGGAAACGCCGAAATCCGCCAGCTCCTGCTTGATGATCGCCAGGATGTAGCCTGCGGCAAAATCTGCCAGAGCAGCGTCGTCGACCGTGCCGCGCGCGCGCGCGATGTCGTAGATGTACTCGCCCTGGTAATGGTTTTCCGGAAAAACCACCGCCTCCCCGGCCAGCTCGCGGGAACGCAGCGCCACGGAGTTGCCCAGGATCGTTATCTGGTTGCCCTCGTCGTTCAGGTAATATTCGCGCTGCACCCGGAATCCCAGGAACTCCAGGATATGGGCGAGGGCATCCCCCACCACCGCCTGGCGCGCATGCGCCACGGAGAGCGGCCCCGTCGGGTTGGCGCTCACGAACTCGACGAGCACCGAGTTGCCGGCAGCGGCGTCGAAACGAAAAGCCTCCATACCCCGCTGAACTATCTCGCGCAGCCGCGCGCACAGGAAGGAATCAGCATAATAGAAATTGATGAACCCCGGCCCGGCGATCTTGACCTGGGAAAAAACTGCGGACAGGGGACTCTGGGGAAGACGCCGCTGCAACTGCTCCAGCAGCAGGGCCGCGACCGCAGCCGGCGGCTTGCGGACGCTGCGGCTGAGGCGCAGCGCGGTGTTAGCGCTGATATCGCCGAAGCGCTCATCTGCAGGCACGTCCAGCTGCACTTCCTGCGGAGCGATATGCCAACCGCAGTCGGCGACGCAGCTGCACAAAAGAGAGACGAGTTGTTCCTGGGTAGTCGGGACCATGTCGAGCGGTTGATGCGGTTTAGCGCGTCTTGCGCGGGATGCGCACCCGTTTGGCGTCGGACCAGAGCCGCTCCAGGGCATACAGCTCCCGTAACGGCTTGTGGAAGATATGCGCGATGACGCCGGAATAATCCAGGGCGATCCAACCGGAGGAATCGTCTGCGGGGACCGTACTGAGAGCTTTCCTGCCGCCGGACTGCAGGTCTTCCTGTATCGCCTCGGAAACGGCATTGGCCTGCCGCAGCGACGAAACGCTGGCGATGACGAAATAATCGCAGAAACCGCAGATCTGACGCATATCCAAGACGATCACCCGTTGGGCGAGCGCGATCGTTGCGATACGAAGGGCGAGGGTCTTTGCGTCTATGGCGAATGCTCCTGTAAGAGAACGGGTCCGGCGCGTACCGCCGCTCCGGACCCGCACCTCAATCGGCAAACTTCAGCGCAGTTATTTGCTCTTGCCGAGGATCTTATACATACCGGTCCCGCAATCCGGGCATTTTCCTTTTACCGCGGCGCGGCCGTTCTTCATCGTCACCTTCTGCTCATCCTTCATTGCCTTGGATGATTTGCACTTCACGCAATAACCTTTTTCTGCCATGTGGACCTCCTCCTTGGGTTGCGCATGCACGATTTTCTGCAACTCTATGAGTCCGTACCGCTGCGTACGCGCACACAGCCCCGCGCGTAACAGGCGTATATTATCACGGAGCCGGCAGCATTGTCAATCAATTCTTGGCAACGTTGCGCTGGGGGTGCGTCTCCTCGATTTCACCGACGATCTCTTCGATGAGATCCTCCAGCGTCACCAAACCGATCGGCCGGGACCCTTCATCGATCACGACCGCGATCTGCACCTTGTCGGTCTGGAAGACCTTCAGCAGCTCGCTCACCCGCATCGTGCGCGCGACGAAATGCACCGGCCGCACCAGGTCGGCCAGGACAAAGAGGCTGCGGTTCTCCACCATATACAGGAGGTCGCGGGTATGGAGCACCCCGATCACGGTATCGAGGCTGCCACGGTAAACCGGTATCCGGTCATGCCCCTGTTCGATGACGGTAGCCAGGAGCGTCTCGACCGGGGTCGCGGCTTCGACGGCGACGATACGCGTGCGCGGAACCATCACCTCCGCCACCTTCAGGTCGCCGAACTCGAAGATCCGGTGCATCATTTTGCGCTCTTCCTCGGTCAGCACTCCTTCTTCCCGGCCGACCTCGATCATCAGGCGCAGTTCCTCTTCGGTCAAAAGCGGCGAGCGCCTTCCCGGGCCGATCCCCAGCGCCTTGAGGATGGCGTTACTCAGGGCGCCGAAGAGGACCGTTGCCGGCCGCAGGAGAACGAGAAAAACCTCCATGAACGGAGCCGTCAGGAGCGCGACCTTTTCGGCGTGCTTGGTGGCCACGAGCTTGGGGGTGATCTCGCAGAAGACCAGGATCAGGCATGTCGAGACGAACGTGGCCAGCGCCGCCCCCCAATGGGGGCCGAAATGCATGACGAACCAGGCGGTGATGATCGCCGAGATCGCGATATTGACCAGGTTATTCCCGACGAGGATGGCGGTGATCACGCGGTCCAGCCGCAGGATCAGCCGTTCCAGGCGCCGCGCGCCCCGCGCCTCGCGGGCGACCAGGTGTTTCAGGCGGATCTTGCTCAGGCCGATGAGCGCGGTCTCGGTCATCGAAAAGAAAAAGGAGATCAGCCCGAGAATGGGCAGGATGGAAAACGCGAATAAATAGAAAAAGACCATGTTTTTATGCCCCGGGGCAGCCCAGGAGCGCGCGCAGGCGTCTCTCCTGGTCCTGCAGCGGGCCGATGAGGGCGACGTTGAGACAGCGGCGCTGGAAGATCTGCCGTGCGGCGGCGCGGATGTCTGCGGCGCAAACCGCCCTGACCTGGCGGATGATATCCTCCAGGGAATAGGTGCGCTCCTGCGTTACCATCGGCTCGCCCAGCCAGAGCATGTGCTCCAGGGTATCCTCCAGCCCCAGGCTCAGCTGCCCGCCGTAAAAATCCTTGGCCCGCCGCAGTTCGGCGGCGCTCACCGCCCGCCTCGTCGTCTTTTCCAGTTCCTCGACGATCAACCCGAGGGCGTCGTAGACCTTGGCGTTATCGATACCCGCATGGACGAGAAAGACGCCGGTATCGTTAAAACGTTTGAGCTGGCTGCCGATCTCGTAAGCAAGGCCGCGCTTCTCGCGGACCTCGTTGAAGAGACGGCTGGACATGTTCGCCCCGAGGATGATATGCAGCAGCCCCGCGGCGTGGCGCAGCGGATGGTCGCGCCTGAAGGCATGATACCCCAGCGCCAGATGCGACTGCTCGGTGGCCTTGGCGTTCAGGAAAAACTGCGGGCCCGTGCCTGGCTCCCCCACGCGCATGAACGAGCTGCGGCCCCCGGGAGGGAGACGGCCGAACGCGGCGCGGGCAAGACAGAGAAGACGGGCGGGCTCAAACGCCCCGGCCGCGGCGATCACCATGTTGGCAGGAACATAGAAACGCTGCTGAAACGAACGCAACGCCTGCCGGTCGGTCCGAAGCAACGATGCCTCGGTGCCGATGATGCTCTCGCCCATCGGATGATCCGGCCAGAGCAGGGCATCGAGCAGCTCGTGCACATGGCTCTGGGGCAGGTCCCGGTACATCTTCATTTCCTCAAGAATGACCCCGCGCTCCCGGTCGACCTCAGCCGCCGGAAGAGACGGCGCACGCACCATGTCCGAGAGGACGCGAAACGCGCGCGCCAGATACTGCGCGGGCAGCTTCACCAGGTAGCAGGTCATCTCCTCGGCGGTAAAACCGTTGAGGCTTCCGCCGACGCCTTCGATGGATTCCTTGATCTGCCGGCAGGAGTAGTTGCGCGTGCCCTTGAAGAGCAAATGTTCCAGGAAATGACTGATCCCTTTGTTGGCCGTCTCTTCGTAGCGGCCGCCGACGCGGATCCAGATGCCCAGAGCGACGGATTTGCGCCCCGGCATCACGTGGGTAACCACGCGCAGGCCGTTCTCCAGAATGGTCGTTGCGTACGCTGTTTTCATGGGCCTTTGAGGGCGCTCAGGAACGAGGCAACCCGGTTCGGAAGCTGCGGACTGTTACGGTTATCGCGGATCACTTTGACCAGCGCGCTGCCGACGATCGCTCCGTCGGCAAAACGCTGCACCTGGCGCACCTGGCGCGGACGGGATATGCCGAACCCCACGCAGACCGGCGTGCGGGTCAGCGCTTTGAGGCCGGCCACAGAAGACGCCAGTCCCGCAGGAAGCCGGGCGCGCGCGCCGGTGACTCCGGTCAGCGAGACATAATAGATAAAGCCGCTTGAAACTGCAGCAACCAGGCGCCGGCGCCGCGAACTGCTCGTCGGAGCGACAAAGAAAATCAGCGCCAGCCCCGCCCGGCGCGCCGTGCGGCGCAGAGCGGAAGCCTCCTCGGGAGGCAGGTCGGGGATGATCAACCCGTCGACACCAGCCGCCGCCGCCGCGCGCACAAAACGCTCCTGGCCGAAGCAAAAGACCGGGTTGTAGTAGCTCATCAAACACAGCGGCACGTCACAGCTGCGGCGGATCCGGCGCACCGACTGCAGGATCTTCTTGAGCGTCACGCCCGTGTTGAGCGCCTCATGCGACGCCTGCTGGATAACCGGGCCATCGGCCATCGGGTCGGTGAACGGGACTCCCAGCTCGACGATATCCGCCCCGTGGGCGGCTAAAACCGGAACGAGCTTCTCGGTCATGGCCAGGTCCGGATACCCTGCGGTGATAAAAGGGATGAGCGCCTTTTTGTTGCGCCGGCGCAACTCTTTGAAAGCCGAATCGATGCGGTTCATCGTTTTGCCGTCCGGTGTCTGGTGTCCGGCGTCAGAGGACCGGTCGTATCGGGTGACGGCGAAACCTTCAATGCCCGCGTCAGTATCCCCATATCCTTATCTCCCCGCCCCGAGAGGCAGACGATAACCACGGCGTTGCGTTTCAGCCGTTTCCGCAATTGCGGCAGATACCCGAGGGCATGCGACGGCTCAAGCGCAGGGATGATCCCTTCGCTGCGCGCCAGAAGTTTGAAACCCTCCAGCGCCTCGCGGTCGGTGACCGAGACATACCGGGCGCGGCCGGTCTCCTGGTAAAACGCGTGCTCCGGGCCGACGCCGGGGTAATCCAACCCCGCCGAGATCGAATGGGTTGCAAGGACCTGGCCGTCTCTGTCGCACAGGAGCCTGGATTTGGTGCCGTGCAGGACGCCGGCCCTGCCCGAGACAAGCGTCGCCGCGTGTCTTCCCGGGCCCCTGCCCCGGCCGCCGGCCTCGACCCCGACGAAGGAAACGCCCGTATCCCGGTAAAACGGGTAGAACAGGCCCATGGCATTGCTGCCGCCGCCGACGCAGGCCAGCAGGCAATCGGGAAGACGCCCCTCCTGCCGCAGTATCTGGTTTCGCGCCTCCCTGCCGATGACCGACTGAAAATCCCGCACCAGCATCGGGTACGGGTGCGGACCGGCGACGGTGCCGATAATATAATGCGTCTGCCTCACATTCGTCACCCAGTCGCGCAACGCCTCGGTCATCGCGTCTTTGAGGGTGCGCGAACCGCTGCGGACCGGGATCACCCGCGCGCCCAGCAGTTGCATCCGGTAAACGTTGAGCGCCTGGCGCGCGATATCATCCTCGCCCATGAACACATCGCAGGACATGCCGAAGAGCGCCGCGACGGTGGCAGTAGCCACGCCGTGCTGGCCGGCGCCGGTCTCGGCGATGACCCGGGGCTTTTTCATGCGTTTCGCCAGGAGGGCCTGGCCGATGGTATTGTTGATCTTATGCGCCCCCGTGTGCAGGAGGTCCTCTCGCTTAAGATAGAGACGCAGCCCCAGCTGCTTGCTGAGGCGCGCCGCATAATACAGGGGCGTCGGCCGTCCGGCGTAGGCGCCCAGCAGGGCGGCAAGCTCCCGCCGGAACGCAGGATCTCTGCGCAGGCGCGCATAGGCGCGGGCAAGCTCATCCAGGGCTGCGATGAGCGTCTCGGCGACATAGCGTCCGCCGAATTCACCGAAATGTCCTCGTGCGTCGGGGATCATGGGTTCCTACAGTGCCGTTTTGGCCTGCTCGGCCATGAATTTCAGCAGCGATTCGTACAGCCCAGCGATGAACTGCGTCAGCTCCTGGGGAGTACGCACGTTCTGCAGGTCGGGGACAGGAAACGGCAGCGCCGAAAGCACCTGCCCCAATTGCTTTTTCATGAAAACGAACCCCAGATACGACAGGACGACCGTGAAAAGCGCGGTCAGGAATAAACTGGTCAGGCACCCCAGGAGACAACCGCTGCGGCGGGGTTTATCTTTGAGAAACTCCCCGCAGAAACGGCATTTGACCGCCTGGTCGTTGATCTCCTCGGCGCAAAAGGGGCATCGTTTCATCGGGAAGCCTTTCTCACGGCGTCGATAAAGCGTACCATTCGTGCCGCGTCTTTTTTCCCGGGGGACCGCTCCAGGGACGATGAAACATCCACCCACTGCGGTCGCACGGCGGCAATTGCCCGGCCGACGGTACGCTGCGTCAGCCCTCCGGAGAGAAAAACGGTTTTGCCTGTCGAGCGCGGCAGCCCTCTGAGAAGACGCCAGTCGAAACGCCTGCCCGTTCCGCCGCGGGACGTGCGGCTGAAGGAGTCGAAAAGATACGCATAGGTATTGTAGCGGGAAACCGCCGCCCGATCAAGCCTGCCGCGCACGCGAAACGCCTTGATCACCCGCGCCCCCTTGAATATCCGGCAGTACGCGGGGCTTTCTTCCCCGTGGAACTGCAGGAAATCAAGCCTGCAGCGACGCCGGGTGCGCCGGACAAAACCTTCCGCGGCGTTGACGAACACCCCGACGCGCTCAACCGGGCGCGGCAGCACGGCACAGATGCGCGCGGCCCGGGCAGGGCTGATCCAGCGGGGGCTCTTGCGGTAAAAGACAAAACCGAGGGCGTCGGCGCCGGCAACGACTGCCGCGCAGGCATCGGCCAGATTCGTAATCCCGCAGATCTTGACTTTGGTCATCGAAAAACCGCCCGGACCACCAAGGCACCAAAGAACCGAGACCCCTGTCTCCTCATTGGAATTTTGAATTTACTTGTGTCTTGTGTCATGTGTCACGCTTCTTACTTCCTCACCATCCCATCACTTCCTCAACCTTGCGACGGATATCGGGACTGGACATAAAAACCTCACCGATCAGGACCGCGTTAACCCCCAAAATCTTCAGGAACGAAACGTCGCTGCGGCTCTTCAAACCGCTCTCGACGACCGTAATCGTGCCTTTGGGGATCATCGGATAGTACCGTTCAATGATGCGCGTATCGACCTGAAGGGTGCGCAAGTTACGGTTGTTGATCCCAATGATCGGCGCCTTCAGATTGACCACCTTCTTGAGCTCTTTCTCCTCGTGCGCCTCAACCAGCGTCTCCATCCCCAGCGCGCGCGCCAGGGCCATCAGCTCCGAGAGCGCCTCGCGCGTCAGGCATTCGGCGATCAGCAGGATAGCGTCGGCGCCCAGAACGCGCGATTCATAGACCTGATAGGGATCGATGATAAAATCCTTGCGCAAAAGCGGCACCGTCGTGACCTCGCGGACCGCCGGGAGGAACGCCGGCTCTGCCTGGAAATGGTCCTCCTCGGTCAGGACCGAAATCGCCTGCACCTGCGCCTCTTCGTAGACGCGGGCAATGGAACGCGGGTCGAAATCCTGCCGGAGCAGCCCGGCCGACGGAGAAGCCTTTTTGATCTCGGCGATGAGACCGATCTGCCGGGGCTTGGCGATCGCGGCACCGAACGGCCGACAGGCAGCGCCGATGCCTGCGGCGCGCGCCTTCATCTCCTCCAGCGGGCAGAGGGCCTGGGCAGCACGAATGCGTTCCTTCTTCTTTTCGATGATCTGTTTCAGCACATCCTGGCTCATGAGCGCGAATACTCCTTGAGTTGTTCCAGCTTCTCCCGCGCCTTGCCGGAGTCGATCGACTCGGCGGCGCGCCGTATCCCTTCGGCAATGGAACCGGCCTCATCGGCGGCATACAGCGCGCAACCGGCATTGAGCAGCACGATATCCCGGCGCGCCCCCGGAACGCCGGAGAGGACCTCCCGGACGGCTTCGACGCATTCCTCGACGCTGGAGCAGACCAGGTCTTGCCGGCGCGCCGCCGCAAACCCCAGAGCCGCCGGGTCGATGCGGTACTGGCGCAGCCCCCCCGGGCCTGCCTCGGCGGCGAGCGTCTCGGCGGTCAGCGACACCTCGTCAAACCCGTCGCTGCTGCTGACGACCAGCACGTGCTTGGATCCCAGATTCGCCAGGACCTCAGCCAGCACCGGCACCCAGCGCGCGGCGTACACACCGATCAGCTGGTGGGTCGCGCGTGCCGGATTGATGAGCGGGCCGATAATATTGAACATGGTTTTGGTGCCCAACTTTTTGCGCGCCGGCATAACGTGTTTCATTGCCGGGTGGAGGTTCGGGGCAAAGAGAAAAACGATCCCTATCTCCTGAAGGCAAGCCCCCAGGCGCGCGCGCTCCATCGACAGATTGACCCCGAGCGCCTCCAGCACGTCGGCGCTGCCGCAGCGGCTGGAAACGGAACGGTTGCCGTGCTTGGCGACCGCCACTCCCGCCCCTGCCGCGACAAAGGCGCTGACCGTGGATATATTGAACGTCCCCGACCCGTCGCCGCCGGTGCCGCAGGTATCGAGTATCCTGGGCAGATCTGTTTTGATCGGCTCGCTGTGCTGGCGCAGGACCTTGACCGCGGCGGCGAGCTCCGCGGCGGTCTCCCCCTTCTGCGCCAGGAGGCTCAGGAATGCCGCGATATCGTCGACCTGACAGGAGCCGCCGACGATCTGCGTGATCACCTGTTGCATGAGTTGAGCGGAAAGATCTTTTTTTTCGGAAAGGCTCTTGAGCGCTTCTTTGATCATAGGGAAAGGAAGTTGGCCAGTAGTTTTTTGCCGCTGCGCGTCAGGATCGATTCGGGATGGAACTGCACCCCCCAGACCTTGTGGCGGCTGTCGGCAACGCCCATGATCTCCCCGTCTTTCGTCCAGGCGGTCCGGGCAAGTCCCTCCGGAAAAGAACCGGGATCGATGACCAGCGAGTGGTAGCGCGTTGCCTCGAACGGATTCGGCAGCCCCTTGAAAATCCCGGCGCCGCGGTGGTAAATAGGCGAGGTCTTGCCGTGCATGAGACGGCGCGCGCCGACGATCTTGCCGCCGTACACGGCGCCGATGGCCTGATGCCCGAGGCACACCCCCAGGATCGGCACCGCCCCCCGGAACGCGCGGATAACCTCCATCGAAATCCCCGCCTGCTCCGGCCTGCCGGGCCCGGGAGAGATAATGATCCGGGCAGGCGCGCGCCGCGTCAGCTCCCCGACCGAGATCTGGTCGTTGCGGAAAACCTCCACCCGCGCTCCCAGCTCCGAGAGATACTGGACCAGATTGTAAGTGAACGAATCGTAATTGTCGATCATGACCACCATGGCAAGACCCTCTGTTTTCGGCGCTGCCGGGAGTCTAATCCTTCTCGCGCCAGACATGGGCGCCGAGGGATTGCAATTTCTCTTCGAATTTTTCGTAGCCGCGCTCCAGATGGTAGATGCGGGAAACCGAGGTGCGTCCCTGAGCGACGAGACCGGCCAGCACCAGGTCTATTTCTTCACCCGGCATTTCGCCGGCCT
>CAZOGI010000034.1:0-15887 GCA_964579435.1 uncultured Planctomycetales bacterium
GCCCTGCTTATCGGACCACTTGTCGATCCTCTTGCCGGTCCCCTGGAAGAAATCGCCTTCCGCCTGATCATCAACGCCATACCACACATCGCCACCCTTGACGAGCTTAGTCAATTCCGATGTGTTGTAGCGGTTCATCAACCGGGCATAGAGGACATCGTCATCTTCCTGTGTCCAGTCCCAGATATTGGTGAATTCCAGGGTGGCCTTGGTAATGATCTCACCCGCGGGAAGGTCCCAATCCGGTTTCCAGACGTAATAATACTGGTGCACCAGATCCCCCATATCAGCGGGATTGGGGGTCAGATAGACGTTGTAATCATCCCCGTCCCACGCGCGCGCCGCAGACGCAGCCCCCAGAACGATCCCGGCGGCTATGAAAATCGAAAATACCGTACGCATGATGACTCCTCCTGTTATACTAGACACAAGTTCCTTACGCCTTCCCGCGCCGCAGCCTCAACCCGAACGCTCCGGCTCCCAGCAAAAACAGGGCCGACGAAATCGGCTCCGGGACCATATCGATCGAGCCGGTCAGATACGTCGTATCTCCGCGGTCGCTAAAAACCCCGCTGGTCATGCCGGGAGAAACATGGAAAAAGACATAATCTCCGGCCGCGAGGCTGCGATTCAAAAGGCTAAACGGCTGAGACGCCGTCGTGCTGTTCAACGGTCCCTGGAAGACGATATCGGCGTTGATCTTGATGTAAACGTATTTATCGCCGTAATCGCCCTTGTTGAATGCCCCTTCAATGTCATAAACGCCGGTAGCGGGAACGTTGTAGCGCAACACCGCGTTTTCGATCGAATCATCCGAACCGCTACCGTCATACAGGTTGGAATCGCCCTCTACGGCGTGGTCCGGGACTGCCGGATGCAAAACCACTTCGTTCGTACCCTTCATGACCAGCGGTATCAGGTAATCGGTCTCCGCCAGGGTCCCGAACGCATAAAACCCATACCCGCCCAGGCCATCGAGCTCATCGAGCCAATGGTACGCCAGGGTTTTATCGACTACGGCGTCTTTCCAGTTGAAACCCAGCGCGTAGAGGTTATTGTCGCCCTGGTGATCGGGAAAATCAGCCCAAAGGTCGAGCGCATCCGCACGGCCGATCAGGCCGATGAGAAGGACCGCAAGCACAAAGAGTAGCTTACGCACGGGAAACTCCTTTTTTTGAACTAAGTTACGCCTTCCTGCGGCGCAGCCTCAACCCGAACGCCCCGGCGCCCAGGATGAACAACGCCGACGAAACCGGCTCCGGGACCGGAACAGTGGTAACCTTCAAGAACGGGAACGACTGCCCCTTCACGAAATACGTTTCCAGCTCATTCATCTCATCCGGAAAATCAACCGTATAATCCGTTGACGAATTCTCCTTCCACTTCCCGTCAAAATCGTTCTCAAGGATAAAACCGTAATTGACCAACCCGCCGTCTCTCCACCCACCCACTAACTCAGCCATATCATGGAAGCTGCCGTAATCGGTCCACGGCAAAGGCGTACCGGAAGCACCCGCATCATCCGGGCTGACGTCACGGGCCGCATAGGCCTCCCCGAAGGTAATGCCCAGATCCGCCTGAGCATCCCAGGTCAAGCCGGGGAAATAATCCAAAGTCGATGCGCCGGTTACCAGGCGCACGTTTATCACGTCCGAATCACCGTTTGTTTTCGGCTTCAGATAGAGCATCAATGAAGCGGACTGGATATTCGAAGAACCCAGCGCAGTGACGAACTCGCTCTCGTCAAAGCGCATATACGAGCGGGCAACATGCATATTGGTATAATGGCCGCTTTCTTTAAGGCCGGTCGTCTTATCCCGGACCATGAGCTCTGAAGAACCGGTACCCACATCGGTTGTCGGGAATTCACGGTTCACATAGGTGACCTCGGAAGGATAAAACCAGAATTCTCCGCCGCCTTTATCGTCATAGGCAAAAGCCGCGGTGACACTGACTGCCGCTACGCCCAGCACGCTCAAAAGAACGATAAGACCCGCCTTCTTCATCCCGACCTCCTTTGTGATAACCGATAGACTTGTCACCAGTCAAGCTGCAAGTACACGCGGCGACAAAGAAAGCGGGGAAAAGCGCTTTTTAGGCGCTCTCCCCCGCTTTAAAGACCCCACCCGCGACTGTTAGTGCCGGTAGAATCATCTTGACCAGTACGTGTCTTGTGTCTCGCTACAAGTTACCTTACGCCTTCCTACGACGAAGCCTCAACCCGAACGCGCCTGCGCCAAGAAGGAACAAGGTCGAGGAAATCGGCTCCGGGACCGGTGCGGTCACGCGGTTGAAGAAGGAGCATTTGCCGGTGATCAGGCAGTCATCCTCGATCTCACAATCATCTTCGAGCACATCGATGGTTGAGACGAGTTTCCACAAACCCAAATGCTCATCGGTGCTCCAGTCGATGCCGAGAGAATACCATTTTTCAGTATCCGAATTCTGCAGCGCATCGTCTGTATTACCGATCTTTTCCCACTGCAGGGTATCCGGATTTTTCCATTTCCAAACGGTCGAGAACATGTGCTCAAAGGAACTGTCCGTAGACAGCTTCAACCACGGCGTCTCATCCGTCGTATAGACCGAATAGGGCGAACCGGGCTGCGCGTCATCCTCACCGTTACCGGTCACCATCTCGGCGTCAAAATCATACGCCATCGCCTGCTGGGCGCACAACGCCAGACCAAAAACCAATGCCAACATCACTGCCAATCGCTTCGTCATCACTACCTCCTTATTACTGCGGTTAACTGATTAGTGCAAACTGCTTCTCCCAGCCACAGACACATCTATTTTGACGCCCGCCTCCTGCGCAGGACAAACGCCCCTGCGCCGAGCAGAAATAAGGTTGAGGAAATCGGCTCCGGGACCGGGACCGAGCTTAACTTGACATTATCAAGTATGATGCCCATATTGTCCTTACCGGTTACCGTTTCATGGGAAAACAGGATATTGACGTTCGAAACCGCGCTAGGGACCGAAAACGAATACGCATAGGTAGACAGGGCCGCAGCGCTGCCCAGCGTATAGGTATTGGAGTACAATGACCCCAACTGTGCGGTTACCGCGTTGTTACCGTCAGGGCGCATCGACCCTCCCAGGTCAAACGAAAAGGTATAGACGTTGCCGGGAACAAAGGTAAACGCAGCCAGGCTGCTCAAGCTGCCGGCCTGTCCGGTCGAACCGCTCATATCGACGTAGCGGCCGTTGCCCGGATGCAGATCATAAAACGAGGGAGATCCGATCAGGTCAACCGAACCGGAAGAAACCGCCCATTGCGCAAAGCCCGAATAGGTGAGCGCGAGGGATTCGCTGTCGAAGTTGTCCGAGAACAAGACCGTATCCGCATAAACGCACTGCGCCAGGATGAATGAAAACGCCAAGATGCCGAAAACAATGCCCCCTACTCTCTTACTCATACTGCACTTCCTTTCTTCAGCCCGTTTTTCAACACACGAATAGACTTGACACAAGTTCCTTACGACTTCCTACGCCGCAGCCTCAACCCGAACGCCCCTGCGCCGAGCAGAAACAGGGCCGATGAGATCGGCTCCGGGACCGGCGTGGTCGTAGCGTTCAACTGCGTTCGTAAAGCGCCCCAATCGTACACCCCATCCCCTTCTTCAGAATGGGAAGTGACTCGCAACAAATCATCGTTCATGTCCACAGCTTGCCATAATGGGCCATCATAATAAGCGCCAACCCCTGTAAACCCCTTGAACACATAATCAAGGAGCAAATTTGACGAGCCGTCATAATTGAACACCGGATTGACATTAATAAATAACGAAGACGCAGAAGCGAGGGAAAGGCTCCCGGAAAAAATAAGCGTTTTATCAACGCCATGGTTAGAGTCAAAATCGGCCGTTAAACTTCCGACCGGTGTATTTGAAGCATAGATATCCAAATCATACCCCGAATCTCGACTGGAAGTGTAAGGGGCAATAAAATGCTCGATCGAATTGATGGTTCCGCTGAAACCGGCATCCGAAAGCATATCACCGGAAAACCACAGCTGATAACGCTGGTTCTGGGCATCTCCCCACGGCCAATAGTTGGAAACAAGTGCCGGAACATACGCATCCGTATCGAAACTCTCCGCAAACGCAGCCGGTGAAACGCTTAACAGTCCGGCACCTACCAGGATACCGATTGCCCAAAGCCGTAATCCTCGTTTCATGTTACCCCCTTTGCAGAACAAAACCTATACCTTATTATTACGGAACCGCCTTAAACCAAACGCTCCCGCACCGAGCAAGAAAAGCACAGAGGAAATCGGCTCAGGTACCGGGGTCGTTTCGATATTGTCAAAAAGCGCGTAGCTTGGCGTGTAATTATCCGCTTCGGGAGCCCCTGTTTCCCATCCGCCGTTGATCACTCCCAATTCCAGCAGGTAGTTGCCTCCGGTAAGCGAAGTCCAGGACCACGATTCCCAATCGCTGGAGCCATTATCGTCTACCGCAGCCACATTCTTGAACCACGGCATGCCGACTTGCGTTGTCCCCTGGTAAATCTTGACCCAGGCCGAGTCGTTGAAAGTATCGTCTCCCAGGCTGGAATCGATATAATCCCAGGTGTCGAATGCCGCCGAGCCGGAAATTTCACCGCCTGCAAGCAAGGAAAACGACTGGGTCACTAGAGTAGCTAAACGTATGCCGCTCTCATCTGCGTTTCCCGAATAGAGCTTGGCGAAGAAATCGCCTTCCTCAGGGCCATACGAACTCGGCTTGAGCGTTTCATGGAGTTCCACAACCTCTGCAAAATTCTCACCCTGCACCGACCATATACCCAGATCTCCGGTCTCAAACCCGCCGTTGTCGAAAGCCAGAGCCTGGCTGATCAAGACCGTGCAAACCACGAGGCCCAGGATGATGCCGAGTATCAGTTTTTTCATGAGTAGCTCCTTACGCTTTCCTGCGCCGCAGCTTCAACCCGAACGCCCCCACGCCCAGCAGAAAGAGCGTCGCAGATATGGGCTCCGGGACCTGATTCGGCGGAGTCGCCAATTCCAGGGTCATGATCAGATCGTTATAATCGCGGTCGCCGTTGCAGTGCACCAGGTCTTCCCAGGCAACGAGCCACTTCACGGGATTATTCTGGTCATCTAATGCAAGCGTATAGATCAACGCATGCGCGCCGTCGTTATTGTTGCGCCCCAGGTCCGTATACCAGGTTTTGCCGATATTCGGGACGTTCAGATACAGGCCGAAGTCGTAACCGATAACGCCGTTGCTCGATCCGGTTGCGCCGGGGCCGGCTACGCCGTCGAAGATCTGGTCGGTCTGCGCCCAGTTATCTTTGTTGTACAAACCGACGTTATTGGTGTCGCGGTATCCGGCAAATTCCTTCAAGAGAAGCGCGCTGCCGCCGGCGTTCGTCCCGCTCCAAAAATAAGCGCTGTCGGAAATATAGTTGTCGCGCGCCATGATCTCTGCATCGCCGTTTGAGATCCCCAGCTCCTGCTGCAGGTAATACGCGATGTACTCATACCCGTAATCCGCCCCGCCGTCGCTGATATTATCGGCGACGCCGGAATCGAGGCCCCATCCGTACGGGTCGTCGGTGCTTAAAGTGTCCCAGGTAACATTGAAAGCAAACGCCGAAGAAACGAACCCAAAAATGCCCAGCGCCAAAACCACAAACAGTTTTGCCTTCATCGTGCAGCTCCTTTTAAAAAGGTGGGCGAAAAACAAGCGATCTATAAAATTATTTTTAAAGTGGGGAAAGTGAATCCGGAAGGAGAAAATTTTCTCGTGCATTCAGTGATGGATTATTGCCGACCTACTAATCTCTGACCCAGGGACTTTCGATTGGCGGGTTAAATGAGCGACTTTGTAAAACTGTTTAAATAATACCATCATTAATCTAACTGTCAAGCAAAATATTCGATTTTTTTGATCGGTAACGCCTACTGAAACCTCCGCTTTCGCCTCTTTCAATATTAAACAAGAAATCAGAAATCAGAGACCAGAGACCAGACACAAGACACATGACACCTGACGCATGACGCCAGAAATACCCTGTCACCGCCTGATGAATTGTTCTTGTGTCTGGTGTCTTGTATCGTTATGCATCTTTCAAGCTATTCTACCATATTGCAAAAATAACACATTTTTAATAAAAATTTACACATTTATAACTTGTTTAATTGCAAAAGTTGCACCGAAAGAATTATGCCAATTTAGCAGATTTGCTTGAATTTGGTAGAATTTCGTGCTATACTCCCTTTGGAGATAAAAAGGAGAGAACAAGATGCTAAAGAACGCAGCAAAGAGCCACGGGAAAGGAGGCCCTGCCATGAAAAATGGTAGAGTGTTATTGACGATCGTATGCCTGCTTTCGATGATCCTCGGATTCACCACGGCTTCATACGCCGGCAAAGAAGACCGGCCGCGCCGTAAAGGTCACATTCTCGTCAAATACCGCGACGGCGCGCAACCCCGGATCAAGGACCGCGGCAAGAAGATCCGCCAGGCCTACCGCGCCAACCTCAGGAAGATGCTGCGCAACGGCAAGATCACCGTCGAGGAGTTGAAAGACCTGCGCGGCAGGACCGAAGAGATGATCTGCCGGGAACTGGTCGCCTCCGGAGCGGTCGAATTCGCCGAACCCGATTACCTCGTCGCCCCCGAGCTCATCCCGACCGACGAGAAATTCGCCTCCCAATGGCACCACGCAAAAATGAATTCTCCCGCCGCATGGGATATCACGACGGGCGACGGCCAGGTGATCGTCGCGGTCTGCGACACCGGCGTCGAAGCGACGCATCCTGACCTGGCGGCGAACATGATGCTGCCCGGGTTCAACACCGTCGACGGCTCAACCAACACCGCGCCCGTCGCCGGGCACGGCACGGCGACCGCCGGCTGCCTGGCCGCTATCGGCAACAATGCGATCGGCGTGGCGGGAATGGGCTGGAATTTCCGGATCCTGCCGGTGCGCGTCTCCAACACCGCAGACGGCTATGCCTATTACTCTGACCTGGCCGAAGCGGTGATGTGGGCAGCCGACCACGGCGCCAGGGTCATCAATGTCTCCTACGGCGCAGGCGGCTCATCGACCATGGACTCGGCAGCTAAGTATGCGCGCAATAAGGGCGCGCTGGTGTGCATCTCAGCCGGTAACAGCGGCGTCGAAGTAACCTATCCGGACTATGCCTCTTTCCTCCTGGTCGGCGCCAGCGATGCAAACGACCTCAAGGCGAGCTGGTCTAACTTCGGCACCGCGCTGGATATTGTCGCTCCGGGTACCTCTATATATACGACCAAAACCGGCGCCGCGTACGGCTCCTTTAGCGGCACCTCCTTCTCCTCCCCCATCGCGGCGGGCCTGGCAGCGCTGGTCTTCGCGCTGAACCCCCAGCTGACACCCGCGGAAGTCGAGAACCTGATCCTCGCCAACTGCGTGGACCTGGGGACAGCGGGAGAGGATAAAACCTTCGGCCGCGGCCGCATCAATGCCGGAGCAACCCTGCAGGCAGCGCGGCAATTACAGCCGAACCTGCCGCCGGTGGCGCTCTTTGACGCGACGCCCTACAGCGGCTATGCGCCGCTTGAAACCGAAGTCAACGCGCTTAACTCCTATGACAACGACGGCAGCATCGTCAAGTTCGAATGGGATTTTGGCGACGGCACAACTGCGCTCGGACAGAACGCACAGCACCTCTACGGCAAAACAGGCACCTACACCGTCAAGCTCACCGTGACCGATGACCGCGGAGACGCCTCGGTCAAAACCGACATGATCGAAGTGCTCCCTGACCCCAGCATCGTCGCGGCGCCACAGCTTACCTCCGGCACCTGCACGGGCTCGCTTCAGGTAACCTTGAACTGGGCGGACAATTCGAACAATGAAAGCGGATTTTACGTCGAACGTCAGCGCTGCGCAGCGGGCGGAGCACCGGGGACCGCCTATGAACGTATCGCTCAGGTTACCGCCAACACAAAAAGCTTCGTCGATACGGTAACGATCGCAACATTATTCCGCTACAGAATACAGGCGTTCAACACTGAATACGGGACGGTCTCTGCATACTCGAATGAGATAACGGTACGCACGAAAAAGTAACTCGCTTCCAAAAACGCCACACCCCAAAAAAGCCCCGGGAGTGAAAACCCCCGGGGCTTAAATTTATTTAAAAAAACCGCTTGACAATAGCTATTTAAATGCTAGAATTTTAAAAGTATATAGCTGGCTATTTGTCAAACTTTTTAGTAACCGCGCTTCACTGTTTTCCCAACGCAAAACCTGCCACGAAGTTCCGCAGTTGGGCATCAGGAACAGCCGAAGTTACTAAGCAAATGAAGGAGCGCAGCATGAAGAAGGGACTCATTATCTTTTTAGCGGCACTGGCGTTGGCTGTAATGGCAGCACCTGCATTCGCGGACAACCCGGAGATCAAAGCCATTTACATGACCGGGACCGACGAACTGAGCGATATGCCCGGCACCGACCATCTCCTGGCCAATGAGATCGGCTATGAAGATTACCCCTGGCTCTACCTCAAACTGGAACAAGGCATTGCTTCCGTTACCGGGCATTGGTATTATGACATAGCGGGCGACGGATCGAACGAAGAGGCAAACCTTGCCTTTTCTCTTCCCATCTTGACGCAGACGACTGCGGATTGGAAAGTCATTACCGGCACCGACAAGCAAGGCAATACGACTTACAATACTTTCTGGCTCACTCGCCTTGACTGGGACACCGTTAAAGTCGCCAGCACCAAATGGTGGGAAGTCCAGGACATCCTTGCTTACGATATCAACAATATCCTTCTGAATGAAGGCGCCGATAAGAGCGCTCACTACAAAGTCGGCCCCGAAGGCGGCACCACTCCGGTTCCCGAACCCATCAGCTCCGCCCTCTTTCTCCTGGGCGCGGGGGCGTTCGGTTTGAAGATAGCGCGTAAGAAAAAGGCTTAACCACCATTTACCCTTGGAGGGGATGATGAAGAAACTCGGACTTATCTTTTCCGTAGTAGCAGTTGCGCTCCTGGCCGTCTCCTCGGTCGCCCGCGCCGACTCCGAATTCACCGGCACGATGTACGACGATGACCTGGTGACGCTCAAGTCGGCATTCGCGATCGGCGAAGAGCCTTGGTTGAACCTCGTCAAGACCAACGACGACGGCCTTTCGGAGTTCCACTATGTGCTGACGACCTGGTACTGGATCAACCCCAACGACGTCAACAACCCCAACGACTCCACGCTCGACTACCGGGGCTTCAGCATCGTCGACGCAACCGGCAACGAGAATATGTGGACGAATTTGGACACCTATGACTGGTCCAACACCGGCGACATGGGCAACTGGCAGGCGATCTCGACTTTGACCAGCGTCCACCCGACCACCTGGAATCCGCAGACCGCCCAGCTCCAGTGCTCGGAATGCAGTTCAACCACCAAGTGCATCCCCTTCACCCGCTACGTGCCCGAGCCGATCTCTTCTTCGCTCTTTATCCTCGGCGCCGGAGCGTTCGGGCTGCGCATCTTTCGCAGGAAAAAGGCGTAAGACCAGCAATACAGCCCTTGCGCTATTCGGTTTTGCGCAAGGCTATGACTACTGCATAAAAAAACGGAGGAAAGCCTGATCGCTTTCCTCCGTTTTTTTGTTACACCAACCTTCGTTACCGCGAAAGAAGCCCCATCTCCTTCTGGAACGACTCGAACTGCTCCGGGGTCATGCTCTTCTTGACCTCCAGGATCCCCTGGATACGTAGATCGATGATCTGGCTTTGCAGCGCTTTCATCTCCTGAGAGAGAGCCGCCAGAGCAGCTTCGTCGGAATCCCGCTTCTCGAGCTCCTCCTTAACCTGCTGTATCTTTTCCTTCAGCTGGGCAAGCCTCTGCCGGATCATCCCCTCCTGCGTAAAACGATGCCGATGCATGCTCTCGATCTGCTCCGGAGAAAACCCGAGTTTGCGGAAAACCCGCTCGGCCCTCTGCCGCTCCAGCGGCCCCCCGCCTTCCGGCAGGCGGCGCAATGCAGAAAGCGCAAGGGCAAGGGCGACGCCGAAAATAACCGCCAGGAAAACATTGCGCAGAGGCCTGGTATCCATGAGGAGCTCCTTCATTTCACGACAGGTTGTTCAAAGGTGGTCCCGAACCCGGAGACGGTTGCGAATTCCTCGTCGAGCAACTGCGCGCCCACAGGCGGCTGGCCTCCCGTTGACACCAAGCGGACGGTCAGGATAAAAGCGAAGACCGCCGCTCCCACGCTCACGGCAAACGAAGGCCGCACCACCTGAAGCCGATCAAAAACGCCTTCAACGACCGTCAGGGCTTCCCGCAAGAGCCGCTCGGACGCCGTCGCCTCCTGCGCGCGCACGATCTGCTCGCGGATACCCTCCCATACCTGCGGAGGCGGCTCGATAATCGGCAAAGCGCACAGCTGCGCCTGCAGCTGCGTAACTTTTGCGTAATACGCGCGGCAGGAGGCACATACCTCCAGATGCTCCCGGAGCATCCCTTCCCCGGGAACGGAAATCCTCGCGTCAACCAGATCCCCGATCAACTCCCGGCATTCATGACAACGCATCACGTATCGCCTCTCTTCTCGAAATTGATCAGCGCCTCGCGCGCCCGCAGGAGCCTGCTGCGCACCGTATTCAGCGGGATCCCCAGTTGGCCGGCGATCTCCTCATAACTGAGGCCGTGCACCGTGCGCAGGATCAGGCATGCCCGCTGTTGCGGGTTCAGGCACGCAAGCCGCTTCTCGATCTGGCCCGCAGCCTCCGCGTGCCGGCGCTGCTCTTCCTGCGTCAGGGTATCGGCAAACACCGGTGAATCCTCCTCCAGCTGCACCTGGCCGCGGGTGCGCCGGTTGCGCGACCTGCAGGCGTTCAACGCGGCATTCGTCGTGATCCGGTATATCCACGTGCGCAGCGTCGATTCCCCGCGGAAGTTCTTCAGGTTATGGTAGACGTTCATGAAAACGTCCTGCGTCACTTCCTGCGCGTCATGCTCGTTGCGCGTGATCCGCACGGCAACCGAGTACACAAACCCGGACAAAGCGCGGTAGATCTCTTCGAATGCGCCGATATCGCCGGCGATCGCCTTCGCAATAAGCTCCGCAAAAACCTCTGCCATTACCCTCTCGCTCCTGAGACACCGCACCTGCCCAAAAAGTTCCGGGAATTTCAGGGTATTATAGCATCAAACTCCTTCTCAGGAGAGAGATTTAATGAGACGCCGCGCGCCGGGCAGCTCGTATTAGAGGACAAAACTGCCGTAGCGCGCCCCTTCGGGGCTATAGAAATAGCGGGCAAGCCAGTCCTGAACGATACCCGCCCCGGTTACCTCAAAAACCTTGAACCGGAGTTTCTCATTCTCGATAAGCGCAAAGAGGTTTTCGCGTTGGGTAACGGTCAGCTCTTCCCAGATCTGCAGCTGTCCGCAGCAGGTAAAAACCCGTCCGTCGCTGCCAATCAGGAACACGCGCAGGCGCCCCCGATGCCGCCCAACGACGAAACGGACATTATCGTCGACAAAATCAACCGCGTGATCGATCTGCATCGCCGTTTGGTCAAAATAAAACATGCCGCACCTCGCTTTCTCTGAAAAACAATCAGGGAACCGTCTTCGTCAGCTCCGCGAAACCCTCGCCCGTCACCAAGCGGCCGTTCACAAAACCGCGCGCCGCGCAGCCGCCCTCCCAGAGGGCATTGCCCGTGCGGTCGATCAATTCTTGTTCCTGCATCTTCGGGGTCACCAGCAGCCGCAGTCCCCCGGCCACGGCGCGTGAGAAAATGGTCCAGCCGCTCGAATAGGTCTTGCGCGTGACCGGGGATGTCCAGGTGCCGACCGGGGTTATCTCAACTTCGCGGGCTGTCTGGACCCTGCCCGAAGCGTCGATATAATTGATGAAGGTGTTGCTGACCTCTCCGCTCGCTTTGCGGAAGGAACGCATGACCTCGACTTCGCTGTTGTCGCTCAGCTGCACGGAAAACCACTCCCAGACCGTCGCCTTCATGTCAAAATCCCCCCACTGCCGGTCGATCCAGGCAATGCCGCAGACAGGCCGCGCGATCCCCTGCATCGTCAACGTTCCTTCGGCAAAAAGCCGGGGATGCGCATAATATGCCGAGACCTCGTTTGCCGCGAAGGTGATATAGCCGTTCTCGGCGATCGGCACCGCCGGCTTGACGTTGGTCAGGCGCAGATCGAGCGTGATCTTGTCCCGAGGATTGACGATGCGCAGCAGATACACGCCTTTTTCTTTATCGACGCGCGTGAAGGTGTTTTGGTCGGGTGAATTATAGGTAAGGGCGCAGGACCCGCGGGCGGCGGAATAGGTCCCGGGGGCATTCTCATACGCATAGGTATAATACCTCTGCGGGTTCGTATCGGCGAACATGAAGAGAAACTGCCCCATCGAGCGCCCGTCGGGAAACCGGTGATTGAAAAAACTCGTCATGAAATCGAAGTTTTCCTGCCCGTAACCGCAGGTAAGGTGCCCGTTGACATACCACCATTCCTCCTGATTATTGTGGAGCCCTTCATCCTGCGGGAAAAGGAACGGCCCGACCTGCACGGGACTGGTCTGACTCGACGGGGCATTGAACCCTTCCAGGGGGGTAAAGCGGGGGTTAGAGACCTGCATTGCATGCGGCCGGAACGCAAAAGAGACCGGATGGTCGCGCGAGGGGACGCCGGCTACCGCAGCCACACGATAGCTCGTATCTGCGTTCGCCGGCCGCGGGTACACCGATCCGTAAACACCGCCGAAATCATACTCCTGCTCCCTGCCTGCCTGATGCCTGCGATAGCAGAACGAAAGCGGCCAATCGACGCCGGGAGTCCCGGCAACCCGGGCGGCAGCGTACCCGGGCGGACAGCTATATGCTTTGGTCAGGGGATTGACATAAGCCCCGGGCGGCGGGCCTCCGGGACCGCACGATCCGAACATCCCGCCGAAATCATAATCGGGGCTTTTCCCGGGGATATGCGCGCGATGACAGACATACACCGGCCAGTCGAAGCCGGGAGTGCCGGATATCCGCAATGCCGAATACCCTGCAGGACACGAATAGCGGCCGGTCAGCGGATTGACATAGGATCCGGGAGGCGGCCCCCCGGGGCCGCAGGCGCCGAACATCCCGCCGAAATCAACCGCTCCTTCGATCTGCGCAACGACCGCGGCGAGTTGGGTATAGTCTCCCGCGTTCAAAATACCGTTCTGGTCGATATCGGCGCGAGCAGAAAGCCCGTTCAGGGAAGCCGTACCGGCCAGGACCCCGTCGAGCATTCTGAGGTCATCGACGGTGATACGGGCGTCTTCGTTGAGGTCGCCGATAAGACGGCACTGGGTATAATCGAGAGGATCCCCTACAGCGGGACACGCCCCTGTTCCCAGAAACACCAGCACCACTCCTGCGGCAAAACCAACCCTGGCTCTTCCCATAGCTTTCCTCCTCTTTGGCACGCCTTAGATGGAAAAAAAGGCCTCGGAGTTCCGCTGATTTACCCGGAAAGGAAAGCGTTTTCAGAACAGGGAAGGAATTATGGCAAAAAAAAACGGGGGGAGGTTTTTACCCTCCCCCCGCTCTGGAAATTTATTCTTACGATCTCTTGCGCAACCGCAACCCCAGCGCCCCGGCGCCGAGCATGAAAAGCGCCACGCTCATCGGCTCGGGAACGGTCGTAACTTTCAGGAAATCGAACGCCGCATCGTTGGCGTAATCCGATTCGTATTCGAAAAAGATGCTCCTGATATTCGAGAGCGAGACGCCGTTGTCGGCAAAATCGCCCAGATCAAAGGTCGTGGTCAGGAAATCGTACGAATCCGGCCAGTCAGGCGTGCCCCAGACCTCGGTGCTCTTATATGAAGCGCCGTTTCCGTCGGTGAGGGTGAAGGCCATCCACGAATTTTTGCCGAAACCAACATGGTCCGGCAGCCAGCTCACCACCAGCTCTTCGCCGAGCGAAAGATCGGCATTGAGTCCGGCGCCGTTGGCGTCATACAAAAGCGAAAAGAACGAAGCTCCCGCGATGCTGTTGTTTGTTGTGAAATACCCGGGATACAGAAGCGCGCTGTCGCCGGAACCGTAACCAAAGAGCTGCTCGTAGTAGAGCTGGCGCGTGCCGCCGATGACATCGGCCAGCGCAGAATCGGTGCGGGTGAAGGAATCGCCGGTCCCGCTCATATCCTGCGAGAACGCCGGGCCGTTGAACGTATCGATATACGTATCCGCCCGGACAATGCCGGGAACGAATAAAGCCGCGCACAACAAGACCAACAGGAATGTTTTTTTCATGCCGAACCCCTTTCGCGTCACCAGGTAATTGTTAACAGTCATAAAAGTATACTTGATACTTATGCCTTTGTAAAGCTTCTTTTTCGCCTGATCATGTTCACTGCCAGCATCCCTGCCCCCAGCACCAGAAGGCTGCCGCTTATCGGCTCGGGGACGGCGCGCGCGCTCACCGTGAACGGTATCCGGCTCGGCGCTTCGATGATATACTCCGGCAGCCCGTCCTGGGAGACCCCGGGGAAAAGGTAGGACAAAGCCCCGACGGAAAACTGCCCCTCCTCCTGCGCCTTCCCCAGAAAGACCGGCAACGGATTTTCCCGCAACGCTTCTTTTTCCAGTATCCCGGGAAGAAACGGGAAAAAGGCGCTGTCGAGCATCGTGTATGAGCTGCCGAAGCCGCCCTGCTTGAAAGAAAGCCGCAGCCACACGTCGTCGCCGGGCCTGAATATGCTCTTGGGCTCGGCGGAGGTTTCCCCGGATACGGTGAAGGCGTCGAGGTAGGTGTCGTAGATGAAACCGAACGCCCCTTCTGCCCGGGCGGTTTGCTGCGGGATCAGGTTCAGGAACAATAACCCCATCAATAACCCTGCGCGCATCGCTCCTCCTTTTTTCATGTCTCCAGTATTTCCAGCAACTCGGTGTAGAGCCGCTCGGTCGCGCAGCAGCGTGATTCCTGCAACCGCAGGATCTGCGCGATACACAGCATCACCTTCTCTTTTTCCTCCTCTCTCCATCCGCTCTTTCCCGCCGCGCGGACATAGCGCTGCATCCGCTGCGGCTGCGGGAGGATCCCTCCCTCAACCAGAGTCTGGATCATCCGCCACTCCCTGGTAAGCGAAACGCCCTCAAGCGGCTCGGCGACAGGCGCCGCCCGGAGCGGGAAACGTGATTTTTCCAGCGTCCCCTCCAAATAACGAAAATCGATCCCTCCCGGAGAATCAGGGGACTGCATGCCGTGGCTGGCGGGGACTGGCGCCGGCGCCGGCTGAGGCGCGGCGGCGGGAGAAAGCGGCTGGCCGCTCTCGGTCGCCGCATAGGTCGAATCGGCGGCGCGCTCGACCGATTCGATGAGCGGGCGCATCGTGCGGCAGTAGTCGCCGAAGACCGCGCAGACCTCTTCGGTAAAGAATTCTTTGCGCAACTCATCGGCGACCTTCACGTATCCGGCGAATTTACGGTAAAAATCGTCTTCCTTGAAATCCGGTTTCTGGCGCAAAGCCGCCATTTTTTTGCGGATGCTGGGAATGAAGGTTTCGAAGAACTCCTGCGCCTCGGAAGGGCTGCTGAAAAACGCAAAGACCGACAGGCCGGTACAGCGGCTTTTGAGCTTGACGCAGAGCCCGCGGATCGAAGCGCCGTAGCGGCCGAGGGTCTCCTCATCCACCGTCTCGAAATCGGTCAGATAATGCGGAATGAGCATCAGGGTCGCCAGGGTATTATTGAGCGAATGCACATCCAGCACCGTCGGCAAAGACGTCTCCAGGAACGCCTTTTGTTTGCCGGCCTCCGGGAGCATGCCTGCCTTTTCTCCCCGTCGCTCGATCTCCTGGAGTTTGCGGCCGAACTCCTCGAACGACTCCTTGGCGACGGTCACCGCGTCGTTGATCGCCAGGTAATTGAGCGCAAGCAA
>CAZOGI010000035.1:0-1415 GCA_964579435.1 uncultured Planctomycetales bacterium
GGTTCAGGCTGCGGCGACGAGCCTTTCCGGCTTGACGTTGTCGCCGGCTGCCGGGAATTGGTTTGGGAAGCTTACGAACGCTCTTGCCCGCAGCCGGGTGGTTGAGTATGCCTTCAGGAATCCGGCTTCTTCCTATGCGATTTTCTCCGGTACCGGCGCTGCAGGACAATTGGGATGGGATGCTTATCATGGCAGGATCGATTCCCTCTCTGATGGTGCCCGCAGCGTACTCTCCGGCGCAGTAAAAGGCGCAGCGGCGCGCTATTTCGGCGATGTCCGCCATATAGCGCAGCGCACCCCGGGCTGGAGTGCCTTTGAGCCGGCGCTCGTCGGCGGCAATACCGCAATGGCCCTTGATGTCATCAACCGCGGCACCATAGACGCAGAAAGCGCGCGCGCCTTTGGCCGCGGGTTCCTGCGCGGCGGCGTCTATCGTATGCTCGTCGGACCCGGGGGACTCGGCCATTTCCGGCAGATCGGCCAGAATCTCGGCCAGTTCGGGGCCACCAGCGAAGTTGCGTTTGCCCCGCAGGGTGTCAAGGTTTTCGGCGGCTTGGTTGACCTGGGGGTCGCGCGCACCGGGGCGGAATTGCTGCGCCTGCAGTCGCTGGCCGGGGCTCTGGAGTGGACGATCGTCTCGCCGGTCTTTACCGCCAGCCAGGCGATGTGGAACGGCGTCATTAATAAGGTAAGCGGCAAAGGCGGGCCGTTACTGGTCATGCCGCAGGCAGACGGCAGCTATCGCGGCCTCACCTGGCAGGAAGTATTCCGCAGCTCCCTCGAAGGGCCGGCGTCAGGCTTGTGGATGAAGCCGATGATCCACGCCTTCCAGTTCGGCACCTCCAGTCCGATCGCTAACAATACGACCGTCGGGTATTTCCGCGATCTGGTGATTGCCTATAAAAACAGCAAGGCCGATGGCGGTTTTGTGAAGGCGCTGGAGACGCTGGGATTGCAGCGGGTCGGAAGCGGGGTTGGCTTCGGCGTCAAAGGTTCGCTGCCGGCCAAGATGCTCAACGGCGCCTACCACTGGGTCGATTCGATGGTGGTGCGCATGCCGGCGCTGGTCACCGGCATCGGCAAGGGGCTTGAGATTTTGCAGTTCAAGAGCCCGGTTGAAAAAGAGTTCATGAACTGGGCGCTCTTCTTCCGGTTGCCCGCGTATAAGCCGACCTCCCGCGACCTGGCGATTCAGGAAGCGGCGGCGCAGCAGATGCGCGACAACAAAGGAGAGGTAGAGGTCGTTGACCGCGGCCTCTGGAAAGGGCTCGTTCTCTCCGGCAGAAGGTATGAGGCGCGGACCACAACGCAGGGTGAGGTCGGAGATCCGGTGCTGCAGGCGCTGCGCGCCTCGCGCGCATACGGCGACAAGGTTTTTGATACCCTGACCGATACCGGAGCGCCGATCACCGTCG
>CAZOGI010000035.1:1515-3043 GCA_964579435.1 uncultured Planctomycetales bacterium
CGTACCAGACGGCGCGTCAGCGCGGCCACGATATTGAATCCGCCTTAAATCTTGCGGTGAAGGCGACTCAGTCGTGGGCGAAAAACAATCCTCGCTCTGTCGGCAGTCTTGAGACGGCAGGGAGGCTTGTCGAGAGGATGTCCGACGTTTTCAAGAAGACGCTGACGCAGCAGGCAAGCGTCCCGCCTGCACCTGCGCCGGCAACTGTTACCGGTCAATCCGTTACTCAGGCTATACGCGCAGCCCGGTCGTACGGTTCCCGGATCGAGGGATCGGGCGGCAATCAGGGGCAAAACCTGGGCGTGCGCTTCGGCAATTATTACCGCGCAGCGCGCGGCCGTGGAGCAACGCACGAGCAGGCTTTTGATATGGCTATCCGGGCAAGCTCTGCCTGGGCACAGCGTAACAATATCGCTCCCAATCACGTTTCCGGCATTGCGCGTGTCTTTGACCGCGTGGCAACCGGCAGGTCTCCGTCACCAACGTCATTTTCCGCTCAGTCTGCAATCGCCGCAACCGAAGGATTACGCACCGGCCGGCGTTTTGCCGAGAGCCTGCAGCGGCAAGGAACGGCGGGGGCAGTTGAGACCTTCACGGTTTTCGGTAACACCTACCGTTCAGCCAGGGAACGCGGTCTTTCCCATGAGCGGTCATTAGAGGGTGCAACCGAGGCAGCTACCCGTTGGGCAACAACCAAAGGTTTTGACAAAGCTCCTGAGCTGGTGCAGCGGATGGGCCGTGTTTTCGATACGGCGATGTCCCGTTCAAGCACCCAGCGCTCAAGTTTCGATCAATTCGTGGCAAAGATTCGCTTCCTTGATGCCAGCTCGCGGCTGCGCGATGCGGCCTCTCAGGGATTCGGCTGGACCTTCAATTTCGCGCCGAATATGGATAAGGTGCGCGATATCATGGCCGGCAGGCTCGTTGATCAGGTGCATCTGCAGCACGGTATCGAAGGCGTGCGCCGGCTCGAGGCAGGCAAGGGCCCGCTTACCATTACGGCCCCTTCGGGCGAGCGCGTGACGGTCAGGCCGACGGATACGATCAAGAACAAGGCGGCCGAAGCGCTGCACCTGAATTCCTTCATCAACGACAAGCAGTCTTTCGCCGCGTGGCTGCAGGATGAATATACGCGCCTGAAAGAGCACGGCAAGACCGAGGCCGAACAGCAGACCGCGGCGAAACTGGGCAGGATTATCGAGCGCCTTGAGGCGAGGAATTCTGCCGGGACCATCGGCGATGCCCTGCGCGCCGAAGGCCTGCATGGCTATGCGGATCGCCTGCCGCTGCGCGTGCAGTGGATGCGGCCGTTCGGTTGGTTAAGGTCCCAGTTGTCCGAAGCCGCAGCTGAGGCGACCGTCAGCAGATTCGCTTCGCCTCAACAGATGCAGCTTGCGATAGAGGTTGTAGATGCCTTCAAGCAGCTCAGGGCAGCCCGTAAGGTCAGAGATGCCGCAGCGCGAGAGCTTGAGAACAATCCTGCGGCAACATGGATGAGCGAGGGAGGGATTGCCGAGGCGCCGAGCGC
>CAZOGI010000035.1:3143-15727 GCA_964579435.1 uncultured Planctomycetales bacterium
ACCGCGCGCCTTGCCCGCATGGAGCGCGGCATCGCGCGGCTGGACCATCAGCTGGCTACAGCGTCGATTTTGAACGCGCACCAGCGCGCGAATCTTGTCGCGCAGCGAGAGCAGTTACAGCGCCAGCGCGCCAGCTTTATGGCCGGGGTCGAGCGCGGGATACTGCGCAGCGCCCAGCAGCCGGCGAATACGCCGACAACGCTTCAGACCGGCCGCGGGTTAACCCGGATTTCCAACGGCGCGCTCGATCTCTGGGCGCAGGTCAAGATCCGCGCTTTGAGCGTGAGCCGGGGTTGGAGTACGGATATTTCGACCGCGCAGTTCAATGACCTGGCCAGGCAGATAAAAGGGCCGGCGGTGACGCAGGCGCGGCTGCGTCAACTGGCGGCGATGAACGATGCGAATCTGGGCAGCGCTTTGGGAGCGCCTGCAGCCGGACGTATCCCGTTAGCGCGCGACCTGATCCGGCAGCGTCTGAGCGAATTCGATGCCGGCCGCCGCGGATTACAGCAGGAGATTACCCGGCTGGAAAAGCAGCAGGCACAGGTACAGGGAAGGCGTGATACCCTGCGAGTGAAGCTGGAGCAAGAATCCCGCCAGACAAAACGCATCGAGCTGCAGACACAGTTAGACGCGGCTGAGCGCGAAGCGTTACGTATCGGAAAAGAAATTGCGAACTTCCGTATTCAGCTTGAACAGGGTACAGAAACGGCTCCTGCCTGGAAGCCGGTGCGTCTGGGCCGGTTCGGCCGCACCCTGGAAGTCGCCAAGAGTGAAGTGCGTTCGATCTTGCGGGATGTCGCGCAGATCCGTTTCCAGCAGCTGCGGCAACTGCAGGGGCGCCTGGGCATTACCGAGACCTCCCTCCTTAAGGTTCAGAGCGGCGGCCAGCACGACCTGAACAAAGTAAATTTCTTCCTGCGCCAGACCCAGCAGTATATCAACGCGCGCGAGCGGGCGCTGAAAGCCCTGGAGCGCGGGTACGAATTAGGCGCGCCGCAGGCTTCGGGCTTTGCCGGCAAAGCGCGCATTGCCTGGGACGGGCTGGTGGCGCGGCTCTATTACAAGGTAAGCCCTGTCGAATATTACCGGTTCCGCCTCAGCGAGTTGAATAACGACGCGCAGGCGCGCCTGAATGTCATGGGCATGGGCGCAACCGGCAAGTGGTATAAGCCGGTAGGGCAGAATCTTTCGTTTGCGCGGCAGATGGCGCGGGAAGGGATCAAGGCGCCGGAGATCTCGATGCAGGAGCTGCGCGAAGCCGGCCGCAGCGCCCTCGGGATCGGGACCGACACCTCTTTTGACGCCCTGCGCCAGCTCGTTTCCGTCCGGGGCAATCGTGTTGAATTGAACATCGCCGGAGCCCAGCGGCCTGAGGTTCAGTTCCTGCGGGATACCCTCCAGCAGACGATCGAGCGGATGCCGGTCGGCTATGGCCGCGATCGCCTCAGGGATCAGGCTGCGCGCGTGCTTCAGCTGGTGCTCGAAGGCGACTACACCTTCCCCTGGGGTACCGGTTCAGGCAAAACGTCGGTCATCGCTCCTCTTGGTTCGTTGGCAGTCGCCGCCTTCTACGGCAGGAATGGCATGCGCATCATGGACCGGGCGGTTATTTCTCTCTCCGATAAGGCAAAGTTCGACAGCTTCCGCCGCAACATAGAGCAGGATTACGCCGGCAGCTTCAGCCGGTCCGCTGATCGTGACGGCGTTACGCAATACGAAGTCCGGGTCGGCGATAAGACGATCAAGGTAGTTATGGTCTCTTCTGAAGCAGCGGCATTTGGCGCACGGCGCAGCAGCGCCGCTCTCGCCGAATTGAAGAATGCGATCCAGGGAAGCGATATCGTGATCACCGAACGCGGGAATTTAAAGAGCCTCAAGATGGAGGCTGAACGCGGGATGCGCGAATCAGCGGCGACGTATGATCTGTTGACTAAAAAGGCCTGGGGTATTTTCGATGAAGCCCATGAATTGCCGACAGCCGCGCACCTTATCCAGGGCCTCAACGGCTCGCCGCTTGAAGCGCGCCAGGTCCGGGCGCTGGAATGGGTGGATGGCTTGATCGCCGGCAAGCGCAATGCGAATGAATCGTGGCAGCAGTTCTACTCCCGCCTTGAGCGCGAAGGGATTGATCCCGACACCATCGGGACCAGCCGGCCGCGTTTCAAAGAAGCCTTCCTCAAGAATTTGCTCCGCAGCCAGGGGCGCGATCCGGCGTCATTGACCTCGGCAGAGAAAGAAGCGATCAACGGCTTTGCCGATGCCATCGGCATGCGGCATATGAGCGAGAACGGGTTTGCCTTTGCCGACGGGCGCATCGTGCCGCTGAACAACAATAAGCCGGACGCCAACATGTTCTGGGGTTCCTGGAGCGTTGCCGGCGCCCGCGAGCTCGTCGGCCTGCGCCGCCTGGGCGTTGAGTCTACCGCGGTCAATCCCGACACGATGAATGTGCGCGAGCGCCTTGCCGGCGTCAAGACCTCGCCTTCTTCGATCCGCGTCTCCGATTCTTCGGTCGTGGCCGATTTCGGGGTGCGCACCTTTATGTCCGGTACGGCAAAGTTGCTCGATCCTTTCTCGCTCGTCCATGAGATCGGCAAGGATCAGGGCACGAGCCTTACCCGCACCGCGTTGCGCTGGATGCAGGCGCGCGATGCGTATCAGGGCGGGGATCTGGCGAGCTTCCTGCGCGCCCGTTTTGCCGCCGGAGATAACAGCCTGAACGGAAGGGATGTCGTGCTGTTGGGCGCCGCAAAGGTCGATACTTATACGATCGAGCGTGAACTGGCGCGGCTCCTTCCGGACTATGACAAGATCATCCAGAAGGGCGATGAATTCACCCTGATCCGCAGGGACGGCAGCAGAGAGCGCTTCGCCCGTGGCGCTGCGGATGCCGAGGAGTATTTCCTGCGTCATCCCAATCAGCGCACGGTATTGTACCTTGATTCAACCGGGATCGTGGGTACGGATGTGCAGACTGGTTTGGTGAAAGGCCCGGCCCGCCTGTCCAGGGACCGCGCCCCGGTCTTTGTCACGCTGGTTGACCGCACGACCGACGCAACCTTGTTCAACCAGGCCTGCGGACGCGACCGCGGACGGGATCTGGCGAACGACCGCCGGCCTCATCAGGGCGAGATCTGGGATCTGGGCAGCGGCGCAGCCGAGGTGAGCCGTGTCGCCGATAGGACCGCTCTTGCCGCGGGCCGCCAGGGCAGGCATGAATTGGTGCGCCGGTTCATGGCCAGGAACAACGAGCATATGGACCTTGCCCTCTACAACAGCCTGCGCGATTCCCTGCACGAGGCGATGCTGAACCGTTTCCGCATTATGGTCGAGCGCGCCTCTTCCGAGACCGAGCGCCAGATCATCTCCAAGATGCGCGAACAGTTCCAGTCCGAAGCAACCGCAGACACCGATCTTTTCAAGCCGACGGATTCCAATGTCCTGCAGGCGATCCAGAACGATATCGTGCGCCTGCAGCGGACGTTCTTCCAGGTGACCCAGGGCGGCGGCCGGCGCCTGATGAATCTCGAGAACCGGCTCTTCCTGGAGCGCACCGATAAATTGGGATTGCGCACCTTGAGCCCGCAACGCATGATCGAGCGCGCCGCAGGAAGCCCGCTTGATGTCGATCTGGGCGCGCGCCTGCCGCGGGAGTCGTTCCTGCGCGTGGTTGAGCTGATCGAGCGCCACATGCCGCGCGAGACGCTTGAAAAGGCGCAGCTCAAAGGCCATAGCGGCAGCGTCCGCCAGCAGGCCGAGGCAGTGGTGGTCAACGCCGTGCGCCAGGTGCGGGGAGAGCGGGCGGTCGAGAAGCTCATTCTGCAAGAGTCGCCCGAGAAGATGCATAAATTTGTCGAAGAGATCGCCGAAGGCAATCTCCTGCGCGGCTCTGCGTACGGCGGCTCCTCGGGCCTTGCCGCATGGCTCCTCTCCGATGCGGCGCCGCAGCGCTCCTGGCCGTTCAGCTGGTTCTCGTTCCTGTCGGACAAGAAGATCAACACCCAGCTGCAGCAGGCCCAGAAATTCCTCGACCAGTACAAGCCCAACCAGGAAAGTGCCCAGCAGCAGCCCCAGCAGCTGACCCATCGCCAGTCCCTGGAAGCGATCAACTCCTTTGTTTCCCGCGAGCCTGCGGCGGCGGAGAACACCGCGCTCTTTGCGCTTCTCGGGTTCCAGGATGCCCGCCAGGTCAGGCAGCTGGCCGATACCTACGAACATCTGGAGAGCGTTTTGGGTGCCGCGGCAGCGGATAAGATCGATTTCAGCCGCTTCGCCGGGGTCAATCCGCTTATCCTTGCCCTGATCCAGCTTGAGACAGCCGGCGCGCATAACCCTGCGCTGCGCAACAAATACCAGGCAATGCGCGGTTTCGTGCAGGCGATCGAAGGCCAGGCAGCCGAGCCGCTCACCTTCCATATTTCTTTCAATCATTTTATTCTTGCGCGCGATAATCTGGCGCAGCCGCTGCGCCAGGCTTTCTCGGCAAACGAAGCCCTGGCTACCTATAAGATGCTCACCGGCATCAGCAGTAAATCGACGATCGGCGATATCCAGGCGGTGCATGCCGCGGCAGCCGGTGTCAATGCGCAGGTCGCCAATAATCTGCCGTTCTACGCGTATCTTTCGCAGCAGCATTTCCTGACGCATTTCGCGAATCGTCTCAACCTGCGCTCTTTGGCGCAGTCGGCTCCGGTGCATGCGCAGACCATCGTCGCGGCCCTGCGCGACCGTTCCTGGTTCAGGACGCCGTTCTTCGGCAGGCGCCAGGTGCAGGCGCGCACGGTCTTTAACGCGCCGCTTGCCGATCGCGAGCGTATACGATTTATCGATCTTTTCACCGGCAGAAAAACGATTCAGGCAAATGAGCGCCGCCATCTGGCTGCAGACCGCCTCTCGATAGCCGAGAGCCGGCGCCTTGCCCTTTCTTCGATCGCGCCGCGCTTTATTGAGCGGGTTTCGCTCTCGGCCCTGGCCGGTGATGACGCAACGTGGTTTGCCGAGCTGCAGAAGAACCGTCATCTGCCGCGTCAGGTCAGGGACCTGGTGCGCCAGCGGTATTCGGTCACCGTTGACAACATCGAAGAGACGGTCGATAAGATAAACCAGCGTTATCCGGCGACCAGCTCCTGGTTTATCGGGCCGCGCATGGGCCGCCAGGCGATCACGGTGCAGGATGCCTGGAATATTCTCCTGGGCATGCCGGCGAGCCAGGAGCGGATCTCCAGGATTAAGCGCCTGGCAGAGGTCCATCCGTATCCGGTGATCGCAATGATCGGGCATGACGCCTATCGCGATGACCGCTATATCAAGTATCTTGCCGAGCGAATCGCAGCGGATCGCGCCTCCGATGATTTAGGAAGAGATATCGCGCTGTTGCGGGCATGGCGTCAGCGCACCTCGGTTCCTGCCGCGTTCTTCCAGAGAGAGCGCGTCCTTGAGCAGCGCCGCATCGAGCTTGAAGAGGCAATTGAAGAGGTGAGCCGTCCGGGCATGTCTCTTGATGAAATCGCAGCGGCCAATGCGCGTTTGTCCTCGGCATTCGCTGCGTATGATTCAACAGAACCGATCCCGGTTGTTGCGGTGTCCGCCCAGGATAGCTCAAGGCCGGATCAGCGCATTGCTTTAAGGCAGCGCGTTGGAGGCAAGATTGTGAGTTTAGCAGTAGGCAATAACGATACGCGGAATCTCGTGATTGGACAATTAGAAAAGCTTAGAGATAAAAAGGTTAAGGAAGAATTCAAGACTATTAAAACAACTTTAACTAGTAAGATAAATGATAAGAATGGACAATTAAATGTCCAAACTGAAGCAGGGGAAACAGAGAAAGCTCATAAAACTCAGCAAGAAAGAGATATTTTAAGAGATGCCCTGGAAATAGTTCGTCATCTTGAAGAAGCGGGGGACATCGCGGAAGCCAAGAGGGTCCTGGCTCGCCACAGCGACAAATCAGTAGACGCACGCGCAACCGTTGAAACAACCTCCAACAGCGACACGCAGGTCCGTATAGGTAGTAACAGTCACGAAACGATTGTAACTATCGTTGGCGGCAGCTATGACGAGAACAGGCTGGTACAGGCTTCGTTCCTGCGCAACGGGTTCTCCCCGAACGGGATTTCGACGGTTCGCATAACCGATCATGCCCAGCCGCTGCCGACAGCTGCAAACAACGGCAGCGTTACCCCGGGGACACTGCACTTGCCGCGCAGCGTCCTGCATGCCCCTGAGGTTCTTGACCTGCATCTGCGGCTTGCCTTTAACGGCCATGACGGCTCGATCGGCACGGCGCGCGAGATCATTCAATGGGCGCAGGATAATGAAGCGGTATTTGCCGGTATTGAAAATCCGACCGGCGACGTACTTCTGGATCGGGTTATCCGCGAGACGCGCAGGATCAAGGCTGCCGCGGCAGAGCAATCCCGGCAGCAGTCCCCGGCGCGCCAGTTCGGGCAGCCAGCCTTGGGCCGCAGAAGCAGCGGGAACCGCATCACGCCGGTCCTGGCGCAGGCAGCGGTTGAGTATGCGTATGCCAACTTCCCGGCGCACAGCGCACCCGCCGTTGCCCGGCCGCCGGTGCGCGAGGCGGTGCGTCTCATAACCGCGATTAAAGCAGAAGAGGACGCTATCCAGGCAGTGCGCTCTGAAGTGCGCCAGGGCAGGGAGCAGGCATCCCAGCTTCTGGGCCAGGCGCGTTTCGACGATCCGAACCTGCAGCAACTGCGCCAGCGCCGTCAGGCGTATGAGCAGGCAGAACGGGATATCGACGCTCTCCTGGCGGCAAACCATCAGCCGACGCCGGCAAAGCTTGCTCAGATCCGCGCGTTGGCGGATCAGGCGCACCAGACCTGGCCGTCGGCGAATATCGGCAATAACGGCAGCGCCACCTTCGTTCGTTTCGAGGGCATTGCCCCGCAGGATATCACCGCATGGCAGCAGGCAGTGCAGCAGGACATTACCGCCCTCGCATTGACCGCGATGCTCGGAGCAGACGGCAACCGCGTGCGCATTGTCCGCCGCGGCGCCGCCGATACGGTATTTGACCGTCAGGCTTCGGGCGGGAACCGCCGGTTGGACGTTCTGGTCCTGCCGCAGAATTATACGCAGCTTCCGGTTGCGGCCCGCCGCGAGATCCTCCGGGCCGGCCTGACGATGCGCAACAACAGCGCCGAAGAGCGCGCGCGCCGGATGCTCAACGTAGCGCTTGCGACCATGCCGGAGGCGACTTTCGACGACGGCGCGTTGGCCCAACCGGCAACACCAACACCTGCCGCGGCTCGCCAGGTTACGTTGCCGGCAACGCTGACCGAGCTCCACTCAAAGATCAAGGCAGAGGGACGACTGACCGTCTCCATGGTCAAAGACGTTTTAACGCGGCATCAGGCCCCGGCCGCTCCTTCCAGGGGACGGCAGCCGCAGCAGAGCGCTGCAGAGAACGCCGGCGACAAAGGCAATGCCCGCGCGCATCAGCTGTGGCGCCAGATGCAGGGGAGTGTCCCGCATTACTGGATCCCGCTTCCTGCGGTACGCAGCAATTCCGGCGCTTCCTGGAGGGTCTATGTGAACCCGCAGGACCAGACGGTGCGCGTGCGCGAGTATGACGGCGATACCCTGGTGCGCGCCCTGCAGTTCTCGGCCGCTGAGATATTCTCATCCGATGAAAAACATCCGATCGCGCGCGTTCCGGTCTCCTCCGACTCTAACCGGCATTTCTTCGCCTTCTCCTTTGATGCGGTCAACGGCCAGCTCGTTATCCGCGAGCAGGAAGGCCTGCTTCGCGCCGTCACCGATACGGTCTCGATCCCGCTGCCGGCGGCAACAAGCCTCAACGCCGCCGCTTCGCTGCTCCAAGCTCCGGTCAACGGCACGCTCGTTACCGAATCGGTCTTCGCCGACGGGTTTACTTCGGCGCAGCAGAGGACGCTCTTTGAAGTCGTCTCCGCGGAAGATGCGCCGAAGATGCCGGTGCTCTTCAAGGCCGATGCTTCCGTCAGCTTTGTCCAGCCGCGCGTTGAGCACGGTGTGGTTATTGTGCGGATGAATCCTGCGGTAACCGGCCGCGAGGCGATGAAAGTCGCCTATGATTTTGCGCTCAATCGCATTGACGCAAAGGCCTTCGCGCAGAAGTTGGAGCATACGCCTTTCAGCGATCTTTCCGGCCGCATCGCCGATTTCAAAGAGCGCGTTGACCTGTCCGCGCTTTCGCGCAGCCAGAGCCGGGAAGCGCGTTCCCTGGCGCGGGAAGCGGTGAGGGCGTTTGAGACGACCCGTGCCGCAGATGCCGCATTCAAGCGCAGCGAGCGCCGCGCCGCCCTTAAGGCGAGCTTTGAAGGGATTACGGGCCAGCAGATGCCGCCGAGCGTATTCGTCCGCGGGTTCAACGCAAGCGCCGCATTGGCCAAAGGCGCCGGGAAAGTTTTGGCATACGGCGCAGCCGCTTATGGCGTCAAGACCGCTTTTGTCAGCGCTGTTGCCGGAAAATTCGTTCTGCCCGCGCTTATTTCGCCGCTTGTCGGGGTTTCTATTCCGCTTGCTGTCGCGGTCATCGCTTTTGCTTATTTTATCCAGGGCCCGGCGCACGAATGGGGGCATGGGAAAGAGTCGATGCTCAATGGCGACACGACCCCGGCAGACAACAAGCGCATGGGCCTGCGCAATTATTTCAACCACTTCGAGTTGCAGTCAACGGTCATCGCTCCGCTGGTCTCCTCGATCGTCTTCGGCTTCCCGGCAGGCGCCTTCAGGCCGATGCCGGTTGACGGGCACAAGGACGGCGCGCTCCTGACCAATACCGAGTTCGCCAAAGTCCTCTTTGCCGGCCCGGCGGTGAATTTCGCCTCCTGGGGCGTGCTGACCGCAGCGGCGAAAGCCACGGCGGCGGTTTCTCCGGAGATCAGCGCCGCGCTTGGGCTTATGGCAGTCGTCAGCTTTGCCTTCGGGGCCTTTAACCTGATCCCGATCCACATGAAGATCGGGGCCAAAGAGATCAAGACCGACGGCTATCAGATTATGACCTCGCTCTTGCCGGAGTCGCTCTCCCGCGGCATGGAGAACCTCGAGCAGCAGGGCTTCTCGCTCGGCGGACAGGAGATCAAGATGAATCCGCTTACCACCATGGCCCTTCCGGCCCTGGTCTTTAGCGGCGCTATCGGTAAAGGGTTGTCCGCGCTGACGAACTTCTCGATGGGCACGAGCCTTTCGGCCGCAGGCCTTGTGGCCGGCGCAGCCGGGACAGCCGCAGCCGGAACAGCCGCAGTCGGCGCGCTCACTGGCACCGTCGGCAACCAGAGCGGCGCAGGAGCAGGTGGCGTCAGCGACGAAGTCCGCCGCGAGATGGAAGAGCTTATCCGCCAGGCCGAAGCGCAGTATCAGGCTTTGACCGTTGCCAAAGCTGCGGCGATCTCCTTGAAAGGGTTTGAAGCAGAGAAGGAAGAGCTCCTGCGCAGGTACGAAGCGCTGCGCGCCGCGCGCCTCGAGGTCCGGCGCATTGAGGATTGGAATGCGGTCTTTATGCGGATGTTCGGCGCGGGCAGTTTCCTTGAGCTCCTGAATTCCTGGAAAGCGCAGGCAGCCACGACCGAGCAGGCGCAGGCCATGCCGCTCTTTACGATAGCCGCGACCTTGACTTCGGGTGAGACGGTTTGGCCGATCATCAAGCAATTCGATCTGCCGGCGCGCATGAATACGGCGCTGGCAACCTATGAGCGGTTCAAGCGCACCGGCGATGCGAGTCTGCAAAGCGTCTTCGAGTCCCAGGCTGACGATGTTCTGGCGCGTCTGGCTCTGGTGATGCCTGCGATCCATGCTGCGACAGAATTGCCGACCGTGACCATCGGTACCTCCCGTTATCTTGACCTGGAGAGCATCACCGCAGGCACCGGCAGCGGCATCGGCGGCTCCGGGGCCGGGACCGGGATCGGCGGCACGGGGATGGGATCCGGCGCTAATATAGGTAACGGCTCGCTCGTGGGCGGCATGGGCGGCTCCATCGCCTTGTCGGCCAATAACTGGTTCAGGCCGGGCCTTGATGCAGCGCGCCTGGAAGAGCTGAGCCGCAAGGTCGAGCGCGTCCAGGATGCCAAGGCATATATCCGCAAGCTCTTTGAGCGCGTCTATGGCGCCTACAAAGACAAGATCACCGCGATCGCCGTGGGCGGTAGCTATCTGTGGGCCTACACCGGCTTCAAGGCAAGCGACCTGGACATTATCGTTGTGGTCAAGGGCAGGGCCTCTATCAATACGAGCCATGTGCTCAAGAGATCAGACCTGGCGATCTTAAAAGACGTTGAGGTCAAAAAGGGCTACATCGATCTCGTTATTATCGGCGAAGACGACCTGCTCGATGCCTTCCGCCACGACAGTGATATCAATCATACTCGCGCGCGCCTGATGGGCAGCAGTATTGTCCTGGAGGGTTCGGATTATTCACAGAGGATCAAGGGTTTGGTCGACCTGCGCTCGTACGCGTACGAGATCTTTGCCCAGAACCTGCAGGAGCATTTGGACGATGCCTTCAGGCAGCATAACGACCTTATGCATCAACTCTCAGGCAGGGGCAAGGATCCGTTCGTTTCCTATACGCCTGAGGAGGTAGCCAGTCTTATCAGCAAGATGGAAATGGTCGGCCGCAAGCACCATGCGGCTAAGAGGGACCTGAATCAGCTCCTTTGGGTCATGTCCAAGCGCCTGGTGGATATCAATCTGGTTCTTAACCATATAGCTCCTCAAATGGGTATCAGCGCGCCGGAATTGGTGCGCTTCCTGCGCCAGTCAGCGGACGGCAACCTGAATGTCGAGGCTATAAAGAAACTGTACAAAGAAACATATGGGCGGATCCGTGCGCTGCCGTCTTCCTATACACCCACCCATTCTACAGCCCCTGGAGAGAACGATCTTCCGCAGAATCAGGCAAATGTGCCTCCGCTGATGCCATTCTCTAACTTTAACGTCAATATAGCGCCTGGATTAGGGGCGGCGATCACCACCTTGGGCGGCCAAACCCTGATTGGACATAATTTCATCCTCGCACAGGCCCCAGCCACGGAGGGTGCCACAACCAGCAAGACAGAAAGAGAGTTGCAGGCACTTGTTGGGCAAAGCGGAGGGTTAAAAGCAGGCGGCGTCAGTGACATGCCGCACTCTGCGCAGAGTGCCGGCATGCAAGGCGACATAAGCGCGCACAATAGTAATGGTAGTGTTGTTGCAGGTGGTTTAGAGAGTGTTGCACAGAAAACAGACGGAATAGGTACACCTGCGCCGAAGATATTCGGGGCAGATGTAAATACTCAAGGTTCCCAGGTTGCATCCGCGAGAGTGGACAATACGGCAGATGCCGCAGGTGCCCGCGCGGGAGAAAGAACTGGCCTGCCTGTAGACAATACAGGTAAAGCCGGTACCGGGAACGGTTCCGTTGTAGGATCGGAAGGGAAGCAGTCTGCAGGCGCGCAAGGCTTGCCTGCGGATAAGATAGTGCCTCCAGCCTTGGCTCTGACAGGTTCACAGCAGGATGCCGAACCGGTGGTTCGGAAAGTGCAACCTGACGAATCCAGGAATGCCCGCGGTCCGCCCGCGGATTCCGCATTTTTGGACAATTCCGCACAAGATAATGGAGCTGTAGTCAATTGTTTCGGGACATCTGCCTCTGCGTTTGCCTTTATCGGCGCGGCATTTCTCTCCGCACTTTTCATTAAATCCCTTTATGACTTTGTAGAGTCACAGTCTTCTACCGTGGCAGGGGATGCTGTGACTTTCGCGCACAAGGGCGCCGTTGCCCCCCACCTCCGGGGACTGACCCGCAACGGCGCCCTTGTCGCATCTTTGGCTTCTGGCGAGGGTACCAGCCCCCACCTCCGGGGACTGACCCCTGGTGCCCTCGCTACCACTAGATTGGAACAAGAGGCTCAGTCTTCTACCGTGGCAGGGGATGCTGAGGCTCTCGCGCACAGGGGTACCGTTGCCCCCCACCTCCGGGGACTGACCCGCAACGGTGCCCCTGTCGCATTGAACGGACGTACCGGCGAGGGTACCAGCCCCCACCTCCGGGGACTGACCCCTGGTGCCCTCGCTACCACTAGATTGGAACAAGAGGCTCAGTCTTCTACCGTGGCAGGGGATGCTGAGGCTCTCGCGCACAAGGGCGCTGTTGCCCCCCACCTCCGGGGACTGACCCGCAACGGCGCCCTTGTCGCAACAACGATCGAGCAGTCAAACGGATTTGAAGGCCAGATTCCTGACCTGCTGCCGGGCATTGCCCAGGCGGCAAAAAGAGAAGGGAGAGCACCATGGTCAAACTTAACTTCGCGGTTCTGGAATTCGATCACATCGTCGAGTTCAGCCAAGACGCCTTCGTCTTCGCCGCAGCGCGCGAAAACGGAAACGGGCACCTGCGGATCTTCCTGGTCAATGAGTCAACCGGCAACGTCTATACTCGTAACGGCCGCGTTGATTCTTGGGAGCAGCTTATTGGCAGCGACCGGGATACCATCCTTGCCCGTCTTACTGCAGCTCGGCACAATCACATCCCGGTCTACCACATCAACGGAACTCACCAATAAGGCAGAAGGCGTCGGCGCCGTCGTCGTGAACCG
>CAZOGI010000036.1:0-357 GCA_964579435.1 uncultured Planctomycetales bacterium
GTGGCGCAGGCCGTTTATGTTCAGCCCCAACGCCTTGGTATTGACGTTGAAGATACGGTAGAATTTCGTCGAGACATCCGCTCCCCCGGCCACCGCCGAGGTAAGGGTCCACCCGTAGGTGCTGCGGTCAACCAGGGTCTCGCTGTTGCTGATAAAAGGCGTCACGCTCAAGAAAGCGACGCGCGCGGGAAGCGAGATGCGGCTTGAGGTAGCCAGGGAATTATATGAGACGTCGGTCGATGCGTCGGCGGGTGCAGGCAGCTTCCGGTTGTAGTTGACGAAAGAATGGGAGCTCTCCAGATAGAAACGGCTTCCGCCGATGCTTATACTGGGAACGGTAAACTTGATTTCGGGGAG
>CAZOGI010000036.1:367-14846 GCA_964579435.1 uncultured Planctomycetales bacterium
TTCATGCGTTTCTGGACAAGCAGGTCGAGCGTCCCGACGGTGAAGGTCCGGGTCAGGGAAACGTACGAGAGGGGCGCCGCCTCCTTCGTATACTCCTGGGGGAAATAATCCTTCAGCAGGTTATAGGTCGGATCGTTGAGGATAATCCGCTTGGAATCGACGATCTTGAAGTACTCGCTGATCAGATTCGTCTGTGGGTCGATCGTCCATTTGTGGCGCCACCGGATGAGATAGCGCTGAAAAGCATCGGGAACTCCTTCCGCAAGGGTCGTATCTTTTTCATGCGTGTAATAGAACTTGAAGTCTCCCGTGCCGAAGGGGCTTTTGTAATTCGCCCCGAACCCCTGTGCCGTGCCGAGCTTCTGGCGCACGTCAAAATAGATGCGCCCGGTCACCCAATCGGTCAACCGGTAACGCCAGGCGCTGAGCACATAGGCCCCCCATTCTTTTCGTTTCCCGGGAGTCACCTGGACGTGCATGATCGGCTCTTTGAGGCTGCGGTTGAACTGCGGCAGATAGAGCAACGGCACCGGCCCGATATACATGACCGCGTCACGCATGGAGATGTAGTTGCCGGGATAGATATTGATCTTCTGCGAACGCATCCGCCAGTGGGGATTGTCAAAGCTGCAGGTCGATATATGCGAACGGCGCGCCATGAAAAAATAATCGTTCACCCTCGTCACGCGCTCGGCCCTGCCGAAGTACGGGTTTGCCCGGAAGCCCGAATCGAGTATCGTGCCGTACTTGCGCTCGAAATTGTAGACGATCTCTTCGCCTTCGATGATCCCGCTCTTATCTTCCAGGCGCGCCTTGCCGCTTGCCCGGCAATCCTTGGTTACGGTATTCATCCAGAGGCGATCGCAGGTAAGGCGCGTTTTTTTGAAGACGATCTCGGCGTTGCCGGTTACGGTAAAATCTTTCTTGTCGCTTGAATATTCGATCGCATCTCCGGAAACGGTTATCGGCGTCTTCTCTTCTTTTTCGGGTTCTCCTCTCTTGACGCTCTTCTGCGCCGCATCGCCCTCGGGTGCTTCCACAGAAGAATCTTCAAGAGAGGGTAAGGGTAGTTGTTGGGCTTCGGAGGCTTCGGGGGCTTCGGGGGCTTCGGGGGCTTCGAGTATCGTGGTTGCGTCAGGAATTGCAGGAGGTTCGGACGTTACCGCAGTTGGTGCGGATTCGTTCGTTGCGGCAGCTTCCGCATGCGAATCTGATTCCGGGACAAGAGAAGTGCCGGGGATACCGGAAGTGTCAGTGCTCGGCGTTGTGTTGCCGGCATCAGTCGCTGCCGGAAGATCGATCCCCCCGGGGGTGTCGAACGACTCAATGGTTAACGGGGCTTCAAAGGTTTCGGCACTATCAGCGGATTCTTTGTCTTCAGAGGCACGCAAAGCATCAGCGTTATCATCTGCCGCAAGGGATTTCAGCGCCTCTGCCTGGTCCAGGAAGAGATCCACTGTTTCGTTCTTTATCTGCCCCGCATCCTGAGCGTAGGAGACAGAAAAAACGATGCCGCTGCACAGCAGGAAAATCGCCGCGCGCGTATGCGTGATCAAAGGCCGGATCCGCCTCATAAGCCGCGCACTCCCCGGCCGGCAAGGACCGCCGCCCCGATAATTCCCGCGTCGTTGCTGAAACGCGCCTTGACAATGGTAACGTCACGCGCCTGCACCGGCATGGCGCGTTCTTTGATCATCGCGCGCAGTTGGCGAAAGAGCAACTCGCGGGCATTGGAGATCCCCCCCCCGATGACGATGCGGTCGGGATTGAGCAGATTCACGATCCCCGTCAGCACGATACCCAGGTGTTGTGCCGTTTCCTGCCAGACCGCAGCAGCGCGCCTGTCGCCGGAACGCGCCCGGGAAGAAAGTTCCTCAAGGGAAATCGGCCGTTTAAAAACCGCCCGTGCACGGGCGCTGATCGACCGGTTACCGATCAAGCGTTCCAGGCAACCCCTTCCGCCGCAATTACACGCTTCGCGCGAGTGCGAAAGCGGTATATGCCCGAGTTCACCCGCGGAATTGCTGATCCCGCGCAGAATCTCTCCGTTAAGTATCAACGCCCCTCCCACTCCCGTACCCAGCGTTAAACAGACCGCGAACCGGGCGCCTCGCGCGGCGCCGCGGGTATACTCGGCAAGCGCCATGAGCTTGGCGTCGTTATCGAGGTAAACGGGAAGACGCAACCGCCGGCTCAGGATGCCGCGCAGCGCAACGTTCTTCCATCCGGGGATATTGGGCAGAAAATAAACCACCCCGCGGCGGTAATCGACCGGCCCCGGAACGCCGACGCCGACCGCCGCAGCGCGAAGGCGGCTGCCCGGAGGGCCCAGGACCTCCCGCGTTGCGGAAACGATTCCCCGGATAAGGGTTTCCTTCGAAGAATACCCGCCGGTACCCGAAACCGACTTGCGAATGATGCGGCCTGACGGTTCACAGAGGGCGACGCGCAGATTGGTCCCGCCCAGATCGACCGCTATGATTGGATTGGCTGACATAGGGGATTATTGTAGCGAAAAGCCCTTCGGCATGCAAGCATTAAAGCGAAACTGCCTCGCCCATCATTTCACCGGTAGAGGCCGTGTACGCAGACGCTGTTGCGTCCTCCCTGCTTTGCACGGTAGAGCGCGCGATCTGATTTTTCAACCAGATCTTCGGGATCCTGGGCGTCGGCCGGAAACGTCGCCAGGCCGATACTTACCGTCACCTCCAGCGCTTCGTCGTAGGCGCGGATCTTCTTGGATTCGACCGCCTGACGGATACGCTCGGCGGCGAATCGCGCCCCTTCCTTCTCGGTCTCGGGCAGGATCAGGAGAAATTCCTCGCCCCCGTAGCGGATGACCGAATCGATCTGGCGGACATTCTCCTTGACGATCGCGGCGACCTCTTTGAGGAGGAAATCGCCGACCAGATGGCCGTACTGGTCGTTATAGCGCTTAAAATGGTCGACATCCAGCATCAAAACGGAAACGGGATATTTGAATTTCGCTGCACGCGCGATCTCGGTCGAAAAACGGTCGGCGAAATACCGGCGCGTGTAGGTGGCGGTCAGGGAATCGGTGATCGCCATCTCCTGGACGCGGGCGTAGAGCACCGCGCGTTTGATGCCGAGCATGAACTGGTGCGCCAGTATCCGAAATGTCTCGCGCAGCTCCGGCGCGACGCCCCGGGCAACGAGATGTCCGACATGGCGGTAATCTATCTTTACCGGCATCACCGTATACTCTTCTCCCTCGTAACCGGCGAGCTCTGCTTCGTTTTTGACGAAAGAACAGTGCGCAATGCCGGCATAGCGGTTCAGCGTTTCCTTAAAGGAGGAGAAAATAACGTCTTCCTGCAAGGAAGAACAGATGTCCTTCGTCAGGTCATACAGGGTCACGGTCTGCTCGAGGGTCGAGGCGACGATGCGGTTTTCGGCGCGCAAGGCCTCCGTCTCGTTATTGAGCTTTTCAAGGTCTGCGTCAAGCGCGCCGAGGGCTTCTTGCCGCTTGCGCGCATAGAGACGCAGGGCCAGAAAAGAAACCGCGGCATTGATCGTCCCCAGCGCTGCGCAGCTCAAGAAAAACAGATTAAACATCGGTTGTGCGATCCTTTGCTATCAGTGCGCCGCCACCACGCGGTTACGTCCCGCCTGCTTCGCGGCATAGAGCGAATGGTCCGCCTTCGAGAGGAGTGCGTCAGCAGATTCGCATTCCGGAGGACAACTGGCCACGCCGATCGAAACGGTAACCCGGGTCTCCTGCCGGCGCAGCACCACCCTGTTCTTTTCGATGCGCGAGCAGAAATTGACCGCCAGCGCGACCGCCTGGTCTTTATTGGTATCCAGCAGCGCGACGCAAAACTCCTCGCCCCCGAAACGGCACAGGATCGCCCCCGGGGAGGCAGCAAAAAAATCGTTCATGCTGACCGTCAGATTCTTGAGCACGATATCGCCGGCGCTGTGCCCGAATTTATCGTTGTACTCCTTGAAATGGTCGATATCCAGCATCAGCACCGAGAGGCTCGTCCCGCCGCGGCGGCAGCGGCTCAATTCTTCGCTCAGGCGGTCGTTGAAATACCCCTTGGTGAAGAGCCCCGTCAATTCGTCGTGGATCGCCAAATCCTGGGTTTTCTGGAAGAGTTGGCTGTTCTCGAAGGCGACGGCGCTGAGGTCGCAGATAGTCATCAGGAACCGGCTGTCGTCGAGAGAGAAAAAATTGGGGGCGGGATTGTCGATGCGCAGCAGGCCGATAAAATGCTGGTGCGTGATGAGCGGGGCGCTCACCAGCGAGGAGATGGCCCGGCGCGCCTCGCTCGGGAAGCGTTCGGGGTCGAAGCGAAAATCCTTCTTCGCGTCTTCGACGAAAAGGGCGCTCATGTGCCGCGAGACCCAGATGTCGAAGAGGTCCCCCTCCTTGGACTTGATCACCATCGCCGGATCGCTCTTCATCGTCTTGTAGAGGTTCAGGCGCGCGTTCTTGGGGTCCACCAGATACAGGGAACAGACCCCTTTTTCGCGCGCCACCTGGGTAAAGGCGATCGAGCAGATGCTGGTGGCGATGGCATCCGGATCCAGGCTCACGTTGAGCTCTTCGATGATGTGCTTGAGGGTATCGTAACGCTTGATGCGCTGCAGGAATGCGGCGCGGGCATTGACTTCCTGCCGAAGTGCAACCCGCAGGACATTCGATTTTTCCTCGATATCCCCCTCAGCGATCCGCGAGCTATCGCGTTTCGCCAGATACGCCCGAGCGAAGGCGAAGGCGAGCAGCCCGTTGCCTCCGAGAAAAAAAGCGCACTGTGCCAGGGACAGTACCGAAAGCTTCCAGAGCAGGAAAGGGAGAAGGACGGAGGCAAAAAAAGAAAAAACGACAAACGCAGATTCGCTAATTTGGAAGGTTTGCGAAGCAGCCTTCTTCGCGGTTTTCACAAGCAGGCACCGTACCGTTAAACGATCGTCCCCTCGGTGTCCTTATCGAAAAAGTGGACTTTGCTCATGTCGAATACCAGGTCCATATCCTCTTCGACCTTCGGGCGGTCGTGCGCACCCACGCGGGCGATAAAGGTATGTTTGCCGGTATTCAGGTACAGATACACTTCCGAGCCCATCGGTTCGACGACTTCGCAGGTGACCCGCACGATATTTTCGGGAGGCGCCTCCGACACGAACAGTTTGTCGTAAATATCCTCGGAGCGAATGCCGAAAATAACGTCTTTGCCGACATACCCGGAAAGCTTCGGGTACATGTCTTCGACGATCTTGACGAGTATCTTGCCTTCATTGAAATAGAGCCGCCCGTCTTTCTTGATGATCCGCCCGTTCATAAAATTCATCGGCGGGGAACCGATAAATCCGGCGACGAATTTATTCTTGGGATAATCGTAGATGGTGATCGGATCGGCAACCTGCTGCAGGATCCCGGAGCGCATGACCGCGATGCGGTCCCCCATGGTCATAGCTTCGATCTGGTCGTGGGTGACGTAGATGATCGTCGTCTGCAGGCGCTGGTGGAGCTTGTGGATCTCGGTGCGCATCTGCACGCGCAGCTTTGCGTCGAGGTTGCTGAGGGGTTCGTCGAAAAGGAAGGCGAGGGGTTTGCGTACGATCGCGCGCCCCAGGGCGACCCGCTGGCGTTCTCCGCCCGAAAGCTCCTTGGGACGGCGGTTCAGGAGGTGTTTGATCCCCAGGATCTCACCCGCCTCGTTGACCCGCTGTGCGATCTCTGCTTTCGGATAGTGGCGCAACTTCAGGCCGAAGGCCATATTCTCGAATGCGCTCATATGCGGATAGAGCGCGTAATTCTGGAAGACCATCGCGATATCGCGGTCTTTTGCCGGGACGTCGTTGACCCGCTTGTTACCGATATAGATATCTCCCGTGGTGATCTCTTCCAGCCCCGCGATCATGCGCAGGGACGTCGATTTGCCGCACCCCGAAGGGCCGACCAGCACCATGAACTCGCGGTTCTCCACCCCGAGGGTGATCGAATCAACCACCTTGACCCCGTTGGCGTACGTCTTTGAAACATTCCTGAGACTTACTTGCGCCATCTGTCCCCCGCTGTTAGGTTAAGGAAGAAATCTTCAGTATTATATATTAGGGTTTTAAATAGTCAAGCAGTAAGGTGAGGGTATTTTTCATGTCCGTACGCCTGACGATCAGGTCGATCAGACCGTGTTCCAGCAGGAACTCAGAACGCTGGAATCCGGCCGGCAGCTTCTGGCGGATGGTCTGCTCGATGACCCGCGGGCCGGTAAACCCGATCAGGGCTTTGGGTTCGGCGATGATTACGTCTCCCAGTCCGGCGAAAGAGGCCATAACCCCGGCCATGGTCGGATTGGTCAGGACGGAGATGAACGGCAGTCCCGCTTCATGGTGATAGGAAAGTGCCGCCGAGGTTTTCGCCATCTGCATCAGGCTGTACATCCCCTCGTACATGCGGGCACCGCCGCCGGAACCCGAAACGATGACCACCGGCACTTTCAGGCCGGTCGCCTTTTCAATCGATCGGGTTATGCGCTCTCCCATGACCGACCCCATCGATCCCATGATAAAACGGGAATCGGTAACCGCCAGGACGATCTTCTTCTTGTTGATCTGCCCGGTTCCGGTGACGATCGCATCCTTCAGGCCGGTCGACGCCTGGTCCTGCGCTAGTTTCTCCCGGTATGTCTTGGGACCCTTGAACTCAAGCGGGTCGAGCGATTCCAGATCCCCGTCTATCTCTTCGAAGGTACCTTCATCGATGAGCAGGCGGATGCGCTCAAGAGCGGTCAGGGAAAAATGGTATCCGCATTTGGGGCAAACGCGGAAATTTTCCTCGAGCGATTTGTTATACAAGGCTTCGGAGCAGCCTTCGCACTTCGTCCAGAGACCCTCGGGGATCTCTTTCTTCTTGACGCGTACGATAGTGTATTTCGGCTTTCCGAAAAGTGCCATGGTGTTCTCCCGGTAGTTACGCTGCCGAGCGCTCGCCGAAGGCGTTGACCAAAAGACCCGATGCGACCTTGGGATAGAAAAAAGTCGATTTGGGAGGCATCCGGCTGCCCGTGACGGCGATCGCCATTATCTGGTCGATATGCACGCCGTTGAGGAAGAATGCGACCGAAGCCTCCTTGCGGTCGACGGCATCGATACAGCGCGCGGCGTCATGATCGTATACGAGGCGCTCTTTATCGTCGGTCTCGATGCCGAAAAATTCCCGCATAACCAGCTGATTGAGTATCGAAACATCCAGCAGCTGGTATTCCCGGGGCAGTTGAGACAAGGCCTTCTTGGCTATTGTAACATTTTTAAGCCGCAAAAGCCAGAATCTCCCCGCGCAGTAGACCCCGAAAAGGTGCTCTTTCTGTCCTGCCTTGCGCAGGAGGAAGAAGAACTTCTGCCGGTTCTTGACCTCTTCGACCGAAAAGAACGGCTGGATGCGCTCAAAGAGCTGCCGGTAGTCGAAATCCGGGCCCGCCTTGAGCAGCCGGTGTATCGGCAGGATCGTCAAGCCCCGGGGATCGGTATTCGTGAAATAGGCGAGGCAATAGTTCCAATCCTCATCGCCGCCGGGCGATCGTGCGGCGGCCCGCATCTCGTCGCGGTACGCCAGGGCCACCTCGAAACGGTGGTGGCCATCGGCAATGAAGATCTGCTCCTGTGTCATCGTCTCTTCGATCCAGGCAAGCATCGCCGGATCGCTGATGCGCCAGAGTTGATGGGTGCACTTTTCGTCGTCCGTCGCGCTCAAAAAAGGCGGCTGTATCGCCGCATATTCCCGGTAGAGACGCTGGATGAGACGTTTCTTGTCGTTGAAGATGATGAAGATCGGGCTTAGATTAGCGTGCACCTGGCGCATGAGCCGGAGCCGGTCCTGCTTCGGACCGATGCGCGTATGCTCATGGGGAAAGGTTTCGGCGGTATCCAGATTGAGGCGCGAGACAAAGCCATAACGGACTTTGCGTTCTCCGTTGACCAGGTACTGCTGAAGGTAAAAATAGATCGCGCTTGAGTGGTCGGGAACCAGTATCCTCTCCGCCTGCCATCCTTTAAAGAGCTCGCCGGCGCGGGTATAGGAATCCTGAGCGGGGCCGTCTTTCCCCAGAAGGATATGGACGAAATTGTAGGGATGCCGCTGACTGAGCGTTTCGTGGTGTTCGGGGGTAATGACGTCATAGGGCGGACAGATGACGTCGGAAAGGGCGGGGATCTTTTCCTGGTTGTACAGCAATGCCCGCAAGGGCTTTACGATCGCCATCGGTACACCATGCCTCCCAGGATGCTGCCTGCCGCATCGGTCAGCATATCCAAGCCCGACATGGTGCGCTGCGGCACGAACGACTGGTGGAATTCATCGGTTACCCCGTACAGGCAACTCAGGGCAATTGCCAGGAAAAGGACGCGAGCCGGCCTTTTCGAAGCCACGGTCTGCGCGCAGGCCCGGGCACACAGGAATCCCAGGAGCACGTACGCAGACGCATGGTACACGTAATCCTGCAGGTTGAAGAGCCGGGGAATCTCGGTGCCGGGTACAGACGAAGAGATGAAAAGGCCGCCCATCACCGCGATAACCGGGAGCCAGGCAAGAATGCCGCAGCCCTGCGTGCCGCAGACCGCCGGTTCAGCCATGACAACCGCCGCAGGTGCCGTCCGTTGATTTCGGGCAGGTGCCGGGGCTCTTTTTCTTGTAGTCCGTCTCGTAAAACCCGCTGCCTTTGAAGATGACTCCCCCGCCGGGGGAAATCAGCCGCTTTGCGTTTTTGCCGCACTTCGGACAGACGGCTCCCGGCGCATCGGTTATCTTCTGGAACGCCTCGAAGCGGGCGTTGCATTTAGTGCATTCGTACTCGTAGGTAGGCATCGTGTCCTCCCCTTATTTAAACGCTTTTTTCAGTTTCTCGGTTAAGCTTTCACGATCGACCTCTTCCCCCGAAAGCCGCGCAAATTCTTCGATGAGTTTACGCTGCTCGGCGCTCAGCTTCGCGGGAATGGCGACCAGAACCCTCACCAAATGATCCCCGCGCTCCTTCGCGCGCAGATCCGGCATGCCTTTTTCTTTGAGCCGGAAAACCTTGCCGCCCTGGGTCCCCGGAGGGATGCGCATGGAAACCGATCCGTCAAGGGTATGCACCTGCACCTCTCCCCCGAGTATCGCCTTGCTGAGACTGACGGTCAGCTCCGAAAGGATGGTCGATCCCTGCCGCTGGAAAGAGTCGTGCGGCTGCACCTCGATAACGACATAGAGATCCCCTTTTCCGCCGACGCCGCCTTCGCCTTCGCCGCGCACTCGCAGCTGCGAGCCGGTATCTACCCCGGCCGGGATCTTGACCGATATTTTCTTCGTCGTCCTGACGCGGCCCTCTCCGTTGCAATCGGGACATGGCGTCTGGATAAGCGTCCCTTCTCCCCGGCAGCGCGGACAGGTCTGGGCAAGCTGAAAGAAACCGTTGGAGACCACGGTCCGGCCCTGACCGCGGCACTGAGGGCAGGTCGTCTTTTTGCTCCCCGGTTTGGCGCCGCTGCCCGAACAGGTATCGCATACATCATAGCGGGGTAAGGTGATCGTCTTTTCGACCCCCTCTGCCGCCTCTTCCAGGGAAATACTCACCGCCACCTGCAGGTCCCTGCCTCTGCGGGAACGGGAGCCTCCCCGGGAACGGCCCGAAAAAATGTCGAAATCCCCGAATATCTCTTCGAATATCCCTCCGCCGAATCCGAAATCCCCCATGTCGCGAAAAACGCTGCTGAAATCGGCGCCTTTGAAAATATCCTCGTAGGCGTACTTCTGGTCGATCCCGGAATGGCCGTACTGGTCGTACAGGGCGCGCTTCTGGGAATCCGAGAGCACGGCATACGCCTCCGAGATCTCCTTGAATTTCTCTTCGGCTTCTTTTTTTTGCTCATGGGGCACCCGGTCGGGATGGAAACGCAAAGCAGCCTCCCGGTATGCCTTCTTGATCTCATCAAGGGATGCGCTCTTCTGCACCCCCAGAATCTCGTAGTAATCCCGCTTTGAACTCATCGGCGCGCTATCCTTAAAATTGGACGGCCCGCTCGCTCAGTAACGGTAGCGGGCCGCCCCATCATTCTGTTTCGTGCTCCTGGTATCCCGTCACCAACCGGCTACTTGTCCTCCTTGAACTCGGCATCGATCACGTCATCCTTCTTATCCGGACCGGCCTTGGGCTCTTCGGATTTCTGCCCTGCCCCCTGCGGCTCTTCGGCTTTCTGCTTCTGCTGAGCGGCCTGCTTATACATCTCTTCGGCGAGCTTGTGGGAGACCTTCGTCAGCTCCTCCATCCCTTTTTTGATCCGCTCGACGTTACGCTCTTTAATCGCCGCTTTCAGGTCGTTAGCCTGCTGCTCAACCGCCGCGCGCTCGGCAGCAGAGATCTTGTCGCCGTAATCCTTCAGCGACTTCTCGGTCATATAGACCAGCTGATCCGCCTGGTTGACGGTCTCGACCTCTTCTTTCTTTTTGGTATCGTCGGAGGCGAACTTTTCAGCCTCTTTGACCATTTTGTCGATCTCTTCTTTGGAGAGCTTCTTGGGAGCGGTGATCCGGATCGATTGCTCCTTCTTGGTGCCCAGGTCCTTTGCCGAGACGTGCACGATGCCGTTGGCATCGATGTCAAAGGTCACCTCCACCTGCGGGATCCCGCGCGGCGCCGCCGGAATACCGACGAGGTCGAAACGGCCCAGTTCCACGTTATCGTCAGCCATCTGACGCTCCCCCTGCAGCACGCGGATGGTCACCGCGGTCTGGTTGTCGGCAGCCGTCGAAAAAACCTGCGACTTCTTGGTCGGGATCGTGGTGTTGCGTTCGATCAGGCGCGTGGTAACGCCGCCAAGCGTCTCGATCCCGAGGGAAAGCGGCGTCACGTCCAGCAAAAGCACGTCCTTGACGTCTCCCTTGATGATCGCCACCTGGATCGCCGCCCCGAGGGCGACGCACTCCATCGGATCAACCCCGCGCTCGATCTTTTTGCCGACGAAATCCTCGACGAACTTCTGGACGATCGGCATGCGCGTAGGGCCGCCGACCATGATGATGCGGTCGATATCAGCGGCTTTAAGCTTCGCGTCGGAAAGTGCCTGCTCCAGCGGATGGCGGCACCGGTCGATGATCGGCGCGACCAGCTCTTCGAGCTTGGCGCGGTTAAGCGACATGGTCAGGTGTTTCGGCCCGGTCGCATCAGCGGTAATAAAAGGCAGGTTGATGTCGGTCGTCACGCTCGAGGAGAGCTCGACCTTCGCCTTTTCCGCCGCCTCTTTGAGGCGCATTATCGCCATCTTATCATTTTTCAGCTCGATGCCGGTGTCTTTCTTGAACTGGGACGCCAGGTAGTCGATAAGGACATTGTCCATGTCCGTACCGCCCAGCTGCGTGTCCCCGGAGGTCGATTTGACCTCGAAAACCCCCTGGGCCATCTCCATAACCGTGACGTCCAGCGTCCCGCCGCCCAGGTCGAAGACCATGATCTTCTGCTCTTTCTGCGACTTCTCCAGGCCGTAGGCAAGGCAGGCTGCTGTCGGCTCGTTGATGATACGCAGGACCTTGAACCCGGCAATCTCGCCTGCGTCTTTGGTCGCCTGGCGCTGGTTGTCGTCGAAGTACGCCGGGCAGGTGATGACGACCTCCTCGACCTTGTCTCCCAGGTACGCCTCTGCGTCCTGCTTGATCTTCTGGAGGATGAACGCCGATATCTGCTGCGGCGTGAATTCCTTGCCCGCGGCTTTAAAGACGTGGTCGGTGCCCATCTTGCGCTTTGCGGCAAAGATCGTCCCTTCGGGATTGATCGATGCCTGCCGTTTTGCCGGTTCTCCGACCAGACGCTGGCCGTCCTTGGTAAAAGCGACGTAGGAAGGAAACGCCTTGCCGGATGCGACCCCGGCGCCTTCCGCAGAGGGGAGAATAACCGGCCGGCCGCCCTCCATAACCGCTGCCGCTGAGTTTGAAGTTCCCAAGTCTATTCCGATAACTTTTGCCATGTGGCACCTCCCTTAATTGCTCTTTTGTTGTTCATCCGTATCCTGCCGCGGACACTGCGCCGGCTGTTCCGCAACTTTTTTGGACACCTTTACCTTCGCGGTCCGCAGCACACGATCGTACAGGTAATAGCCCTTTTGCAACTCTTCGAGCACCGTATGCTCGGGAGCGGCATCATCGGGGACCTGCATCAACACTTCCTGGCAATGCGGATCAAAGGCTTTGCCGACCGCTTCGATCGGGCGCACGCCGCTTCGCTTGAGCATCTCATAGAGATGCGCCAAAACCATCTCGACGCCTTTCATGAAGGCCGCCGGATCCTGATGATGGGCCTCTGTCAGGTTGATAGCCCGCTCCAGGTCATCCAGCACCGTAAGCAGCTCCTGTATCAGCCCCTCGTTTGCGTACCTGCCGAACTCCTGGCGTTCTTTCTCCTGGCGCTTGCGCGCGTTGTCGAAATCAGCCTGCAGGCGAAGCAACCGGTCCCAATATTCGGCGCTTTTGCCCGCGGCTTCCTTCAGGCGTTCGTACTCAGCCCGCGGGACGTTCACCGATGTCTCCGCCGGCTTCGCCTCAGGCTCAGGCGCTTTCCCGTTCTTCCTGATCGCATCCTTATCGTTATGCATACGCGTCAGAGTGACTCCATCATGTCAGAGAGCTGGTCGCAGACGTAATCGAGCGCCGAGATGATATGCGTATACTGCATCCGCGTCGGCCCCAGAACCGCCACCTTCCCGACGGTCTTGTTCTTGCGGCGGTAATTGGAGACGACCAGCGAACAGCTCTCCATCTCCGGGCACTCCAGCTCGTGGCCGATATACACCTTTACCTTCTCCGGGAAATCCTTGTTGATGATGTACAGGAGTTTCTGTTTATCCTCCAGCATCCGCACCAGGAAGCGCATCTTGTCGACATCGCGGAATTCCGGCTGCTCAAGGATCCAGGAGAGGCCGTTATAGCAATACCGGTTCTCCCATTCCAGGAACGAAACGATACTGGCATACCGGGTGATCACCGAGACGACTTCGGAAGTCTTCTCAAGGAGATCATCGAGCCGGCGCAGCTCCTTCTTGTATTCTCCGATAACCTGGCCCTTTTCCTCATCGATCAGCTCCATCTGGTTCACCAGAAGATCGACGTAGTAGCGGTACCCTTTTTCGGTGGGGATACGGCCGCCGGAGGTATAGGGATGCGTCAGGTAACCGTCCGCTTCCAGCTCCGCGAGCGTGTTGCGGATAGTCGCCGAGCTTACCTCGAACTCCCGCGAGAGCTCCTCCGATGAAACCGGACGGGCGTCCTTGATATAGGTATTTATTGTTGCCGCAAGTATCGCCCGTTTTCTGTGTGGTGCATCGATGCGTCTGGCCATATCCTCGTAATTAGCACTCTTGCCCTTAAATTGCTAAAGGCATAATTTTAACACAATTTCCTCCCTTGTCAACGAAAGTATTCATCCTTTCACCTGCGGGCATGTTCCTGCTGGGCCCGCACGAATACACCTCCTGTTCTTTCATCCACCTCCGCGATATAATCGTTTCCCGGAACCATTTTCCCTTCCAGCAACTGGAGGGAAAGCGTGTCCTGAAGCAGCTTCTGTACCGCCCGTTTGAGCGGGCGGGCGCCGAAGGAAGGGTCGAATCCTTCGCTCAGGAGCAGCTGTTTGACGGCCTCGGTAACCGTCAGGCTGATCCCGCGCTCGCGCAGGCGTGCCTCAAGCGGCGCCAACTCAAGTTCCAGGATCGCTTGCATATGCTCCTTGTTGAGCGGATGGAATATGAGTGTCTCATCGATGCGATTGACGAATTCCGGCCTGAAGCTGCGGCGCACCTCTTCCATCAGATGTCTTCTGATGCGCTGATACTCCGAGCTCTCCCTGCTGTGTTTAAAACCGATCGAAGCCTCGCGGTTGAGAAATTCCTGGCCGATGTTGGAGGTCATGATCAGGACCGTGTTCCTGAAATTGACGGTACGGCCCTGCCCATCGGTCAGCCTGCCGTCGTCCATGATCTGCAGGAGCACATGGGTAACGTCCGGATGCGCCTTTTCGATCTCATCGAGCAGGATCACCGCATACGGCCGCCTGCGGATTTTTTCGGTGAGCTGCCCGCCCTCTTCGTACCCCACGTAGCCCGGGGGCGCTCCGATGAGCCGGGAGACGCTATGCTTCTCCATATACTCGGACATGTCGACGCGTACCACAGCGTCTTCATCGTCGAAGAGAAACCATGCGAGGGTCTTGGCAAGCTTGGTCTTGCCGACGCCCGTCGGCCCCAGGAACAAAAACGATCCCAAAGGCCGGCGTTCATCCCCCAGCCCGGAGCGCGCTCGGCGGATACAGGCCGCAATAGCCTCGATCGCCTCCTCCTGCCCGATGATACGCGATTTTAAACGCTCCTCCATCTTGACGAGTTTTTCGCTGTCCGCCTCCATCAGCTTCGAAGCGGGAATGCCGGTCCATTCCGCAACGACCCGCGCGATGTCCTCATCATCAACCTCTTCCTTGAGCATCTTTCGGCCCTTTTGAAG
>CAZOGI010000037.1:0-13893 GCA_964579435.1 uncultured Planctomycetales bacterium
AGATCAAGGACGCCAAGCACCTCTCGGTCGAGGAAAAAGGCCGCCTCATCGATATCGTCGCCACCCTCGGCGGCCCGGCCTTCAATAACCTTCACTCCTGGCATGTCTCCGGGCCGCTTTATTTAAGCGTCGCCGGCTTCGGCAAGGGCTTCGCGTATCTGGAGGCGGCCAACATCATCTACGGCCTCGTCGAGTACGGCCTTTCCTGGAACCTCACCGGTTACTTCACGATCCTGACTTTGATCTCGGATATCCTCACGATCATCAACGATGACAAGGTCTCCCTGCAGAAGCGCACCGGCGGCGTCATCGATACGGTCAACGATTCCGGCATCATCGATCTTTTGGAAATCCTCTCGGTTACCGACGTCAACAGCGCGCGCCTCTACTACAACCCCGAGTACGATCCCGAAACCAACACCTTCAAGCGCGAGCCGATGCACCGCGTCTGGTCGCTCAAGGGCCCCTTCGAAGTGGTGATGAGCCTCTTCCGGCCGAAAAAGAAATTCGACGCCGCCATCCAGTGGAGCAGGGCGCAGGTGCGCATCTCTATCGACGCCTTCTTCAACCAGGACCCGCAGAATATCCAGTACGTCGACGTCCTGCGGCCGGATTACGAGCAGTGGTACAGCCGGCTCGAAGGTTATTTCCAGTCCGCCGACGACAAGGCCTGGCTTGCCGAGCGCCTCAACCGCGGGACGCTCTGCCTGAGCTTCCGCATGGACAAGCGCCCGGCAGAAAAGCGCGAGGGCAGGCCGGAATTCGAGCTGCTCTTCGTGGCCGATATGTTCTACAGCATCGACGACAAGCAGCAGCAGGTCCAGGCCGGCAACAAGAAGGCCTGCGAGAGCGAGAGCTATTTCCGCGCCCAGGGCACCTGGCCCGAAGGCCGTAACGCAGTCTATCGCCGCGCCTCGATCGGAGAGCTCAACCGCATCGCCCGCTACAGCGCCGGCCTGCAGAACCTGGGCGTGCAGATCAAGATGGATAACGGCGACGTCAAGCCGATCTCGACGGTTGAAGAGGCGCTCCGCCTGGCCTTCCGCGATTACGTGCCGGTCTACAACCAGAACACCTTTATCACCGCCAACGGCAAGTACGTGGTCGGCGAGGCGGACGTCGACATGGACGGCAACGTGATCGAGGGCGGCCTGCGCCTGAGCCTGATGCGCAAGTTCATGGAAGACGGCAACGTCGGCCGCCATAACGTGCAGATGGTCTATAACGGCACCCGCGCCTTCCATGTCCTTACCGACGCCGAGGCCCCGCGCGGGGTGCAGCTCCTGGAGCAGGAGACCCAGGTAAACCTCTTCCTGCAGAACCAGAAGAATATCCAGAAGACCAACCTGGCAGCCGGGACGCTGATCACCTTCGATCCGCGCTACAGCCGCCACAGCCTCTATCGTCTGGGCGAGCGGCCGTTTGCCATCGTCAGCGAGATCGGCCTGCAGGTGCCCTACGCGGTCGCGATGAACCCGGCGGCAGGCAAGCCCGTCTGGAACCGCAACGAGCTCTTTGCCCTCGGCGCCGAGCGGGTGAACGAGACCCGGCGCCTGACGGTCAACGGCTATACCGCAACCTTCTATCCCAAGACCGTGCTCGGCTGGTCCGACGATGTGGCGTATCGCAGCGGCGCGCAGACCGCCGCAGGCGCTCCCGAGGTCGTGCCGGCGGTCGTCGAATATGCCGGGCAGCCGTACCACGAAGGCACGGCGACGCTGCCGGGCGAGGCGTTCAAAGGTTGGCTGGCGAGCGAGCCGGGCCGCGATTTCGCCAAAACATTCGCGCTCTCTCATCCGGCAGAGCATGAAGTCCTCGCCGGGCTCCTGGAAGGCCGCCGCTTCGTTCCCGAAGAGCAGTTCAACAGCTACGTCCGGGAACTGGTGATCTTCGCCAAGATGGAGCAGATCAAGGTCGACACCCAGATGTTCATGGACTGGTTCGCGGCGCAGGACCGGGTCGATGCCATGCGCTGGGCCACGCAGGCCTACACCACCGCCAAAGGCATCTACGACAACTGGGTTTGGCTCGATGAGGTTATGCGCCAGACCCCGAACCCGCGCGACCCCTCCCGGATGGTCACGCCGGATCCCAACGTCGCCCGGGAACTCTCCCAGGCGCGCGAGAACCTGGCCAAGGCCGAGCGCCTGATGAAGCTCAATATCAATGCCGTCGAGAAGCTGGTCGACCGCACCCAGGATATCATCGATAATTTCAACGACCTGCTGGAGCTGAAGCAGAAGCAGGAGGCGCAGCTGAACCGCATCGCCTCCCGCGCCGATGAGCTGAAGCGGTATGTCGATATCGAGGCCCTGCGCCGCGCGCTCTTTGCCCAGATCGACGCGCTCCCCGGCACGGCAGAGGAGAAGCGCCAGCGCAAGCTCGACGCCAACAAGTTCGTCTCGCAGTTCGCGCGCACCAGCGAGGCGTACTACCTGCTCTCGCGCGACGCCCTGAAGAAGATCGCCAATTCCTCCAATCCGCAGGGCGATATGACCTCCTTTATCTGGGACGGGTTCCTGAGCAACCAGCTTTACCTGCGCGACGCCCTGGGCTTGCGCGGGATCGACCTCTACAGCGCCGCCGTCCAGTACGGGCCGATGACCAGCCAGTACATCGGCACCATGGTGCGCATCGAGAACGACCATTTGATGAACGCCCTCGGCTTTACCTATAAGGACAACGTCTGGTACAAAGAGGTGAACGGCCAGTACGAGAAAGTCTCCAACAACGTGATGGTCCTCTATGACAGCTTCAACTACGTCACCTCGCGCACCGCGCTGGGCCAGTTCTACTTCAACGCCGTCGGCCTGGCGACCTTCTCCGAGACGCCGGACGGCAGGATGCAGCTCTTGCAGGTCAATATCAAGGACCAGATCACCGAGAAATTCTTCGTCGACGCCCGCGCCGGGATCGTCAATACCGAGGAGTTCCAGAGCGACTGCTGGCTCCTGCCGGTGCAGTTCGAAGTCCTGGAAGAAGAGGGCGGCGGTTTCTACCGCTACAAGATGCCGGTTTCCGGTTACCGCTATGGCGGCGCCTACAAGTTCGCCGAGGCAGGCTTCGGCTGGAAGCTGGATGATCGCGGCTCCAAGATCCGCTTCTTCGTGCGCGATTACCTGGACACGACCGCCGAGCTTGCCCAGGTCGACCCGGACCTGAACCTGGATCCGCTCATGTTCGGGGTAGAGAGCACGTATCATTTCGACGATTACTGGTCGATGCGCGGCCGCTTTGCCGCAGGCTTTGCCGATCCGCAGCTGAGCTTCACCTTCAAGCGCGACGAGTGGTTCGAGGTCAACGTCCGCCAGGATTGGCGCTATCCTTTGACCGGCGTCGGGCTGTACCTGCCGGTGCCGAAGATGCGCGGGGTGCAGTTCGGGGTCGACTGGGAGAGCATCCAGAACGAAAACGCCTTTTCCTTCCGCCTGCGCGTGCCGATTTCCCGCAAGAGCGAGCGCAAGCCCGTGCGCGGCCCGGCAATGGCCGAATCGCCGATCAAGACCCTGGAGGCGCTCCTGCCGCAGCAGTCGAACGGCCCGCCGCAGGTCTCCTTCATGCAGCAGACGGTTGACGAAGCGACGGATGAGCTCAAGGTCGATCCTTCAACCGGCCTGCCGCTGTGGGAAGCTGTCCTGCCCCGCCGCGTCCGCGTCAAAACCCCGAACGAAGAGATCGAGATCGACGAGTTCGATCCTGCCGCAGGAGCCTTCAAGCACCGCTATACGGTTGCGCAGCGCTTCGACCGCCAAAACCGCGCCTGGCTGTCGATAGACGATTACCAGCACGGCACCAAGCTGGGCGAGATCATGGATAACGAAGGTAATCTCGGTTATTTCTACCCGCTCGCCCAGGAAGCCGAGATCAACAACGAAATATACCGCTACGATCCGCAGACGCTCGACTTCATCGGCGGCCCGGTTGCGCGCACCTACGATATCGGCCGCACCTCGCAGCTGCTGAAAGACCGCCGCGGCCTGCCGGAGGGCCTGGTGAAGCTGCGCGTCAACGCCGCGACCGGCGAGAGCGAAGCGCTCTTTATCCTCAACAAGCGCAGCGGCCGGGTGCTCTTCGAGAAGTGGTTCGCCCCGCAGGTGCGCTTTATCCACGGCAGCGTCACCAACGGCGTCTTTATGCCTTCCAAGATGGAAGTGGTGCCGGTCTCGATCGATGCCGCCGCCGGGATCATCCGCTATCCGGACGTCGAGAAGATCTCGCTTGCCGGAAAGAACAATCCGATCCGTCTGCCGCAAGACGCCCGCGTCGTGCGCTGCGGGGAGGATATCGTGGCGATCGTCGAAACCGGGTTCGCGATCGACCAGGTCCTTGCCAAGGCCGAGAAAGAGTTCGGCTACCAGATCGTGCCGGACCTGGGCTGGAAAGTATACCGTACCCGCAAAGAGCTTCCGCGCGAAGAGAATTTCCTGAAGCTGAGCTCCGACACCGAGGATAGCGAGCTGACCGATGTCGCCGCGGCATGGGGCATGGAGGTGCCAGCATTCCGTCAGCGCTTCTATGACGAGTCGCTTGAGGAGGGCGCGGTCTTTGACCTGCGCACCAAGGGCCTGGTCGTGTACAGCTCCGCTGCCGGAAGCGCCTATGGCTTTGACTTCACCGCCGTGCCGAAATGGCTCAAAGAGGCGGTGCGCATGGTCGGCGTCGAAGGGCTGCCCGATCTTCTTAAGGATGCTTACTTTGATCCGCGCGGGTTGACGGATTTCAGCGTCGCGTTCGTACTCGGTGAAGTGTACCGCGGCTGCGACGCGCTCTACATGCGCGCAAAGGGCGCGGTCAAGAAACTTGAGAAATTCAATCTTGTGCCGGTGGCCTCGCTTCCGCAGGAAGCCAAGCGCGTTGCCGGCTGGGTGAACTCTTTTGACGATTCGCTCGGTCTTCTGCGTACGCCGATGACCGAAGACGATCTGTTGGATTTCATTACCGGCCGTATCGCGCAGGGTGCGGTCCAGATGAGCCCGCTGGTTTACCGCCAGGTGCGCCGCACCGGCAGGGGATTCATCTGGTTCGATGATTTAAACCGCAACAGCCGCTACGACGATACCGAGCCGCTGCATTACCTGCCGGTTGAATACAAGATCTTCCCGCTCGATCAGCGCCTCACCTCTGTGCAGCGCGCCGAGTATGATGCCATCGACACCCTGGTGCGCGGCGGCAAGCTTCCGCTCCTGGCCGCTTACCTTAAAGAGGACGGGGAGTTCAACGAGGTTGAGTTCGGCAGGCCGGTGCCGGCGGCAGAGCTGGCCCTGCGCAGCGCCAATAAGCTTGCGGTCAACTTCCCCGACGGCGGCTATGCCTATTTCGATCTGCCGACGATCATGCGCAACAGCAAGCTCTTCGCCCGCATGCAGAGCGAGGGCACCCAGATCAGCGCCCTGAACCCGCGGGGTGATAAGATGCGCGTTTACTATGTCAGCGCCTACAGCGGCGATTCGTTTGCCGTGGATGCGCTGCGCACCGCGGCCCTGCCCGGGGCTTCCATCTATCACATCCAGCCCGACGGCTCGCTGCAGCAGGTCGCCGGAGGCTATTCGGCGTTCCTTTCTAACCGCGACAACGGCTGGAGCCTGGTTGATTTCGGCGGCAGACAGGCGTACCTGAAGTTGTACCGCAATGTCACGCCTCAGGCCGTCAAGCTGCTTGGTATCGAATATTCCGGCCTGACCGTGCTTGAGCAGCTCAAGGGAGAAGAAGGCGCGGCAGTGTATGTCTACAACGGCCGCGAGGATGCCGCGACGATCGAGAACAAAATGGCCAAGGTCCTGGCTGCCTTCCCCGAGGCGCAGGGGAAGCTGGCGGATCTGTTGATGGTCCGGGTGGGCGAGGGCGGGCCGTTCGACTATACCCTCACCGGCCACACCGTTAACCTGGGCCGTTACGACTTTGTCCGTACCGACAACAGCCGCCGGCCGTTCGTCTGCAACGTCGCCATCAACGCCGACGGTTCCCTGATCAAGGACGTCTTCGGCAGCAACGAGTTCGGCAAGGACGATACCCGCATCCAGTATCCGGCTTCCAGCACCCAGCAGATCGTCCTCATCGACCGCGATCCGGTGACCGGCGCCCAGACAACCGGTAATTCCTTCGTCACCACGCACGTTGGCAGGGAGTTCCGCCAGATTGCCGACACCACTCTTGTTACCGGTTCGACGAGCGCGAAACCCGAGGCGGCCTTGAGCGATATCGCTTCGATCATTACCGCAACGCTGCGTAAGCCGCTTGGCCTTACCGCGCAGTACCGCATCGAGGATATCGACTGGGCGCGCATCAGCCTCTTTGCCCAGAAAGTGGCCGGCCGGGTCATGAGCTTCTCCTTCCAGGGCTTCCGTGACCGCGATACCCCGGTCATCAAGCTCAATGACGACGGGCTCCTCGATATCGAGTTCATGCATGAAAACCGCGACCGGGTGAGCTTGCGCTTCGACCTTGCCCGCCGCAACGCCCTCGATGAGCCGGTGGCCCTGACCTATCACATGAGCAAGCACCGCAAGCTGATCATCGATCTGCGCAAGAACATGATCTTCGTCGATATCAGCAACGAGGACGAGCGGGTCTGGATCCAGCGCGTGCACTTGAAGAAGAACGGCATCTTCGGCCAGGATCTGAACTGGATGCTCGACAACGTCGCGGCCATCGCCGCCCACCCGATTGACCGCGTGGAGCATTTGGTTTACGAAGACGTGCGCACGCAGAACGCCTACTACCCGTCGGCGCTCCTGAAGGCCCTGGAGATCACCTCCAAGCCCCATACCGACGTCTGGTTCAGCCGCGACGGAGAGATCATCACCCGCCTCATCGGCGAAGGCCAGCTCGAGGCTATCGATTGGGAGCACGGTCTGATCGTTTCGCGCAACAACGTCGTCTTCTATAAGGATGACTTAGGCACCGCCGAGTCTTTCCGCGTTTTCTACCGCGCCTTCCGCGACTTCAAGGGCAATGTCCGCGTGCAGCGGCTCTTTGCCGCCCAGCCGGCCGGCACCGCACTGACCGAGGCGCAGCTGGTTGATCCGCAGCTGGAGATCAACGTTTACGATTTCGACCGCTACGGCTTGGGCCTGCGCTCGGTGGTCACGGTGAAGATGAGAGACGGCACCTGGGTGCCGCTCAATATCGCCCGCGCGGTTTCCCCGGATGCCGCCGGCGTCTGGAATATTATCGCCGATGCGAAAAAGTACTTCGACCCGGTGCGCCTGCAGCTGCGCAATTCAAACGGTACCGAATACAGCGAGAATGCCTTCTTCTTCGATGTCGCCACGATGAACCGTCTGATGCCGGTCCAGTTCAACATGGAGGATCCGCTTAAGAATCATGCGGACCTCGATGCCCGGTTCCCGCAGTTGGCGGTCCCCGGGCTCTTCCGCGATGCGGCGCGCGTCGGCAAGAGCGGCCAGGGACGTATCGTCACGCGCGAAGACGGTTTTGAATTCGGCCCGCAGGGAGAGCTTGTCGGCAATCCCCTCTGGATCATGTTCGCCCTCTACAGAGACGATATCCCCAGCGCCATCGAGGCAGGCCCCTTGCACTTCGGCTATGCCAGCCGCAGCTACACCTTCCGTGCCGATCCCAAGAAAGGCCGCCATTCCTCCCTCTACGTGCCGGCATTCGTCTCGGTCAACGGCAACCACGACGGATGGCAGAACGCCGATTGGCTCGGTTCGGTCGTCATTGACGACATCGCAGCCGGAGCGATCGGCTTCAAGGTTACCGACCGCCGGCAGAACCGCCGCGACGTCGTGTACCTGCGCCTGCGTACCGACGGGCGTATCTTAAGCCAGCGCTCGATGGATACCTTCCCCGAGTGGATCCCTTCCTGGATCCCGCTTATCGGCGGCGGAAAGCGCAGGGGCGGCGTCTACTATGAGAAAGAGATCGTCTTTGACGAGTTCGGCATGGCCGAGAAGATCGACGTCGCCGACAACACCGCCAACCGGGTTACCGACCGGCTCAACATGCGCCTTGCCGGCGACAGCCTGATGAGCGGCCGCACGGTAACGCCGGTGACTGTCGTCTTCCCCGGCAAGCCCGGGTACATGCTGGTTGCCGATCATCATGACCGCAGCGGCCTCTCCGACCGGCTCTCCGACTTCATTGACGGCAAGCAGGGCGAGGTGATCGACGGCCGCCGCCTGCTTCACGCTAAAGAGGGCCAGGTGCCTGAGGATGTGCTTGAGCAGGGCAAGGTGACGATTGTGCTGCCGGACGGGGCCGAGCAGGAGTACACCTTCCAGCGCGACGCGCAGCTCTTCTTCCAGGGTGAAGTCCTTCGTGAGCACAGCAACCGCTACCGCCCGGTGATGCAGCGCAGGTATACGGATAGGGGGTTCTATGAGAGTTACCGGGAATTTGTGAATACACACCTTAGTCTGCATCACAAAAACAGCGCTTTGCACAATCTTGTTTTGGAAGTAAAAGAACGCGGAACCTTCATTCCGCTTTTCTCGGTTATCTTTATTACGATCGTTGCAATTATGAGTTTGTTGCCCGGTTGTCTCCTTGCTCTTTCCCGTCTCTTCGCAAAGATTCATTTCGGCTCAACCGGTAAAGCGCGCAGTGGGGCGCACAGTGCTGTTGTTGCTGGCTCGAGCAACCGCCCTTCTGACGACGCAGCGTTACCGAGAGAATTCGTCCCGCCGGCGGATATTGATCAGCGTATTCGCAGACGTATCTGGGTTATTATTCCTGCCGGCTTGCCTTCGATTGAGCCGTTCGTACGTTATTTAGCCGGGTTGTATGTTGAATCCGGATTCTTAATGCCGGAGGGAAGCGCTGAGCGCAATCAGGCAGAAGCAGAATTTCTGAGCAGTTTCTTCCCAGCTGGAATTCCGGGACGTGCGGATCCGGTTTGGGAAGGATATGCGGATACTTATCAAATGCCGCTTACGTTGGTAGAGCGATTGGTTATAGAGCCATTAGCTTATATGTATCTTAACGCAACTGGCTATGATTCTGATAGGCTGGATTCAGATACCAAGGGTGGTTGGAAGAAAGGAAATCCGTTTATTGAGTTCCGCAAAGAGCAATCCCGTAAAGGCATCGCTGATATTCGGGTGTCGGATCGCGATTTCCGGAGATTTTTCGAGTATTGCGCTGAAGACGGGATTGATCCTTCGAGGGAGTTTGGCTTTAACCAGCTGCTACCCGATGTCCGTTCTTCTGTCGTGAGGACAGGGGCAGATTTAGATGCTAATCGTAAACTTACCGTTGCAGGCAAAGCGAAAGTACAACGGTTGAATGAATTGGTGCTTGATCCGATGCGCAGATACTTGGCGGAAAAATATGCTGCTGAACAGTTCCGGCCTTACCGCTTCCCGCAGCCTTTTGCCCCGGGTACGACTGGGCGGAGAGTGGCGGCTGTTGTCTTGGGAAGCGCGATTTTTGCAATTTCAGCGTTGGTTTTTGTGAAGGAAGGATTTAGCTTTACAGCCCCGGTATTGTGGTTTACCGTCCTGATCCTGACGATTTTCGCCAAACAATTTTTTACCTTGCTGCCAATGTTCGCATTCCTCTGGAATTACCGTCTCAAAGCTTATTGGACAATATTCACGACCCGTCCGACATATCTGGGAGACAATAATTCTGAAAAAATCCGTCGTCAAAAGCATTTCTGGCGCCTCTTAATCGGATATTGGTTAGGGGCTTCATTTGCGATTTCGATCCTTTCCTTGGTATGGGCGATTGGTAGCAGTGTTCCGGTGGGGCAGATCGCACCGATTATTACGATCAATGGGGTTGTCGGGTTCTTCATCCTTGCGTTTAATGCGTTCATCTCACAACGCACCTTTGGATCTTTTCTTATCGAAGGGGTGACCGCTTCTATGGAATCACAGATGCACTGGCGGGATATTTCTACGTATAGGGATATTGTCATTACCAATGAGATGCGCAACGATCCCTATGTGAAAGATGCTTTTGATCAGGTTTTGGTCGATTCTCTCCTTCGATTGAAAAAGATTACCCCGGCGCAGGCCCAGGCGTTAAAGTGTGGTTTCGAAAATCAGCAGCTCCCCGTGGCAAGGTGGAATGCATCGAACGAGGAAAAAGCGGTAGTCCCCAGCGCGGCGGCACAAAAAGAAATCACTCTCTTCTTTAACGTTCTGAAGCTGTACAAAAAAGAGGAACTTAAAGAGGTAAGAAGTTTTATCGCAGCTCATCCGGACGCCTTTTTGAAAGGGTTTGTTAAGATTACCGGAAACACTCAAAATGCCGTTCCGTTATGGAACGAATTGGATCAGCCGACCTCCAATATTCGTACTTCTTTCTCCTTGCTTAAAGAGACGTATGCCGATGATTGGGGTGTTTATCTGCTCTATTTGACGCAGGGTTTGGAGGTTCGCGCAGCAGCAATCTTGCGTTCGGCATTAATGAATGCCGATTTGTCCTTTGCTCAAACCCTCCAACAGTTGCTGGCGGCAGGGGTAATGCCGATTAGAAGAGCAGACTGGTCAACGGATATAGCAATGGGGGGGAGAGGCTATGATTTTGACCGTCTTTGTCGCGATCGGGCTGGCTGGATCGCGGTTCTCGAAGAGGAACTGCAACTGATGCCCGCAGCAGATCATAAATTATTCCTACAGGGAAAAACCGGAGTTTCTTTTAATGCCCGCGCACGCAGAGTAACCGTTGAGAACGTCGTTGCGGATGATACCCTTAGAGCTTGGGTCAGGGAACTGTTGTTGGTTAATCAGATTTTGACACAATGGGTTGGTTTGAGAACGGCCAATATCGAGAAAACGATTATTTCTGCTACTGATTCGGTTGAGCTTGCCTATAGGGTCTTCTTAAATCACGTCTCTGCTCCTGGGACAGCTGGGGATAGGCTGCTGGATTATTACCGGGGCCTCATGAATTATAACAAAACAATGCCAGCTACTGCTAAGCAGAATTGGCCTGTTCTTGAGCAGCATTTACTCAGGCGTGGATGGGTGCGTGCTGCGTGGGGTCCCGGCGGGAAACCGCAACAGTCACTCTATACGATCGTTACCAATGAGACCAATCCGGATGCTTTAAAAGACGTTTGCGGATGGGGTTTTAAAGTCGACAACTGGACCTACGCCTTGCGCGTTATCGAAGAGGATGATGGGGTAATATTCAATACCGACTGGGAGCACACTATTTATCCTTGGCACGTCTTCTTGTTCCCGTTTGTCGTCTATGAATTCACCAAGCGTAAAGATTTGGGCGTTGTTCTCACGCAGTTGCGCGATGGTGACGAGGGGGTGACGCCGGTTTCGAAAGACCAGACTGTTGCCGAAGATGTCTGGAATACCCGCATGATCCCTGCAGAGACGCGTATCGGGACTCCCGCAATTTATGGTCCGATGATTATCAGATTGCCGGCAATGCGCGGTTGTGGCGCCAGCTGTAGCAAGATCGAGGATTCGGCAACCGGTCATGAGATTCTCAAGAGAGGCTATAAGATCGATTACGCTCCAGGTGTGATTATGACCCGCGGAAGAGAAAAGACCATGAGCGGTATGCCGCCGTTTGCCAACCGATTCGGCGGTTTGACACTGGATAACCAGCTTACGGTTCATTTCCAGCAGCTTCTGCGTAGCAACAGGTTGCACTGGACTGAAAAGATGATGCTCATCTATAACGATGACCACTATATTAACCAGGTGCTTATCCCGCGCTATAATCTGCTTATTTTCACCTTTGCCTTCTTTATATCCTTTACGCCTTTTGCGCATCTGGCGATTCCCTGTTTCTTTGTCCTGCTGCAGTATGTTTTCTCCCAGGCGATTGCTGCCGGTGGCGTACGCAAATACGTAAAAGAATTCGGCGGCTGGTTTAAGGGGTATCAAAAGTATGTTCAGCGTTTTTGGAGCTTGGTCTTTACGTTCCTTCCGCTTATTCCGAATGACAGTCAGAAGACGATCGGCGCGCTTGAGGGCGCAAGCGGTGAGTTCAAGGGTGGGGAAAAAGGTGTTTTCTATGCAGCGGGTGAACTTTCGAATGCAACAGATGGGAATAATCCGGGCTTGTATCAAAAATATTACGAAGCTATCAAATGGGGTATCTTCTTGAGTGCGATTATCCTTGTTGCGCCGCTGCATCCTTTTGGTGTTTCTGCGCAGTTTTTCTTCTATATCTTCCCGATAGCTTTTCTCTTCGGGCCGTTTATGAAGAATGCCCGTTCTGTCTCGTGGATTTCGGTTCCGATCTTCTTGGCCAGTATGGTGAATGCACTGTATCCGTTGCTTGTGTATCTCTTTGTGCCGATGCTGATTCCAAGCGTGAATGCAATCGTGAGTATCGGAATTGCGGTAATCGGGGCGTGTTTCTTGGCAGGGCTATTGTTAGCGATTAGAGATGAGCTGGGTCTTGCGCGGTACCGCTATAAGGTGAGGGTAGAAGCGAAAGCCAAGGCCTTGGAAGATCTGGCTGTGCAGTCTGAGGCGGCCGGCAGAATGGATGATGCAAGGCTGCAGCGTGAAGAGGCGACGCATTTGAAAGATAGCGTAAGGCCGATTCAGATGCCGCGTATCAGGGCAGAGAAGTATTCCAAGGGTGTTCTCTATGGCATTGGCGCTATTGGATTGTTCTTCTATAACGGCATCAAGGAAAAATCCCTTGGTATTGGGAAAGGTATTGCTGACGGTTGTGCAACTGTATGGAAAAAGAGTCTTGAGGGAATCAAGCAGCGGTTATCTAAAGGCACGCCTCCAACAGCTCCCGGATTATTTGTTTCGAGCGAAGCATTAATTGTTATTGGTGGGATTCTGGCGATTGCCTTTGCTGTAGGTGCCGTTATTGTTTGGCATCGAAAACACTGGATTAATAAGATTCGCGGTCAATCTATTCCAGTCGCTCCTGTTCCTGGTGAGCTGCCGTTGAGCGAGAAGGGGGCGGCAGGAAAGCCGTATACAGAACAAGGTACTGGTTCAAAGGAAACCCCAGCTAATTCTTCTCCGATTACGCCTCCAGGAGATATGAGTTTGAATATTGAAGCTTCCGGTACCGGTGAAAGCCCGTGTAGTGGTTGTGTCGCAGACGGAAACGGCGATCTTCAGGCATATATGTGCTGGCCGGGAAAATGCCCGATGGGTTATTATGATTCCGGTTCGGATTCGAGCGACTCCGACACCACCCGTCCTCTTCCTGGTGAATTACCGTTGAGCGAGGAGTCGGTGAATGCGATCATCGAGCAGGTCGGTTGGGACAGCCAGCCGGCGCTGGGCGTCAATTCCGAAGAAGTAACGGTCACCGCAGCTTACCTCATGAGCCGCGGGGACAGCGATTTATCGTTCCTGCTGAAGCGCATTGCGCGGGAAGGATTGATCAGGGCGGGTCCGTACGGTAAATTTCTTGCCGCCAGCTATAACGGCGGCATTGCCCTTACCACCAACCATCCCGCAAACGCAACGCTCCTTGGCCGCGTGGTCAGCCTGGTGCATGAGATCGGGGCTGTAGCCGGCCGTTCCCACCTTTCCAATACCTACCGAGAGGAAGGCGTCGCCGAGTGGTACACGATGCAGCAGGTCGAAGCCTGGCGCGCTGCCAAATCCGATCTTACGACGGTAACCCAGTCAGATATCCGCTCCCTTAAGCTTGATCTGGCGGATTACCTCTATAGCATCGCCATCAGCGACCACGTGCGCGCCAAACGCGAAGTCGGCGCAGTCGCCGCCGCGCTTGAAAACGCAGGCGCTGAATTCGCCCGTGCCGCAAAAGAGCTGCAGGAAACAGTCAAGCCCGGCGCTCCCGCGGTAGGCATCTCGGTCAAAGATCTTATCAAAGAGCAGGATATCCGCGGTTTCGCCGCCACCCAGCTGACCAGGGAGATCATTCATAAATTCACGCGCGGATTTGCCGCTTACGTTATGGAGTTGAATCCGCAGGCCAAGAAGCTGCGGGTGGTGGTAGGCGGTGACGTGC
>CAZOGI010000038.1:0-6977 GCA_964579435.1 uncultured Planctomycetales bacterium
ATTATAGGCGAACGATCGTTTGCAAACAAGTGCGCAGGCCGGTTGTGCGGGATTGATGATTGCCGAGATCGAAGGGCACGGGAAACAACAGGGGGTTGTCCAGCAATGGCGCGGGGAGAAGTACCGGGTGACGCTCCTGCCTAAGGTTAAAATCGAATCGGTGATCAAGGATGCGGATGTCGATCGTGTCGTTAAGGCGGTCATTGCCGCCGCCCAGACCGGCGAGATCGGCGACGGAAAGATATTCATCTCGCCAGTCGAGAACGCCATTCGCATACGGACTGCGGAAAAGGGGGACGGAGCGCTCTGACGCAGCAACCCGTTCTGGCAGGGGTAAAGCTGTCCGGAAAGAAAACCGGGCCCGGAGGCGGCGCCCGGTTTTCTTATTACCAAGGTGACGCCCTTTTTACTTGTAAAGGAAACGGCACGCTGTAGTGCCGGCAGGTGGCCGAGACAAAGACGTTCTTTTCTGCCGAGGCATTAGGGAGGAGGCAGGAGAGAACGTTTTATGGTTTTTCGCTTAAAAAGGAGGCAGGTATGGTCAATAGCGGCGATACGGCATGGGTTCTGATGTCGGCTTCCCTGGTGATGTTGATGACGCCGGGGCTGGCGTTTTTTTACGGGGGCATGGTGCGCCGTAAGAATATCCTGGGCGTTCTGATGCAGTGCCTGATCATCCTGTGCGTCCTGAGCATCCATTGGGTACTGGTAGGCTACAGCCTTTCCTTTGCCCCGTCAGAGGGTTTCTGGGGCGGTTTGCGCTGGTTGGGTTTGCGCGGTGTCGGACTCGATCCGTACGCCGATTACGCCGCAACGATACCGCATCAGGCATTCATGATCTACCAGGCGATGTTTGCGGTCATCACCCCGGCATTGATCATCGGGGCATTCGCCGAACGGATGAAATTTTCGTCGTTTTTAGTGTTTACGGTGCTCTGGGCAACGTTCATCTACGATCCGCTCTGCCATTGGGTCTGGGGTATGGGAGGGTGGTTGCGCAAAATGGGGGCGCTCGATTTTGCCGGCGGCACGGTCGTCCATATTAACGCCGGCATCGCCGCCCTGGTGACGGCGCTTTTGATCGGCAAACGCCGTAACCTCGACGGCGGCGTTCCGGCGCCACACAACATGCCCTTCGTGGTTCTGGGCACCGCGCTCCTTTGGTTCGGCTGGTTCGGTTTTAACGGGGGCAGCGCCCTTGCGGCAAACGGCCTTGCGGTCAACGCCTTTGTCGTGACCAACACCGCCGCTGCGGCCGCAGGCCTGAGTTGGGCGTTCATCGAGTGGGTCCGTAACGGCAAGCCGACGGTCTTCGGCGTCGCCTCGGGGGCGGTGGCGGGATTGGTTGCCATTACTCCGGCTGCGGGTTTCGTTTCGGTCGTACCGGCAATAATCATCGGCGTTGTGGTAAGTCTCCTGTGCTTCGTGGCGGTCACGGTGCTCAAGCCGCGCTTCGGCTATGATGATGCGCTTGATGCCTTTGGCGTGCACTGCGTCGGCGGTATCTGGGGGGCGATCGCTACCGGCCTCTTTGCCTCGCGCGCCGTCAATCCCGCCGGATCCGACGGCTTGTTCTTCGGGAATCCGCATCAGCTCCTGGTGCAGCTGATCACCACGGCGGTAACTATCGCATTTACCGCAGTCGGGACGGTTATCCTCTACAGGCTGGTTGATGCGCTCCTGGGGATGCGCGTCGAGGAAAAGGAAGAGCTCGTGGGTCTTGACCTGACGCAGCACCACGAACGCGCCTATACATTGGTTGAATGACGCACAAGGAGGATATCTGCCATGAAGCTGATTATTGCCATAATTCAGCCGTATAAACTGGAAGCGGTCAAGGAGGCACTCTATGCTTCCGAGGTCAATCTGATCACGGTCAGCGAGGTGCTCGGCCACGGGAGGCAGAAGGGCGTGACCGAGGTTTACCGCGGCAACAAGGAATCGGGTAATCTCCTGCGTAAGATCCGCCTTGAGATCGCCGTGAACGATAATTTCGTCGAGCCGACCATCAAGGCGATCGTGCGGGGCGCCAAGACCGGCGAGACCGGGGACGGCAAGATCTTCGTGCTCAACCTTGCCGAGTGTGTCCGTATCCGTACCGAAGAGCGCGGGTCGGTTGCCATCGGCTGAGCGCAGGCCGCATTGCCGGGGGAGCGCCGCAAGCAGAGACGGCGCTCCCCCTTTTGTTCGACGGTGGTTATCCTTGACAGTCGAGCGGGCCGCACTATAATGAATTGATCGCACCACCCTGCGAAGGAGGCCGGTATGCCCCGTAAGGATGACGTCATCGATATCGGAGGCGGCAGCGAAGGCGAGAACTTGCTGCGCTCCCTCCGGAGTTTCTTCTCTCTGGTCTTTCTGCCCCTGGTGCCGATCCTGCTGATTTTGTTTTTGGGGACCGGCTGTTTCGTCTATGTCAAGCCCAACGAGTACGGGATCAAACAGGTCAATATAGGTGTCAGGCAGGGTATCCAGGAGGCCATCTACCGGACCGGCTACCATTTCGTGATGCCGTTCGGCATCGAGGTGATGCACCGGTTCCCCCGCGACCTGCAGGTTTTCGAGCTGACCAATTATATGGAGACGGCCTCCCGTGATGCCCGCAGGGAGAAGGCGGTCCGTATTCAGACCTCCGACGGTTTCTTCGTCGATGTTGACGTCAGCATCCTCTACCACATCAGCGATCCCTACCGCGTGATCACGACCATCGGCCCGGGGCGTCTCTATGAAGACAACGGCGTTGTCCCGAAGGTGGAGCCGAAATTGAAAGAGGCCCTGGGGGTGCTGACCACCGAAGAGTTTTATAACAGCCCCCTGCGGGTGGAGAAGGCGCGGGTTGCCGAAAAGCTGCTGAACCAGGAGCTGGACCCCAAGGGGATCGCGGTCGATCACGTCCTCGTGCGCTATTTCAAGTACAGCGACGAGATCCAACGAAACATCGAGGAAAAGAAATTAAAGGACCAGATGGTCTTCACCAATCAGTCCAAGGCCCGGGCGTCGGCCGAAGAGGCCCTGGTCAAGAAGGTGCGCCAGGAGGGCGAGGCCAACGTCAAGGTCAAGCTCGAGCAGGGAAGGGCCTATGTGATCACGCGTTCGGCGGAGCGTGATCTCTATGTGCGCACGAAGCGGGCGGAGGCGGATCTCCTGGTTAAACTGGCGGAGGCGCGGAAAACCGAATTGGTGAACCAGGCATACCAGCAAAAAGGTTCCGACAAGCTCGTCGGGCTGAAGATGGCCGAGGTGTATCAGGGATTGGATGTGATCATGCTGCCGTCAAGCGGTCCGTTTGGCCTGAACCCGTTGAATCTTGAGCAGTCCCTGCGCATGTTCGGGGTCCTGGAAGGAAAGGAGTGACGGCATGGCGGATAACCGGTCGTTCCAGACAAAGATGCTGCTGGTGCCGTTTTTCTTCCTGGGCATTGTCATCCTGATGTTCTTCCCGCACCAGACCCGTTCGACCGAGGTGGGCGTGCGCGTGATCAAGTGGTCGCCTTTCGCCGCCCGCGGCGTGGCCAGACAGACCTATGCCCCGGGGGCGACGTATTTTTTTGCGCCCATCCTCAACGAATGGTACACGTTTGACACGAAGCTGCAGAACATGGAGATGACCGCTTTTACCCGCGGTTCCCGCTACGGCAGGGATGATCTGGTCTTTAAGACGATCGACGGGAACGATATCGCGCTGGATGTGATTATCGCTTACCGTCTGGATCCGGCCAAGGTGGGCACGATCCTGATCGAGGTTGCCAAGAACAACCGGGAGCTGGAGGAGAAGCTGGTGCGGCCGATCACCCGCAATATCACCCGTGAGGTCTTCGGGGCGCTCAAGACCGAGGATTTTTACGTCGCCAACAAGCGGACCGAGCAGGCGGAGCTTGCCAAGCAGCAGCTCAACGCCGTCCTTGAGCGCTACGGCGTCATCGTCGAGAGCGTCCTGCCGAAAGACTACCGTTTTAACGAGGCCTACCAGAAGGCGATCGAGGAGAAGAAGGTTGCTGACCAGATGGCCGAGCGTTTCAAGTCCGAGGTCAAGGCGACGGTCGAGGAGTACCTGCAGAAATACCAGGGCGCGCAGGGGGAGGTCAATAAGATGGTTGCCGACGTCGACGGCGAATACCAGAAGGCCAAGATCTCCGCCGACGCGTACCTGGAGCAGCAGTCGCTCATCGCCAAGGCGATCGAGGCCGAAGGTACGGCCGAGGCCAAGGGGATCGAGAAGATGGTCGAAGCCCTCAACAGCGCCGGGGGCAAGACCATGGTCAAGATCAAGCTCGCCGAGGCCCTGCAGGGCAAGAGGATCTACCTTTTGCCCTCCTCCGAGAGCGGGGGGATCGATTTGAAGACGACCGACGTCAACGATCTTTTGCGCCTCTATGGGGTGCGCGGCCTTCAGGAGAAACAGTAATATGCGGCGGCTCGTTTCGTTCTGCTTTTTGACCGCGGCTGCGTGCGCTCTCTTTCTCTGTCCCGCCGCAGCGGATGACTACAGCGCGTTCGTCAAGGAACTCGCCGATGATCTCGCGCAGGCACAGCCGCGGTTCGAACAGGATTTTTCGTCGTTTCAGAGCTATGATTTTTGGTACCGCGGCTATAAGGAGAAGAGCGCGCTCCTGACCAAACAGTATTATCAGACCCACAAACAGCGCGCCTCATTCCAGAAAGCGCAGGAAGCGCTCCAGGTCCTGGGAAAGGCATGGGGGCAGCTCAAACAGGTGCGCTACGCCCAGGAGCAGTACCGCGAGATCATCACCTCCGGCAGCGTCGGGGAGGCCCACCGGTGGAAAGAACAGGCCAATGAGCTCAAGGCCCAGGTGCCGCTCCTTTTAAATGACGCCCTCGAGGGGATGCGGGAGGCCGCAGCGGCTGCCGAAGGCCAAGACTAAAACGCCTCGCGCAGGGGTTACCAAAAAACGCCCTGTCGTACTTGTACTAAGTGATATCGGGCCCCGAGGCGCCACGACGGAGTGCGCCGGAGGCAAGAATCATTCCTGAGAACAGAGGCGTTCATAGAAGCCGGGAGTGGCTTTTATGGGCGTTTTTTTTTACCGAACGGAGGAACACATGAGCGTACGCCAGAAAGCGCTGTTCAAGATCAAAGGCCTGTCCCTTCCCAAGGATACCGCGCTACGTCCGATCTCGGCCTATTTCGGAGAAAATACCTTCAGCCCCGAGACGATGGAGAAGCTCATCTCCGCCGGCACGTACGCGGCATTCCAGCGCTGGATCGGAGAGGGGAAGACTATTACCCTGGAGCAGGCAAACGAGATCGCCGCGGCGATGAAAGATTGGGCGCTGGCGCGCGGGGCGACGTTCTATACCCACTGGTTCCAGCCGATGACGGGGTTGACCGCGGAAAAACACGACAGTTTTATCTCGATCGTCGGTCCGGGCAAGGTCATCGAGAAATTCTCCGGGTCCAAGCTCATCCAGGGGGAGCCGGATGCGAGTTCCTTTCCTTCCGGAGGGATCAGGGCGACCTTTGAGGCGCGCGGCTACACCGCCTGGGATCCGTCCAGCCCTGCCTTCATCACCGAGACCAGCCTCGGCAACACCCTCTGTATCCCGACTATTTTCATCTCCTATCACGGCGCCGCGCTCGATAAAAAGCTGCCGCTCTTGCGTTCGGACGAAGCCCTGAGCAAGTCGGCTTGCGCGCTCTTGAAGCTCTTCGGCCACCAGAAGGCAAAAAAGGTGGTCTCTACCTGCGGCCCGGAACAGGAGTATTTCCTGATCGATAAGAATTACTACCATCTGCGTCAGGACCTGATCATGACCGGCCGCACGCTCGTCGGCGCGCCTTCCCCCAAGGGACAGCAGCTGGAAGACCAGTATTTCGGCAGCATCAAGGAGCGGGTGCTGAATTATATGTACGAGGTCGCCCAGGAGGCGTATAAGCTGGGGATCCCGGTGGTCACCCGGCATAACGAGGTCGCCCCCCATCAGTACGAGTTCGCGCCGATCTTCGAGGAGTCCAACATCGCCGCAGACCACAACCAGCTGCTTATGGAGCTGATGAAAAAGATCGCCCTGCGCCATGACCTGGTCTGCCTCCTGCACGAGAAGCCTTTCGCGGGCATCAACGGCAGCGGTAAACACCTGAATTGGTCGATGGCCGACAGCGAAGGCAATAACCTCCTGAATCCGGGCGATACCCCGCAGGATAACCTGCAGTTCCTGGCGGTGCTGGTGGCGGTGCTGCGCGCGGTCTATCAGCATGCGGACCTGCTGCGCGCCAGCGTCGCGACTGCCGGCAACGAACACCGTCTGGGCGCCAACGAAGCGCCTCCGGCGATCGTGAGCGTCTTTCTGGGAGAGCAGCTGACCAAGATACTGGATGCGATCGAAAAAGGCGTCAAGGAGAAGATGTCCGGGCAGGAAGTGATGAACCTGGGCCTGGGGCGCTTGCCGCAATTCAACAAGGATACGACCGACCGTAATCGTACCTCGACGTTCGCTTTTACCGGCGCGAAGTTCGAGTTCCGCGCCGTCGGCTCTTCCCAGAACATCGGCACGCCGATCACGATACTCAATACGATCATCGCCGAATCCCTCGATTATGTCGTGGACCAGATCCAGAAAGAAGCCCAAAAGAGCGAGTTCAACGCCGCGGTCCTGAAGGTCGTCGCCCGGCTCGTCAAAGAGACCAAGGATATCCGTTTCGAAGGAAATAACTATTCCGAGGAGTGGCTCCGCGAAGCGAAGAAGCGGGGTTTGCCCAACGTCGCCTCAGCGGCGGAAGCCCTGAAGGCGGTCGTGCGCCCGGAGAATATCGCGCTCTTCGAAAAATACCGCGTCTTTTCCCGGGAGGAGCTCGTCGCCCGCTATCACATCTGGATCCATACGTACAATCTCCTGCTGGAGATAGAGGCCAACACCCTCAGCGAGATGGTGAATGCCAGCGTCGTTCCGGCGGGGCTGGAGTATGAGAAACTCCTCGCCGACAACCTCGGGGTGCTGCTCTCGGTCAAGAAGGCGGG
>CAZOGI010000038.1:7077-13194 GCA_964579435.1 uncultured Planctomycetales bacterium
CATTGGGATCTGCCGAAATACCGGGAGATGCTTTTTATCAAATAACCGGGGTTACCAGAACGCGGCGGTTTTTACTTGTAGGAATAGTCCGTTGGTCGGCACGATGCCGTGCCGCGCGGGAAAGCTATGCGGGGCGAACAGAGGCGTTCACTCAAGGCGAGAGCCTGCGTGAACGCCTTTTGTCGTCAAAAGGGGGGCGGGAGGGGGTATTTTTTTATCCTCCCGTGAACAAATTTTAGGCAATGATAAATGTGCTTATCGCAGAAAACCAGGAGAAGCTCAAGGATATCGTCGGCTCGCTCTTGTCCCGGCCCGGGAACATCAGTATCGAGATCACGCGCAGACAGGATATGATCCGCATCCGGCAGAAAGACAGTATCCCCGACTTGGGCGCCCTGAAAAATACGGTGTTAGAGCTGGAAGATTCGCTCTATAATGAGCAAAAAGGGGTGCTCTACCGTGCGGTGATCGAACAGGTGGAAAAACCGCTCCTGGAGCGGGCCCTGCTTCGCTGCGAAGGCAACCAGCTGAAGGCGGCGCGGCTCCTGGGGATCAATCGTAATACCATGCGCTCCAAGATAAAAAAGCTGCACATCGATACGCAGTTGTACAAACCGTGAGCCTCCCGTGAAGAAGATCCGTTCTCAGGAACAAATCGCCGCGCAGCGCCGGTTCTTTGCGCGCCGGGGATTGTACGATCCCCGTTTCGAGCATGACGCCTGCGGCGTAGGATTCGTCTGCGACCTCAAGGGCAGGCGTACGCATACCATGGTCCAGCAGGGGCTGGAGGTCTTGCGGCGTCTTTCCCACCGCGGCGCAACCGGCGCCGATCCCCAGACCGGCGATGGGGCGGGGATCCTCATCCAGATCCCCCACCGTTTCTTCGCCGGCGCCGCCGAGGCGGCCTCCATCCGCCTTCCCGCGGCAGGCCACTACGGCACCGGATTGATCTTTTTGCCCACCGACGAGCGGGAGCGGGCCTTCTGCAAGGCTGCGCTCGAAGAGGCGGTCGCGCTGCTGGGGCAAACCTTCCTGGGGTGGCGCAGCGTACCGCTGGATAACGCCGACATCGGCGCGACGGCGCGCAAGACCCAGCCGGTTATCGAACAACCCTTCATCGGCCGCAGTGCCTCCCTCGCCGATACGCTCGCGTTTGAACGGGCCCTCTACTGTATCCGTAAAGTTGCCGAAAACCGCGTCCGCGCCGCGGCGCTGCGACAGCAGGCCTCTTTCTACATCACCAACCTTTCCTGCCGCACCTTTTCCTATAAAGGATTGCTGATGCCCGAGCAGCTGGAGCGGTTCTTCCCCGACCTGCGCGATCCTGCCCTCGAGAGCGCGCTGTGCCTGGTCCATTCCCGCTACAGCACCAATACCTTCCCGACCTGGGACCTGGCGCAGCCGTTTCGCTTCCTTGCCCACAACGGCGAGATCAATACCCTGCGCGGCAACATCAACTGGATGCAGGCGCGCCAGGGCCTTTTGGAGAGCGCGCTTTTTCCCCGGCCGCTGCGGGAGCTCTTGCCGGTCATCGTCCCGGGCGGCAGCGATTCGGCGGCCCTGGATAATGTCTTTGAGCTCCTCTGCCTCAGCGGCAGATCCCTGGAACATGCGATGATGCTGCTCGTCCCGGCGGCCTGGGAGCAGGATCAGCACGTCAGCGGCGTCCAGCGCGATTTCTACCAGTATCATGCTTGCCTGACGGAGCCCTGGGACGGCCCGGCGGCGGTCGCCTTTACCGACGGAGAACGTATCGGCGCCGTGCTTGATCGCAACGGCCTGCGTCCGGCGCGCTACATCGTCACCCGCGACGATTTCGTGGTCATGGCATCCGAGGTCGGGGTGCTCTCGATCGAGCCGTCGCGGATCGTCTCCTGCGGCCGCCTTGAGCCGGGGCGTATGTTCTTCATCGATACGGCTGCCGGCACCATCGTCAATGACCAGGAACTCAAAGAACGGTTGGCGGGCGCTGCCCCGTACGGCGTGTGGCTGAAGGCGCAGCTGAGCGATTTCGATTCGCTTCCCGCGGCGCCTGCGGCGCCGACCCCACTCGAGGCAGACCTGACGCAGCTTTTGGCGGCATCCGGCTACACGCAGGAAGATTTCAAGTTCATTCTCGCCCCGATGGCCGAGACCGGGCAGGAACCGATCGGCTCGATGGGCAACGATACCCCTCCTGCCGTATTCTCGTCGCGGCCGCAGGTGCTCTACGCGTATTTCAAACAGCTCTTTGCGCAGGTGACCAACCCGGCGATCGATCCGATCCGCGAAGAGCTGGTGATGAGCCTGGAGACGTATTTGGGCGCCGAGGGCAACCTCCTGGAAGAGATGCCGGCGCAGTGCCACAAACTGCGGGTCGGCCATCCGGTTCTTTCCAACGAGGAGCTGCAGAAACTGCGCGCGTTCAATGCTCCGGGATTTCGCGCCCGCACGGTTTCGACCCTCTTTTCCCCCGCAGGGGACCGCACGGCAGTGAGCGGCGCATGTGCGCAGGCCCTGGAGCGCATCTGCCGCGAGGCAGAAGAGGCGATCGGTGCGGGGGATACGGTGCTGATCCTGAGCGACCGGGGCATCGGCAGCGACCGCGCCGCCCTGCCGGCGCTCCTGGCGACCGCGGCGGTGCACCATCATCTCCTTCGCCGGGGGATGCGCACGCGCGCCAGCATTATCGTCGAATGCGCCGATGCCCGCGAGGTGCATCATCTGGCGCTCCTCTTCGGGTACGGCGCCGAATGCGTCAATCCGTATCTGGCGCTGGCGGCGGTTGAGCTGCTGGTGCGCGAAGAGACCGTGGCGCTGGAGAGCAACCTTGCCCGCGCCCACTACCTGAAGGCGCTGCATAAAGGGATCCTCAAGATCCTCTCCAAGATGGGGATCTCGACCCTGCGCTCCTATCGCGGCGCGCAGATCTTCGAGGCGCTGGGGATACACCAGTCGCTTATTGACCGGTACTTTCCCGGAACGGTCTCGCGCATCGGCGGGTTGACGCTGGAGCTGCTGGCAGAGGAGACGGCGCAGTTCCACCGCAAGGCCTTTGTCCCTCCCGACGCAGGCGCAGCGGTGTCCCTGGAGAGCGGCGGGCTGTATCAGTGGCGCCGCGACGGGGAGTTCCATCTCTGGAATCCGCAAAGCATCGCCGCGCTGCAGGACGCGGCCCGGATGAACGATCCGGAAAAATACCTTCTCTTCAGCCGGCTGATTAACGAGCAGTCGGTCCAGCCGACTACCCTGCGCAGTTGCCTGCGTTTCAAGAAAACCGTCCCGATCGATCCGGCAGCGGTCGAGCCGGTCGAGACGATCGTCAAGCGGTTTGCCACCGGCGCGATGAGTTTCGGTTCGATCAGCCGGGGCGCGCATGAGACGCTGGCAATCGCGATGAACCGTCTCGGCGGCCGCTCCAATACCGGCGAGGGAGGGGAGGATCCGTCACGCTTCCGGCCGCTGCCCAACGGCGATTCCGCCCGCAGCAGCATCAAACAGGTCGCCTCCGGCCGGTTCGGCGTCACGACCAACTACCTGGTCAACGCCGACGAGCTGCAGATCAAGATCGCCCAGGGGGCCAAGCCCGGCGAAGGCGGACAGTTGCCGGGCCATAAGGTCAGTGTCACCATCGCCCGCACCCGCTATACGACTCCCGGCGTGACGCTCATCTCTCCGCCGCCGCATCATGATATCTACTCGATCGAGGACCTGGCTCAACTGATCTTCGACCTGAAGAATACTAATCCCCGCGCGCGCATCAGCGTCAAGCTCGTCTCCGAGATCGGGGTCGGCACCATCGCCGCCGGGGTCGCCAAGGGCCACGCGGATATGATCCTTATCTCCGGCGGAGACGGCGGGACCGGTGCCTCGCCCCTGAGCTCGATCCGCAATGCCGGGTTGCCGTGGGAGCTGGGGCTGGCCGAGGCGCACCAGACCCTGGTCCTGAACTCGCTGCGCAGCCGCGTGCGCCTGCAGACCGACGGACAAATGCGCACCGGCCGGGATGTGGCGATCGCCGCCCTCCTGGGGGCGGAGGAGTTCGGTTTCTGCACCGCGGCGCTGGTTGTCTGCGGGTGCGTGATGCTGCGGCACTGCCATTTGAACAACTGTTCGGTCGGGGTGGCGACGCAGGAAGAACTGTTGGAGAAGCGCTTCCGCGGCCGGCCCGAATACGTCCAGAATTACCTGCGCTTCGTCGCCCAGGAGCTGCGCCAGATCATGGCCGGCCTGGGGGTGCGCAGCATCGATGAGTTGATCGGCCGCACCGATCTGCTGGAGCTGGACGAGACGATCCTGCCCTGGAAGGCCCGGGAGGTCGATTTCTCCCGTTTGCTCTTGCGGCCTCACGTAACTGATGAAAAGGAAACGCGCTGCAGCCGTTCCCAGCAGCATGCGATCGGTCAGGTCCTGGACCGGCGCCTGATCGAGCTGGCCCAGCCGGCGCTGCAGGAGTCAAAGGCGGTTGAGTTTTCCCTGCCGATCAGCAACGTCGACCGCGCGACGGGAGCGATGCTCAGCGGCGAGGTGTGCAGGCGTTTCGGGGAAACGGGGTTGCCGCAGGAGACGATCCGTTGCCGTTTCCGGGGGGTTGCCGGGCAGAGTTTCGGGGCATGGCTTGCCAAAGGCATCGTCTTTGAGCTGGAAGGCATGGCCAACGATTACGTCGGCAAAGGCATCTCCGGAGGCGCGATCGCGATTCGGCCCGACCGCGCGGCGTCTTTTGACGCCGCGCGCAATATCATCGTCGGGAATACCGCTTTTTACGGGGCGATCCAGGGAGAGGCGTATATCCGCGGGAAGGCGGGAGAGCGTTTCTGCATCCGCAACTCCGGGCTCTACGCGGTAGTTGAAGGAGTGGGGGATCACGGATGCGAATATATGACCGGCGGCCGGGTCGTGGTCCTCGGGGCGGTCGGCAGGAATTTCGGCGCCGGGATGTCCGGCGGGATCGCCTACGTCTATGACGAGGCGGGTGATTTTGCCTCTCGATGCAATCGCGAGATGGTGTTCCTGGAGGAGCTCCAAGACGAGGATGTGCGCGAGATCGATCATCTCCTCAACGCGCATATCCGCTCTACCGGCAGCGACCGCGCGCAGTCCCTGCGCCGCGACTGGGCTCAGACGCGCAAGCGTTTCGTCAAGGTCATGCCGATCGAATATCAGAGGATACTGCAGCACCAGAAAGCGCTGGAGACCGCCGGGCTGGAAAACGGCGACGGATAAGGAGCGGCCCGATGGGAGACGTCAAAGGGTTCATGAAGGTCAAGCGCGCGGCGAGCCGCTACCGGCCGGTCTGCGAGCGCACCGATGATTTTCGCGATGTTGCGGTCTCGCGCAGCCCGGCAATTTCCCAGGAACAGGCCTCGCGCTGCATGGATTGCGGCACCCCTTTTTGCCATTGGGGATGTCCGATCGGCAACACGATCCCCGACTGGAACGACCTGGTCTTCCGGGGCAGATGGGAAAAGGCTTTTCTTTCCCTGAGCGCGACGAATAATCTCCCCGAGATAACCGGCCGGCTCTGCCCGGCGCTCTGCGAGTCGGCCTGCGTCCTGGGCATAAACGATGATCCGGTGACGATCCGCGAGAACGAGCTGGCGATCATCGAGGAGGCCTTCCGCCGCGGCATTATCCGGCCCCGGCCGCCGCGCTCGCGCAGCGGCAAGCGCGTGGCAATCGTCGGTTCCGGTCCGGCGGGGTTGGCGGCCGCAGATCAGCTCAATCAGGCTGGCCATGCGGTGACGGTGTTCGAGAGAGACGAGGCGCCGGGCGGTATCCTGCGTTTGGGCATTCCTGATTTCAAGCTGGAGAAGGGGATCCTGGACCGCCGGATATCCCTGTTGCAGGAGGAGGGGATCATCTTCCGCTGTAACCAGTATGTCCGCTCAGCCAGAGAGCTGGGGGGAGCGTATGGGGCGCTGGTGCTTGCGGGAGGGTGCCGTCAGGCGCGCGATATGCGCATCCCCGGCCGGGAGCTGGCGGGGATCCATATGGCGATGGAGTATCTGATGCAGTCCAACCGCCGGCAGCGGGCAGCAGTCATTCCCCCGGGACAGCTTATCGAGGCGCGCGGGAAAAAAGTTGTGGTCATCGGCGGCGGCACTGGCCTGTCGGTGTTGCTGCGAGGCATTAAAA
>CAZOGI010000039.1:0-12892 GCA_964579435.1 uncultured Planctomycetales bacterium
TCGGGCAGGATCACGACAGCCGCCCCATCCAGAGGATCGTTCCAAAGAAGGCCTTTGAGATCCAGCTTTTCGGCGAGGCAGACGGTTTCCGGGATGAGATTCGCCTCAAGGAACGATGCCGGGACATGATCTTTAAGCGCATGGAAACGCACGCCGGCGAGCCCGACGGTAAAGCGGATGTTCTCCTGACGCGCGGAAAGGGCGGTCACCGCGTCGAAACAGGGGCTGTAGGTATAGATCAGATAGAGCAGGTCGGGATAACGGCCGTCGCGGTAAAGCGAACGGTCAAAGACGAACGTTATCGGCAGGTTCTCCTTGATCCGGTAGGGATCGATGGCATTGGTCGTGCGCACCGCCGCCACCACCTCATCCAGCGATGGAGCCGGTTGATAGAGCGTTGCGTATGCCGGATCGAGGAAACGCTCTTTGAAACGCACCAATACCTCTACGATCTGGCGCACGCAGAAATCGTTCGCCCAGGAACCACAGGAGGACCGGACAAGTTCTTCGATGCGGGAACCGACCGCCGCGGGGACCGCCTCCAGCGGCGCGCGCGACTCGGCGCCGAAGGCGGTAGTCATGGGCACCTCGGGAGTAAAGGCAACCAACTCACGCTCGTAGCTCATCGTCGAACGCACGATACCGAAAGCAAGCTCGGCAGCCTGGGCATGAGAAAGCCCTGCCCTCATCAGTTCAGCCTGTGCGCTCTCCCTGATCGCCGCCACGAACGGATCGCCCGCAACGCCAATACCCAGCCGCTCCGACACCGTTGAGACCAACACAAAATTCCTGACAAATTCCTCATTCCTATACGCATAGATGAGCGCGGCAACCGCCTGGCCGATGTCCCTGCCGGCCTCGGCGATCAGCGCGATCGCCTTGGCATCCCCCGCGAGGGCCGCGTCGGTTATATTCTTGATCGTGAAGCCGAACGCACGGAAACGCTCATCCAGCGCACCGCCCTTAAGCTCGTCTTCAAAATCGCCGAAAAGAATGTTGCCCGCATCATCCAAAGGATGATCGCCATGGGTTTGCAGCCCGGTAAAGGTATACGCCATAGGAGAGGGCGTATAGCGCTTGGGGAGATTACGCGTAGGAACAAGGTTGTGCCCCAGCTCGACGATTTCGTTCTGCTCCCCGTAATACGGACGGTTATTGCGCGCGGCAGTGGCGTTGATGCCTGTGCCGATGATCATGGCGACCCCCGCCCCTTTCCCGCTTAACAACCCCTTGGGCGAAAACTCCCCCATCACTGCGGCCGCGCAATCGTTCAAGAGCTCAACCGGAACCGTCCTGCCAAAACGTGCGCGGATTCTCTGCTGAAGCACGTCCCTGAGCGGATAATGGTCAAACGGCAGGTTGGGAGCGGCAAACGGCGTGCCCATGATCCCGTTCTCCGCATCAACCGGCCCGCCGATGGCAAGCCCCACCTTCTGCACGCTGCGGATATCGGTGCCTTCGGCAATCCTGCGCTCAAGGAGCATCATCACCAGATCCACGACCTGTTCCGGGCGGGCTTCCTTGACCGGACCTTCGATATAGTCTTTCCATTCAAGCTTATGGAGATGGGCTTCTCCTCCGACCACCTCGCCCCGGACGTTGACCAATCCTGACCCCAATTTCGTCCCGCCCATGCTGAAAGCGATCGTTACCGGTTCGCCCGCGCGAAAACCGTCCCGCGACTCTGCCCCGAAAGAGGTAACCAGTGCCGGGATTGCGCCCCTGAGAGGAACGCCGAGATCGGCAGCCACACTGTTGGGGTCAGACGGAGCACGGTCTTTGCCGAATTCGGCCTCGTATAACTCTACCGCCTTCTCCTCGATCAACCTTCCGTAAGGCAGGCCCTGCGCACATCCAGGCTCGAACGAAGGAACCTCGAACCAGAAATAATACCCGTAATAGTCGCGGTAACGCTGTCTGAAGGCAAGGCGAAACGCTTCGCAAGAGGCGGGACGGGACGGCCAGGCATAGGAAATAAAATAGAAGAACTCTGCGGCCAGGGTCTCGATGACGCTTCGTTGCGGGCCGTCCGCTTCCACGCTCCCCCTGCGGCTGAAGTTAGTCAGGAATTCCGGCCAGTTGATCGGATGCCCCAGGCGCCGTTCGGCGTCAACGACAAACGCGCGGCTGAAGACCGCGAACTGTTTCCTGACGTCGGCGCCGAAACACACCCCCAGGTCCATAAGGATGCCGGCATACGAGCCGCGCAGTTGCCGCCGGCCCTCGGTGATGCCGTCCAGTTCCTCCTGGATACGCCTTAACCCGGATGCCGAACGCTGCCAATTCGTACGGTCAAAAAGCATGTCAAAGGCGGTATAGCCGTGCACAAAATGCATGCATCCCTCAAGGACCATCGAATCGATCACCAGCTCGCGTATCGCCGGATCACGGATCGAGGCGATCAATCCGAGGACGTCGGGCGAAACCAGGACCCACAGCTCAAACGGCCTGCCGCTGTTCCAATCTTCGCGCGGAAACGCCCGGCGGCGTTGGAGCGCCTGGAGACGATCCCTCGGCGGTCCGACGAATTCGACCAGGCGATAGACGACCGCGTGCGAAGGGGCGGTGCCGCTGGTATATTCCGCGGCGAGCCGGTTGATCCTCATCACCAGGGCTTCGGTTTTTCGCTGCAGCGCATCCAGGACCTGCGCCTGTTGCAGAGAAAGCGCCGAGCGATCCGCAGTAACCCTAAACGCACCAAGCTCCGCGTCGCTGCGCAGATCTTCCCGTGTCTCGGCGCCGATCGCCGTAGCCAGCGCCCCGGCTGAAAGTTCTTCGGCTGCAGCCTCATCCAGGATAAAGGTTGCGTTTGCATGGCGCTGCAGTATCGATGCCGGAACCTCTTCGGACACCGGACCGCGCAGGGCTTTGCAGATAATCCGCGCTTTTTCCCTTCCGTTAGCCAACAGGAAAATCTTACGGCTCTCCATGATGTCGGCGACACCCATCGAATAGGCAAACGGGCAGGAACGAATACCCGGGTAATCCTTCTGATTGGCCAGAATCGTGCTCTCGACAAGCTCAACCAACTGGAGGCGCATCGAAAAACCCGAATAGCGCGGCGGCTCGCAGAACGCCAAATGACCGTCAAGGCCGATACCAAGCATAACGATATCCGCCCCGCCCAGCTGATCCAAAAGACGGGTATACGAAGAAACATCGGAAACGAAATCGGCAAGATAATGAACGTTCCCGGCGGGAAGCGCGACGCGCGAAAAGATGTTCTGCCGCAGGTAGTATCCGAAAGAATACGGGCTGTCTTTTGATAATCCTTTGTACTCGTCCAGATGGAAGGCTTGCACGCGCCCCCAGTCGATACCCGGTTCTCCTGCCAATTGATGCAGGAACGCTTTCTGGGTGCTGCCGGTTGCAAAGACGATCTTGACCTGGTATGCAGGATCCTGCTGGAGGCGCCTGATCTCGGCGCTGACTGCCCGGGATGCGGTTGAGGCGAAGATTTCTGCGGGGACGATGCGGACATCAAGGGGTTGACCGGACGGGGAAACGGTTTCTTTTGCCGGCAAATTTTTTTGTCTCTGCGGAGGCGCGCGCGACTCCGCGCCAAAGGCAGTGGTAAAGGAAACCTCCCCCGGCGTAAAGGCCACCAGCTCACGCTCATAGGTCATCTGTGTCCGCACCACGCCGCGCGCCAGAAGCTCGGCCCGCTGTTCGTTGACGCCGGAGAGCACCAGCTCTTTCCTGACACTGGCGCGCACCGCCGCCATGAACGGGTCTCCGGGGACATTCTTGCCCAGGTTCTCGGAAACTCCCGATACCAGGACCACATGCTCGACGAAATCCTCATCCTGATACGCCGCCAGGAACGCGGCGATCGCCTGTCCGATTTCCGTCCCCACTTCCCGGATCAACTCAAGGGCGCGGGAATTACCGGAGCGCGCCGCTTCGGTGATATTCAGGAGAGTAAACCCGTAGGTCCGCAGCCTCTTGTTCAGGTTCGGGCCGGAGAGGATATCTTCAAAATCGCCGGAGAGGTCGTTGCCGTGATCGTCCTTGGGATGATCCCCGAGCGTCTGCTCCCCCGTATAGGTATAGGCCATCTGCGAGCGCTGGTATCGTGAAGGCAGGTTGTGTGTCGGCACCAGATTGTGCCCCAGCTCCCTGATCTCGTTGCGCCGGCCGTAATAGGGTTTGCCGTTCTTGGCTGCGGTGGCATTGATCCCGGTGCCGATAATAACCGCAACGCCGGCATTCCTGCCATGGAGCTGGCCTTTGGGAGAAAGCTCTCCCATCACCGCCGCGGCGCAGTCGTTCAACAGCTCAACCGGCACCGCTAAATTCAGCTTTTCCCGCAACGCCGCCTCAAGACGCTCCTTAAGCGGAAAATGGTCAAACGGCAGGTTCGGCGCGGCAAAGGGCGTGCCGACGAGCCCCGTCTCTTCGTCAAGCGGACCGGCAAACGCGACGCCGACCTTACACACCGCCTCAGGCGGAATGCCGCTTTCGGTCAGCAGGCGCTGCGCCTGGCGCACGAGCAGCTGCAGGATTTGTTCGGGGGCAGCCTGTTTTCCGATCACTCCGAATTCATCCTCCCATTTCACGTCCTGCACCATGGCGACGATCTCCCCGCGGCTGTTAACCGCAGCCGCGCCCAGTTTCGAGCCGCCTATGCTGAAAGAGAGGGAAACCCCTTCCGCCGGAAGCGTAAGGGCTTCGGGGCCGTATGACGTCGTGAAGGTCGAAAGATTCTGGGCCGCCAAATACACCGCGGCGATGGCCTGGCCGAAGCGTGCCTCCTGGGAGATGCGCATAGAAACGCTGTCGGCCAGCTGCGGCTCGGAATTCCTTAGGACAGCCATGGCCTTTGCGATAATCACCTCTCCGCAGCCTTCGAGGGTGCAGCGGCCGAAGAGTACAACGTTGCGCACCTGCAAATCCTTGGAGACATCGACCAAAAGGGCAGCCAGATACGTCCCCAAGATCTCGAAGATCTGACGGGCGAATATATTGCCTTCGTTGAGAAGTTTGCGCGCCTGCTTGAGCTGTTTGCCGCTGGAGACCACCGGCTGACCATGCTCATCGCGCGAATCAGGCGCCAGAGGGTTGCCTGCGGAATCGCGGGTAAGGTCCAGCCCGAACTGCCGCGCCAGGCGCAAAACCCCGCGCTGCGAGAGGTACTGCTGCAGCGCCCCGCGGATGCGCAGGCCTTCGTGCAGCTCGGCATCCAGATGGATATCGATCGTGTTCTTGGCAAGCTCCCCAAGCATGTCGACGAGCCTGCCGTTCTTGCCGACATAGCCGGCGGCAAGGCCGGTCCCGAGGCTCAAGGCAAGCGTATAATCGAGGCCTTCGGCAACGGCCGTAAATATCCCCGCCGCGTCGCCGTCGTTGATCACCGACACCGGGATACCGTCAAAGCGACCCGAGAGGTACTCGGCCATCGGGGCGATTTTTGCCCAGAACTCATCATGCCTGATACGCTTGTAGACGCGCGCGCCTTCCTGCACGATACGGTTGCGGATAACCGCACCTGCGGTGCTGATGCCGATGGCATCGAGCTTGAAATCTTCGGCCATCGGGCGGGCGCGCTCGACGAATGCCTTGATGTCGGCAAACGAGGCGTCCGGATCGTGCGCCAGGATTTCCAGCTGCTGACGCAGGGCGCCTGCCTCCTGCTTCGATGCCGGATCGCGGCTCTCCAGGGCCAGGGCGATACGCCCCAGCTCGATCAGGGTATAGAAAATATCGCGGTGAATATCGGCGCTGGGGATCTCATGCGGCTTCCAGTTGAATTCCTTTTCGAAGGTCGGCTTGGCGCTGCCGTGGGGCTTGGCAACGAGCTTGACGTCGGTACCGCCGATATCGATGGCAACGATATTCCTGTTGCGGTAGTCGACCTTCTTATCCTGTACGCACGGGAGGGGCCGCACGGCGCGGTTCAAAGCCTCGACCTTGGCGGTAAGGCCGGCGGCAGACTCCAGGTGCTCGATCACGAAGGCCGGACGTTCGTAAATGGTTTTAAAGTACATGCCGACGCGCTCATAGGTCCCGCCGGGGAGAAATTTCGCCGCTAAAAGCTCGTAGAGCCGGGGCGCAGCAACGATCGATATGCCTTCGGCGCCGAAACAGAACAGCTTATTGATGATGCGCAGCGCCACGTAATCGATAAAGGTGTCCAGATGGTCCTCAACCAGGTCTTTGGGAAGATGCACGGTGAAGGCGTGCGGCGGATTCTCCCCGCGGTGCAGGACAATACTGATATTTTCCGCGGCCGCGGGGTTGTCCGAATGGAACTCGTCGGTCAGATCATGCCAGTCGGTGATCGAATCGAAAGTAAAACTGTGGATCAGGGGATAACCGATACTGGCGAGGTAGCGGCGGATCTCAAGCCTCCTGCGGCCACTGGAAAGCCCGCGCATGCCGTGCAGGAAATTGAAAAAGTACCCGGAGCGGTACGTCGGCTTGACCTCTTCATAGTATTGGGCAACGATATCGTGGATGCGCCTGCCGTCGAGCACGTAGCTGCAGAGGAATTCGTTGAGCTGGTAATCCCAATCCTGGATCTCTGCCTCTTCCTGCATCGAGCGCGGCACATTGGAATGCCCCAGCTCATGGAAGAGGCGCTCCCCCATAACAATATGACAGGCGGTATCATACGCGCCGCTGGCCAACAACAGGGTGGTGACGAACTCCTGGCTAAGGATTATCTCGACTTCGTTCTTGGCGTGGTTAAAGCGGCGCATCGCGTCCAGCGGCAGGCCTGATGAAACGCGCACCAGGAGCGGATAGGTATTGTTATCGCTGCTGTGCAGCCGCTCGCGCAGGTAAATGCGCAGGGTCTCGTTATGCCTGACCAGGGATTCCAAAGTATCGAAGCTCTGATTAAGCAACTGGGAAAACGCCTGCGCTTGGGAACCGGCGCCGACGGGCACAAAACGCTGCCCGACGGCGGCATCGGGGACAAAGCGCACGGTATACTCATCCTGCATCCTCTGATCGACGGTCTGGCTCAGGCCCCGCGACAGCCGGCGCGGCGCAAAGGTATGGATCGTCTCATCCCCGGCGGCGGTTGCCGCAGGCGCTGCCAGAAGCGGCTCTGCCGTCTCTACGTCGCGCAGGAGACGGATGATCTCGGCATTGTTGTCGCGCTTGTCGTCAAGGGAAATTCCGATGAACCGTTCGCATTCAGCCTGTGCGCCTTCAAGTGCCGCAGTCAGCTCCCGCAAACGGTCCTGCTCCTCTGCCAACAACACGATCCAGCCGCGCTCATGCGCCTCGCGCAGCTTGCGCAGCTCGCGCAAAGCATACAGGGACATGATGCGCAATTCGGCGTCGCTGAGCCTCGAAACATCCAGAAGGTACGATGCATAATTAAGGTAAACGTTGTCCGGGTAATAGCGTCGGGCGGTCGCGATGGCGCGCAACTGGTGTATCGGCTGCGCCACCAGCATGATGCGCCGCGCGACGATGCCCAAAGCTTTGAGCTTGGCAAAGAGATTGTCCAGGTTCTCCTTGGTATTGGTCGAATCCGGTTCCTGGATGATCTTGTCCCCTGCCACCCCGTGCTCGGCCATGATGCGGGCAAATACCCCGGCTTCGGTCTGGCCTTCGCCGAAAAGCGCCCGGGTATAGAGGCCGGTCTTTCCAACCGTAGCCACATGCCGCGCGTCCCCGGCGACCTCGGCTGCGGCCGCAGGAACCTTCCGGTCAAAATGGCCGAAAACGATCATCAGGTCAACCGGTTCGCGCTCCTGGCGCACGGCGAGAAAATCAAAAGCCCGTTGCAGCAGCGGCCGGACGATCGCCTGGGCGCGCACCTTCTCCTCAATGGACCTCGCCTCGGTGCTGTAGGGGTCGATCGAGCTTAAGACGTATGAAGCGGCATGCAGCGCCGCGCGGATGTCGCCGCGGGCATAGGCCGAACGTGCCTGAAGAAGGAACGGGCGGGCAAGCCGTGCCAGATCGTCGAAATAGCTTTTGGTATCGAGGCGCTGCACCGCAACGAGCACTTCCTCTTCGCCGCGGTGATAATCGTTGACCCCGTTCTCGAGGCGCACCTTCATGCCGGTTGCAGCACGAATCGCTTCGCCCATCTCCTGCCCTGCTGCGCCGCGCGAACTGACGACGTCATCGCTGGTCTCAATGCTATCCAGAAGCCCTTCGCGCGCGAGCCAGGAAAGCATTGCGGCCATCTCAGCCGGCGGGAATTTTTTTCGCACCAGATCTTTGGTCACGTGCGCTTTCACCAACACCCCGCCGATCTGATGTAACCGCCGGGCGATATCGACGATAGTGTACGCCTTTTTGCCGGCCTTTTCCTCGGCGAAGGAGAGGGAATAATGGACGATCAGGAAAGCCCGCATCATCCTGACTTCATCCGGATGCAGGCCATTTATGCCGTAGAGCCAGTTGCCCATCACGTCTTCGAGGTTCGCCAATTCTTTGGGAGCGGCGTTTGAAGCCGCGAATTTCGCAAATATCCGGACAAACTGGTCTGCCAGTGCCTGCGGCTCATAGACGATCTCGATCTCCTGCTGTGCCCTGCCCGGGCGGTTGAGGATGCGTTTCATGATCGAAACCATCGGCTCGTATTTCTCAAACACCATACGGCGCAAACGTTGTTGATCACGGCCGAGAGCTTGCATCTCATAGAAGACTTCGGAAAAGATCGAGGAATTATGCTCGCACATCAGGCGCATGAACGATTCCAGCTCCCGCAACGATTCCTCCCGGGGAGGCAGGATGACTTTCCAGTCGACCATGCGAGCGCCGCTTGAAAAAGCGGCGGAAAGTTCCGCCCAGGGCATGAGCGCAAGGAGCGTCTCGGGATAGCGGACAGTAAGGTACTCCTGTGCCCGGCGGAATCCCTCTACGCAATAATGGCCTCCGAGGTACAAGGCCGTTACCCCGCGGGAGACGCAGATATCGACGATCTCCTCCGGCGTGCGCGCACCGTCGTCGATCCCGGCCTTGCAATGCAGGTGGCGCAGGTGATTGCCCGAGGCGATGAACTTTTTCTTTGCCGCGAGCACCCGATCAAGGGCTGCACAGAGCGCTTCCAGCCGCCCGAAGCGCTGCCGCGTCATGCCGCACGCCAGCGCTTCTGCGCTCAACTGCTCTTTGAGCGCAACGAGTGCGTTTTCTTCGGCGCGAATCGCCCTCTCTGCCGCCTGCCAGCGCAAACGGATGTTATCCCGGAACCCGTACACCGGAACTTCTGCCGCCAGAAAATCATCGATCGCCTTGGCAGCCGCTGGATCCGCGGTCGCCGGCGTCCTGATCGCCAAAGACCGAAGGACTCCCCAGACATCGAAACCGCAGGAAACAACCGGCGCAACTGCTTGCGGCGGCACGCATCGGACAACCCCCAGCGGTTTACCGCAGTTTCCGGGAAGCTCAGATAAAGACGCTTCTAGTTTACGAAACGTCTCCCTGAAAAACGCCTGTTCCTCTTCGTCAGAATAGGGGTACTTCTGCGCTATTGCCTGGAAAGCCGCCAGCAGCTTTTTGTCATTGATTCGCAGAAAGAAAACGGCATTGAGAATATAAAAAAGCGCCAAAGGAGAATAATTCTGCGGACTGGCCAACGAAGCAATGAGAGAATCGTTAGAATTGCTGCCATTGAGCCGACCGAAGGCAAGATCGCGGGCCAATAAGAAATCCCCATCCCAGCAAAACCCTTCTTCGTCATCGTACTTATAGTGCCTCTGCTTTGTCATCTTTGCCTGTAGTGCACAGTGCAGTTCCCGGGGAATGTATTCGGCGATCAAAGCGACCAAGAGACAAAGACCGGCAAACTTTCTTGAGGCCCGGTCATGGGTATAGGAAGCGAACCGGTCGGTCAGCGCCTTAAGCGCTTCCGCTTTCTGCCCGTCATCCATCTGCGCAAAGGCCCGGCCGGCTCTGAGCAGATATGGGCCGTTGATATATGAAACCTGAACCCCATCAAGCAGCTCCTGCCATGACTTTTGCGCTGCCTTCTGCGGGTTATGCGGATCATAGCAAAGGAGATGAACCCGCCGGTGCCCGAATTCCGTCCCGGCAACCGTTCCTTCTGACTGAGAAGGGACCAACGGCACTTCCTCTTCGAACGCATCTATCCATCGTGAACTTTTGTCGGTAACAATAACCCCGTGCGGTTTTAGATGCGAGACGAGATCCTTCCTGAAGCCAGACATCAACCTGCCTTCCCCAGGGAGCAACGCTTTCTCCAGACAAAAATCCAACCCCCGCGGGAGCACATCAAGATACTGTCGCGTATCATTCAGATCGGTTTCGGAAAACACATAGAGCGTACGCTGCCTGACCACCCCCTCCTCTGGATGACTCCAATTGAAGCTAAAACGGTATAACAATGCGTACTGACGATGCCTTGAAACGGTAATCGCACGGCCACCCACGGCCAGAATCTCCCATATCAACAGCGATAGAATATCCTCATGGATAACATAAAGAAATTCCTGGGGAACATAGTATTGGTGAATCGCTTTGCCGCTATTACCGCTGGACTGCGCCTTCACATATGCTGAAAGAAGACCGCTGTCATTGAGCCTGACGTGCTTGCCGCTCAGATTCTCCAGAGTTATGAAATACCCCTCAAGGGGATTACCCGCCAGTAAGAAAGTTGACGCATTCGGCCCGGAACCGATATAGACCCCCCGCAACGCTCGATTGTCCGGATTCACAACAGCTTTTACTTTTACCAATACGTCTTTGTGTTCTTTTTGGATCTGTTCGCTCAACCTCTCTAACGCAGCGCTATCGACAGGGCTCTCGCGCACAGCCAATACATCTTCAAAATCAACATTCTGTGGCGCAACAACACCAAGGCAAATCCCGATCAACATCCCGAAAAAGTCAAGCCCGCAGGAGGCCTGTTGCGGCGCAGGCGGCAGCTCTTTAAGAATGACCATGTCCTGCTCTTTTGTCTGCGGATACGGCCCCTGTTTCGCCTCGGCAAAAACCGTATCCTCGAGGAATTCGACGACATGCCCCTGGGTGAACCAGACCGCCTCGCCGGCTTGAGCCTCTTCTTCGCGCACCAGCGTCCCGTCGGTTGTGAAGAAACGCGCCTTTATCCTTCCGCGGGTTATGAAGAGCACCTCCTGACGGGGCAGGCCGGCGAACGGATTCGCCCCTTCGGCTGCAGGGTGATAACAAAGAACCCCTTTCGCCCCTGTGGCGCGGGCCATGACATTGCAGCCGATCGCATCTTCCCGATTCGCCAAGCGTACAGTCTCTTCCGGCGAGATCTGCGCCTGCACCACCGCGCCGATACGGCGTCCATTATAGGTAAATTCGGTAACCGTCCCGCCAGAGGAAGCGTTCACCCCTCCTTCAACCGGCGCATCGGCCGCAAACCAAAGCTCTACCTCTTCCGCGACAGCATTCGCCGGCCCCTGCCGCACGCTTAAGACGCTCGTGCGTTCAAGCGCGATTATCTGACGGCCTTCGCGGAAAAAGATCAGATCTCCTTTTGCGGCGATCTGCGCGCCGATATACGCCCCGTCTGCCGAGAAGAACCGGCACAACAAACGGCCCTCAATCACCTGCAGGACCTCCTGACGCGCGGCGTTGCCGAACGGATTGGCCCCATGCACCGCGCCCAGGACGAACCGTTTACTCTCAAATCCTTCATCGAGGGTAAAACGCCTGATCAAGAGCGGCTGATTCCCTTTGGCGTACACCTGATCGCCCTGTCCGCGGATAACCGCACCGACGGCGGGGGAAGCGCTTTCATCCGGAGGAACAAAATTATCGGCCCCGGCGTCTCTGGACTCCGCCCCGAAGGCAGTAGAGAAAGACTGCGGCACGGCAACGACGTTGGTGCGGGTGAAACCATACCGTTCCACCCATACCGCTACCTGCGGGTTCTGCAAAAGGAAACTCCCCAGATCAAGATCCCGGTAGCGCAGGGCAAGCTCATAGAGGGCTTTGAACTGCTCCGGAGTTATCGGGCTGGTAATGCGGGCAACGGACACGTGCAGCCCCGCGTATATCGCGGTCTGGAACCGCGCTCCCAGCGCAGCGCGGGCAGCGAAGAGCGCGTCCGTGTCCGGCGTTACCCGTATATAAACGTTCCCGGCGGGAGAAAGCCCGACGCCTTTATACTGGAGAGCGATTTTTCCCGCAGCCTGCAGAGCCTCACCGGCGGCTTGCGCGAGCGCAGAAGTAACTCCCCATCCTTTGCGCTCAAATTCTTCCCTCTCCTTGGTGTTATAGAACATATGCAGCGTGACATGCAGCGCCTCTTGGGGCGTCAGCGTCAAACCGGGAAAGATCGCCAGAAGCTCCCTCTGAAGCAAGAGGATCTGCTCGATCAACCCGGCATGCGCCCCGGTGAGCACTTCAATGAGCGAAGTGGTGAACTCCGGCCGGTTCACCAGCGGCTCCGGGGCTTTATGCGCCGCGACGACCGAAGCGGTCAGCACGTTATTGGCATCGTAGACTTTCGCGAGCGTCTCTCTGTTTGTAATATCGACGCGCTGCGTCGCCTTCTGCCTGCAGTCGGCGATATATTTCTCCAGGGGTTCGGTGTTGAGGTCAAGGCCCAGCTCCTTGATCTTGGCCAACAGCACCTCACCGATGTAGAGCGCATCCGCCCAGCTCACCGCCTCCGCATCCACCGTCATGATCGGGTTCGTGATCGAGCCTTTAAAATTTATCCATCCCCGGAACCGCCCCGCATCGTCAAAGAACGTCAAGCGCGTCCCGTCATCCAGATTCAACGTCCGCCGCGCCGTATCATCCGCCTGCATCGCCCTGCCGACGCTCACATTATGCTCTGCCTTGAACGCCTCCAGCGCCGCCGGGTCCTTATCCTTATCCTCGAGCCTGGCGAAGATCGGCAGCCCCAGGCTCTTGGGCGTCGTCACATATCCCTTCTTGTTGTGCTCAAACCCAGCCACCACCTCGCTCAATGACTTCCCCTCGC
>CAZOGI010000040.1:0-12645 GCA_964579435.1 uncultured Planctomycetales bacterium
ACAAAAAACATGGGCACGGATATCCTTCAGCAGCGGATGCTCACAGCCCTTCAGCTGAGCCACGCCTCCTTTCGCACGCTGGCGCGCTACGCCCGCGCAAAAGGGATCGAATTCATGTCGACACCCTTTGAAGAATATTCCGCTGATTTCCTGGGGACCATCGGGATGAGACGTTTCAAGATCCCTTCCGGAGAGATCACCAATGAGCCGCTCATCCGCCGGATTGCCCGAAAGCGAAAACCGATCATCCTCTCGACCGGAATGTCCGACCTGGCCGAGATACGGGCCGCTATCGGATGGATAGAGAGCGAGTGGAGGAACACCCGCTCCTCTCCCGGATTGACGTTACTGCACTGCGTTTCCCTGTATCCCGCACCGGCCAAAGATATGAACCTGCGCGCCATGGATACGCTGCGGCGGCGGTTCCGGCTGCCGGTCGGCCTCTCCGACCACACACTCGGCATCACCGTCCCGGTTGCTGCGGTTGCCCGGGGAGCGGCGGTCATTGAAAAACATTTTACCCTCTCGCGCAGGCTCCGCGGCCCTGATCACCGCGCTTCACTTGAGCCGCGGGAATTGCGGGCAATGGTCGCGGCGATACGCGAAACCGAATCGGCGTTGGGCAGCCCCGGGAAGAAACCCCTCCCGGCAGAGCGGCGCATCAGCCGCCTGGTACGCAAAAGCTTGGTTGCAGCACGCGACATACCCAAAGGCACGCGGATGTGCGCCGCGGATATCTGCCTCAAACGGCCGGGGACCGGCATCGCCCCTTGTTTTTTAAAACGACTTATCGGCAGGAGAGCACCCCGGCAGGTGCGCAAGGACACGCCCTTGCCCCGATGCTTCCTCAACGGGAAGGAATCATGAAGAAACGAACGATAGCCGTCGTGACCGGATCGCGCGCGGAATACGGCCATCTTTTTTTCCTTCTGCGCCGCCTCAGGGCAGATGGGCGCGTGCGGTTGCAGCTGCTTGTTACCGGCACGCACCTCTGCGGCCGTTTTGGCAACACTCGGCAGCAGATACAGGAAGACGGATTCGCCGTTAAGGAGAGCATCCCGATTCTGGGATCCGGCGACACCGCCGCCGACACCGCCGCTGCCATCGGCAGGGGAGTAATGCGATTCGCGCGCGTTTACGCAAAGCTTCGCCCCCACCTGATCGTGGTCTTGGGCGACCGATTCGAACTTCTCGCTGCGGTTTCGGCGGCGATCCCTTTCTGCATACCGATCGCCCATATCCACGGCGGCGAGTTGACCGAAGGAGCATTCGACGACCCGATACGCCATGCGATCACCAAGATGAGCCATCTCCATTTTGCCTCAACCGCAACGTACCGCCGGCGCATCATACAGATGGGGGAAGACCCCTCGCGGGTCGTTCGTACCGCCGCCCCCGGGCTCGCGACTATCCGCCAGATTAAACTGATGAGCCGCGAACAACTCTGCTCATCGCTGGAGATACCCGAGAGGTTCCCCCTGGGGATCGCGACCTTCCATCCCGAAACCCTCGAACCGCGTTACGGGCTCCCCGGCCTCCTGGCGCTGCATGATGCGGCCGCATCTTTCCCCGGCATATTCTGGATCTGGACCTATGCGAATGCGGACACCGGCAACGCCCGAATCATCAAAGAGACCGAACGATTCGTCGCGCGCCATCCCGCACACAACCGTCTTTTCGTCAATCTCGGCCAGCGTAAATTCCTTTCCCTCATGAAATACGCAGCGGTCATGGTCGGCAATTCCTCAAGCGGCATCATCGAAGCCCCCAGCTTCGAACTGCCGGTCGTCAACATCGGTTCGCGGCAGAGAGGGCGTATCCGCGCCGGGAACGTCATAGACGTTCCTGGACCGGACCCGGCGGCGCTGCGCACAGCCCTGACCCGGGCGACCTCGCCGTCTTTTCGCCGCGAACTCAGCGGCCTGCGCAACCCGTACGGAAACGGCTGCGCAAGCACAAAGATCGCCGAAACTTTGGCCACGTTTCCCCTCGGCCCGTCCCTGATACAAAAGGGCTTTTTTGACCTTACCCCGGAAAGGAGAACGAAGTGAACCGATCCGCCATTCTGCTGCTCTGCTTTTTCGGCCTGTGCGCCCGGACCTCACCCGCCGATGCCGCAATGAAAAAGATCCGTGTCGGCTACTTCCCCAACATTACCCATGCCCAGGCGATCGTCGGACTGCACCGGGGTACGTTCCAGCAGGCCGTCGGCAATGATATCGCCATCGAAACCAAGATTTTCAATGCCGGCCCGTCGGTCATCGAAGCGCTCTTTGCCGGCTCCATCGACCTGGCCTACATCGGGCCGAACCCGGCGGTCAACGGCTACGTCAAATCAAACGGCGAAGCGCTGCGCATCGTCTGCGGGGCAACCAGCGGCGGAGCGGGGCTGGTCGTGCGCAAAGACGCCGGCATCAAGACACCCGCGGATCTGCACAACAAAAGAATCGCCTCGCCCCAACTGGGAAATACCCAGGACGTTGCCCTGCGCACCTGGCTGGCGCAGAACAAACTCCTGCCGCGCGAAAAAGGAGGGGAGGTGCAGGTCATCCCCGTCTCCAATCCCGACCAGCTGACGCTCTTTCTCAAGAAAGAGCTCGATGCCGCCTGGACGGTCGAACCGTGGGTGAGCCGCCTGGAAGCCGAAGGAAACGGCGAGCTTTTTCTCGACGAACGAAGCCTCTGGCCGCAGGGAAAATTCGCGACCGCCCTGATCATCGTCAGCACCCGGTTCCTGAAAGAACAGCGCCAGCTGGTCAAACAATGGCTGCAGGCCCACTGCGAGACAACCGCCTGGATCCGCCAAAACCCTTCGGAGAGCGCCCGGATCATCAACAGCGCTCTGAAAGAGTTAACGACCAAATCGCTTCCCGAACCGGTACTCCTGAGCGCCCTCTCGCGCCTGGAATTCACCGATGAGCTTTTGGCAGACTCGGTACGGGAGTCGGCCCGGGCGGCATTCAACCAGGGTTTCCTGGGCAAACGCATGCCCGACCTGAGCGGTCTTTTCGATGCGAGCGTCCTTGAAGAGATCGGCGTCACGCACAACGGACACTAACACGATGCTCTCGGTCGAGAACCTTTCCAAATCATACCCGACGGCAGGGGGGAAACTGTGGGTCTTCAGAAACCTATCGTTTCAGATCCCCCGGGGGGAATTTTTCTGCATCGTCGGCCCCTCGGGCTGCGGAAAGACCACGCTCCTGAACATCCTTTCGGGGCTGGACCAGTCCTATATCGGCACCGTCTCCGCAAACGGCACGCCGATCACCGGGGCGTCGCCGCAGCGCATCGTGATCTTCCAGGAGCTGGGACTGTTTCCCTGGCTGGACGTCCAGCGCAACGTCGAATTCGGCCTCAAGATGAAAGACATCGGCCGTAAAGAGCGGGAGGCCATCTCGAAGGAGTACCTGGCGATGGTCAACCTCTATAAATTCAGGCACGCGTCCCTGCACGAGCTCTCCGGAGGCATGAAACAGCGCGTCGCTCTGGCGCGGGCCCTGGCGATGGACCCCGAGATCCTGCTGATGGACGAACCGTTCGCCTCCCTCGATGCCCAGACGCGCGATCTGCTGCATGCGGAGCTGCAGAAGATCTGGATGCGGACCAAAAAAACGGTCGTTTTCGTCACGCATAACGTGCGCGAAGCGGTCTGCCTGGGGGACCGGGTCGCCGTCCTGTCGACCTCTCCGGCAACGATCAAAACGACATTTACCGTCGATTTCCCCCGCACCCGGCACATCGAAGACCCCGGTCTCATCGATAAGGCGCGCATGGTACTCGATGAGCTGCGCTTTGAGATCGACCGCTATTTCAAGAGGGAGCTCAATGGGTAGGCGTGCGGCAAAACATATCCTCTTTTACGCCGTTCTAATCGGCGCCTGGCAGCTGCTGATCGTTGCGCGCATCTGGCCAACCTACATATTCCCGTCGCCGTTTCAGGTTTTCGAAACTCTGGGATCCGGCATCGCCGATCTGACCTTCCTGAAGGCCGTAGCGGTCAGCCTGCGGCGTATCGCCCTCGGATACGGGATTTCGATCGTTATCGGCGGCAGCCTGGGGCTGGCGATGAGCCGTTCGCGCTTTCTGGAGGAGACCGCCGGCGGACTGATCCTGGGACTGCAGACGCTGCCGAGCATTTGCTGGCTCCCGCTGTCGCTGCTGTGGTTCGGGCTCAATGAGACCGCGGTCATTTTCGTCGTGATCATGGGAGCGGTTTTCTCCATCACCATCGCCACGCTCTCCGGCATCAAGAGCGTGCCGCCGCTGTATATCACTGCCGGCATCAACATGGGGGCGCGTCACCGCAGGCTTTTCAGCGACGTCATCGTCCCCGCGGCCCTGCCTTCGGTGATCGCCGGCCTCAAACAAGGCTGGTCGTTCGCCTGGCGCTCGCTCATGGCCGGGGAGCTGCTCTTTGCGAACCTCGGGTTGGGCTACGTGCTGACCATGGGCAGGGAGCTGAACGACATGAGTCAGGTCATCGCGGTGATGATCGTCATCGCCTGCATCAGCATCCTCATCGATAAAATGGTTTTCGGCCGCATCGAGCATGCGGTGTTGAAAAAACGCGGTTTGGCAAAATAAAAACAACCCAAGGAGGGACTCATGAAAAGAATGCTTCAGCGCGACGACAACCTGGTTGAACTGGTCGAAAAACTGAATTTCAAGGAAAAGGTGGAGCGGTCGCTGCGGCTGATCAGGGAGGCCTATGATGAGTACGGGGACGCCCTGGTGGTCGCCAATTCCCTCGGCAAAGACTCGGTCGCCGTCTGGGACCTGGCGAAAAAGGCCAACCCCAAAATCCGCGGCTTCATCGTCACCACGCGTTTCAAGCCGCCGGAGACGGTCGCCTTCATGAAAGAAACCGTGAGACGCTATCCGGAACTTGAGGTATTCAAGAGCGACGCGGATATCAAGTCGGATTTGTATCGGACCGATCCCGACAAATGCTGCGACGTACTCAAGGTCGTCCCCACGCGCCAGGCCATAGAGGAGATGGGCGTGCACTGCTGGGTCACCGGGCTGCGCTGCACCGAAGGACGAACGCGCGTGGACTTCAAAGAGGTCGAGGAGCGCGACAAGGGCCTGATCAAGCTCAACCCCATCCTCATCTGGAAGGAGCGGGAGGTCTGGCAGTACCTGGCCCTCTTCAACGTCGCGGTCAACCCGCTCTATGCGCAGGGATACCGGTCGCTGGGATGCCTTCCCTGCACCCATATCACCAACGACGAGAACGAGCGCGCCGGCCGCTGGATCGGCACCAGCAAATGCGGCGGCGAATGCGGCATCCACACCCGGCCGCTTAAGGTAAAAGGCCGCTAAACCAGAAAGAGGTTTTTGGGATGGAGAACGCCCAGATCAAACGATACCTGGTGCCGCGCGGTTTGCCGCTCAAGGAGGCGATGCGCCGCCTCAGTTCCATCAGCGGCAAGGTCATTTTCGTCGTTGACCGGCAGGAACGGCTCATCGGCTCGCTTACCGACGGAGATATTCGCCGCGCCATCCTCAAGGGAAACACCTTCGACAGCCCGGTCTGGCGGATCATGTTCGCGGCGCCGCGCTTCCTGCAGCGCAAAGACCCGCAGCTGAGCGAACACGCAAAACGTTTCGTCCTCCAGGAGAAGATCTACGTCATCCCGGTTCTCGACGAACGCCGGCGCATCGTCGACATCCTCTTCTGGAACGATCTCTTCGACATGCATCCGCACGAGGCTGCCGTCCCGGAAAAACTGGCGAACCCGGTCGTCATCATGGCAGGCGGCAAGGGAGAGCGGCTCGACCCTTTTACCCGCATACTGCCGAAACCGCTCATCCCGGTCGGGGACCAGACGATCCTGGAGCGGATCATGGAGAACTTCAACCGTTTCGGCTTCGGCACCTTCCTGTTGACGGTCAACTACAAGAAGGAGATCATCAGGACCTACCTCAAGGAGAACCGTTTCCCGTTCACGGTCGAATGTATCGAGGAAAAAGAGGGTTTTCTCGGCACCGCCGGGAGCCTGGCATTGCTCAAGAAGAAGCTCAAGGAGACGTTTTTCGTCAGCAATTGTGACGTGATCATCGAGAATGACCTCAAGGGCATCATGCGCTGGCACCAGGCCGAAAAGGCCCTGGTCACCGTCATCGGCTGCCACCGAGAAATGGTCGTTCCCTACGGATCGCTTGCGGTCAAAGGAGGCCGATTGAAGGCGATCGACGAAAAACCGACTTTCGACATGATCATCAACACCGGCGTCTACGTCATGGAGCCGCAGGTTTTGGAACATTTGCGCGCCAACGAGCGCATCGACATGAATCATTTCCTGGAACGGCTCCTGAAGCACGGCAAGATCTCGGTATACACCCTCTGCGACGGCTGGTTCGACATCGGGCAATGGAAGGAGTATCACGACAGCCTCTTTCTCTTGCAGAACAGTCACGTAAAGACGCCCAAACCACTGACGCAATGAACCGGACCCCCAGAGTCCTGCTGATCAATCCGCCGATACGCCTCAGCGACAAACCGCGCCATATCCCGCACGGCCTGGCGATCATCGCCAGCCGCATCCGCAGCCGTTTCGGCGCGGCGCCGCTCTTTTTGGACCTCAACGCCCACCGTTTGAGCGACGAAGAAACACGCTCCAGGCTCAAAGGGATGGAGTTCGATATCGTCTTCATCGGCGGCCTCATCCCGGTTTACAAGCGCATCATCCACTACGCAGAGATGATCAAATCCCTCAAACCCCGGGCGCGCATCGTCGCGGGCGGGAGCGCGGCAATGTCGGTCCCGGAGATGCTGCTGACCCACGCTCCCGTTGATGCGGTCTGCGCCGGAGAAGGGGAAGAGGCGGCGCTTGAGCTTCTCGAAGCCCTCTCCCGGGGCACGTGGGAGGACGCCGCAGCGGTAAAAGGGTTCTATTTCAAGACCGGCACCGGGATCCGATTTTCCGGCGAACGGTCCCTGATCGAGGACCTGGACCGGAACAGCGCCCTGCCGGCATATGATCTTTTGCCCATGGAGATCTATTTGGCAAACCCGATCATCGGCTTCGGCCGCGACATCGACTTCATCTCCAGCAGGGGCTGCCCGTTCGGCTGCACCTTCTGTTATCAGCCCTGGGGCCGCAAGTTCCGCGGCCATTCGGTCGATTACATTCTCGAAGCGCTCGCCTTTCTGCGGGAGAACTACCGCATCGATTTCGTCTCGTTCCAGGACGACGAGTTCATGGCCGATCCGCGGCGGGTAGAGCGCTTCTGCGAGCGCGTGCAGTCCCGCGTTCCGGGGCTCCTCTGGTCCTGCACGGGCAGGGTCAACATCGTTACCGACCGGATCGCCGAAAAGATGCGCCGGGCAGGATGCGTCTCGATCTCCTACGGCTTCGAATCGGGGTCGCCGCGCATGCTCAGGGAGATGAAAAAAAACGTTACCGTCGAACAAATGGAAGAGGCGGCGCGCATCAACCGCAGGCACGGGATGATGCTGCCGGTCTCCTTTATCATCGGCATGCCCGGCGAAAACGAAGAATCCTGCAGGGAAACGGTTGAGTTCTGCGTGCGCAACCGGATCCTCCTGAAATCGATGATGTTCGCGACCCCGTATCCGGGCACCGAGCTCTTCGCGTTTGCCGTCAAAACCGGGCGTATCCCCCAGGAGGGCATACACGATTTCGTCATGCGCCTGGAGGACGCGCGCGACTTTACCGTGAACCTGACCGATGCCTTTACCGACGCCGAACTGATTCGTAAACGCGAGGAGATGATCGCCGAAGTCTGCAGCCGTGTCCAGGCGCCCACCCCGCAGGAGAGCGAGCGGAAGCTGCGCGAGCTCTTCGGGCCGCTCGCGGATACAGCCTTCGCCGATCCTGCACTCATGAAACACCGCGCGCAGCACGGCGGCATCGACCTTTTTTAGGGGGCGAACTCATGGCAAAGGTTCTCTCGGTTGTATGTGCACGCTCAGGCAGCAAAGGATTGCGCAACAAATGCAGCAGCCTCATACACGGCCGCATGGTCGCCGAATACGCGCTGCGCTATTGCCTGGGGCTGGGTAAGGACACAGAGACAATCGTCTCGACCGATATCCCCGCCCTCATTCGCCTCTGCAAAACAGAACACATCCCGCTTATCGAGCGTTCGCCCCGCCTCTGCGGCGACACGGTCCCGATCGAGGCGGTACTTGCCGACGCCCTGGTTCGGCAGGATCCCCGGCCTGAATACTGCAGCCTCGTCTACGGCAACATCCCGACGCGCTACCCCGCGCTTTTTCATGAAGCGCTCGATTTTCTGGAATCGCATCCTGATTTTGACGCCTGCATCAGCATGCACAACGTGGAGAAATTCAATCCCCTGTGGATGTTCGATTTGACGAGCGCTGCCTTGCCGAGGCGGAAACGGCCGGCCTTCCGCAGGCAGGAACTCCCTCAGAAGATGATCCATGACGGCCATACGCTGCTCTTTCGCAGCACGCCGTTCCTTGACCGCTTCAAGGCAAGAACACTCTTTGACCGCGGCGTCTTCTACGGCATGTTCGGCGCGAAGATCAAACCGCTCCTGAACGGGAAGCTGATCGTCGATATCGATACCGCCCGCGACCTCGCCCTCGCCGAAGCCGCGTTAACGCCCCGCAGGAGGAACAGGTGAGGACGGTTCGCGTCATCGCGCGCCTGGATATCAAAGGGCCGAATCTGGTCAAAGGCATACGCCTCGAAGGGCTGCGGGTACTGGGCAAGCCCGAAGAGTACGCCCTGCACTATTACCGCAGCGGCATCGATGAGCTCATCTACATGGATGTCGTGGCAAGCCTCTACGGCCGCAATAACCTCCTGGAGATCATCAGCCGCACCGCAGAGCGGATATTCATCCCGCTGACCGTGGGAGGGGGGATACGCACCATCGAGGACATACGCGCGATCCTGCGCGCCGGGGCGGATAAGGTCGCGATCAATACGGCGGCGCTCAACCGGCCGGAGCTGATAAACGAAGCCGCTTCGGTTTTTGGCTCGCAGTGCGTGGTCATCTCGCTGGAGGCTAAAATAAGGCCCGACGGTTCTTATGAAGCCTATACCGATAACGGGCGGGAACGGACCGGCCGGGATTGCCTTGCCTGGGCCAAAGAAGCAGCGCGCCGCGGCGCGGGGGAGCTCCTGCTGACCTGCGTCGACCGGGAAGGAACCGGCTCCGGCTACGATACCGCGCTCCTGAAAGCGGTAGCCGAAAGCGTTCCCATCCCGGTCATTGCCTGCGGCGGGGCAGGTGAGTTAGGCCATTTCCAAGAGGCACTGGAGGCTTCCAAAATCGATGCCGTGTGCGCCGCTTCTCTCTTTCACTACCGGCATGTCAACGACCAGCATACCGGAGAATACGAACAGGAAGGCAACATCGAATTCCTTAAGAACCGCGCATCGGCGGCGACCGCAGCTCCCCGCCGCGTCAACCCTCTCGCCGTGGAGCAGGTCAAGGAATTCCTGCGCTCACAGGGATACCGCTGCCGGCAAAGCACCGAGAGGGCGCATCCGCGCGCCGCAACGACACCGGCGCCGCGCACGGCGATCGTCGACTACGGGCTGGGTAATCTCTTCAGCATCCGCCGCGCCCTCCAGTCGCTGGGAGTCGAGGCCGAGATAACGCGCGACCCGCGCCAGATCGGCAAAGCGCAGCGCCTTATCCTCCCGGGCGTCGGCGCCTTTGGAGCGGGAATGCGGGAGCTTAAAGAGCGCGGCCTCATCGAGCCGATCAAAGAGTTTGCGCTCTGCGGCAAGCCGCTTCTGGGGATCTGCCTGGGGATGCAGCTGCTCATGAGCGACGCCGAAGAATTCGGCTCGCATCAGGGGCTCGACCTGATCCCCGGCTCGGTCAGGCGCCTTCCCGAACCGCCTGCCGATACCGGCAACGACAAGATCCCGCACATCGGATGGAATACCATCGATCCGGCGCAGGGAAGGGACTGGGCCAAAACTCTACTGGCGGATATTCCGGCGGCCACCTTTGTTTATTTCGTGCACTCAAACGCGGTCATTCCGCGTGAGCGCGCTGATTGTCTTGCCGTGACCCGGCACGGGAACGGCGCCTTTTGCTCGGTGGTGCGCCGGGGCTCTCTCTGCGGCTGTCAGTTCCATCCGGAACGAAGCGGGGAAGCCGGGCTGCGCATATACCGCCATTTTCTCTTCGAAGGATAAGGAGGCCCCATGCAGCAGAAAACCAGCACCATCGCAGGCATACCGATCGGCAAAGAACATCCGGTGCGCATCGCCGCCGAGATCGGCACCTACTTCGGCACGGATATCGGCCTGGCCAAGGAATATGTCGCGGTCGCCAAAGAAGCGGGAGCGGAGTTCCTGAAAACGGAAATACTCCACGATCTTTCGGTCATCTGGGATGATACCATGACCCACACGTACCAGACCGACGCCGGCCCCAAAACCGAGAACTACCGTTCGCTCCTTTCCCGCAAACTCGTGCCGCTGGCGGAGTACCGCACGCTGATCCGCTATTGCCGCGAACAGAACATGCCGGTCATCGCCTCGGTCTACGATTTTGCCGGGGTCGATTTCATGGTTGCCGAAGGCGGAGCCGCGGTCAAGGTCGCTTCACAGAACATGACGAACCGTCCGCTCATCGAGCACTGCGCCAAAAGCGGCCTGCCTTTTCTGATGGACACCGGCAACAGCCTCCTGCACGAGGTTGCGGCGGCGCTGCATTGGGCAGAGAGCTGCGGCTGCGAAAACATCGTCATCAATCACCGGCCCGACGGAAATCCCTGCCCCGCGCAGACGCATAACCTGCGCCTTCTGCAGTCATACGCCGATACCTTCGGCTGGCCGGTCGGGCTTGCCTGCCATTACGACGGAGACGAGATGATCTATTTGGCAATCGGGCTGGGGGCGCGTTTCATCGAAAAACCGCTCTATCACAAGAAGGTCCGGGACGACCAGGATACGATGTTCACCATGACCTACGACGCCTTCAGGGAGATGGCGCGCAAGGTGCGCAACTGCTCGCTGGCACTGGGCGACGGAGTCCGGCGCACGTTGATCCCGGGGCAGTTGGAGTGCCGCGCCTGCATCGTCGCCAAAAACGACCTTCCGGCGGGAAGCCGCTTAAGCACAGAGAACGTCGTTTTTGCCTGGCCGGCAAAAGGCATTCCCGCAGCGCTCTGGCACGAAGTCGAAGGTGCGCTCACCCTGCGTCCCGTCGAAGCCGCCCGGCCCCTCCAATGGGGAGATATACACAAAGAGAAATGACGGACGCGAAAAGAACAAATCCTCCGGAAGCGGATATCTCCTGGCAGAAGACCATGCTGCCGGGAAAGATAGATTTTCGTTATCCCGTCCCTTCAGACATCGGCGCGGCTCTCGTGAACACCTGCTCGCTGAGCCTGGGACTGGAGAGGGCGACCATCTCGCTGCGGGCACTGCAGCCTGGCGCTGATCCCGCGGGACACTATACCCTTGCGCACCGCGGGAAAACATGGTTCATCCGGGTCACGCGCCGCAAGAGAAAAAACCCCCTGCTGGAGGACCTGGCGGCGTTCCACGCGCACAACACCGGGGTCGCCGTCTCTCTTCCGGCAGCGGCAGGCCTGTCGCTGGACTGGAAAGGGAACCGTTTCCTGGTATACGCCTTCGACTACATCCCCGCGCGGCACTTTAACGGGACGCGCGCGGACCTGGAAACAATCGGGAAAGCGACGGCGCTCCTGCACCGGGCGTTGCGCAGCTTCAAATTCGCGCCCCTGGTGAAGAAGAATGCCGAAAGGACAGAGAGGCGCCTGCGCAGCGTCAGCCGTCGCCTCAGACAAAGCCTGAAACAGAACGATTTTTCTTACTTCTGCGAGCGCGCTTCATGGGCAAAGCGCAACCGACTGGGCCTGGATGAAATGGCCGGATCCTTCGATCCGTCGCTGTGCACCTGGCCCGAAGCACAGTGCGTTCACGGCGAGCTGCACCGCGGCAATATCCTTTTTCGCGCCAACACCGCAGAGGCAGTCTTTACGGATTTCGAAGAGACTCCCGACTCCTGGTTTGCGCCGAGCTTTGATCTGGCTTATCTGGTGCACCGCTTCTGCCTGGCAGGCGCGCGAAACGCCGATGAAGCGTCGGGACATGCTCGCACCCTCGCCGCGGCATACGGCGGGTTTCCCGCGGACCTGGAACCGATGCTCCCCCAGGTTTGCTGGTATACGCTGGCGCTGCTCTTCGACCGCTCTTTCAGGCGGGAATCAATCTCGCCGGAAACAGAATACGATAAATTCCTCCGTTTACGGAAAAACGCGTCCCTGTACAAAGGATAACCCATGGACCAGGAACAACTGACGGCAAAATACGGTCTTCCCCCGCACGTACGCTTCTGCAAGAAATGCGTCATGTCCAACCAACGGCCCGCGTCGGTCGCCGAATTCTTCCATACGCCCGACCAGAAAAAAACCACCCTTGCCTTCGACGAGGAGGGGGTCTGCGATGCCTGCCGTTTCGCCGAACTGAAGGATGCCCGGGTCGACTGGAAGATGCGGGAAGAGGAGCTGCGGCGCCTGCTCGATCAGCACCGCAGAGACGACGGGTATTACGACGTGGTGGTGCCGGGAAGCGGCGGAAAAGACAGCATCAAGGCCGCCCACATCCTGAAATACCAGTACGGCATGCACCCGCTGACCGTCACCTGGCCGCC
>CAZOGI010000041.1:0-12055 GCA_964579435.1 uncultured Planctomycetales bacterium
GCGTACAACGGCACCGCCCACGGCCAGATGCCGGCCTGAGGCGGCTGCGGCAGAAGCGCCTGAATATTCTCCAAGGCCGCCTTGAGGGCATCCAAAAGGGACTGCGCATCGGCTACGGCATCCGGATGCAGGGTAGAAAAAAACTGGAGCGCCAAGAGCGCCTGAGAAAGTGCTTCAGCCGCATCGGCTAACTGCTCTTTGTTGCGGATACAGTCATATTCGCCTTTGAGCATCCGCAACTCATGTATTGCATCGATGCTCTTGGTGAGCTCTTCGCGGGAAACATCCGCACCGTCCGGGATGAGGCGCCCGGGCAGAAGACGCACACGAAGAATCGTGCCATCCAGCAGATGCTGTTTCAGGGCCTGGATCTGCAGGATGCGAACGAGTCGCGCAGACTTATCAAGCCCCGACAGGTCGTGGCTGTAGTGCTGCTGAACGATCTCCTGCATCATCGCTTCAAGGTGGGCGTGCGCCTGCAAGAGGCCCTGCATCAGCGGCCGACAGATCGCCTCCGCTTCCGGGATTTGGGTCAGATACTCCGGAAGCGCCGCGAGACAACGATAGAGGAAACCTGCGGTTTCGGCCAGCTGCTGCCGGTCGCGGAAATGGGCGAACTCCAGATGCGGCAACGCCTCTGCCGATTCGAGCGCGAATTCAATCGACGAAGAAAGCGGGATCTCCTCCTCATCCACTGTCTGCAGACGATGCTGCTGCTTAAGGCGCTGGGTAAGCGCACGCATGTTCCAGATATAATAATTCACCGACAAAAAGCAAAGGGCGCGCTCCAGGAACGCATGATACAGGCGGTCCTGCTCAGAGAGCGTCTCGGCTGCCGCGCCGTTGAAACCGCTGAGCTGTTCGTGAACGGCCTCGATACAACGCAGGATCTGGCCGCGGGAACGGAAATCCCCCACCCGGGTTGCTGCCAGCAATTGAGCGGCTTCGCATTGGGCCTCCAGATCCTCGCAGGTAAACGCCCACACCACATCCTGAACGACGATCCTGCGGAAAAGCCCGACAATGCGGTTCAATTGGCCGTAGGAAACATTGAAGATTGCATGCTCTGCCCCTTGCGTAAAGAGATATTCCGGCGTTGCCGCAACCCATTGCCGGTATTGCCGCGCCTGCTCCAACATCTGTTGGCTGTTCGCAAAGGAAGCGGCAGAGAGCGCTCGAATCGAAGTCAGATGGTTATACTCGGCAACGCTCATCCCTTGATACCCTTCGGGGAAAATGAGGGTTACCGAACCCAACAGCCCTAATATTCCGATAGGACAAACAATGAAATCAAGACCGGCAACAAAACCTATTATGGTGTAAAAAGTTAAAACAGTTGCTAATTGAAACTTTTCGACCTTAATTCTTATTAAGATCTTTTTAAAAGATTTAATAAAGATAGACAGTGAAACCGCCGTTAACAAACAGATGCTTATCCAGGAAGCAAAACATAGTGCATATCCTTTTCTTGCAGCCCCTTGCCCAAGCAAACGCAGCTCGCGTGCCTTAAGCTCTCCTACAATGCGGCTAAACGAGGACGCCACACGGGCCGGCACCTGCGGCGAAACCCCCACGACCGCATCTGCGTGACCTAAGAACTCTATATAGGTAAACCGAAACGGCAGGCGTATGCTCAAACAACGCTCAACAGCGCTATACGCAGGTTCTATCCAGCGCGCCCCTGCATCGGCCGAGAGCTTAAGCGTAAACCCGTCTTTGAAGAGCGGCTCGATGAAATGCGCCCAGGCAATCCCCGTTGAAAGCCCGCCGGAATTGTGGCCGGTTCCGCCGACCAGATCTTCATCAGTCACGACACCGACCAGCCCGCGCAGAGGGACATAGTCGCTCGCCTCCCGAACAGGGATACTGCCTTCTTCTTCGACATGCCACAGGAAATGCCCGGGCGAAATCTCTTTGCCGCGGCGAGCGCGCAGCCGATCGATAGCCGCGGAAAAACGATGCCGCATCACGGCGAGAGCGGAATCGAACGGCAAGCAAAAATCGGTTCCTTCGATAACCAAGGGAAGCTGCTGGAAATGCGCAGCAATGAAGGAAGCGCTGTACCCGCTGGCATGGAAACGCCTGACCCGGCATGTCGCACCCAAGAGGCAGACGCGATCCTTAAGGCACTCTTCGGCCCTGCGCACCTGCAGCGCAATCGCCTCAATCAGCGACGCCTCATTGTTATTGACCGGCGAAACAATCCCCTGCTGGCGGTAAAACGCAAGCAGCATCTTGATCGGCACCAGGAGCGCTTCTCCTGCTTGCCGGAAAGAGCCCTCCAGGAGCGGAGAGTTGCAGTAAAAGAATCCGCGCTGGAAAGGGATGAACGCCTCGAGACGAACCCCCTGCTCCAGAAGCTTGACGTAGAGGAAAAAATTGATCCGGCGCGCCGGATCGGAAAAGGAAAACCGGTGCGTATTGTCGGCATTCAGGAGCAGTTCGATATAGGAGGCGATATTCTCATGCGGCAGGCCGGGATTGACACAGGCGATGATCGTCGAGAGCGTCTCCTGCGCCGAAGCGTTCTGGGGGATGAAGAGAAACCGGTCGGGACCAAACCGGCTGATCGTGATATTTGAAACGGCGCTTTCCGGAACCAGGATAAAATGCAGCCTTTCCTGCCGGCTCAGGTGTGCGCAAAAATCGTCGCGCTCCGCGGAAGGCGGAATGACCTTCAGTTGCGGCAAGGAAAAAAGATTTTCCGGGGAGACCGCGCGCCCCTGCAGCCCCAGGATGACTACATTGAACCCGCTGCCAAAGCTCTCCGGTGCCGGCACCGTCTCCGCGGCAGAACGCAGGCGCCTCAGAAAATCACCTTCTGCGCGCACGCCTGCATCGGGATCGGCGAAGATGCGCAGCGCCGCGTCGAGCGCGGCAGGATGACGCAGGTAATACCCCTTGACCGTATCATCCTGGGCCTCATCCTCTTGTTCGGCCCCCCGTTCGTCCTGCAGATGCGAAACAAACTCATGATAGAACGTACCGTACGCTACCGATTCATCGATACGCAGGATTGCGTGGCTGAGGACAACGACATGGTCGGGGCGGGTACACCCAAGACGAGTGGTCGGGGCAAGGCAGAGCTCGATTTTCTGCGGCGGCGCGCGCTCCAGGGTAAGGCGCCAGGAGACGAGACGGTCCCAGAGCAATGAAAGCTCCTCTGACGAGAGACGGCCGGGCGAGTCTTGCGCATAGAGGAGCGAAGACATATTATCCCCGAGCGTCCAGGTCAGGAACACTTCGGGCCGCTGTTGTTCTTCCTTGGTCAGAACCACCTCAACCGGCATTTTTGCGCCCTTCAACCGGCTCCCCCATTTTTTGCTCTCCATAACCGCGGTTTTGTTCGCCGCTTCGCGCGCTTCCCGGTGCTGCTTGACGATCCGGTCATTCACCCCGCCGCCGTAATTGCGCTCAGGGCCGGTAGTCACCATGACCAACTCGTTCCCGCCGTTGACGATAATCCATTCGCCTTTCTTGCCTGCGATCGGACGCGGTTTCCAGATGACCACGCGGTCTCCGACGCTCTGCCTGCCGTCTTCGCCAAAAGGCTTGGGGCGGGCACTGTCAAAAATCTGCCTATGCTGCGGATCGCGCACTTCGAACCATTTATCAGCGGCGACGGTGAAGGTTTTGCGGGGCAGAAGCCGTTTCGTGCCGCCGCGCGCTGCAAGACCGAGCGCAACGCTGATGCCCAGCACCAACAGCCCAACGACCGCCACGACTGCCCATAACGGCGCACCAAAGATCAACCCGGAGCACGCCGCCGGCAACGATCCCGCCTCCTTGCGCACCACCAGCATCTCTGAAAGTGCGGTGTACTCGCCGCGGTTGACGATCGGATAATCGTCCAGCGGCCGCTGCGTAAAACGCCAGGACAATTTCCAGGGATGCGGCTCCAGAGCGATCGTCTCCAGCAACTGCATGACCGCGCAACGCTGAGAATCACCGTCTCTGATATTGAAGGTAATGAATGCCTCGCCCCCGATTTTGAGCAGCTCCAGGGCCGAGCGCACCATAGCCGTCACGAAAATATTATGGATAAAAACCGCGTCCTGCGAATTCTCCGTCAACCCTGCCTGGCGCAGCTCCTCGGGACTGGTCGCATCCGCATACATAACCAGGTCTTCGCGGTCCGACATCCCGCGCGTCCCTGCGGTATCGACGCTTAAGATGCGCGAGCGGATGCCGCGCCCGGACAGATGCGCGCGCAGCGCGTTTGCGAAATTCGGATACGACCCCGCTCCGAGATCGGCGATGGAAACGGATTGCTTGCCTGCCGTGACCTGCGCGATCAGATCGTCGAAACGCGGCCCCTTCTCCTGCCACGGGAAACTGACCGTCCCGGCGATACCCGGTATCGGCGCGGCCAACCCGGACGAAACGGCGGCAAACAGAGCCGAGAGAGAAAGAACGGCCGCTGCGGAGGAATCCAGTCCCCACCAGCCACGGAAGGTAGACTTAGATCCCTTTTCCTTGGAGGGAGTCCGCAGCGGCCGCTGCAAACGGGATACGGTAAAAAGCAGGACAACCAGTATAACCGCCAGAGAGACCATCTCTGCGGAGGCGAAAAGCCCTGAGGCCATCTTCGATGCGCCGGATTTTCCGATAAGACGCGCCCAGACCATGATCAAACCTTTTGCCTGATTGCGGCAATCCCCCTGCGTCATGCCCATCTTGAAAGCGTTATAGGCGACGCGCAAATAATTCCCGCGGTGCGCATAATCGGCGCTCGCCTGCTCGATCGCGCAGACCAGGGATTCACGGTCCGGCTTGATGTCTCCCGAAGAGGACTTTTCCGTCCCGTAATTGACGATATACCCCGTGCCTCCGGTAACCATGCCCTTGGCATCGCGGGTTATCGGCTTGACGCGCTCAGGGATAACCCCGTCAGGCGTGGCAAAGGTAGGCTTGAAATTCACCTGAGCCTTCGTGAAACTCGTCGGCCCCGCCTCTTTGCCTCTCCAGGAGAGCATCCCCCCGAAATCCGTCCCCTGCTGTATATAGGTCGAGGTATAAACGTTATGATTGGAGATGAAGATCAAGTGGAACTTCATCCGCGGATCCTTCTCAATGAGCTTTTTGATGCGGTCGATCTGCGTATCGCCGTACATGCCGAACGGCCGGCCGCCGATGATAATGACGGCCTTGGCCTTGATGATCCGCTCCCTGAACTTCTCGTCTTCGAGGATATCGACGACCAGGTCGGCGCACTTGTAATCGACGAGCCGGCGGACAACCGTGAAGAACGGCCGCTCCAGCAGGTCGATTTTCGCGGCAGCAAGATCTTCGCGGGTGAAATAGATCTCACCGAACGTGCCCTGCAGCAGCTCCTCGATGAAAACCTTCTTCTGCTGAAGGCTGATATCTATCATCTCCTTAAGGAAGAGACGGCGAAGCTGTGCGTTCGCATCCAGCGCAGCGAAAAGCGCGCTGACGCTTCCAACCCCGGCGCGTTCCATAGAGCGGCGCACAATATGTTGCATGCCTATCCCCTGCCAACGCTCGTAATCCACCCCCTCGCTGTTGCCGAAAAGATCGTCCTCCCACACCTTATCGGCGAATTCCTTGAAAATCTCCTCCCGCAGGATCCGGGTATGCATGGTCGAACAGCCGGTGATACAGTTGCTGACCCTGCCGGTGATCTTGACCAGATCGACCCTGCCGTCATGGATCGCGTCGCGGAACTCATCGGCGATCTTGAGGGCGTCGAACATATACCAATTATAGAAAGGCATCCCGGCCGGAACGATCGTGTGGTTGTAGTGATGGACCAAGACATTGCCGAAGTCCGGATCCTGCTTGTACTCATCTTTGACCACCGCCGGGATCGCCAGCGTCGTATTCACTTCGCTGGTTGAGAAAAACAGGTTCCTGCTCAAGACACCTTCCCCTATCCCGTCTTTGATGAACCGCAGGATGACCTTGCGATAGAGCAGGGTCTGCACGGCGCGGAAATCGTCGTCGGAATTGCCCGGATAGGCTTCGTGGAAAACCTGCGGGCAATACAGCCAATATTCATTGAGCTCGGAGAAGGGATTCATATAAATATCGACGTCAACCTCGCCGATATTGTGCAGATGCAGGCCGATGCGGTAGGTTTTGAGCTTCAGGAGGGTGCTACGCGCCAGGTCGACCAGGTTCAAGCGGGCAACCGCGCCGCGGGGGGTAATGGCGCCCTGGCCCTTGATCGCCTGTGAATAGAGGATACCCATGACGTTGAGACGGCGCCGCGCCTCGGCCGCGCTCCAGTGCGAGCGAAGCACGCTGTACCAGCCGCGCACCAGGTCCGGCTTGAAGCTGCCCAGGCCGCCGGCCATCAGGATCTTGGCCAGCTCGCCCGTATTGTAGGTCGCATCTGCAGGGCCACAGCCCATGCGCTTGACCAGGAAGTCGGCGAATTCGCAGAGGAAGCGCGCCGAGAGCTCGTATTCCATCTGCAGGATGAAGATGTCGCGGTCGCGCAAGGAATCGGTCGCCGCGTACAGGGCCTGTTGCTTCAGCAGCTCCGCCCAGCCACGCTCCACCCCCCACTCCGGCGCACCCTCCAGGCGATCCTGAGCACGGATAAGCGCAGAGACCTGCGCACGCAACGTCTCATCGCCGAGGACGCGCACCACGGCGGCATCGGGAGTAAGATGATTCAGTTCGGCTAACCGGCTACGGGTCGCGTCGAGCGGTTCTGCGGCAGGAAAGTTGAAGCGGTCGCCCCGGGTGGAGCATGCTCCAAAAACAAGCGGGAGCGCAAGGGCACAGGGGAGAGCGAAAGAAAGGGCCGCTGCGGCGGATGCCAGTCCCCACCAGCCACGGAAGGTAGACCGGTTATCCTTTTTGGAGAGTGACCGCAGCGGCCTGTCAGCCGAAAGCGTTTTCGATCCGGAACAAAAAGAATCCGGGGCGCCTAAGCTCGATATCGCGAGGCCGGGCTCACGACGCCGTGCTATAGGAACAACCGCGCAGGAATCCCCTGACCTTTTCCCGGACCAGCGCGCTTGATTCCGGGCTGAGTTCAAGCCAGGTTTCGCAGTTGGACTTGCCTTTGATCGTACCGTTGTACTGGAGGAAAAACGTGAATTCCTGACACCAATCGCGGAACTTCGCTGAAGCGAAAATGCCGTCGCGCCCCTGAAAGACGCGCGTGAAGGTAAGGTCCTGTATGGGATACATGGCACTTCCTCCTTTCTCAATTGTAACATAAATCGCGCAAATGCGAACAGCAATAATCCGACGGACAAGGAGACCGCCGCGGGCAGAGCCGGCACGCAGAGGCCTGAGGCTACGGCAGGCTCGGCGGCGCAGAAAATCCGAACCCCCCCGTTGGGCATCATCGTCGTGCGCCAGTCGACCTGACCGGTTGCGTCGAGGAAACGGGGATCGTGCAAACAGATGCTCACCGCATTGAATATCCAGCCGTGGCCGAAGAGGACGACGATCTTTCCCGGGAAACGCGCGTTCAACAGGCGCAGGAGCCGGCCGGTCCGGATAATCGCGCCGACCGAACTTTCCCCTCCTTCGGGCCTGACGGTTGCATTGGCGTTTTGGCGGTATTGCCGGATGAGCGCCTGCTCTTCCTGCGGCAGCTGCGGGGTCGCCTTATTGTCCCATATCCCGTACGAACGTTCGTTCAAAAGCGGTTCTCGGATCGGCCTGATCGTGGCGCCGAAACGTTCTCTCACCAGATCCAGAAAGAATCCCGCGGTATCCTTTGCCCGGCGGTACTGGCTGGTCAATACGACCAGCTCGTCGAATCTCATCCGGGGATGAAACTCTTGCAGTCGGCGCACCAGCTCCTCTGCCGCAGCCCTCCCCTGGGCCTTTCCGGTCTCATCGAGCTGATTGATCGGCTCATCGACCGCGCCCTGGAAGAACTCCGGGATGGTGTTGCCGCTGGTACGGCCGTGCCTGACGCCCCACACTTCGCAGCACATCGCATCCACCGGCGCCTCTTTCGCGTACGCCAGCCTGCCGGTCGCACGGTTGAGCAGAATCCTGCCGTCCAGCTCCGGGATCGCCTGCCAATCACCTCGCGACTCGGCGCCGAAGGCGGTGGAGAAAACAGCCGGGGCGGACAACTGCTCTATCCCGCACAAAGCGCCGATCAGTTTGCCGAAATCCGGATGTTCGGTTGAAAGTCTATCGGCGTCGAGCGACTCGTGTTTGACATAAAACGCCTCGTGCTCCTCGTCGTCTTCGATAACGCTCTCCCGGCCGGCAAGGCGGGCGACGCGGTTAAAGAAAGCGATGTCCCAGCACTGCTGGACCATCGCGCGGAAAACCTCATCCTGCGGGTTGTGCTCATAAAAATATCCCTGCAAGAACGGAAAAATCTGTTTGCGCAGGCTGTGGTACACATAATGATCGAGGCCGTCGGTCCCTTCGTTAAAGAGACACCCCAGCGCGCAATCGTATATGATGCGTGAAATATCCAGAAAGCGCTTCGCGGCGCGCGCGATCGGGGGATCGGACTCTTCGATGCGGATAGCCGTATTCAGATCGCGCAGCACGATCCCCCATCCGCTCTCCTGCGCGACGATACCGATGTTATCTTCATGGGGATACCGCTGCACAAAACCCGCGTCATGGAGCGCGCGATAGGTGCGGCCGAGGAGGCGGGCCAGCGCCGCTTCCTGCGACGGGTCCACGATTGAAACCTCCCCGCTGGTCGCCGATTCCTTACAGACGCGCTCGTGGATGTCCCGGGCAGTGTCGCGGCTGCAATAATACCGCAGGCGCACGTCATCCCCCGGCATCCCCGCGATCACGAACCCGACCGAGAGCCCATCGAAATCAATGCCTTCGTACGTCCCGAAGCCTAAGGGGTAATCCGTGCAAAAACCGGACAAAGGCCGGCGCGCCGCCTCCATTACCCCGAACTCCGTCTCGATATCCTTTTGCGTCATCGTGCCTGCCGGGACATCGGGCTGGTGCGGCTTGACGATGATGCTGCCGTCGCCGGTAACGGTAAAAAGCCTGCTCACCCAGCCCCACCCGTGATAGTAGAGAACCTGCGAACCGTGCACCCGCGGCCGTACCCCTTTTAAGCGGACCACCGCGATCGTTTGGCCATCGATGACAACCGGATGACGCAGGAAAACATAGATCGTCCGGCCTTCGTTCTCCTTGCCGCTGCTTTGATCATCGGCGCGGAACCGGACCTGCTGAGGGTATTCCTTGGACAAAAGCACCTGTCGCTCGGGGCTTGCGGAGAGTATCGCGCGGATAAGCTCTATGTCCCGGGCATCCGCCTGGGAGAGAAAATCCCGGTCTAACTGCGCCCGGACCGCGAAATCCCCTTCGGCGGTAAAAGGCGCAAACCGCTCCTCTGCACCCTCAAACGTCTGGCGCGACTCGGCGCCGAAAGCGGTCGTAAACGACACCGCCGCAGCCGGCGGGATAATCCGGCCCAGCAATGCGGCATCGGCGTCGTTGAGAGCGCATTTCTTTCGGAGTTCCTGAAGGAGTTCCTGTTTCCGGACAGAGGAAGCGCCTTGCCACTCGGGCGTATTCTGCAAGAGCACCAATCCCGCGAAGGCCTCAAAGAGCGGGCTGTTTTCGGGAGCCAGGGTGTTTTGATAGAGCCGTACCAGCACTTTCTCCTCAAGAGGCGAGCCGCGGATGCCGTTGAATTCTGCCGCGGCCAAGAGCTCCTGCACCTTTGCCTCCTGCTCGGCGAGGCTCGGCTGCCGGAACCCGGCGACCAGGGTATCTCTCCACTCCCGGAAACGCTGCACCGCCGCGTAGAACCCTTCCACATACGCCGGCGTCGGGAAGGTGTCGGTCGAGACGAGGATCTGGGCATAGGCGAGCTCTTCCTGGATCGACGGCAATTCCTCGGTCTGGTGCTTGCGCACGAATTTGTTCTCCAGCTCCCGGACGGTGATATGGTAATACTTCCCCTCTTTGATATAACGCTCGATGTCGCGGTTGCGCCGCAGCTTCCAGTCCGCATCCAGGAATATGCTCAGATCGTAGTGCCGGTTGGTATTCTCATGCGAAAGGACGAATATCCCCTCAAGGATGATGATGTCGGTCCCCGGCGCGACCGGCGTCAGCAGCTCTGCGCCGTCGGCATCCGTTTTGCGTTTGCGCGCAACCTGGTCGAAGCTGGGCTTGTGGATGGTGCGGCCTTTACGCAGCGCGGCGACGTCGCGGTAGAAGCGCGCGAATTCCCATTTTCCGAGCCAGTGTTCGGGTTTGGGAGAACCCATCTTGCCGAGCGAGCGCAGCTGGGTGGGACGGTCCCTGGTCGCCAGGATATAATCGTCAAAGTCGATCGTCCTGATCCCGGGCAGAGAAAGGCCGATCCCGGGACACTCCGCCTGGATATGCGGCAGAGAAGCGGCGAGCTTTGCCTGGAGCGTCGAGATGAAGGAGCGCGAAAAATAGCTCTTCCCGGCTGCCGAATAGCCGGTAAGGGCAACGAGCGTCGGCCGCGGATGGGACCGTTTGACGTTGGCTTTCCATTTCTTGACGATGAGGCTGGCCAGATGATCGATTGACTCCTCATCCATCTGAAATCTCTGCTGGTTGCGCGCGCCGGGAGCTTGCTTGCCGACCCCGATGCGCCGCAGGGCGTATTCACAAGCGCAACGGACGATATGGCTGGGGTCTTTGGAAAGCGCGGTACGCAGCGGTTCGATCGCCGCGTAATGGCCGATCTTGCCGAGCGCCTCCGCGGCGTTGTGGCGGACCCGGTAATCAAGGCTGCGGTTCGCGAGCGTTTCGATCAAAAACGGAACGGCTCGCTCATCCAAGGTCTCCCCCATCAGGTACATCGTATCCATCTGGTTGTAGAGGCCCGGGTTCTGCCGAAGCCGTTCTGCCAGCACCGCGGTATCGATACTGAAGAGCACGTGCTTGCGCGCCAGCTCGCAGGCGGCCATGAGCCAGGCAATGCGGTCGGGAAGATTGCGGATCGCTTCCAGTTCCGCCCGATAGGTCAACTCCTCGGTCGGCTTCATCAGGAGCGCATCACGCTGCGAACGCACAGCGCGGGCCATATCTTCAGCTATCGAATGCAGCGTCCCGGCGGCGCCTATTTGACGCGCCTCTATCCAGCGCAAAAGAACCGCCCGCGTCAGGCTGATCGCGATGTTGCTGATCGTATGGACGACGCGCTCGCGGATGCGCTCCCCCGGCTCCAGCGTCACCTGGCCGTAGAAAAACTCCCGGAACGACGCATACGCCGCTCCGCCGGTTGCGATGACCGAGGGGATACAGAGGATGCCGCGGCGCTCCATCTGCTCATAAAATTCCTCGGAGAGCGGATCGACCGCGCCCTTGACCATCACCGCGACATTGAGGGCACGGTAGTCCCGTTCGGCATTCAGTCGTTTATCGGTGACGATCAGAATATCCGCGTCGCAGGCAAGCAATTGTTCCCGGGTCAAAAATGAACACCCGCACGCATCCCATTCCCGCTCCCTGCCCTCATCGGCAACCTGGCGGCGCTGAAAGATCCGGCGCATGGTTTCCTCGGAAAGCCCCTCGGCGCGAAACAATCCGTAATGCTCGTCGCAGATGCCGGCGACCACCAGCTCCAGGTCGGCCTGCTTGAGAACCGAGCGGAAGTTCTGCGAACTCAACAGATCAACCACCATATGCGCGCGTGTATCGGTTCCGTCGATAATCACCCCGAGCGGTTTGCCTTTGAGCGGTCGCATCCTGGGGAAACGGTCCTCATGGTGGCGACGCAACATGCGCACCGCCGCAACCATGCTCTCAACGATACTCAAGGCCGTGACCCGCCAGGCGAAATGCGACCACATCCCGTCGCCGCGGGCCTGCGAGGTCGCCGCCGGCATCAAGAGGTCCTGCGGCTGGCCGGTGAAACGGGCGATCTCCGCCTCGGCGTTACGCACCGCAATCTCGATCGTCTTCATCTCCTGTTCGTCGGTGCCGATTTCGGGCTTGACGATAAGGTGGCGCCCCAGGATCCCGGCGCTCACCATTGACTTTGCCCAGAGGGCCAGGATCTTGTGCTTATCCGGACGCGCGCTCTCGGGCAGGATCACGACAGCCGCCCCATCCAGAGGATCGTTCCAAAGAAGGCCTT
>CAZOGI010000042.1:0-11581 GCA_964579435.1 uncultured Planctomycetales bacterium
AAGCCGCACCGAAGCGTAGAATTTAAGGGCCCGGCCTCCGGGAGTCGTCTCCGGAGACCCAAACATCACCCCGATCTTCTCGCGCAGCTGGTTGATGAACACCACGCAGGTACGGGACCTGCTTATGGCGGCAGTCAGCTTGCGCAGCGCCTGGCTCATCAGCCGCGCCTGCAGACCGACGTGAGCATCCCCCATCTCCCCTTCGATCTCGGCGCGGGGAGTCAGGGCAGCGACCGAATCGACCACGACCAGGTCAACCGCGTTTGAGCGCACCAGGGTCTCAGCTATCTCCAGCGCCTGCTCTCCCGTGTCCGGCTGAGAGATAAGCAGATCGTCGAGGTTCACCCCGACGACTTTGGCGTAGGTCGAATCGAAGGCGTGCTCGGCGTCGATAAAAGCGGCAACCCCGCCCTTTTTCTGTATCTCGCGTATAACGCAGAGGGTCAGCGTGGTCTTTCCCGAAGCCTCGGGGCCGAAAACCTCGATGATCCTTCCGCGCGGCAGGCCGCCGACGCCCAAAGCGACATCAAGGGTAAGCGCCCCGGTCGGGATCGCCTCGACGTCGACTTTCACGTCTCCGCCCAGCTTCATGATCGTGCCTTTTCCAAACTGTTTTTCTATCTGGGAAAGCGCCAATTCTAGCGCCTTTTTCCGCTCCGGATCGTGCTTGGGCGTTTCTTCTTTTTTTGCAACCTCTTCCTTCTTCTTGTCCGCGGTCATCATGATTCCTCCTCAGGTTAGCCTCTTTTTAGTAAGGTAATAATTATATATGCTCGCCCTCAGGCTGTCAACATATTCATGGCTGTATCATAAAAATCCCCCCTTTCCGCTCTTATGAGACGCGGAAAAGGGGGAAATCTAACGCAAAAAAAATAATTTCCTTAGAGCGTTGGCTTGCCGAGGGCTGCTTCCAGCTTCTCGATACGCGCCTTCAGGGCGTCGTTTTCGGCTTTGAGCTCTTTGATCGCCTCAATCGCAACGGCATTCAAACCGGCAGTATGGATACTCTTGTATCCTCCCGCGTCAGTGCGCACCACCTCGGGGAAAACCTCTTCGACCTCCTGCGCGACCAGTCCCAGGCGTTCACCGCTCTCTGATCCTGCGGTCTGATCCTTCCAGGAATAGCGCACTGCCCTGAGCTTTCCCAGCCGCTCCAAGGTGTGGGAAAGGGGAACGATATTTTTCTTCAGGCGCACATCGGAGCGGTCAACGACGGTTTGCGCGCTCATCTCTCCGACGATAAAAAGGTCGCCGTTGAAACGCGAGTTGTTATTCACCGTCAGGCCGCCGTCAACCCTGGCATCGCCGTTGGTATGCGTATCTTCCAGAACATGAAGGGACTTGAGCGTCAGGGAGGCATTATCGGCATGGATCGCCCCCGATACCGTCAAATCGCCGACCGAGATATCGGTGAAAGAACCGGAAGATGCGTATATGGTGCTGACTGAATTAAGGTCTCCATTGATCGCCGCCCCGGAACGGAAGCTCACGTAACCGTTCGATTGAACCCACAAGACGTTTCCGAAGACGCCGTTCCAGAGCATCCCGACATTGCCCGAAGAATACCAGACCCAATCCATCCCTCCTTCCCGATTCCGGAACTTAAAACCCGCTCCGGTACCGGTCGAAAGTATTTCGCTGTCGCCATTGACCTGTAAGATTTGCGCGGGACTGGTCACCCCAATGCCCACGCGCCCGATATCGGTCACCACCATGCGGTAGGCGCTGGCTGACTCGTCGAAAATGCCGAATCGCGCTCCGCCGGCCCCGGCAGCGTTGGCGGTCGCCAGGAGCGAATACCGCCTGCCTCCGGCTGCCCGCGCATTGAACTCGATACCGCTGCCGACCGTCCCATCGGAAGAAAGACGCACCATCCGGTATCCGTCTGCCGGCGTTCCCGCGACGTCAAGCAGATGCGCCGGTTGGGTGATCGGCGCGCTGCCGCCGCGGGGAACCCCGATACCGACCCGGCCTTCGACAACCAGCGACACTCCGGGATTACCGCCCGCGGGAAGGTCTTGCAACCATGAACCACCGGGGCAGGAACCGTCGTTCCAGCAAACGACGTCCCGGTCTGTATAATTCGGCCCCACGGCAAAATGATGCGCGCGCAGCTCCTGGTAATTCCCGAACGGAGAAGGATAATACGTGGTTATCGTGATCCGCTCTTCGGTCTGCGCAAAAAGAGCCGTAGAGAAGATAAACCCTCCCACACAAAACAAAAACAAGACTTTTAAAAACCGACTCATAGATCCTCCTCCGCGTGGAAAAATGGATAATTCCCCATATCCTTATTGTATCCTGCGCTGACGGCGCGTCAACACAATTCCGCCTCGATGCAGTCATCTTCCAGTCGCATCAACCGCACCCGGCGAAGCTTATTCTCAAGGCTCCGGCAGGAGCGCACGCGCACGCGCAGGTAATTGCCGCTATAGCCTTCCCAGTATCCGTTCCTGCCGCTTGAGGGCCGCTCAAAGAGCACCTTCTGCTCTGTCCCCAGGAAACTGCCGCACACGGCGCGCGCGCACCGCTCGCTCACCCGGCGCATTTCCTCTAGGCGCTCTTTCAAGACATGGCCCTTGATCTCTTCTCTGTGCAGCGCCGCGGCTTTTGTCCTTTCCCTGCGCGAATAGGGAAAGATATGCACCTTAAGCGGCAGGATCTCTTGAATGACCGCACAACTGTTAAGGAAAGCCTCCTGCGTCTCCCCCGGGAAGCCGACCAGGCAATCGGTGGTGATCGACACCGCGGGCAATGCCTGCCTGAGCCTGCGGATACGCGCGCAAAATTCTTCGGCAGTATACGGGCGGTTCATCCGCCGCAAGACCCCGTCATCCCCGCTCTGCAACGGTATATGCAGGTGCCGGCAGCATTTTCGCGAAAGGCGCATCCGCCTGATAAGCTCTTCATTGACGTCGCTCATCTCGATAGAGCTCAAGCGTATCCGCTTTATCCCGGGGATAAGCTCAAGCTGCGCCAATGCAGCCGCTAAGGTCTCTCCCGAACGCAGGTCCTTGCCGTACTTGCCCAGGCAAATCCCGGTAAGGACGATCTCCTGGTACCCGGCCTGAGCCAAACGCCGTGCCTCCGCACGCACCTGCGCCAGAGGCTTGCTGCGCGGCTTTCCGCGCACCAACGCCACCTTGCAGTAGGAACAGAAATTATCGCAGCCGTCCTGGATCTTCAGGAAGGCGCGCGTGCGTCCGGCAAAGGACGATAGCGGTTGTACCCGCACCGGCGCAGACGGCGATTTCCTGCTTGTCGCAAAATCGAGAGCGCGGGCCTTTTCGCCGTTCATGAAGATACGCGCTCGGCGGTCGCTTCCGCGGATACGCCGCCGGTCAAGCTCGGCGAGGCAACCGGTGACCAACAGGAGACAACGGGGATTTTCCCGGCGCAGGCGCCGTATCGCCGCCAGGGACTCGGCATCGGCGCGTGCGGTCACCGTACAGGTGTTGACGACGCAGACGGACGCCGTTTCCGCGTCGGGGGCATCGCTGAATCCGCCCCGGATAAATGCCTGGCGCATCTGTTGAGTATCGTACTGGTTTACCTTGCAGCCGAAAGTAACGAACCTAACGGTGCGCATGGTGGGTAATGAAAAATGCGGCACAGACGGCGGCGGTAGCGACCCGCAACACCCGCGGCCCCAGCGAAACCGGCACGAACCCCGCGGCGCGGGCCGCGGCGACCTCGGTCTCGCTGAAATCACCTTCGGGGCCGATAAGGATGAACGGCGCCTTGAAAGAAGCGCCGCGCAGCGCCTCTTGCAGCGGGACCCGCTCCCTTTCAAGGCAGGGGATGAGCTTCAGATCGCAGGAGGCAGCCAGCGCAAGGGCATCCTTGAAGGAACAAGGCATCTCAACCGAAAGGACATCCCTTCTCTTACTCTGAGTCGCCGCGGAAAGCGCGATCCTGCGCAGGCGCGCAACGCGTTCCTCGACCTTATGTTTGGGCCAGCGGCTGATAACGCGTTCGGTCAGGAGCGGGATGATGCGGCGTGCCCCTGCCTGGCTCAGCTGCTCGACGATCTCCTCGAAGCCGGAGCCCTTGACCAAAGCGCATGCCACGGTTAGAGAACACTCGTTAACCGCAGAGGATGTGCGGGACTGAAGGGTGCAGACGATGCGGCGGGATTCAATTTTGTCGATGATCCCCAGGTATTCGGCTCCCTGGTCGTCGGCAAAAGAGATCCCTTCCCCGGGCTTGACGCGCAGGACGGCCTTGAGATGATGCAGCGTCGAGGCGTCGGTGATCACCGCCTGGCGCGCGTCGATATCTTTTGTGGGTATGAAAACCCGATGCATCGTCAGCCTCCCTTTCGTATGAGCGCGATCCCCAGGAACGCAAGGACCATCCCGCAGGCAAAGCGCACAAAACGCTTTGCACTGACGCTGGCCTTCGTCACCTTCGCCACAGAGCCTGCCAGGGCGGCCCCGGCCAAAAGCGGCGAACAGGAGCTGCCCAACCCGAACGCAACCGCCAGCAACAGGCTATAGAGCAACCCGCCTCCTGCCAGGGCGATATAGGAGAAGACGGAAAAAAGCGGCGCGCAGGGAAGGATGGCGGCTATCAAGCCGAGCGCCAAAACGCTGTGCGCCCCTTTCCCGGCCAGTCTTCGTTCAAGCGCCCGGCACCAGGGCGTCGGGATTTCCCTTTCCGCAGCGATCAATAACCCGACGATAACCAGGCAGACTCCCGCCGCCATGCTCACTACTCCCTGCCACTCGGTGAACAGGCCCCGCACCAGCACTTCTCCAGCATAAAACATGCCCGCGCCCAAAGCTGCGTACACCATGATCCGGGCAATCGTAAAAAGGGCATACGCCCAAAGCGCCTCTTTGACCCCCGAACGAGTCCCGGCTATATAGGAAATTATCAGCGGCCCGCAACTTGCCAGACACGGCCCCATCCCGAAAGAGAGACCGAGGAGAAAAAACGTCGCGACGAGGCGCATCGGCTATTGTGTTTCGGCGAAAACCTCTGCGGTAAAAACGAGCAATTCGGTCCGGGGATCTTTCCAGGCGTCTGCGGCAAGCCCCGCCTTGTGCGCGCAGAGGCTGGAGAGGAATTCCTCTTTGCTCCATCCGGTCTCGGTCGCCACCTGCGGCAGGTAGACGCCGCTGTATCCGCCGCGGCGAACGATCACCCCGTGGGTTCCCAGCTCGATCTCATCGGCAGAGCGTACCCGCTTGAGGGGGGAAAGGGCGGATATTTCTATGTGGATATCCGCCATCTCCTTTTCCCGTACCGGCGCAAAACGAGGATCCCCGGTCGCCGCTTCGATTGCCATATCCCTCACCGTCAGGTAAAGCGGCTGCGAACCGACGAGGTTACCGATGCAGCCGCGCAGCCGGCCGTGCTCGTGCAGGGTGACGAATGCGCCCATGGAGCTATTCAGGACCTCGTCCGTCTCGGTAACCTCCAGTTTCTTGCTTGTCTTCAAATAGGTCTCGATCGAAGCGCGGGCAATCTCCAACAGGCGTTTCTTCTGGGTCGGATTGAGCATAACGGTCACTCCCTCCTGGGTTGCCGGATTATCGATTGCGCATGAGACGTAGCCGACGGTCCAGACGCCCTTTTCCTTGCTTGCGGTCACGCGGGCGGAATTGGTGTAATCAAGGACCTGGATCAGACCGTGCCCAAGGCTTTTGGCGGCGATCATCGCCGTGACGACCGGCGAGCCGCCGCAGAGCTCAGCCGTCCCGTCCGCAAGACGCGCATACAGCTGCTCGGGGTCCATGAGCTGCAGCGTCCGGACGGTCTCGCGGTCCACCCGCTCGACCGTCTCGAAATCATGCCGGTGGCACATATCGGTCGAGGCGACCAGGAGAACGTCGGTGCGTTTGCCGATCGCCTCAACCAGGAGCCGGGCGAACCCCATACACTGCTGATAGCTGCACTCCCCCATGACCACCGGCACGATCCGGAAATCCGCGAGGCTTTTCTGCAGGAACGGCACCTGCACTTCGAGCGGATGTTCCTTGTCGAAGAATCCCGGCCGCTCGAAAATAAAATCACTCTTTCCCAGGAGCTTTTCCGCAAAATCGGCATCGACGCTGACCGCTCCCAGCGGCGTGCGCAACGCCCCCGACGCAAAAAGAGCGATCCCCCGGAAACCGTGTTGATGCCCCGACCCCATGACCACGACCGTTCGGTAGGGTTTGCCGCGGATGAGCTTATAGGCGTGTGCCGCAGTCGGCCCGGAGAAACCGTACCCGGCATGCGGCACGATAAGGGCGAATATCTCTCCCGGGGAGGGCGCGGGACGGGACAGGTCCAGGTACGCCTCGATCATGCGCGAAAGCTCGGCCGGGTCCCGCGGATAAAACTGGCCGGCGAAATCAGCGTCCTTGATCCTCACCTCGTCTGCTGCCGAAAAGGATACGCAGCATACGGCGCAGGAAAAAACTGCGGCGATGAGGATGCGCTTCATTGCCAGACCCCCGCGATCTTCTCCCCGCAAAACGCGCAGAGACCGTCTTTAAGGTTCATCTCTTCGACGACATACCCGGCCCTGCGGATAACGATCCTGCCGCAGCGGGGGCAATACGTATGCTCTCCCGGATTCGCCCCCGCGTTGCCGACGTAACAATAGCGCAGGCCCTCTGCCTGAGCGATGGCGCGGGCTGCAAACAGCGTCTCCAGCGGCGTCGGATTGAGCGCGACCAGTTTGTACATCGGGAAGGCCCGCGAAAAATGGATTGGGGTATCCGCCCCGAGATTGTCGACGATCCAGCGGCACATCGCGCGGATCGAATCGGGATCGTCGTTATAGCCGCTCAGGATGAGATTGGTAATTTCCAGGTGCACCCCGGCCTGGCGCAGGGTTTTGAGGCTTTGCAGGACCGGTTCCAGGGTCCCTTCGGAGAGTTGCGCGTAGAAACCATCCTTGAAAGCCTTCAGGTCGATATTTGCCGCATCGAGGAAGGGGCAAAGCTGTTCGAGCGGCTCCGGGTTGATGTAGCCGTTGGAGTGCATGACGTTGCGCACTCCCGACTTTTTAGACAACCGGGCGGTTTCAAGCATATACTCGTAAAAGATGGTCGGCTCGGTATAGGTATAGGCAATGATCGACCTGCCGGAGGCCTTGACCATATCCAGGAGCTCCTGCGGCCGCAGATAGCGGAATCCGGTCTCATCGGGCCTGCACTGGGAGATCTCCCAATTCTGACAGAAGGAACAGCGCAGATTACAGCCTGCGGTGGCGACGGAAAAGGTTTTTGAGCCGGGAAGAAAATGGAAGAGCGGTTTTTTTTCGACCGGGTCCCGATCGTTGAACGAGACCAGCCTGCCGTAGGAAAGTGAATAAAGTTTGCCTTTGTTGTTCACGCGCGCGCCGCAGAAGCCGCGTTTTCCGTCGGGAACCGGGCAGTTGCGCGGGCAGAGGCGGCACTGGATGATTCCTTTTTCTTTCTGCTCGTAGAAAAGGGCTTCGTGCAGCGGCGGGTCAGCGCTGACAGGCGCGAATGTACCTGTCAGGAGCATGGATACAACGAGGAATAGAATCCGCATATTTCAATTATACCACAAAAAAAGGCGCACTTGGTAATCTGCCGCAGAAGGCGGCACACTTGGCAACCTGCCGCAGAAGGCGGCACACTTGGCAACCTGCCGCAGAAGGCGGCACACTTGCTGATCCTCTACAGCAAGGTGCGCTATGCCAAGGTGCTTGCTACGGCCTTCGGGCCGTTCGCTTTAGTGCACAAAAAATTCCCACCAGCCGGGTTGGTTGTTGGCACTACGCTCGCCGAGTAAAGGCGCACTTGGCAATCCGCTATGCCAAGGTGCTTGCTACGGCCTTCGGGCCGTTCGCTTTAGTGCACAAAAAATTCCCCTCGTCGGGGAATTTTTTGTGGAGCTGAGGGGAGTCGAACCCCTGGCCTCCTCGTTGCGAACGAGGCGCTCTCCCAACTGAGCTACAGCCCCGAGTTATCTCTTACTGGTTACCGAGGGGCGTGTCCTGGGTCTCCCACCGCAATACCATATCTAGGGAGACGAAGGACAGCCCAATAAGTTCCTCTTATCAACCACTGCTTTCCGAGGGGCGCCCTGAATTCTCCTTAACAGATATTGTAGTTGAAAATTCAGGACTGCCCAATCAGTCCAATTACTTCTTGAGGGGCGTGTCCTGAGCTGCCCCTCCACTTCAAGTTAGGAGTTCTGAGTTTGAAGTTGGGAGTGTGCTTCTACTCCTAACTCCCTACTCCTAACTCCTATCTCACGCTCACTGTCCCTGCCTATTACCTACCTTGCCAACAACAACCCCGCTATTCTATTTTAAAACATACCCTGCGTCAACAGTTTTAGAAGGGGATCAAAACGGACCGCAGACAGACCTTAACGCCCCGGCGCTCCCTGAGCGCGGACCATGCTTCTCATCATGACCTGCGGGTTATCCTGCCCCGCAGGGACATCCGTGTCATCATTGCGCCAGCGGCCCACCAGCAGCACGTCAACTGCGGAATTGTTGTTCTGCAGCTCATAATACAAACCGAGCGGCGGATCACCTACGGCGATAGCCGCGTTCGCCGAAACTCCCGGCATCAAGCGTTGCGTAAAAGTGAAAGCGATATGAGAACAATCCGCCGGGCCGGCGCAGGTTGCGGCCAGCTGGGTGCGCGAAACGACGCGGGAAATATGCGGCAGTGGCTGTTCGGTGACATTGACCGTCGAGACACGGTAGGAGATCAGGGAATCATCCGAAAAGTCGGACGGCGTGACCGGCTCGTTCAGATCCACCCTCACCGCAAACCCGTCGCCCAGGGCGGACAGGGCGGGATTCGCCTGGTCGCCTGAGGCGCGCGCCACGTACTTATGGATATGATCCATCGCCAGAGAAAGCCCGTTCTGTACGTCCATGCGGCGCCGCGAGGCGATAAAATGAAAATGGCTGAAGACATCGATATTGCCGATGGCAAGGATCACCACGCTCATCAGCACGATGGCGACTACCAATTCCATAAGCGTCAGAGCGCGTCTCACACGCAGGCGTCTTATCACGGCGCGTTCTCACTCCAGGTCAGATCGAGCCTGACCTTGCGCAGATCGGTGTCGAAAGCCTCGATCGTATAGTTGGCGGTATAGGTGACCGGGCCGACCGTCCGGTCGGGACAATTGAGCATCTGGTTCGCCGAAGCCCCGCCGTCGCAATAGCGAAACGCCCCCGTTACTGCCAGGTTATTCTGGGTTGAATCATCCCAGGTATCCTGCCGAACCTCTGCATGCAGGGGCTCAAGAAAGAGCTTGCCCAACTCCGAACCGGCAGAACGGGCGGTACTATGAAGAAAGTACTTTCTCGCAAGAACATACAGCTGCGCCACCCCCACCAGCACCAGGGCCATAATGACCGAGGCAACCGTAACTTCGATGAGCGTAACTGCCCTCTCCCGTCTCGGCTTCATCAAACGTCTCCCGTTAAACCACGAGGGCATCCCAACCGTATGGTTGAGATGCCCTCGGAGGAACCGCATGAGGGGTTAGGCGTGACTGCGCGCACCTACCACGCAGCGCATGCCGCATCGGCGCTGGGCTCTTCCGCATTCTGAGCGATCGTCCAGCAGCGGGAACCGCTGCTGGGGTGAATACGCGCCTGCGCCAGGAATGTCGAAGCGCCCGAATTGGTGACCTTATAAATCACGTCCGACTTGCTCGTCGACGGCAGGAGCAACTTGAGCAAGACGTTCGTGTTGTCCGTATCCGAGGTGCCGGCATAGGAGCCGAACTCCAGGCGGTATATCTTTTCCGCCGCGGCTACCAGTTTCAGGTTCGCCCTGGCTTCCCGGTCCAGCACCTGGTCACGCTGCGCCATATACTGCGACACACCCAGAGTCGCAAGGACACCGACGATAACCAGCGCAACCAAAAGCTCAATCAGCGTTACGCTTGTTTTTGGTGTCCGTGCTCTCTTCACCGAAAACCCCTTACGTTCTGAAACAGATCAGCTTGGGGAACCGTTCAACCGTACGGTTAATAACCGCCGGTGCCGCCCCAGGTATCCCTACCGGTTTTAAAATCCGACTCCAGGACCAGCGTCAGAGCAGCCGGGCCCTGCGGGCTTTTGCCTGAAGCGGTGCAGCGCGTCGCCGTCAGGGTCAAACCGGTAATCGTCGAAGCGGTAACCTCATATTCAAAATAGAAATTGCTGTTGCAGTCTTCCGCGATCTGACCGGGCTGAACACCGATACCCAGCGCGTCGTTGGTGAAATAGTTCGCCGCAGGCAGCTCAAGCGAGACCTGGTCGCGATTCTCGAGCCAGATCGCCGCAGCCTGTGTGCGCAACGCACCCAGAACCTGGCGTGCCTCTGCGCCGCGCGCGCGTTCGATCATGCGGGTATACTGCGCGAAACCCAACGTTGCCAAAATACCGATAATGATGATTACTACGATCAACTCCAGCAACGTAAACCCTTTCCTGTTCATGTCCCCTCCTTTTGGTTCATTCTGACGTATGCATCCGCTGCGAGCGCTCATACGCCTTCTCCGCGCTGCCCACTCCGTGGCAGCCGGTTCGTTAAGAGTGTAAGATGAATCCTTAGGCTCTCCTCACCTCCTTCGCATTACTAAGTGTACCATATGCATCAAACAGTGTCAATTCTTTTTAACTTATTGCCATTAGCGTATTTGTGTAATTTGGAAAATGGGGAGAAACATCCCGATCACCATGATCCCGATAACCCCCCCCATAAAAATCAGCATGATCGGTTCGAATAAGGAGGTCAACCGCTGCAAGAAAGTCTCGATATACACGTAATAGAATTCGTCCAGTTTCTTGAACATATTGGGCAGCTCGCCGATCTCCTCCCCGATTGCCACCATCTGTACTGCCATCGGCTCAAAAAAACCGCTCTCATCCAGCGGTTTGCTCAAAGGTCTTCCCTCGCGGACGTCGTCCTTAACGCGGTGAATGACCTCCCCCAGCGTCAGGTTTGCGACGCTATGCTCGGCGATCTCCAGTGCGTAGAGGATGGGAACTCCGCTCTCCAGGAGCGTCGACATCTCCGAAGCAAAACGCTCTGCCGCCAGGATGCGGAAAAACTCGCCGAATATCGGCGCCCTCAGGAGGAATTGCTCGTATTTTTTCCTCCCTTGCTTCGTCGTCACGTATTTGCGCAGCAGAAAGAACCCCACCACGAGCCCGATCAGAATGAAAATGAAAGCGGCGCGGATAAAGGTGCTGATGGCAATCAGCCACATCGTCAGCAGGGGCATCTTGATATCGAAGCCCTCGAACAAATTGGCAAAGGTGGGAATGATCTTGATGGTCAGAAAGAGAAGCGCTCCGACGCTGGCGAAAAGCAGCACCGCCGGGTAGATAAGGGCGGAAATGACCTTGCTCTTAAAGGCGGCGTTACGCTCCAGATACCCGGCGAGGCGGTTAAGCACCGTTGCCAGGTTACCGGAAGCCTCGCCGCTCTCCACCAGGTTGACCCACAGGTCAGAGAAAACCTCAGGATGGCGGGCCAATGCCTCATGAAAGCTCAAGCCCGCCTCCATATTTTTTTGCATCTCTTTCGTGACATTGAAAAGTTTCCTGCTGGCAACCTGCTTGGCGATGATGTTGAGACTGTTGAGGATGGTG
>CAZOGI010000043.1:0-11112 GCA_964579435.1 uncultured Planctomycetales bacterium
ATCGACCGCAGCACCGCTCTGGTCATGGGGCAGCGGTTGCTGGATGCGGTCAATCTCTACAATTTCGGCGACGAGGAACGCTCGATCAAGCTGAAGCTAAGCCTGGGGGTCGTCAGCTATCCCGAGGATCGCGTCGTCAAAGGCATGGACCTGGTCGATCTGGCCGACCAGTGCATGAACCGGGTGAAGGAAAAAGGAGGTAACCGCGTCGGTTCCTGCCTCGACCGGTTGCGCCAGAAGAGCGTCCCCGCGGTCAAGGAATCCGATATCCGCTCCCTGCGCGGGAAGCTGGAAAAGGTCACCCGCAAGGCCCACCAGAGCATCATCGAGGCAATCTTCGCTTTCTCCAAGACGATAGAGTGCAAAGACCACTATACCGGTGAGCACGTCGAGCGCACGGTCCGCTACGCAACCGACCTGGCGCGCAAGATGGAGCTTCTGCCCGAGGAGATCGAGGTAGTTCGCCAGGCGGCGATGCTGCATGACCTGGGCAAGGTCGGCATCCCGGAGCGGATCCTCCAGAAGAAAGGCAAGCTCAGCCGGGGCGAGTTCGAGCAGATCAAGAAGCATCCGCAGATCGGGGCGGATATCCTGCGACCGATCCAGCTGCTGCATGACGTTATCCCCCTGATCTCCTATCACCACGAACGCTGGGACGGCAAGGGGTATCTCAACGGCTTGCGGGGGGAGGAGATCCCGGTCGGCGCGCGCATCATCGCTCTGGCAGACGTCTATCAGGCATTGACTTCCGACCGGCCGTACCGCAAGGCCTATCCGAAAGAGAAAGCCATCCAGATCATCGAGAGCGGCTCCGGGACCCAGTTTGACCCGCGCATCGTCACTATCTTCGCCACGCTTATCCGCAAGAAAAGCCTCTGATCCCGCCCCTGTGCGCGCCGCCTTTCGGCGCCTCCCGGCGCAGTGATTTTCATTGCGCGGAACCTTCTTTCTGCTATAATACAGTTCGCTTGTTTGTACGGATTTCCTTCCGCACCAAAGCTCCTGTTCGTGAAAGGATTTGCGCATGATCGGCAGGTATAGCCGTCCCGAGATGTCCGCTGTCTGGGAGGAGGAGTTCAAGTTTAACACCCTCCTGGCGATCGAGATCCATACGCTGGAGGCGCTCTGCCGCCAGAAGAAGGTCCCTGCGGCGGCAGTCGCGCGGATCAAGCGAAAAGCCGGGTTTGACCTCAAAAACATCAAAAAGATCGAGGAGAAGACGCAGCACGACATCGTGGCCTTCGTAACCGATGTCGGCAGGCGCATCGGAGCGGATGCCCAATACCTCCATCAGGGGCTGACCTCTTCGGATATACTCGATACCTGTTTGGGGGTGCAGCTTAAGGCCGCCTCGGATATCCTCCTGCGGGACATCGATGCGGTCCAGTCAGTGCTGGCGGTCAAGGCCAGGCAGTACCGGGATATGGTCTGCATCGGCCGCACGCACGGGGTGCATGCCGAGCCGGTGACCTTCGGCTTGAAGCTGGCGCTCTGGTACGACGAGATGCGCCGCAACCGCCGGCGCCTGTTGCAGGCCAAAGAAGAGGTCAGCGTCGGCAAGATCTCCGGAGCGGTCGGTACCTTCGCCAATGTCTCCCCGGCAACCGAAGATTACGTCTGCAGAAAGATGGGTTTGCGGCCGGCTCCTCTTTCGACGCAGATTATCCAGCGGGACGTCTACGCGCAGTACCTCTCAACCCTTGCCCTGATCGGCTCCAGCCTTGAGAAATTCGCGACCGAGATCCGGCATCTGCAGAAGACCGAGGTGCTGGAGGCGGAAGAGCCCTTCGGCAAAGGCCAGAAAGGCTCCTCCGCAATGCCGCATAAGCGCAATCCCGTCATCTGCGAGCGTATCTGCGGTCTGGCGCGCATCCTGCGGGGCAACGCGCTCGTCGGCCTGGAGAACGTCACCCTCTGGCACGAGCGGGATATCAGCCACTCTTCTGCCGAGCGGGTGATCTTTCCGGATTCGACGATCCTTCTGGATTATATGCTGCATAAATTCCTGGAAGTCGTCCAGGGCCTGAGCGTGCACCCCGATAACATGCTCGTGAACCTGGTCAAGACCCGGGGCCTCATTTTCTCGCAGCGGGTGCTGCTGGCGTTGATGGAAAAGGGGTTGCCCCGGCAGCAGGCGTACGACATCGTGCAGCGCGCGGCCATGCGCACCTGGAAAGAGCGGATCGATTTCAAGCGGGCGCTGGCCGAGGATCCGGATGCGGCCAAGCGCTTGAGCGCCGCGGAACGCGAAGGCATATTCAATGTCGACTATTACCTGCGCAATGTCGCAAAGATCTTGCGCCGGGTCGGGCTGTAGAGGCGCTTAAGCGGCGTAAAGGTTCCTGCCTGACACACTTTCTTCGACAAACGTACCGATCATGACCTACCAAATTGAAGTCCGGGAACGCTCCGGGATTTTTGATGCCGTCGCCGAAGGCGTCAAAAAGGATATCGTTGACTTGGGGATTGCGGCAGTCCGCGCGGTTTCCTTCGTGCAGGTGTACTGGCTCGAGGGGGAGCTTGACGTTGCCCTCGCCAAGCGCATCGCCGGGGAGCTCCTGGCCGACCCGATCAGCCAGGAGTATGCGGTGTTCTGCGGGGGCGCGACCCCCGCGGTGCCGCGCGCCAGCTTTGTCGTCGAGGTCGCCTATAATCCCGGGGTGATGGATCCGGTGGAAGAGTCGGCGCTCAAGGGTATCCGCGACCTGGGGATCAGCGCGGTGCGCCGGGTGCGCACGGCGAAAAAATATATCCTGGGGGGGGATCTGAGCGGCCAGCAGCTGCAGACGATTTCCGAGAAACTCCTCTACAACAAGCTCATCCAGCACATCATCGCCCCCGGCAAGGCGGACCAGCCGGCACCCGAGAGCCTCGGCTATCGCCTGCGCCTGCGCACGGTGCCGCTCTTGCGCGCGCCGGTGCGCAGCCTCCGCCAGATCAGCCGCAGCGGCCAGCTCTTCCTCAATGACGCCGAGATGCGTCGCATCCAGGATTATTTCCGCGCCCGGGGCCGCAATCCCACCGATTGCGAGCTGGAGACGATCGCCCAGACCTGGTCGGAGCATTGCGCGCATAAGACCTTTCGCGGCAAGATCGCCTATTCAGAGACGCTGCGTGAGGCGCGCGGGAAGGGCAGGCGGCCGGCAACCCGAACCTCCCTCATCGATAATCTCCTAAAATCGACGATCATGAAGGTGACGCTCGAGCTGAAGAAGCCCTGGTGCGTTTCGGTCTTCAAGGACAATGCCGGGGTCATCCGTTTCGACGAAAAGCACAACGTCTGCTTCAAGGTCGAGACGCATAACCATCCTTCGGCGCTGGAGCCGTACGGCGGAGCAAATACCGGTATCGGCGGGGTCATCCGTGACCCGCTCGGGACCGGGCTGGGGGCAAAGCCGATCTTCAATACCGACGTCTTCTGTTTCGCCCCGCCCGACTACCCGTTCGATAATCTGCCTGCGGGTACCCTGCACCCCAAACGGGTGATGAAGGGGGTTGTCTCCGGCGTGCGCGATTACGGCAATAAGATGGGCATCCCGACGATTAACGGGGCGGTTCTCTTTGACGAAGGGTTTGTCGGCAATCCGCTGGTCTACTGCGGAACGGCGGGGATCATGCCGAAAGAAAAATCCTTCAAGCATCCGCGCACGGGCGAGGCGATCGTCGTGGTGGGCGGGCGCACCGGCAGGGACGGCATACACGGGGCGACTTTCTCGTCGGGGGAACTGACCCACGAGTCTGAGGTCGTCTCCAGCGGCGCCGTGCAGATCGGCAACCCCATCCAGGAAAAAAAGATGGTCGATACGATCCTCAAGGCCCGCGATGCCGGGCTTTACAGCGCGATCACCGATTGCGGCGCGGGGGGGCTCTCCAGCGCGGTGGGGGAGATGGGCCAGGATTTGGGCGCGCGGGTGGATCTGGAGAAGGTGCCGCTGAAATACGCGGGACTTTCCTATACCGAAATCTGGATTTCCGAATCCCAGGAGCGCATGGTCCTGTCCGTGCCGCAGGACAACGTCCGGCCGCTCGTGGCGCTCTTCGCCGCCGAGAACGTCGAGGCGACCGTCATCGGCACCTTTACCGATACCCGGCGCCTGCAGCTTTATTTTGAAGGTACGCTTGTCTGCGACCTGGACATGGAGTTCCTGCACAACGGCCTTCCGCAGATAACCAAGACCGCAACGTTTCGGCAGCGCCGTTTTGCCGAGCCGAAGCCCGGGGATCCACTTTCGCTCACCGCCGAGCTTTTCGGGATGCTCTCGGAGTACGACGTCTGCTCCAAAGAGTGGGTGATCCGCCAGTACGACCACGAGGTGCAGGGCGGTTCGGTGATCAAGCCCCTGGCGGGCAGAGCCGACGACGGCCCTTCGGATGCCAGCGTCGTACGGCCGGTGCTGGGATCGAAACGGGGGCTCATCGTCTCCAACGGCATCAATTTCCGCTACGGGCGCATCGACCCCTACTGGATGGCCGCCTCCTGTATCGACGAGGCGCTGCGCCAGATCATCTGCGTGGGCGGGTCGCTGGAGCGGGTCGCGCTGCTCGATAATTTCTGCTGGGGCAATCCCGACAAGCCCGACCGCCTCGGCGGGCTGGTGCGCGCGGCGCTGGGGTGTTACGCCGTTGCCAAGGAATTCGGGGTGCCGTTTGTCTCCGGAAAGGACAGCCTCTACAACGAATTCACGGTGGGGAAAAAGTCGATCGCCATCCCCGGGACTTTGCTGATCTCGGCGATCGCGGTCATGGACGATACCTCCCGCGCCGTCTCGATGTTCGCCAAAGAGGCGGGGGATCTGGTTTATATCGTCGGGATGAGCTATCCGGAGATGGGCGGTTCGCTCTACTGGAAGCGCCGCGGGTATATCGGCAACGCGGTGCCGCGGGTGTCCGCAGCCGCGGCGCGGCGCTCTTTCGCGGCGCTCTCGCGCGCCTGCGCGCGCGGGCTGGTGCGTTCGATGCACGATTGTTCCGAAGGAGGCCTGGGGGTCGCCGCGGCGGAGATGGCGTTTGCCGGAGGGCTGGGGCTGGAGCTTTTTCTCAAAGAGGTGCCGTTTCAAAGACACAAGACACCTGACACCAGACTCAAGAGAAAGCCGGGGAATGACGAGATCCTCTTTTCGGAGTCGAATTCCCGGATCATCGTCGAGGTGGCGAAACGGGATCAGAAGTCGTTTGAGCGTCTCCTGCGGGGCGTACCGTACGGGCTTATCGGCTGCGTGCGCGCCGAGAAGGCGGTGCGGATCTTCGGCATCGACGGGAAGTCGTGTGTGGAGGCGGACAGCGATTCGTTGAAAGCGGCGTGGCAGAAACCATTGAGGTGGTAATATGGCGGTGAAACGAGTGCGCACTGATTTCATCCGCGAAGACACCTGGCGGATCTTCCGGATCATGGCCGAGTTCGTCGAGGGTTTCGAGGTCCTCTCGCAGGTCGGCAAGGCGGTTTCGATCTTCGGCTCCAGCCGTTCCGCCCCCGACAACCGGTATTACCGTCTTGCAGAGGAGACGGCGTATCTTTTGGCGAAGGAGGGTTTCGCGATCATCACCGGCGGCGGCCCCGGGATCATGGAGGCGGGCAACCGCGGGGCGCGGCGCGCCAAAGGGCATTCGATCGGACTCAACATAGAGATCCCCTCCGAGCAGAAGGCCAATCCCTACATCGACACGCTGATCGATTTCCATTACTTCTTCGTGCGCAAGGTCATGTTCGTCAAATACGCCAAGGCCTTCGTCATCATGCCCGGCGGGTTCGGGACGCTCGATGAATTCTTCGAGGCGCTTAACCTTATCCAGACCGAGCGTATCCCGCGTTTCCCGGTTGTGCTCTTCGGGACCGATTACTGGAAGGGGGTCGTCTCCTGGCTGCGGGAGACCGTGCTGCAGCAGGGCAATATCAGCCGCGAGGACCTGGATATTTTCACCTTTGCCGATACCCCGCGGCAGGTGATCTCGGTGATAGACCGGTTTTACCGCGCGAAGGGACGATGAAAAAACCGACTGTATGCGTCCTGCGTACGGCAGGCACCAATTGCGACGTTGAAACGGCGTTCGGTTTCAGCAGCGTGGGCGCGTCTGCCGAGCGGGTACATATCAACGAGCTTCTGGGGCGTCCGCAGATGCTGCAGCGGTATCATATTTTGGCGTTGCCGGGAGGGTTTAGCTACGGAGACGATATCGCCTCGGGGAGGATCTTTGCCAGCGAGCTGAAGCATAAGCTGGCTTCCCCGCTGCGCCGTTTCCTCTGCGACGGGAAACTGGTGATCGGCATCTGCAACGGCTTTCAGGTGCTGGTCAAGGCCGGGTTCCTGCCCGGTTCTGCGGATCTCTCCCAGGAGGCGACGCTGGCCCTGAACGATTCCGGGAAATTCGAAGACCGGTGGGTGTATCTGAAGAGACACCAGACACCAGACACCAGACACCAGTGTGTGTGGACGAGGGGGTTGCCTGAGGTTATCTACCTGCCCGTGGCCCACGGGGAAGGCAAGTTCCTCGTCAACGACAGGGCGGTCCTGGAGCGCCTGGAGAAGAACGGGCAGATCGTCCTGCGTTACTGCGACGCGCGCGGGAATCCGGCGGGCTATCCCGCCAATCCCAACGGCTCCCTCGCCGGTATCGCCGGCATCTGCGACGAGAGCGGACGGATCCTCGGTTTGATGCCGCATCCGGAGCGTCATATCGAGCCGACCCAGCATCCCCGCTGGACCGGCGGCCCGTCCCGTTTTGCCGACGGATTGATGATTTTCGAGAACGCGGTTTCCTTCGTGCGCAAGAACCTCTAACCGACAAGGAGCTCTTCCTATGAGCGGGATCTTCGGCGTCGTCACCAGGAAGAAGGGGTGCCAGGAAGATCTTTTTTACGGGACGGATTACCATTCGCACCTGGGCACGCAATTCGCGGGGCTGGCGGTTTACAACGGCGAGATCGTGCGCAAGATCCACGATATCCGCGGCAGCCAGTTCAAGGCGAAGTTCTTCGCCGATTACAGCGGCATGCACGGCTCCAAGGGTATCGGGGTCATCAGCGCGCTGGATGAGCAGCCGATCGTGGTGCATTCCCGCTTCGGTGCGTTTGCGATCGTGGCCAACGGTTTTATCGAGAATGCCGCCGCGCTGGCCCGTCAGCTCTACGCCAAGGGGCAGTCTTTCAGCGAGGTGACGCGCGGGGCGATCAATATGCCGGAGCTCATCGCCAAGCTTATCATCCAGGGCGCGAGTTTCACCGACGGCATCGAGCGGATGTTCGGCATGATCAAAGGGTCCTGTTCGCTGCTCCTCTTGACCCGCGAGGGGATTTATGCGGCGCGGGATGCCCGGGGATCTTCGGCGCTGGCGTTGGGTGAGCGCGGCGGGGATTGGGCGGTGACGAGCGAAACGGCGGCTTTCTACAATCTGGGTTTCAAGATCAAGAAATACCTGCAGCCCGGGGAGATCCTGCTTTTGAACGACGCCGGGCCGCGTCCGCGCTGTGCCGGTTGTTCGCGCAACCGGATCTGTTCTTTCCTCTGGGTCTATACGGGGTTCCCGGCTTCCAGCTACGAAGGGATCAACGTCGAGATGGCGCGCGAACGCTGCGGCAGGGCACTTGCCCGCCATGATTCGGTCGAAGCGGATATGGTCGCCGGGATTCCCGATTCGGGAAGCGCCCACGCCATCGGCTATGCCATGGAGTCGGGGGTGCCCTTACGCCGGCCGCTGGTTAAGTACACGCCTGGTTTCGACCGCAGCTACACCCCGCCTTCTCAGGCGCAGCGGGACCTCATCGCCCGGATGAAGCTCATTCCGATCCCCGATATCATCCGGGATAAGAGCATCGTCTTCTGCGACGACTCGATCGTGCGCGGCACCCAGCTGAAGAACTACACCATCCAGAAGCTGCGCGAGTGCGGCGCCCGCCAGGTGCATCTGCGCATCGCCTGCCCGCCGCTGATGTTCCCCTGTCAGTATAACTATTCCACGCGCACCCTTCAGGAGCTGGCGGCGCGCCGGGCGATCCGGGCCCTGGAGAAGAAATCGACGGGCGCGATAGCGGCGTATCTGGATGAGGATTCCGCGAAATACCGGGCGATGGTGGATTGGATCGCGCGGGACCTGGGAGCGACGACGTTGGTCTATCAGCGGCTCGACGATATGGTCGCGGCTATCGGTCTGCCGCCCGAACAGCTCTGTCAGTACTGCTGGACCGGAAAGGTGTAGCCATGGTTCGTTCAGATCGTTTGATCCCTGGGGTTTGCGGTCCCGATGAGCCGAAAGAGTATTGCGGTTTGTTCGGGATCACCGGCCACCGCCAGGCAAGCTGGTTGGCGTATCTGGGGCTCTATGCCCAGCAGCACCGGGGGCAGGAGGCCTGCGGGATCGTCAGCAATCATGACGGGGTGCTTTCCGTCCATAAGGGGATGGGCCTGGTCAGCGACGTTTTCCAGGAGCGCCTCCTGATGCGCATGAAAGGCTCGATGGCCGTCGGGCACGTGCGCTATTCGACCACCGGCTCCAGCATCCTGAAGAACGCGCAGCCGCTGCTCATTGACTGCGCCAAAGGCAGCATCTGTATCGCCCATAACGGCAATCTGGTCAATTCCCTGAGCCTGCGCAAGCATCTGGAAGAGGCGGGTTCGATCTTTCAGACGACGACCGATTCCGAGATCATCATCCATCTCATGGCCCGCGGACGCCACCGCGACCTTTGCTCCAGCCTGCTCTATGCGTTGCAGCGGGTACGCGGGGCGTACGCGCTGGTGATGATGAATAAGGATACGCTCATCGGCTGCCGCGACCCCTGGGGTTTCCGGCCGCTGGCTTTGGGAAAGCTGGGGGCTGCCTGGTGCCTGGCTTCGGAGACCTGCGCGTTCGACCTTATCGGCGCCCGCTTTATCCGCGAGGTGCTGCCGGGGGAGATGCTTTTCATCAAGGACGGCCAGTTGCAGTCGCTTTTCCTGCGCCAGTTCGATCCGGCGTCGCGCCATGCATTCTGCACGTTCGAGCATGTCTATTTCTCCCGGCCCGATTCGATCGTCTTCGGCGAGACGGTGCACGAAGTCCGCCGCAGCCTGGGGGCGCAACTGGCGCGCGAGCATCCGGCAGACGCCGATTACGTCGTGCCGGTGCCGGACTCGGGTTATTCCGCGGCGCTGGGGTACTCGCGCGAATCGGGGATCCCGCTTGAGCTGGGGATCATCCGCAACCACTATGTCGGCCGCACCTTTATCCAGCCGGCGCAGGACACGCGCGACCTGGGGGTGCGGGTGAAGTTCAACCTGCTGCGGGGGGTCCTCAAAGGCAAGAGCATCGTCATCGTCGACGATTCGATCGTGCGCGGCACGACTTCGAAGATCCGCATGCGTAACCTGCGCGCCGCCGGGGTCAAAAAGGTGCACCTGCGCATCTCCTGTCCGCCGCACCGGTTCCCCTGTTATTACGGCATCGATTTCCATAAGGCTTCGGAGCTCATCGCCAACCGCCTGCGCTCGGTTGAGGATATCCGCCGGTACCTGGAGGTCGATTCCCTGGGGTATCTGAGCCTGGAGGGGATGCTTTCGTGCCTGAAGAACCCGGCGCATCACTACTGCAGCGCCTGCTGGTGCGGCAAGTATCCGGTGAAGGCGGAGCTGGAGCACGGAAAATTCTCGCTCGAGCAGCACTGCTGCGGACAAGGAGATCCTGACCTATGCAAGGGCTAACCTATAAGCGCGCGGGGGTCGATATCCGCAAGGCCTCTGTTTTCAAGCGCGGCATACGCTCGCTGGTACGCACGACCTTCCGCCCCGAGGTGCTGCGCGATATCGGCGGCTTCGGCAGCTTCTTCGATTTTTCCGGACACGGCTACCGCCAGCCGGTGCTGGTCTCTTCGACCGACGGGGTGGGCACGAAGCTCCTGATCGCCTCCCTCGCCGGCACGCACGATACGGTCGGCATCGACCTGGTGGCGATGAACGTCAACGATATCCTCTGCGTTGGGGCGGAGCCGCTCTTTTTCCTCGATTATATCGCCAGCGGCAAGCTCGATCCTGCGGTGCTCAAGGCGGTGGTGCGCGGGATCGCCCGCGGCTGCGCCGAGTCCGGCTGTTCCCTGATCGGCGGGGAGACCGCCGAAATGCCCGATTTTTACGAGCCCGGCGGGTATGACCTGGCGGGTTTCTGCGTCGGGGCGGTCGAGAAGGGCGCGATCATAGACGGGTCGCGCATCGCGGCGGGGGATGTCCTCCTGGGTTTGGCCTCCAGCGGCCTGCATTCCAACGGCTATTCCCTGGTGCGCAAGGTGTTTTCAGCCGCACAGATGAAACGCATGAGCGGGGAGCTTTTGAAGCCGACCCGGATTTATGTGCGGCCGGTCTTGTCCCTGCTGCGGGACCGGCGGTTTCCCCGTGAGGCGATCAAGGGGATCTCGCACATCACCGGCGGCGCCTTCTACGACAAGATCGCGCGCATCCTGCCGCCGGGCGCCGCGGCGCATATCCGCAAGAGCGCCTGGGAGGTCCCGGCGATCTTCCGGCTCATCCAGCAGCAGGGCCGCGTCCCCGAAGAAGAGATGTACCGTACCCTGAACATGGGGATCGGGCTGGTGGTCTTTGTTGCCCCGCAGCATGCTTCCCGGGCGCTTGAGCACTTCAACGCATGCGGTATCGCTACCCGTCGCATCGGCACGGTCGAGCGCGGGCGAGTACCGGTTAGTATCGAGTAAGTCAGCACCAGTACGCAAAGGAGCGTTGCCATGATTGCATTCCCCATTTTTGTGATCGCCCTCTTCTTCTTTCTCTCCGGCGTGCGTATCGTGCGCCCGACGCACCGCGGGCTCATCGAGCGGCTGGGCAAATATTCCCGTTTCGCCGAGCCGGGGTTCCACTGGATCTTCCCGCTCATCGAAAAGATGTACCAGGTCAACGTCACCGAGCAGATGGTTGATGCCGAGCCGCAGGAGATCATCACCTTCGACAACCTCAACGCCCGGGTCGACGCCCAGGTGTATTTCAAGGTCAAGCAGGACGAGGTCAGCGTCAAGAACTCGCAGTACAACGTTTTCAATTACCAGTACCAGATCGTCAACCTCGCGCGCACGACCCTGCGCAACATCATCGGCACCCTGACCCTCAAATCCGCCAACAGCGAGCGGGGCAAGATCAA
>CAZOGI010000044.1:0-1841 GCA_964579435.1 uncultured Planctomycetales bacterium
ATGATCGTTTCGGACGCGCCGATCATGCGCTCGCGCAGGCGCGCTTCTTCGCTGCCGCGGTGCACGAAGGTCCGGCCCAAGCCTTTCTGTTCGGCATCGGGGGTATCGATATTGAATCCCTGGCTCTTGAGATGGTCGCTGATGCGGCTCTTTATCCCCTGCGCGCTGGCGATCGAAGCGCGATGGTCGATGGCGAAATGCCGATTCGCGAAATCCGTCTTGGTCTCAGCCGGATTCAGCGAAAGCGATAAGGCGGTCCAGGCTTTTGCATCATCGAGTTGCCTGGTTATCTCGACATCCGTAAAGGTGCCCTTACGGAAAGAGTCAAAAAGCGAAACGCCATTCGTATAGGAAGTGACCTCTTTGCGCGCTTCAAGGAGAGATTGTTTGGCAACCGGATTTTCTTTGGACAAATCAATGTCCACTCTGCTGGTGAATTGGTCATGCTCGGTGCCGAACAAATTACCGCCCAGCTTGCCTTCGGCAACCGAGCTCCAGGTATTGCTTGCGAAATTATAGTTGGCGTATTTGTACGAGTCGGTATCGCCGACCCAGCGCCGGTGGGTAAAACTGGCGCCCTGGATCTTGGGATCCACCTTGCCTAAGTCAGCGCCCAAAACCCAGCCGTCTTTCGGGGAGACCAGGTAATCAAATTTAAAGGCATCCTTTTCCCGCGCCCAGTTTCCTTCGTGGACATAGTCGGTCATGCTCAGGCTGCGGCCGACAAACCCTAACGGATGCAGAGCCCGGTTCTCTTTATAGAGCTGCTGCAGCACCCCGGTTGCTCCCGGAACGATATTGGCGGCGTTGCCTCCTATATTATTGATCTCAACCGCCAGCCTGCCCAGCGCTTCGCCGGGAGTCTGCATCTGGAAATCATACCCGCCTGCCGCGTACTGGCGGATCGGCTTGCTGAAATAGGGGATGCTCTCGTATTTGGTCGCATGCCAGCCGCTGTTGGGGGAGCGCAGATCGAGCGTATTCTGCTTCTGCTGCACCAACGCATCGAGCGAAGGAGCGCCGAAAAGCCGAAGCGACCCGTCATCACGGATCTGCCCCTCGAACTGGACGGCAACGGAGCGCCCTTCATGCGGCACCGCCTTGACCGTTCCCGTATCGTCGATATCGCCGTAGGGGTACAGGGAGACGCTCGGGATGCCGCGTGCCGAGAGCGTGTTGGGCAGAGAGACAACCGAACCGCTGGAGGCGCCTTCTTTGCCGGCGTGCAGGAACCCGACCGGGACCACCAGGAGCGATTTGCCTTCGGTGACCAGGCGGGAGACATTGCCGGCCATGTAATTATTGCGCTGCTCGAGGGTGCCGGTGGTATCGATGAATTCGACGTTTACGTTATTGCGCTGCGCGTAGAAGAGCAGCTGCGCCAGCGGCTCGATGAAATTATCGGGGATGGCCTGCGGGCCCTTGCCGTCTTTTTTGCCCAGGTCCTGCACCCATTTGCGCGCCGCATTTTCATCGGCGAACGAGAACGTCGGCTTTTCCAGCGAATCCGGCAGCTCGATCGCCAGGGTGATATCGCCGCCCAGCTCCGCCCGCTGGCGGTCGAGGAACTTCTGCACTCCCTGGTCGAGCCGGTCATGCATGGTGCCGATGATATAGACCGGTTTGATCCCGCCGAGGGAAACGTTGGTTCCGGTAAACGACATCAGGCCGTCCTTGGTGTTAAAGAGGCCGGCGTGCGTGGTGATCGTCTCGATCGTGCGGCCGAGCTTGCCGGGAGAGGTGGCGCGTTCCAATAACGGCAGAAGCTCCAAATCTTTGACATCCGCAAGCCGCGTCGACTCGATCCCGATGATCCCGTTTTTCTGGTCCAAGCCCCGGGC
>CAZOGI010000044.1:1941-6290 GCA_964579435.1 uncultured Planctomycetales bacterium
GCCTGCGCCGAAGGGGCCGCCTGGCCGCCCTTCTGTGCCGTCTTATCCTCTCCCCCGCCCAGCTGCGTTGCCCAGTGCCCGAGGTCCTTGGAGATGCCTTTGCGGCTGATATCCCAGGAATTGCCGTTGAAATCGAAAGAGGCGCGGATGGTATTGCCGCCGGTGAGCATATCCCAGTACAGGGCGCTGGTCTGCGTCGTCGGCACGCCCGAGCCGCTTAAACGCATATCCCCCTCGTGCCTGATGAAACGCTGCGTCGGGTGGTATTCATACCCGCTCACCGTACCTTTCGGCAGCGGCGACCAGCCTTCGATACCGGTCGCAGAAGCGCCCATATACAGGTACACGCGCTTCAAGCCCGTGATCGCGGCATCATCCGGCGTGATCCTGCCGACCTGCGGGGACTTGTCTTCAACCCGGGAGCCGAAGAAACCATCCGTAACCGAAGCGTCCTGCTTGATCACCGGGATCTTGTCGGAAACCTTGAAGCCGGATATCTTCTCGCGCAGGAACGCCCCGCCCCGGGAATAATCGACGATGCCGGCCTTGGTATTCAAAATCGGCAGGTCGGTCTCGTAGCGCACCTTGACTCCGGTGAGCCGGTCCATGAGCAGGTTCGAAAGGTTCGTGGTTGCCGCATAATGGAGGGCCGAGAAATACTGCCCCGACAAAGCGTAGAGACCGGTTGAATCCTCGGGGAGCTTGCCCTTGCTCAGGTAATCGTTCCAGTTGCTGCGGGTCCAGGAAGAGTTGGGAAGCCCGCGCGCCGTCCGGCTGAAATCGAGCATCGTCGAGGCAAAGGCGCTGTCGGTGGTGCGCAGATAGTACAGGCTCCCCTGCGGGGTCAGGGTCGCGATGCCGCCGCTCAAGAAACTGCCGATGCCGGTGCGGATGTTCTCTTTGGCAACCTGCAGCATCCAGTCTTTACGGCTGCCGCCTTCGACGTCGCTCAGGGCCCCGAAGAGCGCCGAGGTAAACGCCAGGTTAACCATCGCTCCGGTGTAGCGGCCCAGCCCCAGCTCCTGGACCGTCATGCGCTGCAGTGCCCCGGAGGCGAACCCCGAGACGCCGCCGGCAATGATGCCGCCGGCGAAGCTGCCGACGCTGAAACGGTTGCCCGGGCTGCTGGTCAGATACGAGAACGTTCCGGAAGCCATCGAACCCATGGCCTTGGCAAAATAAGCGGAAGAGTCGTCGTCTTCCTTGGTGAGCTTATCCTCGATGTACATGCGCAGGCCGTCGGCCACATAACCGGTGATGTCGCGGAAACCGAAGCTCGGCGCCGCCTGGAAGTTGAGGGCGCTGGTCTGCGCCATCTGCGCCCTGCTTAATCCGTTGACCCAGAGCTTCGCGTCCGCGCCCTTGCCGTACTGGGCGGCGAGGCGCGACTCCCCGAACGTTTTGTAGGTGCCAAACTGCACGCCGAACGCCGCATTGATCGGCTTGAAGGTGATATCCCCCGCCATCTTCGAGGCGAGGTTCGTGAATCCGGTAAAGATCTGCTTGTCCCACTTGTTCTGGTAGCCGAATTCCTGAACCGTCGCCACGGTCGCCCAGTTGGCGCTCTGGGCAAGCATGGAATTGGGCTTCCAGCCGTAATTGAACCCGGAGATCAGCCCGCCGGCAATAGCGCCGCCCCCGATATTGGAAACCCACCGGTTGGCTCCGGCCGCTTCCAGCGCACGCGGCACGCCGTAGGTGATGCCGTAGTTGCGGGCCGCGGTCCAGAACGACTGCCCGGAAATAGGCGTGGTGGTGAAAAGCAGGCCGCCGGCGACCATGCCGAAGGCGTCCAGCGCCCGGTCGTCACGCGACTTGGCGCCCAACACCGCCTGCGCTTCTTTTTCCGAAAGAGGCTCTGCAACCGCTGTATCGCTGCCGACCAGGCAATACCCGCTGAAATCAGCGGCGAATTTTTCAAGCGGCATGAACTCTTCGCGGTGCTCTTCGATGTAGTAGACCTTGTCATCGGCGAACTGCGAGACGATGACGTAATGGTCTGTCTTCAGATGCGCAATGAAAGGCGTCAGACGGCTCAGCTCTTCGGCGGCCTCTGCGACCGGCCGCACAACCTTGACCGCCATGAGCGGCTGTCCGAAAAATGCCGCTGCCTTGGCAAGGGCGTAGAGAGAGCTCTTGATCACCTTCGGCTCGCCTTCGGGCTTGACGATTCCGTTGAGGATATCGACGGTCAAAACCAGGACCGCGGTATCCGACTCCTTGACCGCAACCCCGGAAAAACGCAGGTAATCGTAGAGAGCCTTGGAACCGCAGGGCTTGCCGAGCATCCACTGGTAGAGCTCCTCGATCCGGGCGCTGGAGAGCTTCACCGGCTTTTCAAGCTCGACGCTCAAATCCGGCGCGATCTGGATGGTCTGTACCGGTTTATTGGCAATACCCTGCAGGATATTCTTTACCGCAAGCGGGATATCGGAATTGGCGATCTTGGCCGGATCAGGAGGGATAAAGGTGTTGATACCGGGCCGGCCGATGAGGGCGCGAAAATCATAATCGATTGCCTGGGCAAACTGCTCCGGGACAAAAACAATCGCAACGATCAGAGCGACGATCCTGATCCAGGGTTTGAAGCTGGAGCGGAACTGCTCCTTCTCGATGGCCGGGCCAGTCACCGCGTCAGGTCCGGCAGCAACCGTCTTTTTGCTGAAAGGTAAAGGCAGTGCCGGAATGCCAAACGAGAAGACCGCCGGCTTAGGCACATGGGAAAAGACCATGGTCGTCGCATAACGGGACGGCCGGATCTTCTCGCTGAGCGCGTTGCGCGTCTGCGCGACGAAACCGGCAATCCGCTGCAGCGGACGCGCCACCAAAAGCCCGCTGCGCAGCGCAAGCGCGCGCACCGAAACAACCGCAGCGCGCAAAAGAATGCGCGGGGCGCTTAAAAAACGAAGGGAAACGGTTTTGGCAAAAACCAAAGCGCGGATCAACCCTGTGGGGATTTTTACCAGGCGCGAGAACGAAGACGTAACATTGAAACGCAAGACAACCGAGCGGGTGTGAACAAACCTCAGGACCGCATTGACTATTTCCCGAATATAAATACCTATATGAAAAAAGGCGGAGAATATCCGCCCCCTTACCCCCAAATTATGATTTGCGTTTTTGATACCGCTCTTCATTTTTCGAGTTTTAATATTTGTTTTGAAACTATTTTTAAAACTTATTTTTAAGTCGCGTTAAAAAAACCGGACTGTCAAATACCAATCTGGCATTCGGCAGCCCGGCTAACTAAAAATGAAACCGTCTACTTCGAAGTCCCGTGGCTTTGCGTCCTCCGATCACTCGGAGTTTGCCCTTTCGAACCGTCTCCTTGGTGCGCTATAAATATATCATATTAATACATGGTGTCAAGAATATTTTTAAGATAAATTGATAGCGTTTTCAAAATTTAAATTTTACTCATCGTCTTTAAAGAGTATGGGTTTTGTCTCTGCAAGAAAAGGTGTTCAACTCAAAAAGAAGGCGCATTTTCAAGGGATTTTAGTCGAACTTTCTCCACTAAAATTAAAACAGACTGGACATTTAATTTAATTCAATTTGCACTAAATGTCCAGAAGGGACATAAATATCTTATTATTGACTTTAATTGATATTTTTTTACGGTATTGAATGCTTACGGCCGGGGAGAGACGAGGTTGGTATTACCTGGCTGGATCTTTGCGTTCACGGAATTTACTTTTCCGTCCATTTCAGCATACACCTTTCGGGCCTGAGTTTCAACACTCTCCAGGCGCGAGTATGCCTGGTCGAGCTCTTTCATCTTTGTCTGAAGCTGCGAGCGGGAAGCACCGGAAGCCTGAAGCTGCCTGATCTCGGACATGAGGCCCTCTACCTGCTTTTGCTTGGCCGCTAGGTCAGAGAGCACGTGGGAGACAGCCGAGGGCTCCTCTGACTTCCCGGGGAGAGGCTCAATGCTGGCCGATGGGTTCGCGGATGATTCGGCACCCAGCGGCACGACATTCCGCTTGCCCATTTCTCCTATAACGCCCAGCGCGTAATTCTTGAATTTTGCCTCGGGAACCCGGTCAAGCCCGGAATATTCAATGATTCCCGCCACCGATTCTCGCTCTTCCTGGCTCAACGTGTTCGGATCGCTGCTGATGAGCGTATTGATCGCCTGATTCAGATTGCGCAATTCGGTGTTATTCAGCTTTGAATAGTCCAGGAGCCCGTCAGCGGTGCGGGTATGGTGCGCGAACTGCGCATCGCTTGCGGACTCGCCCGCGACGGAACGCTGCGGAGCCGCCGGCGCCTGCGGAGTCGAGGGGGCGCTGTTCGTTGCGGCACTCAAAGGAGGCACAGCCACAGGCGCCGCGTTCGTTACTGCCGGA
>CAZOGI010000044.1:6390-9614 GCA_964579435.1 uncultured Planctomycetales bacterium
ATCCTTTACCGTCGGGGAAGAAGTGGATGGTGATCGCTCCGGCGCAGCGTTGGTTGCCTGATTGTTGCCCTGCGCAGGCCAGAACTCAGCCGGGAGCGTAAGCACCGCAGGCCCGGACTGCTGCGGAGTAAGCGGCCGGCCGAACAGATTGGCCTCTGACTGCTTCATGCGTTCAAGCTCGGGGCTGCGCACCTGCAGCTGCCCGTCGCTGTCGACGGAAACATAGTCGTCCATCTCGACATTGTCCCCACGCGCAGTCGTTTCTCTTTCCGCCACTGCCTGTACGGGGCGCCCGGCAACCGCACCAGTCGGCGCCGGCAGACCGGCTGCCAGCCCCTCGATAGTAAGGACCGGGCCCTGCGGATTCAGGTCCGGCAAAGGAAGGCCTTCGGTCATCGATCTCTGCCGGGGATCGGCAATTTGGATATCGGATGCGCGGACGGGAACGGCCGCCAAAGCTTGCCCCGATGAACCGGGGGTTGTCGTTACCGCAACAGAAGGTGCCGGCGACGATGACTGCGGCTCAACTATATCTGCGCGCTGAAGCTTCTGCTCTCCTTGAGGCGCAGGAGAAGTCGCCGCGACCGGTTGCTGCCTCACGTATTCATTCTTGTTGAATTCCGCCTCCGGGGCTGCCTGCGGCACCGGCGAGGACTCCGCTGACCTGGCGACAGGCAACGGTTCCCGTTCTCCCGGAAGCGACGTGCGCGGCGGCGCCGACTGCGGTGCCAGCGGCGCGTTGGGCATCATAAGGCCGCTATCCTTGAGCCGGTCCATCTGAGGGACAGGAACGTTGATCTTGGGCTTAGCATCCGCAGCGCTGCTTGCCTGAGGATCGGCAACCTGTCCGCTCGCAATCTTCTGCGTTCCTTGCGGTTGCGCCGGCACCTGGCCCTGCTGAGCGCCTGTTTGCTGCTTCGCATAATCGTTTTTGTTGAATTCCGCCTCCGGGGATACTTGAGGCGCAGCGGAAGACTCTACAGCCGCTTCCTTAGAAAGATATAACGGCTCCCGTTCGCCCGGAAGCGACGTGCGCGGCGGCGCCGACTGCGGCGCCAGGGGCGCGTTGGGCATCATAAGGCCGCTATCCTTGAGCCGGTCCATCTGCGGGACCGGGACGTTGATCTTGGGCTTATCCGCCTTTGCGTCGTTGTCCGCAGGATCCGTTACCTGTCCTGTCGTTATCTTCTGCTGTCCCTGCGGGACGGCCTGCGGCGCCTGCGTGCCGCGGCGCCGGATCTCATCCCGAACCATTTCGCCTTTGTTGAAAAGATCCTCCACCGCATCAGGCGACACAAGCTTACCGCTGGTATCCCTTAACTGCGGCAATGCCGCTGCCTTGCCTGCCGCCTGCGCGCCGGCCGGGGAAACGCCCGCCGCAGCATCCTGCGGGGCCTTTTGCTGCATGCCGCGGTACTGGGCATTACCGGCTCCGTCTTTAAGGACGCTCAAGCTGCGCAGGCTTCCCTTTGCCGCAACGTATTCCTGCGCCCGCTGCCGCGCCCGCTGCTCGATTACCTCGTTCATCTTCTCCTGGACGCGCCGGTTGACCTCTTTATCAACCGCCTCGTTGAAGGAACGCACGGCCAAATAATCCGCGACCACTTTCTGTTCGTGGTCGGAACGTTCATTTTTGGGTTTTTGCAGCGCTTCGCTCAAACCCTGGCTCTTCAGTTGTTCTTCGCTGGGCAGCGCTGCGTCTTTCTGTGAAGCGCGCAGCCGCTCGGCGATCGCTTCACGCTCGCCGCGCACCTGGGCCTCGATCGCCACGCGCTGATTCTCCGCTTCGGCCCGCGCCAAAGCGCGGTACACCGGCAGGAGCCGGTCGGTTTCCTGTTTATTGAATCCGGCAACTGCCTCATCACTGACGGTATCGCGCACCGTCACCAGTCCGCGGTATTTTTCGGCAAACGCCTCTTTGCCGCCGAAGGCGCTCAGATCCGCCTCGCCGCTCACCTCGACGACATTCTTGACCGTCTCCTGGTCGTTGCGGGCGGCGATATAATCGTTTATCTGGGCGCGCGCCTCCATAACCGCCCCGAGCAACTCCGCGGAGTCGGCTCGCGCCTCGGCGTCAGGAGGACGCCGCTCTCCCGAGCCGGCGCCGACAGCGGCCTGCACCAACCCCTCCTGCATCGCCTCAAGCCGGGCATCAGCCCGCGAGACCGGTTCGTCGGGATTGATCGTGCCTGCCAACAGATGCGCGCCGATAATGCCGAATTCGTGCGGGATGACCGCGGCGCCGGTTGCCAGGACCCCCTGGATGAAGATCATGACGGCGTGCTTCTTCTCCTCGGCCCGCAGATTAAGGCTGCCGCGCAGGGTCTCCTGCCCGATGATCTGCTTGCCGATCGACTTCAAAACCGATTCGTGCTGCTGGGCGATATCCATCTCTTCTTCCAGGATATCGCGCGCGCTCAAGAGCTCGGCGTACTTCTTCGCCGTCGGATCGTCGGCCTTGAACGCCGCCCCGTTCTGGCGGCCTTCGATCTCCTGGATCTGCTGGTTGATCGTATCCAGGACCTTCTGCTTTTCTTCCTTCATCTCGGAGATCCGCTCCAGAGCCTCGTAGATCTGCTGCCGCGTCTGCATCTGCCGGGAGTACATGCTGCGGTCATAAACATAGGTGCGGTTATTGACCCTGCCCATGGCGATATCGACGATATTGGAGACCGCCTGGGCGTGGTAGGAATTGATGAACTGCTTCATCATCGCATACCCCAGGCCCTTCTCGCCCACGTCCCGGCAATAATCGCCGTAGCGGGAGAGGAAGAAGACGTCGTTGCCGGACTGCCACAGGAAATCGAACTGCTTCATCGGATAGCCATGCTTATCCACGGCGGTGCTGTATTGCCAGGTCGCCCTACCCATGGACATGAAGTCGGCGTTGGCATTCGTAACCGACTTCTCCACGACATCCAGGTAGAGCCACAAACCCTTTTCCTTCGGCTGGTATTTTTCCTGCATGTCCTGGGCCTGCCAGGCGGAGTATTCCGCCAAGAGCGCATTGTCGTAAGCGGTGCGGTATTCGGGAGCGGTCTGCTGCGCGCGCTCAAGCCCCCGCTCCATAAAGACGCTGTATTCCCCGGCGCGCTCCGGGGTGGTTGCCGGGGCCGGCTCCTCGGTGCGCTCCATAACGAGCTGCTCGTCGACAAAAAGGCCCTTAACTAGGCCGGTCACGCCGAGGGCAAAGACCGAACCGTGCATCGGGGACTTGGTCTTGG
>CAZOGI010000045.1:0-9343 GCA_964579435.1 uncultured Planctomycetales bacterium
CTCCTCTCTCAAACGGACCGGTTTTACCGATGGTTGCCGCGCTCGAAGTACTTCTGCTCCGCCCCCACGGCATCCAGATCGACAGGAACACCTTCAAGGATACTGCGGGCCGCGCACATACCCGTCTCCATGGCATGATCCATATTGTTATACCGGAACCTGCCGCTGCGGCCGATGAGCAGCAGGTTGGGGAATCCCCCCAGGTACCCCTTCAGCGCATCGGCATACTGCTTATACTGCAAATTATACACCGGATATGCCGCGCGCTCGCGGTGCACGAAATACCCGAGGATATCCCTGCGCTCCAGGAATCTCAATTTTTCCAGGACCGGCAACGCCATCGCCAGGAGTTTATCCGGATGGGCTTCCCAGAGCGCGTCGTGCTCCCAGCAGAAGAACTCGATGAGCAGCGACGTCTTGCCCGCGGGCGCAAGCGCCCTGCTCCAGTTCCTCGGCTCCATAATCCGTCCGAACGGGACCTCCCGCTCGGGGAAATACACCCATTGGTCCTGCGAAACACAAGGCTTGTTCAAGGTGACGAACAAGGACAGGTGCGACCGGAATTTCAGATGGTGCGCGGCCTCCCGGATAGGCGCGGGCGGTTCGGGATCGAGCAGCCGGATAAGCTCATTGATCGGGATCGACGAGACGACGTATCCCGGAGCAAAATGGCGCATCCCCTCCGCCGTGCGCACCAGGATGTCTTGGATACGCCCGTTTTCGTGCCGGACCCGCACCGGATGGCTGCGCAGGAAAAGTTGATTGCCTTTGACGGCGAGCGCCTCGGCAAGGAGCGCCTCGAATATATCGCCGATACCCCGTTGCGAGTACGAGAACTGATTGACGAGGGTCTTGGGGCCCTCCTGCGGGTGGGGGCGAAGGCTGTTCTTGACGATCTCCAGCAGCGAAAGGTTCTTGATGCGCTGGGCAACCCATTCGGCGGATATCTCCGCTCCCGAGAGCCCCCAGATCTTCTCGGTGTAATTGAGCATCAATAGCTCCGCCAGGGTCCGGCCGAAATCGGCGACCACCTTCTCCTCGAACGATACCGGGACGCGCCGCTCGACTATCTTGCGCAGACGCCCGATGAGGTATTCGGCCAGGATCGCGCCGGCGCGAGCGACTCCCATCTTCATCAACGCCTCCGGCAGATGCACGGGATAGCGGAAGAATTTCCCTTCCAGGTAGAAACGGGAGAAACGCTTTACCGTGATCCAGCGCTCGTTGAGCACTCCCTCGATGAGACGGTAGAGGCTCTTATTCTGGCTGAAGAAACGGTGCCCGCCGATATCCGTGCGGAAATCGCCGTACGAAAGCGTCCGCGAAAGGCCGCCGACCGCCTCGTTCTTCTCGACGAGAGAAAACGGCCGCCCCGCTTTGGCCAGCTCATATCCGGCCGCGATCCCCGCCGGTCCTGCCCCGAGTATCAAAACGTCGTTCTTCAAGTCAGCCTCGCTTTTATAGAAAGTCGGGAGTTTGGAGTCGGGAGTAAAAACAAAAACTCGAAGCTCCCGTTCTTGAATTTACCTGTGTCCGGTTTCATGGGTCTTGTGACCAGCCTCTAACTTATCGCGGCGCACATAAAACCACTCCCTCCCTACCCGTTGCACCGTATAGCGCTCAAGGATCAGGGAACGCAAACGGGTAAAGTCCGCGTTCGTGATCAACCCTTTGGCGACCAGCTCATAGAGAAAACTGCGCCCGTTGACCTGATGCTGTATGATCGCCGGCGGATGGCCCAGCACCTGCGCGGCGAACCGGGCGCCGACGATATCGGCCGTCACGTCCTTGACCCGGCCGGCGAAGATGAACTGCCAGTACGAATACAGCCTGGTCGCATCAAAGCTGAAAACCGGGTGATACGGCAGCAGCACCAGCGCGGTATCCTGCGGACCGCACCAGCGCATCACTTGGGCGAGAACCCGCGTATCGTGGTTGAGATTGTTTGTCCGGTACCGGTACACCGCATTGATACCGGGTCCGGAGATGACCGCGATCACGGCCCCGAACAGAATCGCGCGGCTGCGCAACGATGCCGCTGCCGGCAGGATGTCCGTCAAACGCAGGCCGCTTCCGGCGATGATCGCCGCAAAATACCAGAAGCCCAAATAGTACCCTCCTGCCTGAAAAATGCTGCCGGTCAAGGAACTAAGCGTCGTCAACAGGAGAAAAGAGAGGAAAAAGAGCTTTTGGGGAACCGAAGCGCCTGCGCACTGGCGCAGGAATACCACGAAACCCCAGACGCACAAAAGCGCCAGTCCGAGCGGGAATTGCACCGACAACACCAGCCGCTCGCGGTTGGAAGCGACGGTCCAGTGGAGAAACTCGCGCACGAGCCCCTGGCGCGCCAGATACAAAAACAGCGGCATTACTCCCGCCGCCAGACCGGCCAGATAGGAACCGGCACGAAACAAGCGCTCCCGCGCACTGACGCAGCGTACGGACAGCACCAAAGGCAAGGCATAGAGGAGGTATTGCTTGGAAGAGAACGCCGCGGCCATTCCGAAACAGAGCCCGCTGAGCAGGAAAGCAAACCGCCTCCCCGAGAGCGTCTGCAACGCCCAGTACACCCCGCACAACAGCCAGAAGTGCATGAATATATCCGGACGAAGCCACAGGAATTCTCCGATGATCGCCGCCGAGCTCAGAAGCAAAAAAAACATCCGCGCATCCGCCCGGCGGCCCCAGATCCCGCGGCTGATCATCCAGGCGATCGCGCCGTTGAGGAAAAATATCCCCCCGGCCAGAAGGCGGCTGTAGGTAAAGATTTGAGCCGAAGGCTCTACGAAGCGCATCAGCGGCGCCAGGCTCAGCCATACCGCCGGGGAATGGTGTTGCCAGAAATCACGAAACGCCACCAACCCCTGGGCTGTCAGCCACGCGCAGTGCAGATGTTCGACTTCATCCACGTCGATACCGGTGAACTTCCCCCAAAGGAAGAACAACGTTGCCTGAAAGAGCACCGCAGGGACGAGCGAAGGCATTCTGCCGTTCTTGAAACAGCGGTATCCCCCGATAGCCGCGGCTGCCCAGACCAGGAAAAAGACGCCCGCCAACCATGCAAACCGTAACGAAAAGGTCACCCCGAACATGCGCTATTCCTCCAACGGCTCCAGGCGCAACGCGCCGGGCCGTTTTCCGCGGGGAAGACGCAGGACGGTAAATGCCAGCCGCTCCTGCGCTCTATCCGCGAGAATTCCTCCCCGCACCTGAAACGGAGCCGCGATAGGCCCCTGCGGCGCAAAGAAACGGCAGGTCAGCATCGAATCCTGTCCGGCCTGCAAAAGCGCGGGTTCAGACAACGGCTTACGCAGGCGCAACGCATACAACCTGCCGGCAACCGGAGCCCCTGCCGGGAACGACGGCTCAGCGGGAAAAGAACGTTCCGGCGCCTGCGCCGGAAAAACATCCTCGATCCGCACGACCGAATGGGCGCTGTCGCGGAAAACCTCGTGCATGCCCGCAGCTAAAGGAAGCTCCCGCATCCAGGCCGGGGTATCCGCCTGCAGGTGTACGACAAGCAAGCGGGCGCCGCAGGCTTTCAAAAACCGCAGGCCTTTATCCTGCGGATCATCCTCTAAGGCTGAGCGCAACTGCAGGAAAGAAACGGGAAAATAGCTCGCATACCCGTTCACCAGCGGATGCCCGTGACGCAGCATGCGCAAGAGCGCCCCGGCATCCAAGATGACCGCTTGCGGCGTCTTTGAGCGCTGCATCGGCAACTCCAAAACCGCCGCTTCCGGCTCATGCACCCTCAGCCAGTCAATGAGCCCTTGATGCCGCCTGAGCTGCTCTAAAGGCCATGCCAGCGGAACCGGAGCCGCCCACATCTCGGCGACGAGGGCGCACAAAACAAGCCCGGTCAATACGCATCTTCGGATCCCACCGTTGAGACGGGAACGCAAAAACGCCAAGCCCCAGCCGAAGAGAAGCGCCACGCAGAACCCGGCAAAGAAGACCGCGCGCGCCGGGGCACGGATCTGGTCCATCCCCGGCAGGTACCGCAGGAGGACCGGGTAAACCACCAGCCGGGGGCCGAGCCCCAGGAGCAAAGCGAACAACCCCATCGCACCTAAGCCGGCAAGGGCGCGCAGCTTGAGGCCCGAAATGCGGGCCCGGCGGGACAATCCGACAAACGCAGAGACCCCGGTGATCAAGAACGGGACCGCGCCGATACTCCAGGAATATCCCCGGCCTTTTATCAGCCAATGCCCCTGGGCCGGGACAAAAAGGCTCGAAAGACCCGGCCACCCGCCGATCTCCTCGACGCTGCGGGAGAACCCCATTACGGCGATGCTCTCCTGTTGCCGCAGAAGCATCTCGCCGACGCAGGCGAATGCGCCCGTAAGCGCCAAAAGCACGCCCCAAACCGGCCTCATGCGCCTGCCGGCCGGAGGGAAAAAGGCAACCGTCACCGGCGCCAGGAAGGTCAGGTACAGCGCCAATTGTTTGCAGCTGAACCAGCTGGCGAGCATGCAGACGAAAGCCCCGATAAGCAACAACCGCCTGCCTGAACGCGCATAGAACAGAAGAAAGACGAGTGCCGCTGCCGGGAAACAGGCGGCGATAAGCGCCGGCGCACAAAGTTGCTGCATGCAATAAGCGCCACAGGAAAGCCACAGCGCGCTCAAAAAAGCCGCGGTCCGGTCACCGGTAAAAAACCGGACCCCCGCATAGCCGGCAGCCCCGAGCAGTACCATATACGCAATCAGAACGGCGTTGTACGCCGCCACAGAGCCGGCTCCCTTGGAAAGGACCCAGACCCCCGCGCAAAAGAGCGGTTGCGGCTCACACCAGGCAAAAACCCCGCGGTACGGATGAAAGAACGGGGCATCCCAGTACCGCATTCCCGTCTCCCAGGCCTTCCCGCTCCACTGCGCGCTGAAGAGCTGGAAATACGCCACCGATTCCGGCTCGCTTCCCCGGGGGATCGCTTCGGACAGATGCAGCGCCAGGGGCCAGGTAAAAATACAAACTGCGATAAGCAAAAGCAGAATGCAGACGCCCCACTCTTTGGCACAGACGACAAAGCGTCCCGGACCTCGGGACATCGGCTCCTCCTTTACATAAAACCCGTACCCATTGTACGCCTCAGCGCGGGATTTTCAAGCCATTCTTACGCGTTTCCCGTCGTGATTTACTTGACGCACGGCCCAAATTACCCTATACTATAGCTACCATTCCAACGCCTGACGGGAGGATCTATGAAACGCCTTTCATCCTGCACGATGCTGTTTTTTCTCTTCTGTTTTCCCCTTCTCTGCAGCGCCCACGAAATACACGAAGCCACCCAGCGGGGAGACCTTGTAACCATGAGACGCCTGCTCGATCAGGAGCCGGGGCTTCTCTATATGCAGGACAAACAAGGCAAGACCCCCCTGCACTGGGCGGTCGGCAAGGGACAGCTGGAAGCGATGAAAGTGCTCCTGGACGAATACAAAGTGCGGGTGGATGTGCGCAACGTCAATGAAGGGACTCCCCTGCATGTCGCCGCGTCACAGGCGCAACCGGAGGCGGCCAAGATCCTCATCGCGCACGGGGCGACGCTCGATGCCCGGACCAAGGAAGGGTTCACCCCGCTTCATTTCGCCGCTTTCAAAGGCAAAAAAGAAGGGCATATCGAAACCGCCCGCCTCCTCCTGGAGAACAAAGCCAACCCCGACGCCCGGGCAAAGAACGGGAGCACGCCGCTGGGCCTGGCCGAAACCTTCGGGAACCGGGAAATAACCGGACTTCTCTTGCGCGCCGGTGCCAAAGACAAAGGCACCGCGAACACGCGGGGCACTCAGGGAAAACAACGGATGATGCGCGGCTTTCAACAGCAGATGAACTGGCAGCAACCGGAGAGCAATTAAACGATGTTCCTCTTCCTGCGACTCCTCCTGGCGCACTTTATCGGCGATTTTCCGCTGCAGATAACCGCGATCTACCACCTGAAGCTGAGAAACCTCGCCGGCGGCATACCGCACGTGCTCATTATCGGGACATGCATGGCGCTGCTCTCCTGGCCGTACTGGCACGTCCCGCTCGTCTGGGGATTTATCCTTGCGGTCACGTTCATACACCTGGTCCAGGACCTGATGAAGATCCGGGCGGGGATCAAACACCGTTTCGGGTTCTGGTTCTATCTGCTCGACCAACTCTTTCATGTCGGGACGCTGGCCCTTCTCTTTCTCACCCCGCTTAAAAAACTCCCCGTCCCGGCCGTGCCGCGCGATAATATCCTCTTGCAGCTCTACCACAGCGACATCATCTGCCTCTATGCGATCGCGCTGATAATCGCTACCTATAACGGATTCCACCTCATCCGCAATTTCAACGCTACTTTCCTGGGCACCCCCGGCACCTATTCGCGTTTCGAAAAATGGTACGGGATGCTGGAGCGGGCGCTCTTTGTGACGCTCTGCGCCACCCGCGGCCCAATCCTCTTTCTCCTGCCGCTGGTCGTCCTGGGGAGGCCGGCGATCCAGAAATTCTCCTCGCCCCAGAAAGTCCGCCTCAACCGCCACTTTGTCGCCCCGGCCGAGGTGATCCTCTCCTGGACCATCGCGGTCGTGACCGGCCTTGCCCTGCGCGCGGCGATATTCAGTTCCTTTTAGAAAAGTCACTAAGACACCAGGTCACTACGTCACTAGGTCACCAGGTCACTAGGTGGTACGCCAGGGTGGGGCTTTGCGCACGTCACTTGGAAAAATATCAAATCCGGGAGGCCCTGCAGGCGGGAATCTGTCTTTACGGAGGTCTTTGTGTCTTGTGTCCCTTCTATTTCATCGCCGTAATGCGGTACACCTCGATCGGCTTGGCCTTGCCCTTGACCATGATCGGCTCCAGGCGCTCGGCCTCGACCTGCCCGGAGATCCCTTCATAGGTGTACCCCGAGACGATCACCTCATCCTTACCGGCCGCCGAGCAGAGACGCGCCCCGAGATTGACGTTGTCGCCGATGACCGTATAATCCATGCGCGCCGCCGAGCCCATGTTGCCGACAACCATATCCCCGGTATTGACGCCGATACCGATGTGCAGGATGGGCTTATTCTCCTGCTGCCACTTCGCGCGCAGCTCGTTCATGCGCTGCTGTATCTCAACCGCGACCCGGACCGCAACGAGGGCGTGATCCTTCTCGTGGACCTTGCTGGGCGCGCCGAAAAACGCCATTAATTCATCCCCGACGAACTTATCGAGGGTCCCGTTGTATTTGAACACCACCTTCACCTGTTCGGTCAATACCTCGTTGAGCATGGCCACCACCTCTTCAGGCTGGCGCGATTCGGAAAAACTGGTGAAGCCGCGGATATCCGAGAAGAGCACCGTAATCTGCCGCCGCTCTCCCCCGAGCTTGAGCTTGTCGGGATCGTTGAGGAGCTCGTTTATGACCTCCTGCGAAAGGTAGTGGCTGAAGGCGTGTTTTATCCAGAGCTTTTCCTTCTCCTCGGAAAAGAAACGGTAACTGGTGATCCCGGTGAAACCGAAGAGGAGGATCCCCAGCGGGCCGACCAGGTCGATCCAGATGCCGAAACGGGAAAATAAAACAAAGGCCAGCGCAAAAAAACCGGCGGTATAACAGGAGGTAAGCAGCAGGCTGCGCCCCAGCTTGGCCAGGGAGGCGGTCAAACCGATGGCCAGGGCGCAGAGGAAAAAGACCAGGACGCTGACCGGCCCCTCTTTGCGCACGATAAAGCGGCCGGAGAGGATGGTGTCGATCGCATTGGAGTGCGTCCCGACCATGGGGTAGTTCGCCTGAAGCGGTATCGGCCGCAGGTCATGCGTGCCGGTCGCCGTCAACCCGACGATACAGATAGCGCCCTTGACTATCCGTGTGAGGTTGTTGCGCATATCCTCTTCGCTCTTGCGGGCGTAGGCGATATTGGCGTCGTTGGCGCGGGAAGCACCCGCTTCGGCGGCGACCTCCTGCCTCAGATCATAAAGGCGCAGTATATAATGGAACGGGATATGCCTGAAAGACCTGCCCCAGCGGCCCCGCCAGTTGACGATCATATAACCGTCCTCGTCGACCGGAATGGCGATATCGCGGCGGCGGTCTTCCCGGAGGGCGTTCTTCAGGACAACCCATCCCGGCTTTGCGTCTATCGAATCGACCTGCAGATACTCGCGCAGCGCCGCAATCGTCAACTGCGGCAATACCCTGTCCCCGTATTTGATCAGCAGCGGCACTTTTCGGGTCACGCCGTCGACATCGGCATCGGTGGAGATATAACCGCTACCCTTCATGCTCTCCAAAAAAATCTGGATGGGGACCGAAAGCCCCTGGTAGGTTTTCTTAAACGGCCACTCCTGCGCAGGCAGGGGCAGAGAAAAACGGCGCAGGAAGAGGCTCAGGGCGCGGTAATACGCCAGACGCTCTGCGACATACGTCTCATCCTCCGTGAAGAACGACCAGCCCTTGGCCTGTTCGAGGGCGTCGAGCAACTCATCCAGAGAGAGCTTTTCGTTGCGGCGCACCAGCGCCAGCGCCGCCTCGTCGATCACCTGCCGTTTCGCCAGGGGCAGGATCTCTTTGATCTGTTCCTCGCTGCATCCCTCGAGTTTTGCCGCCGCGGCGACATCAAGGTCTATGCTGGCCCGCACGGCTTCCCGCAGCCGCGGCGATATCGTCCGGTTCGTTTCGCCCTCGAGAAAATAGAACGGCAGATAGCCGATGCCGGTCTGCGCCAGCGCCCCGGCAAAACGCTCGTCCTGGCCGGGATCCTCCTGATAAGGCTCCATAAAGAGCACATCAAAGAGCACCTGGCGGGCGCCGCACTCTTGGAGCATGGAAAGCATCTTGGCGTGGTATTCCCGCGGCCACGGCCAGCGCCCCAGCTTCTCCAGGCTTTGATCGTCGATATCGATATGGACGACCGGGGCAATGCCGCGGCTATTACCCTGCAGGACAAAACGCAGGTCCAGGGCCTTGAGCTCCATCATCTGGTAGGTGCGCGTGCCGGAGGCCAGGTGAAAGAAAACCGCCAGGGCAAAAGCGATCCCCAGGCCGATACCTGTTTTCTTGAGGTTCTTTTTAGGGAAATTCATAGCATTAGACACCGGACACAAGACATATGTTAAGTTTGGAGTTTGGAGTTAGGAGTAAATGCAAAACCTTAGAACCTTTAACTCCCCACTCACTACTCCCCACTTCTAACTCGCCCACACCCCGCGCTCCTTCGGCACCTGGCGCTTATTGCCCCTTGGCACAACTCACCTTGCCGTATAGGATCGGCAAGTGTGCCGCTTTCTGCGGCAGATTGCCAAGGGCGCCCTTACCGGGCGGTATTGCGCCAGTGTCCCCTCTTGGGGATATTGCGCAAGGGTAGAGCTTACTGGAATTACCCCTTGCGCTATT
>CAZOGI010000046.1:0-8927 GCA_964579435.1 uncultured Planctomycetales bacterium
GATCCTTGCTCAGATAGGCCCCGACATCCTCGTCGATGAGCTGCTGGAAGCGTTCGCGCAGCCGCTCTGATTCGGCAAGGAGGGCGCGCAACTCATCTTCAACCGCCGCGAAGCGCGGTTTGCCGATGGTAAAATGAATGACCATGCTCACCAGCGCCGCACCGAGCGCAGCGCAGCAGGCCGCTGCCGAACCCCCGCCCGGGGCGGGAAGCTTGGCGGCCAAATCGGCACAATAGGTATCTATGCTGCGGGTTCGGTAGGAAGAGACCGGAGAAGGGCAATGGGGTATGGTCATCTCAGGTTGTCGGGGAGCGCAAAGGCGTCTTTGACCAGGCCGAAGCGGTACGTTGTCCCGTCGTGCGTCACCGCCACGACGTCGAAACGGCAGCGGCGATCGAGCCATTTGCGCTCCTGCAGGAACTGCAGCGCCGCAGCCGCGATCCGGCGCTGCTTCGGGACATCCACCGCCTCCAGCGCCGAAACCTCGTCCTGATGCCGCCGGCTTTTGATCTCGACGAAACACAGGGTCCCGTTCTCTTCGGCGATCAGATCGATCTCGCCGCGGCGGAGGCGGTAATTCCGGGCAACGGGACGGTAGCCGTTCTGGCCCAGAAAAAGCAGCGCCGCCTCTTCACCTTCCCTGCCGAGCGTATGCGTCGACTCAGACACCGCAAAACGTCTTTCTGTGGATAAACGACGGGCCGAAACGGTCGAGCGCCTCGCGATGCAGGCGCGTGGGATATCCTTTGTGCTGCGCAAAACCGTACTGCGGCAGGATCCGGTCATACAGCTCCATGATCCGGTCCCGGCTTACCTTGGCGATGATCGAAGCGGCGGCGATACTGCGGCACCGCGCATCCCCCCGCACGATCGTCTTGCAGGCGTACGGCATCTGCAGCGCGGTGATGCCGTCGACCAACAGATGCACGCCTGCGGGCCTAAACCGCTTCAGGCGCGCCAGGAGACCGGAAACGGCGTTTTCCATGGCGATGCGCGCCGACACCAGGATGTTGCAGACGTCGATCACCTGCTCGTTCACCACCCCGATGCCGAAAACCGCTTTCTCCTGCAGCTCCAGGAACGCCGCCAGACGCTGGGCAGGCGTCAATTTCTTGGAATCGTCGATGCGCGAGCGGATACGTCCCTGCGGAAGGAGGACCGCCGCAGCCACGACCGGCCCGGCAAGCGGTCCGCGCCCGGCCTCATCGATGCCGATGACCCACTCGTACCCGTCTCTGCGGCTCTCGGCTTCCCACTGCATTTTCGAGGCTCCCGCCGGCGCAGCGCCGCGGCTTATTGCGCGGGTTCCTGGCTGTCGATCTTGGTCGCCCGCTTGCCGACCTTGCTGCGCAGATAGTAAAGCTTTGCCCGGTGAACCTTGCCGGAACGGACCACTTCGATGCGTTCGATGCTGGGGGTAAAAACCGGAAACACACGCTCGATCCCTTCACCGTAGGAGACCTTGCGAACGGTAAAACGGGCATTGACACCGCTGCCTGAGCGGGCAATCACTACCCCCTCAAAGGGATGTAACCGTACGCGGTTATCGGCCTCGATTATCTTGGTGAGCACCCGGACCGTGTCGCCGACCTTGAAATCGGGGATCTCCCGGCTGCAATACGCTTTTTCGATCTCTTTCATCTTGTTCATGGGCAAACTCCTCGTTTGTTCTTTTTTTCGCAATGGCGCAATCGCCAAAGGTCGGGCCGCCTTTTTTTCGTGCGCTCCAGCGCCTGGCGCTGACGCCACGCCTCGATACGCGCATGGTCGCCCGAAACCAGGACCGCGGGAACGTCCATCCCGCGCCAGGATGCGGGCCGCGTGTAATGCGGATATTCTAATAGATTATCTTCAAACGACTCAAAATTCAAGGAATTTTTGTCTCCTAAAACCCCGGGGATAAGGCGGCTGACCGCATCGATCAGCACCATCGCAGGCAGCTCTCCCCCGGTCAGGACATAATCGCCGATCGAAATCTCCTCGTCCGCGAGCTCTTCGCGTACGCGTTCATCCACGCCCTCATAGCGGCCGCACAGAAGTATCAGGTGCCGGCAGGACACCAGGCGCCGCGCCGTCTTCTGGCTGAAAGGCGCTCCCTGCGGCGAAAGCAGGATGACCCGCGGCCTCCCCTTTTTCCCCGCGCGCGCTTTGCGTATCGCCTCCACGGCCCGGAAAAACGGCTCCGGACGCATGACCATGCCGGCGCCGCCCCCGTACGGACGGTCATCGACCGTGCGATGCTTATCGCACGCATACCGCCTCAGATCATGCAGCTTCACGGTGAGCTTCTTCTTCTGTTGTGCCCGTTTCAGGATCGACTCCTCAAGTATGGGCGAGCAGATGCCCGGGAAAATGGTGACCACGTCGATATGCATCAGAGCCCTCCCCCCGCCGCGCGCGCCGATTCCCGGACGGCCGCAAACGTCCCCTCCCGGATCGCCCGGCGCAATTCGGCCATGAGATGCAGGAAGAAATGGACGTTGTGCGCGGAGAGGAGCTGCGGCCCCAGCATCTCTTCGGTATTGAAAAGATGGCGCAGATAGGCGCGGGAAAAATGCGTACAGGTATAGCAGTCGCAAGACGGATCAAGCGGCGAAAAATCCTGGGCAAAGGGAGCGTTGCGGATACAGACCTTGCCGTGCGCGGTAAAGGCGGTGCCGTTACGGCCGTAGCGGGTAGGGATCACGCAGTCGAAGAGATCGGCCCCCGCCGAGACCGCCTCGACGATATCACCGGGCATCCCCACCCCCATGACATAACGCGGCAACTGCCGGGGCAGCGTCCCCAGGGTCAGGCGCGTGATCTCCTGTTGCAGCTCCTTGGCCTCTCCGACCGCGACCCCTCCGACCGCCAGCCCGTCGAACGGCAGCTGCGCCAGGCGCCGGGCGCAGGAGAGACGCAGGTCCTCGTAGGTGGCCCCCTGAACGATCCCGAAAAGCAGCCGGCCGGTGCGCGCTGCCCGTTCCGGCGCGAACGCCTCGATCGCGCGCTGCGCCCACACGAGCGTGCGTTCCATAGCCCGATGCGCGTCTTCGCGGGACGCCGGGTAGGCGACGCACTCATCCAGCGGCATGCTCACATCCGATCCCAGGTCGCGCTCGATGCCGATGACCGATTCGGGAGTCAACAGGTGCCGCTGCCCGTCGATATGCGACTGGAATTCCACGCCCTCGTCGCGCACCTTGCGCAGGAGCGCGAGACTGAATACCTGATATCCGCCGCTGTCGGTGAGGATCGGCCCGTCCCAGGACATAAAGCGGTGCAGCCCCCCGGCCTTGCGGATAGTCTCCATCCCGGGGCGCAGGAAGAGGTGATACGCATTGGCAAGGATCATGCCCGCCCCTGCCTCGCGCAGCTGCCGCGGCGAAAGGGTCTTGACGCTGGCCTGGGTGCCGACCGGCATGAAACCGGGAGTCTCAACGGCGCCGTGAGGCGTCTGCAGGACGCCGGTGCGCGCGGCGCTCTGTGGGTCTGTATGCAGGATAGTAAACATAGGTTCGAGACGGTATTGAGAGTTAGGAGAAGCCCCTACTCCCCACTCCCTACTCCTCACTAAATACTACAAGACCAGCATCGCATCGCCGTAACTATAGAACCGGTACCCGCGCTCGATCGCCTCGGCATAGGCCCGCCGCACCAAATCCATCCCCCCGAAGGCGCACACGAGCATCAAAAGTGTCGTGCGCGGCAGATGAAAATTCGTCAGGAGCATATCCGTTCCCCGGAAAGAAAAACCCGGATAGATGAAGAGATCCGTCTTGCCGCTGGAGACGTGGCTGAGCGCATACGACTCCAGGGTCCGGCAGCTGGTGGTGCCGACGGCGCAGACCCGCCCGCCCGAGGCGCGCGTTGCGGCGATGGTGCGCACCGCCGCCTCGGGGAGATCATAGAACTCGGCCTCCATGCGATGGGCGCGGACATCGTCGGCGCTGACCGGACGGAAGGTCCCGTAGCCGACATGCAGCGTCAGATACGCAAGACCCACCCCCTTCTCCTGCAGATCCTGCAGCATCGGGCGCGAAAAATGCAACCCGGCGGTCGGCGCGGCCACCGATCCATCGTGGCAGGCATACACCGTCTGATAATCTGCGGCGTCCGAAGGCTGCGGCGGCCGCCGGATATAGGGCGGCAGCGGCATCTGGCCGTGCGCATACACCGAGGCGGCATCCGCGCCTGAAAAGGTCAGCTCCTGACGGCCGGTGAAGGTGGCGCGCAACGACCCGTTATTAAAGAGTATCTCTTCGCCTGTCTTAAGCCTTCCCGGGCGGATGAGCGCGCGAAAACGGGACGCGTCCCGTTTCTCGATGAGCAACACCTCGACCCGGCCGCCGCTCTTGCGCCGGCCGTTCAGGCGGCAGGAGAGGACTTTGGTGTCGTTGAGCACCAGGGCATCTTTCGGCCTCAGGAAACTGCCGAGATCCGCGAAAATCCGGTGCTCGACGGTGCCTGCGGCGCGGTCGACCACGCACAGGCGCGCATCCTCACGCCGGGCGCACGGAAAAGCCGCGATCCGTTCGCGCGGGAGGGCATAATCGAAATCGGCAAGCCGCATCTCGGTCATCTCAAGGACGGCGGGCAAACAGCCAGAACAACAACGAAAGCAGCGCGCTGGCCAAAAGCGACGTTGCCAGCGGGAAATAAACGGTAACATTCCGGCGCCGGATCAAGAAGTCCCCGGGAAGTTTTCCCAGCCAGGGGATGCGCCCGGCAAGCAGAATGAGCGCGCCGGCGGCGACACAAGCCAACCCGACGCCGATCAGCGCCTTCCCCAGCCCGCTCATGCCGCTTCCTTCCGGGGAGGGTTTTTGCGCAGAGAAAGCTTTGCCAAAGAGAACGAACAGCCGCAATAGTTCTGGCGGTAGATATTCAGGCGCCGCGCCTCCTCGTGCGCCGCGCCGAATCCCGGCCGGAAATCCTCCCCCCAAAATACCACTCCCGCGCGCCTGCCCGCGTCTTCCCCGAGACGTCTCAACTCATCCTGGTCCTGGTAAGGACTCACCAGGAGCGTGGTGGTAAAAGCATCGTACCCGCCGCGCCGCGCCTCCTGTGCCGTCTCCTCGAGGCGCAGGAACCAACAGGCAACGCAGCGCTGCGGCTGCGCCGGGGTCGCGCGCACCGCCGCTTCGAAAACCGCGGACGCCTGCGCCGGGGCGGCCAGGGGCACGCCGCGCGCACTGCAAAGATCCCTCAGCGCGCCGAAGCGTTTCTGCCATTCCGCAGCCGGAAATATGTTCGGATTGAAAAAGAATCCGTGCACTTGGTGCCCGTCTTCCCGCAGACGCTTCAACGGATACAACAGGCACGCAGCGCAACAGACATGCAGAAGCACCTTCATCGTTTATCCCGGGAGAACAGAGGAAAAGCGTGTTAGAGAAATTCCTGCTGGGCGGTAGCGGAAGTGCGCACGCCAAAATGGGCCAGACAGCGTTTCGTCACCATCCTGCCGCGGGGAGTGCGCTTGAGGAACCCTGCCTTCAGCAGATACGGCTCGACGGTATCCACGATGGTATCCGGCTCTTCGTTGAGGCTCGCCGCCAGGGATTCGACCCCGACCGGTCCGCCCTCGTACGTCTCGATGATCACGCGCAGGAACCGGCGGTCGACTTCATCGAGCCCTGCGGAATCGATCCCCATTGCCTGCAGGATCTCTGCCGCGGTTGGGGCGGTGAGCGTAGCAACCCCCTTGACCTGCAGGTAATCGCGGATGCGCCGCAGGAGACGGTTGGCGATACGCGGGGTGCCGCGCGAACGGCAGGCAACCTCCTGCGCCGCCTTCTCCTCGAGCGCCACCCCCAGCTTTTGTGCCGAATGCCGCACGATGCGCGCCAGGTCCGCCGTTTCGTAAAAATCCAGGTGGTAAAAGATGCCGAAGCGCCCGCGCAGCGGCGCCGCGAGCAGGCCGGTGCGGGTTGTCGCTCCGACGAGCGTGAAGGGCTTCAGGTTGAACTTGATCGTCTTGGCGTAGGGGCCTTTGTCGATGATGAAATCGATCTGGAAATCCTCCATTGCCGGATAGAGGAACTCTTCCACCACCTTGGAGAGGCGGTGGATCTCGTCAATGAAAAGGATGTCGCCCTTCTTCAGGTTCGTGAGGATGCCGATGAGGTCCCCCGCCTTCTCGATCGCCGGCCCCGAGGTTGCGGTGATCTTGGCGTCCATCTCGCGGGCGATGATGTGGGCAAGCGAGGTCTTGCCCAGGCCCGGCGGCCCCGAGAGGAGCAAATGCTCCAGCGGCTCTTTCCTGCCGCGCGCCGCCTCAAGACAAACCCGCAGATTATCGACCAGGTCCTGCTGCCCGATGAATTCGCTAAGCTTGCCCGGCCGCAGCGACAGGTTGACCACCGCCTCTTCGTCGGATTCGGGGGCGGCGGCAAAGAGGCGCTGAGGCGCCGGCGCGTTCAGTTCCCGGGGAGGCGCTGCGGCGTCAGTTGCTTTCAGGAGGCGGCGTCTGGCTTCTGCGCTCATACGGAACGATATTATTGCTGTTACGGGTGATCTCTATCTCTTCGAAGAGCCCTCTCTGACGGGCGACGATCTCTTTCAAACGGATAAGCTCAAGGATCCCCAGGAATGTCACCACGATCTCCACCTTCGTGCGGCACTGCGCGAAGAGCTCGGATATGGCGATGCTGGTGCGCACCAGAAGCAGGTGCAGGAGCGAATGAACCTTCTCCTCGACCGTGAACTCATCCTTGATGACTTCGTAAAAAACCTCTTTGGGAACCTCTTCGAGAGCCTTGGAAAAAGCATTGATCAGATCGAACAGACTGGCCTCGAAGTATACCTCGGTCTCGGTGAACTCCTGCTTCACGTCCGGCAGCTTCGGGCGCTTGAAGAGCTCCGACTGGGCGGATTCGCGCTCGCGCAGTGTCTGGGCGACCTCCTTGAATTTCTCGTATTCCAGGAGCCGTTTCATCAATTCCGCGCGGGGATCTTCCTGCGGCGCCTGCTCCTGGGGCGGCGGCGGCAGGAGCATCTGGGATTTGATCTGCATCAGGGTCGCCGCCATCACCAGAAACTCCCCGGCGATATTCAGATCGAGCAGCCGCATCAGCTCAAGATACCGCAGGTATTGCTCGGTCACCTGGGCAATGGGGATATCGCAGATGTTCAGATGGTCTTTCTTGACCAGGTAGAGCAGCAAATCCAGCGGCCCTTCAAACAGCTCAAGCTTGACCTTGTAACTCATGTCCCTTCTCCTGCCAGACCTTCCAGATGCATTGCCGCACGCACCGCCTCCAGCGTGCGCCGGGCTACCGAGCCGGCCTTCTGACGGCCTGCCGCAAGGATCTCTTGGAGCCTGGCCGGATCGCTCAGGAGACGCTGCCTGCGCTCCTGGATCGGCTCCAGAAGCGCGACAATGCGCTCGGCCAGCTCTTTTTTGCAGGCGGTGCAGCCGATCTCGGCTTTGCGGCAGGAAACCGCCACCTCCTGCGCGCGCTCCGGGGCAAAAACCGTGTAATAACTGTGGACGTTGCACTTTTCCGGGGTCCCGGGATCGCTCAACCGCACCCGGGCCGGGTCGGTGAACATATCCTTGACCTTGGCGCGGATATCCGCGGGCTGCTCGGAGAGCCCGATGAAATTGTTGTAACTCTTGCTCATCTTGCGGCCGTCCAGCCCCAGCAGGCGGGGCGTCGGGGTCAGGAGCGCCTCCGGCTCGGGGAAGACCTCGCCCTGGTACAAACCGTTAAAACGCCGGGCGATCTCGCGGGTCAACTCCAAGTGCGGCAGCTGATCCTCCCCGACCGGGACCCGTGTTGCCCGGTACAGCAAAATGTCCGCGGCCTGCAGCACCGGATACCCCAGAAAGGCGTAGGTGTGCAGGTCCCGCGTCGTTATCTCGCGCAGCTGCTCCTTGTAGGTCGGGCAACGCTCAAGCCATCCCAGGGGGGTGAAGGCGGAAAATACCATATACAGCTCCAGGTGCTGGACGACCTGGGACTGCACGAAGACGCAGGAACGCTCGGGATCGATCCCGACGCTGAGCCAGTCGACGACGTTTTCCAGGGCGCTGCGGGAGAGCACCGCAGGATCCTCGTACTCGCTCATCAAGGCATGCCAGTCGACAACCATGAAGGAGCAGTCATAGGACTCCTGCAGCTTCACCCAGTTTTGCAGCGCCCCGACCAGGTGCCCCAAATGCAGCATCCCGGTTGGACGCATGCCGCTTAAGATAACCGGTTTCATCACGCTCCCCTTCAGACGAGCTTGCGGGCGATCCGCTCGACCTCAAAGGCCTCCACGACATCGCCCTCCTGAACGGCATCGAACCCCTGCAGGGTCAGGCCGCACTCGAACCCCTCCACGACCTCGCGCACGTCGTCCTTGAACCGCTTCAGGGAGGAGAGCGTCCCTTCGAAGATCTGCTGGCCGTTACGCACCAGGCGCACCGGACTGGTGCGGGTGATCTTGCCCTTGGAGACGAAACAGCCCGCGACCATCCCGGAGCGCGAAAGGCGGAAGACCTTGCGGATTTCTACCTTGCCGACAAAGGTTTTCTTGAGTTTCGGCTCCAGCATCCCTTCGACGGCTGCCTTGATATCGTTACCCAGCTCATAGATGACATTGTAGGTCTTGACATCGACCCCTTCCCGGGCGATCAGCTCCTTTGCCGGCTCATCGGGCTGCACGTTGAATCCCAGGATGAGGGCGTTGGAGGCCACCGCCAGGATGACGTCGGAAGAATTGATGCTGCCGACGCCCTCGTGGATGCACTCGATCTTGATCTCGGAGACATTGAGCTTCTCGAGGACATCCTTGATCGCCTCAAGGGACCCCTGCACGTCCGCCTTGATGATCACCTTCAGGTCCTTGATCTTGCCTTCGAGTATCTGCGCATGCAAATCCTCGAGGCTGATGCGGCGCACGCTCTTCATCTGCTGCTGCTTCTCTTTTTCCTGGCGCTGGGCGGCGATCTCGCGGGC
>CAZOGI010000047.1:0-8432 GCA_964579435.1 uncultured Planctomycetales bacterium
CGGGAAACCGAGGTGCGCCCCTGAGCGACGAGACCGGCCAGCACCAGGCTCGCCGAGGCGCGCAGGTCCGAAGCCATCACCGGCGCCCCCGAAAGCGTCTTGACCCCTTCGATAATCGCATGCGGCCCCTCGCGTTTGACGCGCGCCCCCATACGGTTGAGCTCCGCCACGTGCATGAAGCGGTCGGGATAGATCTTTTCGGTGATGACGCTTGTGCCTTTGGTAACGCTCATCAGGCTGACCATCTGGGCCTGCATGTCGGTCGGGAAACCCGGATACGGCAGCGTGGTGACGTTGATCGGCCGCAGCGTACGCACGCAGCGCACCCGCACCCCCTTGGCCGAACGGGTCACCGAAGCTCCCGCCTCCTGCAGCTTGTCAATGAGGGCGCCCAGGTGAGCGGCACAGGCATTTTTGATCCCCACGTCGCCGCGGGTGATAAGGGAGGCGATCATGAAAGTGCCGGCCTCGATGCGGTCGGGGATAATACGGTGCTCCAGCCCGTGCAGATGCCGCACACCTTCGATCTCGATGATCGGGGTCCCGTGCCCTTTGATCTTTGCCCCCATTTTGATGAGGCACTCGGCCAGATCCACCACCTCCGGCTCGCACGCGGCCGCCTCCAGAACGGTGCGTCCCTTGGCCAGGACCGCCGCCATCAGCACGTTGCCGGTACCCAACACCGACGATCCAAAATCACCGCCCAAATAGACCGATCCGCCCCTCAGTCTGCGGGCGCTTGCCACGACATACCCGCTCTCGATATCTATATCCGCTCCCAGCGCGCGGATCCCCTTCAGGTGCAGGTCGACCGGACGCACGCCGATGACGCAGCCTCCCGGATAGGAAACGCGCGCCTTATGGTACCGGCCGACGAGCGGCCCGAGGACACAGAAAGAGGCGCGCATCGTCGACACCAGCTTGTAATCCGCGGGACAGGAACAACTCTTACCCTGGGTGACGGTCACGGTGCCGTTATCGAACTCGACCGTCTTGCCCAGCGCCCGCAGGATCTTCATCATCGTCACGGTATCGCGCAGGTTCGGGACGTCCTTGATGACGCAGGCGCTCTCTGTCAGCAGGGTCGCCGCCAAAATCGGCAGCGACGAATTCTTCGAGCCGGAAACCGAGATCTCCCCCTTAAGCTTATTGGACCCTTCGATAACCAGTTTATCCATACCGTTTCCTCGCTATGGCAATGCGCTGTCTGCCGGCCAGATCCTTCTGTATGCGGCAGTGCCGCAGGACTCCCGGTTCGCGCATGAGCCGCCTCACCGCCGGCGCCTGATCGGCGCCGATCTCCAGCACAAGAAATCCCCCGTCCGCAAGCAACCCGGCCGCCTGGGGGATAAGCCTGCGGTACACCGATAAACCGTCGGCGCCTCCGTCAAGCGCCCGGGGCGGCTCTCGTCGCACCTCCCGCTGCAACCCAGCCAGATCGGCGCTCCTGATATACGGAGGATTGCTCACCACGATATCGAAAGTGCCTGCTGCCGCGTTCAGCCGGGCGCACAGATCGCTCTGCAGGAATTGCACCGATACCCCGTGCGCGCGGGCATTGCGTTGCGCGATCGCCAGCGCCTCCGCGCAGATATCCAGGGCCGTGACCGCGGCCCCGGGCAGGAGCTTGGCGAGCATGACGGCGATGCAGCCGCTGCCGGTGCCGATCTCAAGGAGCCGCGGACGTTGCCCCCCGTAAGAGCGCCGCGCGATCTGAGCCACCGTCTCGACGAGCAGTTCGGTTTCGGGACGGGGGATGAGCACCGCGGGCGTGACGGCAAAGGTGCTGCCGAGAAAATCGGCCTCGCCCAGAATATACTCCAGCGGTTCTCCGTCGATCCTGCGCCGCAGGACCGAGGCGAGACGCTGCCCCTGTTGCGCGCCGAGCTTCTCGCGGCGGCGCAGGTACAGCTGCGCGCGCCCCAGCCCCAGCAGACTGCTCAGGAGCGCTTCAGACTCGTTCATCGCGTTTCTCCTGCTCGGCCTTCAGGAGCGCATCCGAAAGCTCCTCCAGGTCACCGTCGAGCACTTCCGGCAAACGGTAGAGCGTGAAATTTATCCGATGATCGGTCAGGCGCCGGTCGGGATAATTATAGGTCCGGATCTTTTCGCTGCGGTCTCCCGAACCGATCTGCGCGCGACGCTCCTGGGTCAGCTTCTTGGCCTCGGCCTCCCGCCGGGCGTCCAGGATCCGGGAACGCAGAATGCGCATCGCCTTGTTCTTATTCTTGATCTGAGAGCGCTCGTCCTGGCAGGCAACCACCAGCCCCGTCGGCAGGTGCGTGATGCGCACCGCAGAATCGGTCTTCTGCATATGCTGGCCGCCGGGACCCGAAGAGCGGTAGGTGTCGATGCGCAGGTCTTTCGGCTCGATGACCAGGTCCACTTCCGCTGCCTCCATCAGCACCGCGACGGTGGCGGTGGAGGTATGGATGCGCCCCTGCGCTTCGGTGTCGGGGACGCGCTGAACGCGGTGGACCCCGCTCTCGAACTTGAGCCGCTTGTATGCCTCTTTGCCTTTGACGCTGATGACGACTTCCTTTAACCCTCCGAGCTGGGTCGGATTGGAAGACATTGTCTCGACGCTCCAACCCTTGGCGGCGGCATACTGGGAGTACATACGCAACAGATCGGCCGCAAAGAGCGCCGCCTCCTCCCCCCCGGTTCCGGAGCGGATCTCGACGATCACGTCCTTGCCCAGGTCGGGATCGTCGCCGGTCAGGGAATCCTTCAGGGACCGCTCCAGCTCCTGGCGCCGCGCGCGCAGCTCCAGAAGCTCGGCGTTGACCATATCCAGGAATTCCCGGTCGTGCGGCTCCAGCAGTGCTGCCTCCAGCCCGGCGATCTCCCCGTCGATCTTGCGGCACTGGCGGGACAGGCGCACCGGTTCCTGCAGCCCTGCCAGCTCCTTGGCGAGACGGTTATACTGCTCGCGGTCGGCGATGACCGGGGCGCTGGAAAGGAGCTGCTCCAGCTCCTCGTAGCGCTGCTGCATCTTTTCCAGCTGCGCAGACATGCCGACAGGACCCGTCAGGCTGATTTCTTCGCGTACTTCTTGACGAATTTATCGACGCGACCGGCGGAATCCACGAACTTCTGCTTACCGGTGAAGAACGGATGGCAGCGCGAGCAGACCTCAACCCTGATATTGGGCTTGGTCGAGCGGGTATGGATGGTGTTGCCGCAGGCGCAGACGATGACGCATTCCTGGTACTTCGGGTGAATTTTGTCCTTCATTTCGGTTTCCTTTCTCGTTGATTTTATCGGGTGTGTAGCCTTGAGCGAGAGACGAATTTCGACTAAAAGGTACACTGTCCCGCATAAACCGGGGACACTTTCCCGAATAAAATGGAAAACGTCTCTAACCCCCGGGCCCTACTGATTCATGCTGTTCAAGAACCCTTCATTCGTCTTGGTCTTGCCCAGCTTGTCGATCAAGAGCTCCATTGCCTCGACGTTGTTGAGCTCGTTGAGCACCTTGCGCAGGATCCAAACCCGCTGCAGGACCTCCGGCTTCAGGAGCAGCTCTTCGTGGCGGGTATTGGAGCGCTTGATCTCGATCGCCGGGTAGATGCGGCGCTGGAAGAGGTTGCGGTCCAGCTGGATCTCCATGTTGCCCGTCCCCTTGAACTCTTCGAAGATCACGTCGTCCATCCTGCTGCCGGTCTCGACGAGCGCGGTGGCGATGATCGTCAGGCTCCCCCCTTCTTCGATGGCGCGGGCGGCGCCGAAGAAACGCTTGGGCTTCTGCAGGGCGTTGGAATCGATACCGCCGGAAAGCACCTTGCCGCTGTGCGGGATGACCGAGTTGTAGGCGCGCGCCAGGCGGGTGATCGAATCCAGGAGCACCACCACGTCCTTTTTGTGCTCGACGAGCCGTTTGGCCTTCTCCAGCACGATCTCCGCCACCTGCACATGCCGCTCCGGCGGCTCATCGAAGGTCGAAGAGATGACCTCACCGCGGACGCTGCGCTGCATGTCGGTGACCTCCTCGGGGCGTTCATCGATGAGCAGGACGATGAGCATCGAGTCCGGATGGTTGGTGGTGATGGCGTTGGCCAGCTTCTGCAGGAGCACGGTCTTGCCGCTGTAGGGCTGCGCGACGATCAGGCCGCGCTGTCCCTTGCCGATCGGGGTCAACAAATCCATGACGCGCATCGAGATCTCCGTCGGGGAGGTCTCCAGGACGAAACGGTCGTGCGGATAGATCGGCGTCAGGTTGTCGAAGAGGATCTTTTCCTTGACCTCTTCCGGATTCTCGAAGTTCACCGCTTCCACCTTCAGGAGCGCGAAATACTTCTCGCCCTCCTTGGGCGGGCGGATCTGCCCGCTGACCGTATCCCCGGTGCGCAAATCGAACTTGCGGATCTGCGAAGGAGAAATGTAGATATCGTCGGGACAGGGCAGATAGTTGTAGTTGGGAGAGCGCAGGAACCCGAACCCTTCCGGGAGTATCTCCAGCACCCCCTCGCCGAACATGAGCCCTTCCCGCTCCGCCTGCGCCTGCAGGAGCCTAAAGATCAGGTCTTGCTTCTTCAGGCCGCTGAGGCCGTTGACGTTCATCTCGCGGGCGATCTTGTTGAGCTCCGCGATCTTCAATTCCTTGAGTTTTCCGATATCCAACTTTTCCACACACTCCTCCTTGTGACGTGCTTGTTAAACGGTGCCTGCGCCCCTGACAGAGGCACGGCTGCGTCGAACGGAACCAGACAAAACCTCTCCCTGCAACACCCCGGAGAGCCTCTGCCAGAGCCGCTCGACTTGCTTCTCGGTCTGATGCCGGGTCCCGGCATTCTCTATGATGAAATCCGCGCGCGCCCGCTTGGCGCGCGAAGAAAATTGCGCGTGCATCCGCCGCACGATATCCGAACGCCCGAACCTGCCGCAAGCGCAGAGGCGCTTCAGGATCAGCCGCCGCGGCGCAGCGACGACGACCACCACATCCATAAGCCGCTCCAATCCCGTCTCCAGCAAGAGCGGCGCATCGACCACGACCACCCGGCCGCGGCTGCGCCGGATATCCTGCCGGATACGCCGCAGGAGCGGCGGGTGCATGATCCGGTTGAGCCGGCGCAGGTTCGCGGCGCTGGAAAACGCCTCCTGCGCCAGGAGCCGGCGGTCAAGCGTGCCCGTCTCCCGCAACGCCCCCGGGAAGGCGCGCTTGAGCCTTTGCCAGGTCGCGCAGCGGCGACGCAGCAGGCCGCCGGCGATCGCGTCGGCGTCGATAACCGCGGCGCCCCGCGCCCGAAGCATCCTGGCGACGCTGGATTTACCGCTGCCCATGACCCCGGTCAGGCCGACCAGCAGCCTAGCGCGACGGGGAAAACGCCCTGAGTTTTTCATACAGACGCACGTACTGCTTCGCGGACTGCTCCCAGGAAAAATTGTACTGCATCGCCTTCTGCATGAGCTTACCCCAGGACTTCTGGTCGCCGAAGGCCTTGACCGCTCTCTGTACCGTCTTGAGCAACTCCCCGGCATCGTAGCGGTCGAAGACAAAACCGTTCTCCCTGGTCACCGTATCGGCAAGGCCGCCGGTCTTGTACACCAGGGGGATCGTGCCGTAGCTGAGGCTGATCAGCTGCCCCAGGCCGCAGGGCTCGTACTTGGAGGGCATCAGGAAAATGTCCGAGCCCGCGTAGATCTGGTGGGCGAGGGAATCGTCGAATTTCAGGTGCAGCGAGACGACCTTCGGGTATTTCTTGACGATCGATTCCAGCAGCGTGTGGTAGAGCGCGTCTCCCGTGCCCAGGATCACCAGCTGCAGCTTCTCGGCGCAGATATCCTCGATCGCCTTGGCGAGGATATCGAACCCCTTCTGTTCTGCCAGGCGCGAGACGATGCCCAGGAGCGGCATCGTCGGCTCGACGGGCAAGCCGCAGCGTTTCTGCAGCGCAGCCTTGTTGCGCGCCTTCTCGGCGATATTCTTGACCGAGTATTTCTTCTCGAGAAAGGGATCCGATTCCGGGTTCCAGATGCCGTAATCGAGGCCGTTCAAGATCCCGAAGACCGAGCCGCTGCGTTTGGCAAGGACCCCTTCCAGCCCGAACCCGAACTCCTTGGTCTGGATCTCCCGGCTGTAGGTCAGGCTGACCGTCGTGACGGCGTCGGAGAAAACGATGCCTCCCTTGAGGACGTTGATCTTGTCGTAATACTCCAGGGTCTCGGGGGTGAAGAATTTCCAGTCGATCCCCAGTTTCGGGAACTGCTCTTTGGGGAAAAGCCCCTGGTAACCGATGTTGTGGATCGTAAAGAGCGTCTTGGCCGCCTTGAAGAACGGATCCTGCGCCAACGCGCTCTTCAGCAGCACCGGCACCAGCGCCGACTGCCAGTCATGGCAGTGGATGATGTCTGGCTTGAAGCCGATCTCCTTGAGCACGGACAGCGACCGGCTGCAGTAATGGAGGAACCGGTCCAGATTATCGGGGTAATCCCCGGCCTTGTCGCCGTAGAGCCCGTCGCGCCCGTACAGGGCCGGCTGCTCGATAAAATAGACCTTGATCTTTTTGCCGACCAGCGCACAGGAGATGTCGGCGCTGACGCGGGTCAGCTTGAACTTGGTATCCAGGATCGCCTTGTAGCGCGGCAGGGTGACGATCACCTCGTGACCGAGCTCCTCCAGCGCCAGCGGCAACGCACCGGCGACGTCGGCAAGACCGCCGGTTTTGGCAAAGGGAACCATCTCACTCGCACAGGTCAGTATCTTCATGCGTGGACCTCCTCCGTTTCCAGCCAGTTGCGACCCTTTTTCACGCTCACCCGTATCGGCACCCGCAGGGGCAGCACCTCTTCCATCCGCTGCCGTATCGTCTCGACGAAAAAAAACTCGTTGTGCGGGACATTGAACACAAGCTCATCGTGTATCTGCATCAGGAGGCGCGTCGAGAGGCGCTCTTTTTCGATCAGCTGCTGCAGGTGGATCATCGCCAGCTTGATCAGATCGCTGGCCGAGCCCTGGATCGGCGTATTGACCGCCTGGCGTTCGGCGAACTGACGCAGCGCCGGATTCTTGCTGGCGATCTCCGGCAGGTAGCGCCGGCGGCCTAAAATCGTCGTCACGAACCCGTCAACACGGGCGCGCGCGATCTGCGCGTCGATGTACTCCTTGACCCCGGGGTAGCGCGCGAAATAGGCGTCGATGAAACGCTGCGCCTCCTCGAAGGAAATCCCCAGGTCACGGGAGAGGCCGAACTGGGTCAGACCGTAAATGATGCCGAAGTTCACCCGCTTGGCCGTCTCCCTGCCCCGCTCATCGACCGCCGCTTCCTCGATCCCGTAAATGAGGGCGGCGGTGGCGCGGTGGATATCCTTGCCCGCCTCAAAGGCGGCGCAGAGCGTCTCATCGCCGCAGAGATGCGCCAGGACCCGAAGCTCGACCTGCGAATAATCGCAGGCGACCAGCTCATCGGTATCGGCGTAGGCGCACACCGCCTGGCGGATGAGGCGGCCGATCTCGGTCTTGACCGGCAAATTCTGCAGGTTGGGATTGCGCGAACTCAGGCGCCCGGTCTCGGTCCCGGTCTGGTCGAACGTCGCGTGCACCCTCCCGGTCGCCGCGTCAACCATCTGCGGCAGCGTATCAATATAGGTATTCTTGAGCTTCGTCAGCTGGCGGTACTCCAGCAAGAACGCCGGCAGCGGATGTTTCCCGGCCAGGCCCCGCAGGACCTCTTCGTCGGTCGAAGGCCCGGTCTTGCTGCGCCGCTGCACCGGCAGCTTCAGGCGCTCGAAAAGGATTTCGCGCAGCTGCTTCGGCGAATTGATATTGAACTGGATTCCGCTGCAGGCATAAATTTTCTCGATCAGGCCCAGGAGCGTCTTTTCCAGACGCGCCGAAAGCTGCTTCAGGAACTCAACGTCGATACGGATACCGTCGGACTGCATCTGGGCCAGGACCGGCACCAGCGGCATCTCGACCTCCCGGAAAAGCTTCATCAACCCCTTTTCCCGGAGCTGCCCTTCCAGGACCGGCACCAGCGCGCGCAGCACCCCGAGGCTTTCCGGCGCAGCCGCTGCCTCGTCAAGACGCTGCTGCAGGAAACTGCCGGCAAGCTCAGAGAGGCCGAAACCCTTTTGCCCGGGGTCAAGCAGGTACGCCGCGATCATCGCATCAAAGAGCTCCCCCCCCAGCCGCAGGCCGTGCTGCTTCAGAAAGAGCATGACCGCCTTCAGATCAGGCCCGGCCTTGGGAAAGCGGGAATCAGCCAAAAGGTCTTTGGCGCCCTCAAGACCGGCGCCGAGGCATACCGCGGCTTCGTCGGTCCCGACCCACAGGCACCGCGGCTCTTCTTGCAGCCGCAGGGCCAGAAGCGTCCCGGGGGCAATACCCGAAAGCGCCGAAAAGTCCGTTTCGCGCAGAACCGCTGCCGCAGGAGACGCGGCGGCGGGAAGAGGCAGACTTTTGAGCAGGCTGCGGAACCCAAGCTCCCGTA
>CAZOGI010000048.1:0-7252 GCA_964579435.1 uncultured Planctomycetales bacterium
ACTCAAGCTCCCGGAAGAGCTTTTCAAGAGATGCATAATCCGCGGGCCTGCGCCTGAAGCGCTCGGGACTGAATTCTATCTGCGGCACATCCGCCAGAATCGTCAGATCCTTGCTGAGGCGAATGAGCGCGGCGTTCTCTTCGATCGAACGGCGCAGCCGCTCTTGGGGGATGCGCGCCGCCCCCGTAATAAGGTCTTCGGTCCCGCCGAACCCCTGCAGGAGCTTGGCCGCGGTCTTCTCCCCGATCCCGCGCACCCCGGGGATGTTGTCGCTGGTATCTCCCATCAAAGCCAGGAGGTCGGGGATAGCGCCCGGCTCCACGCCGAAACGATCCCGCACGCGCCGCGCGTCGTAGAGCACCGGCTCATCCTTGCCGGGAGCCAATACCTGCGTGCGCTCGTTCACCAGCTGCAAGATATCCTTATCGCCGCTGAGGATCAGGGTCGCGCGGCCGCAGGCGCCCGCCTGCCGCGCCAGGGTCGCAATGACATCGTCTGCCTCGTATCCCGGCGCTTCGCAGAGCGCGATGCCGTAGGCTTCGACGATCCGGCGGATGAACCCGATCTGACTGCGCAACTCATCGGGCGTCGCCGGACGGTTGATCTTGTATTCGGCAAACTTCTTCTGGCGGAACGTCTCGCGGGAAACATCGAAACAGGCGGCCACCGTGCGCGGATCGTACTCCTTCAGGAACTTCTGCAGCATGGTCACGAAACCGAAAACCGCATTCGTCGGCTGGCCGTTTGACGCGCGCAGGTCCCTGATCGCGTAAAAAGCGCGGTAACAGAGCGCCGTCGCGTCGATAAGATACAGCGTCTCCTCGTCCATTACGGTAAACGCATGGGGTACGGGAAAATGGAAGGACTGCGAAGTATGCGTATCTGCTTATTGCGAGAGTGCCCGCGTTTGCAGTTTTTCAATAAATTCGTTTATCTCGCGGTCGGTGGGATCCAACAGCTGCGCATTCACCGCCAGTCGCATCGCGTTGGCGTAATCGTCTTTTTTGTAGCTGAGCTTGGCCTGATCAAGATAATGCTGGGCCTGGGCCTTTTCGTCGTTGCGGAAGAGCTCTTTCTTCGTGGCGATCGAGCGCAGGAGGTCAACCACGTCCTGCTCGCGACCGCTCTCCTGGGTATACTCGCCCATCGCCCAGAGGATGTCGTGCAGGCGCTGTTGGGCCTTTTCCGCCCACGGGTCGCCCGCCGGCCCCAGTTGGGCGCGCTGCTGCCAACAGAGGCCCGCCTGTTTCAGGTCGCGTTTCGACTCGTACAGGAGCGCCAGGTTGGTGTAGGCGCTGGCATACGCCGGATTGATCTTGAGGGCCTTGCGGTAAGACTCCTCAGCCTGATCGGTCTTGCCCATCGCTTCATAGAGCACGCCGACGTCGTTATGCACGGCCGCCAGCTGCGGATCAAGCTCGACCGCTTTCTGGTAATAGCTCAACGCCCGTTCCAGGTCACCGGCCTGCTGCATCTTCATGCCCGCTTCGCGGTACATGCGCGCCTGAAGCTGCGTCAGGGAAAGCTCTTCTTCGGGGGTGGTTTTGCTGCTCTGCTGATTCTCGGTAGAGGCCTTCTTTTTCTTGAGCTTGCCGGAATACGGGGTATCTTTGGGAAACGGATCAACCGCTTCGGCAAGAGAAACGCCCGCCAGAAGCGCAGCGGACAAAAGTACCCCAACACGGAAATGTGGTATCACGTATCTTGGCAGGGAGGAGGTAGACATATAACTATTTGATTTAATTATAGCTATAAATCTTTTGCGGTCAAGAAAAATTTATGGGCCGCGCCTACAGCAACGGCTCCATCGAAAGCACCGGATGCTGCACCTTCTGCAGGTAGGACGCCAGCTCATCGGCGCTGGTCGCGACCGTTTCGTCGCCGATCTGGTCGATGAATCCGGGAACGCCGATCTCGGCGCCGCGCCGGGACAGCTTCTCGCGCAACAGCTCCTTCAGATCCTTGGGCATCCATACCAGCCGCCGGAGCCCGCCGTCTGCCGAAATGAATTTTTTACTCGTCAGGTAGAGCTTGCCCACCCCCAGGAACCCGGGAGTCTGCACCCCGCCGCCGACCGATCCGGCCAGGGTCGTGAACGTCATCCCGCAGGGGGTCATGCCGGAATAATCGCGGTGGACCGCCATCACGCCGTTGACCTCGGGAATGATCGCCAAGATCACCTCGAAACAGCCGCAGGAAGACTGCGGGGCGTCCATCAGCGAATACATGCTCACCCGATCGATGGTCTTGTTCGATTTCTCCTTGAAGAACGTGTTGAGGCCCTCCCACTGGCCCAGGCGCTGATCGAGACAGGAGCCCTTCTGTACCGGCTGGTTCGGCCCCGTCGGGGTTATCTCGAAAGAGGCCTTGCCGTCGAGCCAGGAGTACGCCCCGCATAACCCGAGGCGCTCCGGGGTAATGACACAGACATGGTTGGGCGCGAAAGACTGGCAGAGCAGGCAGGAATAAAAAGTGTCCACGCTCTCGTCGGTCATGCCGCTCAATCGCTCGTCGCGCTCGGCGTAGGCAGCCAAGGCCCGGGGCCGCAGGCGCTCGACGTCGGCCTTGCCGGTATAGAGCCTGACCTGTACCTTATCGACGATCGTGCCGTACTCCTGATGGATCATCGCGTGCAGGATCACGCCGATATGTTTCAGGCGAAACCCCTTGGCATAGGCGTCGTTGCTGATACGGATCCAGTTCATGTCGCGCTGGCCGACGTGCATGACGCCCATGGCGTAATTGACGAAACGGTGGATCTGCCGCTCCAGGATCGGCTCGAAATCTTTCTGCATCTTGCGCCCGGCCACCTCCACGAGGATCGCCAGCGGCATCGACTTCTGTCCTGCCGGGAGCGCGTCGACCTCCGGGCCGTGGACCTCAACCGACCCGTCGTCGACCTCCTCCAGCGATGCGGTCGTCAGGAACTCGAACGCCCCGCCCGCCTTGCCGCCGAACTCGACATGGAGCTGCTCGCGGCGCACCCGCTCGCCTTCGAACGCCGCGGCATAGGGAACAGGGACCGGGATGTTGGCGACCTTCACCTTAAGCCCCCGGGTCTGGATACAGGCCTGGGCAAGCTTGGCATAATTTTTCTCGGTGACGAGCGCCTCATACAGGGTCGTATCGATCTTGCCCAGCTGCGGGACGTCCAGATCGGAAATGATGGGGATCCCCATTGCCAGAACCCCCAGGCCGGTCGCCACGATGACCTCATCGACATGACTTAAGAGCACCACGAACGCCGGGACCTTCTCGCGGGTATAGCGCAGGATCTCCTCCCACTGCCCGCTCTTTAACCCCCCATAGATAAGCGGGGCGCGCACCGCCCAATTAACGATATAGATCGCCGAGAGATAATCGTCTCCCAGCGGCACGACGTAATTCTCCAGCCCCACCGCCACGTTCTGCTCCTGCAGCTGCTGCCGGAAGGTCTTGCCGCCGGCCTCTCCGACGAGGATGCTGACGATGCTGCGGCTCTGGAAATCCCGCACCAGGGTCACCGCCGACTCGGCGTCGCGCGCCGGCCCCAGGATCACCGCGATGCCGGCGATGCGGCCGTCGACGAGCTGGATGCCGAGGGAGCGCAGGAGCGTGTCACTGAGGAACCCGGCGCAGCCTTCCTGGGGATGCGCTCCCTCCTGGTACTTGAGGGCGGCCAGAATCTCTTCGCACAAGAGCGTCGCGAGGCCTTTGTTCAGGACGCCTCCCAGCGCCGGCAGGTGCAAGCCGTCGGAAGCAGGGGTATTGGCGTTGAGCTTCGCCGCCTCTTCAACGACCGCGAGGCAATCGCCGATCGTCCTGACTTCGCGCTTCAGAAAGGCGTTGCTCAAAGGGAAAAAGTAGTTGGTCTCGGGGAAGGCGATCGGCGCCGCCGCCCCCTTTTCCTTCTGCGCCGCGCGCAGGGCCTCCCGGGTAAGCCCCAACACCGCATCCGCACCCTTGGTCCCCAGCTGAATCAAGATGTCTGCTGACATGTCGAGCAACTCCCTTCAATGGCTGCTTTGATGGTTGCGGCGACGCGCCTGCCGTCTTCGACTGCCGCGTCCCAGGAGTCAACTACTCCGCGGGCGGCGCTGCGAGCGGCTGAGCCGCAGGCGAAAACAGTCGCCAGATTCGTCCGGCCTGCCTCATCCGTGCACACATACCCGTCTTCCAAACAGATGCCGCTTTCGCGCGCGAACTCGGTATTGGGCTGCGGCGCGTTCGCAAAGATAACCAGCGACGTGCCGATGACCTTGTTGCTGCTGAGGCGCGCCGCGCGCAACTGGACGCCCTCGCCGATGAGCTCGGTTATCTGCAACCCCGCTATCCATTCGCGCGCTTCATCCGCGACGAAACCCTCAGGCGCAGCGGCGGAAACGATTTTGATCTCTTTATCGGGCCGGGAAAGGGCGGCGCAGAGCCGCGCGCACGCGGCCGCCTCTCCGGCGAGAATAACCGTATGGGCGAGCGTGGCGCGCGCCCGGATCGATTCGGCATCCTCCAGGGTATTGAACGTCACGACCCCTTCCTTGCCCTTGCCGGGCAGATCGGGCAACCGGCTGCTCCTGCCGCTGGCCAGGACGAGGAACTCGTAGGGAATACGGGAATTATCTTTCAGAACGATGCGCTGGCGGCGCGCATCCACCCGCACCACTTCGGCCTTCTCCGTCACCGCAGCGGCGACGGACAGCCGTTCTTTGGCCGCGGACAGAAAAAGCTCCTGGTGCCTGACGCCTGCGCCGATGTAGTCGGGCAGGAGGTCCCGCCGGTAGACGGCGGCGCCTTCCCGGGAAACCAGGAGACAATCGCCGCTGAAGCCGGCGGTTTCAAGCGCCGCGGCGCAGCCATACCCGGCAGCAGAATTCCCGACGATCACGATGCGCGGCATAGGTCGTTATAATCCGCTCGCGTCCAGGACGCGCGGCAGGAGCGCATCCCAGCCGATCGGCATGAGATGGATACCCTGACAGAGGGGCTTGAGCTGCCTGATCAGGCGCGCGGAGATCTCCACCGACTGCGCGGCCTTGTCGGCGGTGGTCTCCATTTCCTTTATCAACTGCTCCGGCACGCTGACCCCCGCGACATTCTTGTTCATGTACCGGGCCATGCCTGCCGATTTCAGGAAGACGATTCCCGCCATGACCGGAACCTTCAAGTGGCGGGTCTTCTGCAGGAATGTCTCAAAAACGCCCACGTCATAGACCGCCTGCGTCTGGAAGAATTCCGCCCCGGCTTCGATCTTCTTTTCCATCTTGACGATCTGCGGCTCCAGGGGATCAGCCCCCGGATTGACCACCGCCCCCAGGCAGAAATGGGGGGTCTTGCCGCTGAGCTTGTTGCCCCTCATGTCCGTCCCCTGCATCAGACCCCGGGCGACCTGCAGGAGCTGCACCGAATCCAGGTCAAAGACCGGTTTTGCGTCCGGATGATCCCCCAAACTCGTATGGTCGCCGGTCAAGAGCAGAACATTCTCGATGCCCAATGCCGCCGCGGAGAGCAGGTCAGACTGCAGGGCGAGACGGTTGCGGTCGCGGCAGGTAAGCTGGAATACCGTCTCGATCCCCTGCTGTTTCAGGAGCGCACAGACGGCAAGCGAACCCAGGCGCATGACCGAACTCTGCAGGTCGGTGACGTTGATGGCGTCGACGCGGGAACGGATATGCAGGGCCTCTTCGATCAGCTTTGCGGTCTCGATGCCCTTGGGCGGCCCGATCTCCGAGGTCACCACGAAGGAGTTGTTCCTGAGTTTTTCCTGAAAGGTCATGGCAAAGGTTACTGCATCTGCATATTGGAGAAATACCGTTTGACGTCGACCGCTTGGCCGGCCGGAAGTATGGCGATGATCGCCTCAAGCAGGATAAATCCCTTCTGCAGCTTCATCTCCGTCGCCTGGACGGCGAGGAAAAGCCGGTTGGCTATATTCTTGGTCTCGACGACCTTCACGTCCCGCACGACATTCAGCTGCACGTCACCCGAGAGCCAGTAGATGTCGTATTTGGCATCCTTATCGACGACCCGCTCCATTTCAGACGGCGGGGTGAGCTGGCAGGATCCCTCTTTCGCCCCGGCCAAGAGAACGCACATCAGACCTGCCGCAACGATCAGGCAACGCATAGAGCCCCCCCTTTACGGTTTCCGGCCTTCGAGCGTACGCCGCGCCGCCTCGGCGACGTTGCGCATGAGCATGGTGACCGTCAGCGGCCCGACGCCGCCGGGCACCGGCGTGATCCAGGAGGCGCGCGCCTGGGCCGCCTCGAATTCGACGTCGCCGACGATCTTTTCGCCTACCCGGTTGATGCCGATATCGATGACCACCGCCCCTTCCTTGACCCATTCTCCCTTGATGACGCCTGCCTTGCCGACGGCAACCAGCAGGATATCCGCCCCCGCGACGTGCTCGCGCAGCTTCCCGGCTTCCGCGGTGCCGATATGGCAGACCGTCACCGTCGCGAACTGTTCCAGGAGCAGCAGCGCCAGCGGCTTGCCGACGATCTCGCTGTGGCCGACCATCACCGCTTCCTTGCCGTAGAGCTTAATCCCCGTGGCCTTGAGCAACTCCATCGCCGCCGCCGCGGTGCAGGGCAAGAGGGACGCCTTGCCGAATACGATGCGCCCGATATTGGCCGGATGTACCCCTTCGACGTCCTTGACCGAGGCAATGCAGGCGCTGATCCGCTTCTGATTTATCTGGGCAGGCAGCGGCATCTGCACGATGATCCCGTCCACCCCCTCGTCGTGGTTCAACCCTTCGATGCCCGCCGCCAGGGCGCTCTCGGCCGTATCCGCGGCAAAAGTGCTCAAGCGGTATTCGATGCCCAAGGCTTCGGCGGCCTTCTGCTGGGAGCGCACGTACGCCTGCGCCCCCGCATTCTCTCCGACGAGGATGCTGGAGAGGACCGGCGGCCTGCCGAGCGAACGGACCGTCTGCCTGATCTCTTCCTTAATGCGTTCCGCGACCGGCTTTCCTTCCAATAAGTTCGCCACAGTCTTCCTCCACTTTCAGACGCTGCCGCCTGATGCGCCGCTGCAGAGCGGACACCTCCCGGCGGGTTGATTGAACAAAGGGCCGGTCCGGGCAAAAGGTCAGATTGATCTCGACATTGAAACGGGCGCTGGCGAAAGCCGCCTCGAAAAACGCGGCCGCGCAGGCGACGTCGCTGATCAGATTGGGATTCCCTTTTTTGACCAGCGGCGGGCACAGGAGCATCGCTTCTCCCGAGAGCCGCGCGACGCTCAGCGGCACCTCAAGGCAGCGGCGGGGATCCTT
>CAZOGI010000049.1:0-930 GCA_964579435.1 uncultured Planctomycetales bacterium
TCTGGCTGCGCGAGCCGGAATATGCCCGCATGGAACGGGCAGTGTATAAAATAGTTTCTCTGACCAGGGAGTTGAGTCCGGGGCGCGTACAGGAGGCCTGCCGGATCGCCGATTTTTGTCTTTCGAAAGTCGATGCCGCAGAGCGCCTTGCCTCCCTCATGGAACAGTACCGGAGCCGTTATGTTCAGCTGCGCCAGGAGGGGAGCGCACACGAAGCGGCGCGTCAGGAGGCCTTTCGTGACGTAGCCGATACGTACCAGCAGCAGAAGGGGTTGGGCGCCGCGGACCGGGAATATTTCGCATTTTTCGCGTGGCTGTGGCTGGCGGTATTCATTCCCACGCGCGGCAGGAAGAAACCGGCGTACGAACATCCCCTGACCAACCCGCTCTTTGAAGCCGGGCTTTCTCTTATCCGCATCATCGAATGCCCGGATTTCAAGTTTCTTGTCCGCGGCCAGGAACATGCCGGCCCCAGCAAAATCGGCCTCGAGGAGGAACGGGTGCTCCGGGAGGCATCTGCCGAAGGGATGCATGAGTACCTCTCCTTGACGCAGGAGAAACGCCGTGCGCTCATTGCCGCCCTTGCCCGTGATTTTAAGTTCAAGGCCAAACAACGCGCGCAGCTGGAGTTCATGGGACGTCTCAAAGAGGCTCGCGCGCAGCGGTGGGGATATTGGGGGAACCTTACTCCGGAGCAGGTGAGTGGTTTGTGCGCCGGAATTGCGCGCGGCGCGCTGCATTTGGCGCCTGCCTTCGGGGAGAGCACCGTTTCCTGCGGGATGCTGCCGGTCAAATTCAGACGACCATTATCCTTGGTATCGTGTTCGCTGAAGCTATCGCCATCTATGCGCTGGTGGTTTCGCTGATCATCCTGTTCGTGCTTTAGCTGCTGCACGAAAAGGAGATAACCCAAAGAAGAAACAGTCAACG
>CAZOGI010000049.1:940-4214 GCA_964579435.1 uncultured Planctomycetales bacterium
ATGCGGCACAGGCCCCGCCCCTGCTGCGTTCTCTGCCCGATGATTTTGTCTTCGCCTTCCGCCGTATTGATCACCTCGCCGTCGTCCTCAGCGTCCATACCGGACAGGAGCTTGATGCCCGCATCGGCAGCGATCGGGCCGTCCTCAACGATGCGCTCCAGATCATCGCCTCTCACGAATACAAGGAAGTCATAGAGGGGAAATCACACGAACAGGCTGACCGCGAAACCCGCGTCGAGTTCAGCGATCGTTCCCGGGCGATCCTAACCCTGGATGAGCTTTTCAGCGAAGCAGGCAGAAAGGCCAGGCGCCTGGGTATTTTCCTCGTGGTCGCCGCAATCACCGCAGCTTTCTTTATCCCTTACCTTTATACATCGGGATGGTTCGGCGCATATCTGGCGGCCAAAGAATGGGTCAGTTTTGGCGGATTCCTGCAGGCTTTGATCTTAGATATGGCGGTCAACGTGATCATCTGTTTCCTCGCAGATCTCGCCGGACAGTTCTTGAACCAGGGGCTGCATGTTCGCTGGAGACAGGTTGCCCTCGTCGCTTCATTCGGCATTCTGCAGGGCCTGGGGACTAATTTGATATATACGACGCTGCGTTTTCTGCCGGCAATACTGCCGGGTGCGTTTCAGATGGTACTGCGTACCGGCATTGCCCTTGCCGGGGGTATGGTCCTGTCCATTTTTCTCTCCGCCTCGATCGCCGCGGCGCGCAAAAAATTCGGGGTGCAGTCGTTTGAAGGCGCCAAGACTATCGATGTCCTCGTTGCCAAGTTCATGCTTGCCCCGGCAAAGACCTTTCTCGTCGCTAACTATCTGCCGTATGCGTTGCAGGTGCCCGCGGAGCAGCTTTGGGATCTGGGAATGACCGTTTTTTCCGCCTACCTCATGAACCGGACGGTGCCGCTTTTGACGCAGGTTGCCGCCAAGCTGTTGCAGGGGGTGGTTTCTCTGTTGCCTCGCTGGGAAGGCGGATTCGCAGTCCCTTCGGCCCGCAAGAAAGATGATGCCGAGCTCCTGTCGTTTGAGCGCACGGTTATCGGGCTTTCCCTTGCTTTGCAACGCCGTTTTGCGAAGAACGGTGGGGCGTTTTTGCCCGTGCTGGAGCAGGGGGTAAGCGATACTGCCGCTGCGGTGCTCGGGCAATCGACGGAATGCGCCGCGGCGAGGCGCCATTTACGGACGTTGGCCGAACAAAAGCTGATCCGCGTTGGTTCCCGGAAGCTCTTTGGCGTGCTTGCCTTCCTGGGGATCGGGCTGCATGCTTTTGCCGCCGACCACCTTCTGGTGGTCAATCCTTCGGCGCGCGACGAATACTGCGCCAGCCTCCTGCAGCACTCTTTTGCCGCAGAAGGCTACTCAGCGCGCCATGCTCGGGCAAAGGCGGCACGCTTGCTTCTTGAATCGATGGTCAAGCTTCCCGCCAGCATGCCCCTTGCGGCACGCAATGAGAAAGAGACGAACAAGATCGATGAGTCGCTTCGCCTGATCGAGGGGACGCAGGAGGCCCGCGTCCTGTTCGTCGTCGCCATGTACAACGAGGCGCGCCGGCTTTCTCCCGCGCATTCGTTTCTGAACCCTCTGGGCGAGGATGCGTTGCGCAACAAAATCGAACAGCAACAGGTATTGTCGCGGCGCAACGTGCACTACCAGTGGCGGCTCGTTTTTGTCGATGACGGCACCCCGGGCAATACCTCTGCATGGTGCGTGGAGCAGCTTTGGGAACAGATCCGCCGGGAATATGCCGCGCGCGGGGAGCTGCTTGCTCCAAAGCAGGTGCGGGTCCTGCGCATGAGTCCCGCCGAAAAGAGACGCCTCGGCAGCAAGAAAGGCGGGGCAATCCTGGAGGGGTTTCGCTTCGCCCTGCAGGAGGGCTGGGCGCAGTATATCGGCTATACGGACGTTGATGTTTCCACCAATATGATCCAGACCCCGCTCCTGTTGCAGCCGCTCCTGCGCAGAGAGGCTGATGCGGCGATCGGCTCACGCTGGATGCCGGGCGCGGAGGCCAAGGATCTGCCGCTGCCGCGGTTCTTATCCAGCAAGGTCTTCAACTCTTGCGTGCACACTGCCCAGCCGCTCCTCAAAGCGATCCAGGATACGCAACGCGGTTTCAAGCTCTTTTCCCGTGAGCTGCTCGAGTGGATCGTACGTTTCGCCGAAGATGCGAGCTTCGCCTTTGACGTCGAACTCCTGCTCCTGACCGCCCTGGCCGGCGGCCGGATCGCGGAAATTCCGATTGCCTGGTTCGACTCCGCAGAAGCAAGCACCCTTCAACTGGATAAAGAGGCGCGTGCGATGCTGCTGCGGATTTTCTCCTTCCGCCGGCACTGGCGCAACCCTGCTATCGGGGGTTGGAAAAATGGATTTTCAGCGCAGGCTCCGGCCGGGGCGCGGGCCGGCGGCATCTGGCCGTTCATGGAAGATATGTACGGCAGCAGCCGGGTGGTCGGTCCGGTGTTCGTCGAGTCATGCCTTTTTGTCGCCGCGGGCAGTTATGCCGCTTCATGGATCCTGGGTATTGCGTTCGCCGGAAGCATGCCGCAGATGTGGGTTGTGCTTGCCTTCCTGGTTGCCTGGCAGCTGCTGCACATGTTTGGTTCGGGGGACCACTCGCTGCGACGGCAGTTAGGGTTCGCGTTCTCGACCGAAAAGGTGCTGCTGAGCGCCCTGACCTTCGGTTTTGTGTACGCCGTGGAAGCGTTCGCCTGGCATCCGCTCTTCTGGTGGCTGGCGATCATTCTGCCGCACGCGTTTCTCAACGCCTTTCTGGCGAAGAAGCGTTTCGGCTCCTATGTGCGGCGCACCCCGAAAGACGATGCGCAAGAGTTGCGCGAAGGTTTGCAGCGCCTGGCGCGTCTCATCCCCGGTGCCGAGGCCGATAAGGCGTTCCTGGGGGAGCTTGCCGAGAGCGTCGAATCAACCAACATCGCCGATACCTACCGTCGCCGTCACGGGATCGCGGTTTCGATCGTGCTTGAGCCGTATGCCTTCCTGGGGAGGCTGCCGGAGGCGTTACGCCCACAGGGGAAAGTGCTTCCCGCGTACCTGATCTATACCTACCGCAGCGACCCCCTCGATCCGGCTAAAGATTTCGAGGCGCTCCTGAGCATGTACGGGAACCTTTATCAACCCGAGGTTATTCTCGCCGACTGTTCGGTCGATATCTATCACCGCGGTTTCAAAGGAGACGCCGGTGAGCCGGCGCAGATCTTGAACGTGGTCCCGCTTATGGCCCGCAGCATGGACGATGCGCACCTGGGGATCAG
>CAZOGI010000049.1:4314-6759 GCA_964579435.1 uncultured Planctomycetales bacterium
CGCTCAACGTGGTTATCCACGGCTACAACAACGAGTACGCCTCGGCATTTACCCGGGTGATGCTGGAGGATTACGCGCGCGTCGGCGTCAATGTCGTCGGGATCATCGGCAGGGATTCGGCCAAGGATCGACAGCATTTTGCTGAGCTCTACGCGGCCCTCGGCGCGCTGCCGATGGAACTCCTGCTGCAGGCCAACCGCCGTATCGATGAGGGCAAGACCGCGGTATTGGAGGCGTTCCAGGATGCGGCACAAAGCCACATCGGGGTTGCGTATGCGCCTTCGCACGGGCACCAGAAAGGCCGCGCGCTCCACCGGGCGGATGCGGCCGTTCTGGCCGGAAGCCCGTATTCGTTCAACAGCGAATACGCCCGTGCGTTCAAAGGGCGCCTCGTCATCGAGGCCACCCCGAATGCCGCGCATCCGGAAGCGGTTTCCTATTGCCATCAGAACGGCATCCTCTTTGTCCCGTATTCTTCCTGTAATCCCGGCCCTGCATACGCGGCACGCTACGAGTTTCTCCATTACCTGCACAGCGGGCGATACAAATACAACTCGTACGAACATATCAGCGGCGGCATCACCAGCAGGGTGCTGTGCAACATCTGGGATTTGGTGAAACATCTGCAGGAGGCGCACGCCCGGGGAGAGACGTGCAGTCTGGTCGATCTTTCCCGTCAGGCGAACGATTCCTTCGCCGAAAATGACGACCGACTGGGTACGGCGCTGTATACCTGCACCCGGCAGGTCCGTGAAGCCAGTGCCGAGGTTCTGGGCATGCGACTGAATAAGCTCAAGAAAACGCTGCCAGCACGGCTCGCCGGGCAGCTACTGGCGTACGCCGAGGCGCGCGTGATCACGGAGGCCTACACACGGATGCATGCGCATATGGAACAGGTGGGTCTTGCGTACAAAATCGCGCTGCGGCTGGCGGTTTTCAATCAGAGCTACAGCGAGATGATCGATGCCGCCCGGAAAGAGGAGTTGAGGGTGCAGCTGCAACTCAAGGGTGATGATTGCCGGATCGATCGGCGGATCGCCGCGTATATGCTCGGTCAGGCGGAGTACCGCAGCCCCGAAGAAAAGCAGGCGGTTATCCCTCTTCTGACACAGGCCCTGCGCGACCCGTATTACCGCGTGCGTGCCGAAGCCGCCAAGGCCCTGGGTTTGATTCAGCATCCCGACGCCATCCAGCCGCTCAAAGAAAAACTACTCGACGTCAATGAGACCGACTATTCCGTCCATACCTGGGTTTCCTGGGCGCTTGAACGCTACGCAGTCACCTGGGAGAAGGATCTTGCCGAACTCGTCAGCAAAACGGATCAGGCGCGTTCGGATGTCGAGCGCTTCCAGGCTGCGCCGCCGCAGGCCTGTTCCACCAAAGACCGCCAAACCGTGTATTTTGCGCTCGGGGCCTGTCTGTTTCAGCGCGCGGTTATCCTGCGCATGCAGGAGAAGAATGACGAGGCGCTCGATCTTTTCAATCAGGCGCTGCGGGCGTTCGACGAATCGGTCAAGTACGGATACCTGCGGCCGCGTTCGATCGAACTGCTAATCGCAGAGACGAATTTCGAGATCCAGAGGCTGCAGCCGGCGCGCGAAGCATTGTATAACATTATTTCCTTTGTGCGGGCATGTTCGCTTATCCGCGGCGAGGATACGACCCTGAGCCGGGAGGAGATCGTCGATTTCTTCCTCTTCACCCAGGCGGCGCGCGAGGAGGCGCTGAAGCAGCTTTTTCGTTTCAACGGCGTCGAGGCGGAAGCTGCCCAAACGCTTGGGTTCGTCCTGGAACAATACCTCAAGAACCAGGAGGAACGCTTCAGCCGGATGCGCAGCGTCGATAGCTGGGCAGGCCTGTGGTCTGCGACCGAGGAGATTGTCACTAACCTTTGCTCCCCCCAAGGACAGGAAACGCTGCAGAACCTCCTGACAAACCAGGAATTCGTGCAGAACCAGGGTTATTATCAGTTGCTGGTGCTTGCCGCCAGCGGCATTTTCGCTCATTTTGAAGAGGTGGATGCTGCCGTTGCCCGTATTATTGTTACCAAGGATGCGACCAGCATCGAGCGTCTGCGCCTGAGCACCGATGCGAGGCGGTATCTGCACCAACTTTGCCAGCGGCTCGGGATTGCCTGTACATCGCCGTGGCTGTGCAAACGCGCCTGGGATCGCCTTCAGAGGCTGCTGCGGGCAAAACAGCCGATGCAGGAAGCGCTCTGCGGTCTATTGGCCGCGGGAGCGGGGACGATGTTTTTGCTCGGATCGGTCCGTCCGGGGAATGCAAATCCCGAGGTGCTGCGTACCGGTCCCTATGAGGGGCTCGGCGGCGAACGGGTACTTGCCGAAATCGCCGCGCTCAAGCACCGGATCGAGGGGCAGTCCTACCGCCTGACGGTTTGTTTCGGCGAGCGTCTCCAGGGGCTCAAAGGGCGAGCGCTTTCTG
>CAZOGI010000050.1:0-6139 GCA_964579435.1 uncultured Planctomycetales bacterium
CCCCGCGCAGAGACGCCAGGCGTGCCAGGTTCAAGAGCGGCTCCAATGCCTGCGGAACGGCACGGTGCGCCGCCTGAAAAAGCGTTTCCGCTTGCGTTGTCGCTCCCTGTTCCATGAAGAGTACGCCCAAATTGTTGTAACCGTCAATGCTGCCGGGAGAGGCTAAAATAATCCTCTCGTAAAGACGCGCCGGATCTCGCCAGAGCCCGATATAGCGAACGGCCGCAACTGCGTATCCGCAGACGAGGCACACCAGAAGGATACGCGCGAAACGCTTTCCCAAAATAGAAAAGCAGATCTGCGCCCCCAGCAGGAAAACCGCGCCGGCGCCGATATAGAAAAAATGTTCGGCAAAAACCGCGTTCCCGGGCACCAGGCCCGCATACGGGAGCATCCACAGAAGGACCCAAGAGCCCGCCATCCGCAGCCGCGGCCGGTGACGCAGGAAAAAGGTTGAAAAAAGCAGGATCGACCCGAACAAGAGCGAAGCCGCTGATTCCAGCGGCCGGTGCGCAACCCCCGAGACGACATAGGACATATGCTGATTGACCGGCGCAAGAAGCATAGCAAAGTAGCGGCCGAAAACGGAAGCAGACGCAAGGAGGCGCTCTCCTAAAGGGGCGGCCGACTGCACCATCAATCCTTCCCTGCCCACCGCTTGCCAGCGCAGCAACAGATAGCCGACGATGCATAGACACCAGAGGAAAAAAATTCGCCGTCTCCCGACTCTCTCCTGCGGATCGGCTCGCCAAAGCGCGACGGCAACCAAAGGGATGACCAAAGCCGCTTCTTTCGAGAGGAGCGCCAAGACAAACCAGAAGACCGAGCCCGCCAGACGGCCGCTCAGAAAACATAGGATCGCTGCGAAGGCGGCTACAGCCAATAAGCTGTCAGCCCGGCCCGAAATGTACGCAACCGTCTCCACCCACAACGGGCAGACAGCAAAAATCAACGCCCCCCAAAAAGAAGCCTCGCGCGAAAAACGCAAGCGCATCCCGAGGCGCATGAGGAGAACGGACGCTGTGCAATGCAGGAGGATGTTGAGGACATGGTATCCGACAGGGTTATAGCCTAAAAATTTGAATTCCAGGGCATGGGTCAGTATCTGCAACGGCCGGTAAAAAGTGCTCGTATACGCGGTGAGCGGATTGGCTAACGCTGCCCAAAGCCGCGGGCCGTTCTGTACGGGAGGGTTGGCGATGATGATAGCCCGGTCGTCCCAGAGGAAAGGAACGCCAAAAGAAGGCAGATAGATAAGAACGCAGATAAGGACAAGAAGGGGCTCGGCGACGGGAAACCGGGACCGCGCGCAACGATCAGGCAGCTTATTCAAAAACGGTATCGCTCACGGTCGCTGCCGCGTCCTGATTCGTCCAGCGGATGAAACCCGAGTGATCGACGAAAAATCCGCGGATGCCGGTTGTCTGGTAAGTCGAGGGGCGTGCGGTTGCCGTAAAAGAGTTCGTCGCTCCGGTCAGTGAAAACTGGTAGCCGTTGCGCGTGCCGCTGCCCAGCACCGAATCGACATAGGGCGGGGTTGTCGCAGTCAACGAGGAAATATCGGCCGGGTACGACGACATGACGCCGCGATAACTGATGCAGGCATCACGGATCGCCTTGAGGGCATTGACGGCATTCGTTTCATTGGTGTTCAGGCGGGTACGCAGGAGATTGGGGATAGCCAGCGCCGCCAAGAGCGCGATAATCGCGATGGTGATGAGCAACTCTACCAGGGTAAAGCCGCGAGGCCGAAACGACATGAGAGATTGCCCTCTGTAAGCGAAAAGGCGGGAGACCGAAACTCTCCCGCCTTCCCGTTGAAACAGCATCAAACAGTCTTACTGCAATACCGCATCACCGACCACGGGAGCCGCGTCGGCGTTCGTCCAGCGCAGAACACCCGATTCATCCACGAAGAAACCGCGCACGCCCGTTGTCTGGAACGTGGTGGGACGCGCAGTTGCCGTGAAGGTGTTCGTCGCACCGGTCAAAGCGAAGTTATAGCCGTTCTTGGCGCCTGCACCGAGCACGTTGTCTACATATGCGGGTGTGACGCTCGTGAGTGCGGCCATGTTCGCCGGATAGCCCGTGCTGACCGAGCGATAACTGATCGCGCTTGAAGCGACGGTACGCAGAGCTGAAATCGCTGCCGATTCATTTGAGTTCAACCGTGCACGCAACAGGTTCGGGATGGCGATGGCAGCTAACAATGCAATAATAGCAACAACGATCATAATTTCAACCAGCGTAAAGCCTCTTTTTTTCATTCTCATCTACCCTCCTCCCTAAGCCTTGATTGACGTATGCGTTAAAATAAACGCAACGTCTGCTTTTCCAGCCACTTTCGATACTATTTATATCACCCCCTTTCATTTTGTCAAGAGAAATTTTTATTTCTTAACTGCCTTAACGAAAAAGGGATATAAAAAACCTATTCTCCATTAGGTATTCACCTTTCCTCTTTATCAGGGGCGGAGAATAGGTTTATTTACTTGATATTCTTATAATTATGACGTTTATGTTCCCATCTTCCGCCGTATAAGTACATTAAAAGTATAGCACAGCCCTGGAGGTAATTCAACCTTTCAAGGAACGAATGTCCTAAATTGGTAGACGATGATCCTTGAACCACTCTATTGTCAGGCGCAGACCCTGAGTCAGCTTGATCCTGGGTTGCCACTTGAGCAGGGTGCGGGCGATACGGATGTCGGGTTTGCGCTGCCGCGGGTCATCCTGAGGCAACAGTTTATAAATAATTTTGCTTCGGGAAGCGGAGAGTTTCAGCACCAGCTCCGCCAGCTCCAGGATGGTGAATTCCTGCGGATTGCCCAGGTTGATCGGGAGATTGCGTTTGCAGCGCATCAGCCGGCAGATCCCTTCGATCAGGTCGCTGACAAAACAGAAACTCCTCGTCTGTGCCCCCGTGCCGTAAACGGTCAGCGGTTCTGCCCGCAAGGCCTGATAGATGAAATTGGGCACGACCCTGCCGTCATTGACCCTCATGCGCGGCCCGTAGGTATTAAAGATCCGGATGATCTTGGTGTTTATTTTGAACACCCGGTGGTATGCCATGACGATCGCCTCGGCGAATCGTTTTGCCTCGTCGTAGCAGCCGCGTACCCCGATCGGGTTGACATTACCCCAATAGGTCTCCGGCTGCGGATGCACGGCAGGATCTCCGTACACTTCCGAGGTCGACGCCAGGACAAAGACCGAACCTTTGCCCTTGGCGATGCCCAGGGCATTGTGCGTGCCCAGCGATCCGACCTTGAGCGTCTGGATGGGATATTTCAGGTAATCGTCGGGAGAAGCGGGCGAGGCAAGGTGCAGGACGTAATCCAGGGGCCCGGGTACGCATATCGGACGGGTGATGTTATGCTCGATAAAATCGAAGCGAACGTCCTTGAGGATAGGCCGAATGTTTTCGACCGAACCGGTAATGAGGTTATCCAGACAGATAACCCGGTGCCCTTCTCCCAGGAGGCGCTCGCACAGGTGCGACCCGATAAAGCCGGCACCGCCGGTAACCAAAGACACTTTTTTCATCAGCGCTTCTCCCCTGCGGCGTAGCGGTGCCTGAAGAAGTCGCACGTCAGCCGCAGCCCTGCTTCGAAATCGGTCTTCGGGCTGAAACGCAGTTTCTTCTTCGCCTGCGTCAGGTCCGCCCAGGTCTTGAAGACGTCTCCCTGGCGCACGGGCAAAAAGCGCGGGCGCACCGAGGTCTTGAGTATCTTGTTGAGGACGGCGACCAGTTCCAGGACCGTTTGCGACGCTCCGCTGGCGACGTTGAAGCTCTCCCCGCTAAACGGCCGCGCGCAGGCAAGGAGATTCGCCTGAACGACGTTCTTGACGAAGGTGAAATCCCGCGACTGTTTTCCCGTCCCGAAAATCGGCGGCTGCTCGCCGTGCAGAAGGCAGGTGATGAACTTCGGCACGACCACCGCGTATTCGTCGTCGAGCGATTGGCGGGGCCCGAAAACGTTGAAGTAACGCAGGCACACCGTCGAGAGTGCGTAGTGGTGCGCGTAGAGTTTGCAATAATATTCGCCGGCGAGTTTCGTCAGCGCGTACGGAGAGATCGGGGCGGGAAGGAAATCCTCCTTCTCCGGGAAGACCGTCGTATCCCCGTAGACCGAGCTTGAGGAAGCCAGGACAAAGGCCTTGACCTTGTGCGCGACCGCCGCCTGAAGCAGGTTGAGGGTCCCCTGGATGTTGACCTCGTTATAGGCGTGCGGCTCTTTCATCGATTTCGGGACGCTGCGCAATGCCGCCTGGTGCAGGATGAAATCGACGCCCTTGACCGCCTCGGCGCAGCGCTTCGCCGAACGGATATCCCCCCGGATGACGTCGACCTCCTTGAGGTACGGCTTGATGTTATCGATGGTCCCGCTGGAAAAATCGTCCAATATGCGCACCCGCTGCCTGCGCGCCACCAACTCCTCGACGATATGGGATCCGATGAATCCAGCCCCTCCGGTTACCAGGTACAGGCTCATAGTAGCAACGCTCCTTGCTTTACAGGACGGTGATCTTGGGATCGGATACGCCCGCATAGACATTGCGCGCATCGAAGATGCGGCGCGCGTGCCGGCGGATGAACGCGTAATCGACCGAGCTGTGGTCGGTCGCGATGACGATGAAATCGGCCCGGCGCAGGAGCGCGTCGCTCAAAGAGGCCGAATGCAGGCGTAGCTTGTCGAATTTCAAGTACGGGATGAGCGGATCATGGTAGGAGACCTCCGAGCCCCGGTCGATAAGCAGCTCCATGATATCCAGGGCCGGGGATTTACGCAAATCCTTGATGTCTTTCTTGTACGTCGCCCCCAGCACCAGGATCCGCGCGCCCGGCAGTTTTTTGCCTTCTCTCCTGAGCTCTCGTTCCAGGCGCGTCACCACGTAGTGCGGCATGGCGGTGATGATATCGGATGCAAGTTTTATGAACCGGCAGCGGAAGCCGTGTTTCTTCGCTTTCCAGAAAAGATAGAGCGGGTCCTTGGGGATGCAGTGGCCGCCGACCCCCGGGCCCGGGTAGAACGGCATGAAACCGAACGGCTTCGTTGCGGCAGCGCCGACGATCTCCCAGACATTCATGCCCATTGCATGCGCCATCATCGCGATCTCGTCGATCAGACCGATGTTGACGATGCGGAAGGTGTTCTCCAGGAGCTTCACCGTCTCGGCGACCCGCGCCGAGCTGACCGGGACCGTCCGCGCGACGATCTTGCCGTACAGTGCCCGGGTCATGTCCGTGGCCTCCGGCGTGATCCCGCCGATGACCTTAGGGATGCGATGGAGGGGAAATCTTTGATTGCCGGGGTCGATGCGCTCGGGGGAAAAGGCGAGGAAAAAATCCTTGCCGCAGGCCAGGCCCGTCGATTCAAGGATCGGCAGGATCGTCTCTTCGGTGGTTCCCGGATAGGTCGTGCTTTCCAGCACCACCAGCTGCCCCGGGCGCAAAAAGGAACGGACCTGTCGCACCGCGCCGAGTATAAAGGATATATCCGGCGTGTATTTGCGCTTCAGAGGGGTCGGCACGCAGATGATGATCGCATCAGCCTCCGCGAGGGGCCGGAACGAGCTCTCGGCGCGGAACCGGCCTTGTGCGTAGACCGAACGGATATGGGAGGTCGGGACATCAGTTATATAGGAAACTTTTTTGTTGAGCCGTTCGATACGGTCCCGGTCGACATCGATCCCGGTCACCGGGAATCCTTTACGGGCGAACTCAATGGCCAGCGGCAGGCCGACGTATCCGAGCCCCACGACGGCGACACGCAGTTCTTTGGTTGAGACTCTTTTCAGGAATGCGCAACGGTGGTCTTTCATAGGTTTTTAGGCTTTTCTTTCCGCGCCGGGCCGGCGCCCCATGCCGACGTACGAGAATCCCAATGAAGGCAGCTCCGGTGGCTCGAACATATTCCGGGCGTCGATGACCAGCGGACGGTTCAGCAGTTTTTTCAGGCGCTTGAAATCGAGCTTCCGGAAGATCGACCACTCCGTCAGCAGCAGCAGGCAATCGCTCCCCCGGGCGGCGTCATAGGCGTCTTTGCAGAAGACGACCGGCAGTCGCGCCTTGAGCAGGGCTTTGGCTTTTCCCATGGCGCAGGGGTCAAAAACCCGTACCCGCGCCCCTTCCGCC
>CAZOGI010000051.1:0-5583 GCA_964579435.1 uncultured Planctomycetales bacterium
TCTTTGACCTGAACTGCGCCGTGGTCATGAGCCAGGCGATCACCGACAACGGCGGCCGTACCGGTAAGCAGGAGATCGAGCTGCGGCCCGGGAAGGGGCGCACCATCGGCCTCGGTGATGAGGCGGCGGCGATCTGCGAAGGCTTCCTGCCGGATGAGCTGATGGCCCGCAAGGTTTTTTCCAATTTCAACGCCTCGGACAAAGAGGCGGAGGTCCCGCAGTATCCGAGCATGGTCGATACGGTCGTCTTGGCCCTGGCCAAAAAGTCGGGCGATATCATGAACGAGCCCGGGTTCCTGGCATTTGCCGTCGAGCAGTTGAATATGGCCCGGATCATCGACTACGAATTCACGAAAATGACCCGCGGCTATTCCGAGCGCGCCAAGGCTTACTGGCAGCAGTTCGAAAGGACGCCGATCGACTTTTTCCACGGCAAGAGCGTGCGCAACCTTAATATGCTGGCCTTGATGCACGAGTTCGGGGGATTTCGCGACCTGTGCGACGGCGGCGGCACCGACGCCGAGCAGGCCAAGATGGCGATCGCGATGCTGGAGCGTTTCTGGGGGGTTGATCTCCGGTTCCATGTGGTGCCCTGTTCGCTTGAGCCGGGGACGCTGGAGGTCAAGTATGCCGAGCCGATCAGCGAAGAGATGCAGCGGTACCTGCGCAAAAAAGTCGGCAGCGATTTCGATGCCTGCGTCATCCCCGACGACTACGAACGGCCGATCGGGGTTTTCGGACAAAAATTCATGGATCAGCTGCGCGGCAACCGTATCGTCTCCTACCGGGTGGTCAAGAGCGAAGACGAGCCCGACGGGCCGGTGCCGTCGGTCAACCCCGAGACCCTGCGCTGGCTCGAGGATAAACGGACCGTCGCCATCGTCATGGGGCCGGGCAGTATTTATTCGAGCGTCCTGGCCCAGCTGGGTATCGCCGGCATGGTCGATGCGGTCCGCCGCCGCACGGATATCCCGCGGCTGTGGTTCTTCAACCACGTCAACACCGAGGAAACGAGCAACTATTCGGTCCTGACCTATGTGGCGATGATCGAGCAGGTGATAAACCACCTCCCGCACGATGGAGGCGAGGTGCGGTTCGCCGACGTCGCTTCGGAGCTCTTGATCTGTAAGACCCCGGCCAAGGAGATCGATGACGAGATACGCCGTAAGACCCTCGCTGCCTTCGGGTTCAATAATATCGCTACCCGCCAGATCGAACTGCGCCGCTTCAACGACGAACAGGGCCGGCCGCGCTTCTTGGACCTGTTGACCGGGGAGATCCTCTCCGGGGTGGTGGAGAAGGATAAAGAAGGGGTCGAACACCTCAAGTTCACCGAACTGGAGGTTGAGCCGCAGCTCTTTGAATCCTACCCGGTACTGGTTGACGCGCAGGGAAACATCCGCACGGTCACCCTGGCGGATGTGCGTAAAGTCACGGTGCGGCCGAATGTCTTTGCCTACCCGATGCGCTATATCTACATCAACCGCTATATCGCGTTCATCCTTGATCCGGCGAATAAAGAATTTTGCCGTTCGACGCTGGAGATCGACCTTTCCGCGCCCCTGACCGATAAGATGAAGATGAAACTCTGGCTCTTGAGCTGGGGTGAGCAGGACCAGCGCCTCTATCACGAACGCTCCGAGGCCGGCAAGTGGGAGCGGTTCGTCTACGTGACGGATTACGGCCGCCAGCATCTCCTGCGCAACGGTTTCTCCGCCGACCGGGTGCATATCCTGCCTTTGGCCGGCATCACCCGCAAGAATCTCAAGGCTGCGGTCGGCAAATGCGCGATCGAATCGATCGGCGGTATCCACTCCAAGAACGTGCGCGCCTTCCTGATCGCGCGCAAGATCGTGGCAGCGCCGGTTGAGCCGCTGAAGGTCCCTGCGACGCAGGTTCGTCTGGATAACGGCGGCCGAGAGATGGTTCTGAGCGCCGAGACCGGCAAGCGTTTCGTCATCTACTCCGGGCCTTCGGCGGTCGGCAAGGGGCCGCTCTGCCGCGCGATCCTGCGCCGCTATGACGCGTTCTTCAGACGGATTATCCTCTATACTTCGCGCGAGCGCCGGCCCAACGAATCTGAAGGAGTCGATTATTATTTCCGTTCGGCCGAGGAACTGCGCCAGATGGCCGAGAACGATCCGGAGCGCTTCGTGACCATGCCGGTCCATGACGACCTGCAGGCGATCGACCTGAAGGATGTCGAAGCAGCGGCTGCTTCCGGCCGCGTGGCTTTCGCCGAAGTGTCGGTCGGCTGGGCAGCGCTCCTGCGCCAGCGTTTTCCGCGCATCATACACAGTATTTTTATCGCGCCGCTGACGGATGAAGAGATCGCCCGCCGGGTTGCCGCCGCAGGTATTTCAGCGGCCCAGGTCGTTTATGAGGAGATGCTCGCCCGCCAGCAGGAACGCGGGACGGAAGTCGCCATGCCGGTGGAAAAGCAGAAGGCCCGCGCCCAGGCTGCGGTCAAGGAGATGGAACGCAAAGGCGAATACGACGCCGTTATCGTTAACGAAAGCCTGCGCGATATGTCCGCTCACGAGCGGCTTTGGCAGGGAGAGCAGGGGGTGGCGTTGGTAGAGCTCTTCATGGATTCGGTCCGCCGCGCTTTGGGAGGCGATCCGTCGCGTCCGTTGCCGGGTGAGCCGATGCCGACGCGCCGCAAGGTCAACGCCGCGATCGAAGCGGTCGGTTGGGATAATCCGATTCTGACACGCATACCGGTCAATGCCATCGAAGTGACCATCGCCACGACGTACCTACGCGCACTCGGCCGACGCGATATGGCATCGTACCTTGAATATCTGGCTGAGGCAGGGCTCTTGCGCGCCGGGCCGTTTGCGGGTTTCCTCGCTTCTACCTACCGTATCAGCCGCACCCTCGAAGGTATTGTCCTCAAGAGCGATCATCCGCTGCACCAGAATCCGATCGAACGCGCCGCTTCCCTGATCCACGAGATCGGCGCGCTGCGGGCTTTCGGCGCTCTCTCCCATGAAGAGAACGAACGGCGCGAGCGCGGTTTCCGCAAGTTCATCCCGTCAGAGGCAATGGAAGTGGTCATGGTCTCCCCGGAAGTCGCGCCGCTTTCGCGCATGGGCGGCTTGGGGGATGTGGTTCCGGCGCTCTCCAAGGTCCTGGCGCAAGCGGGCGTGCGCACCACGGTCTTTAGCCTGCGCTACTCCAGTATCACCGAGAATATCGAGTTCATCGATTCGACCGAGCTTTTCCTGCACAATGAGCGCCTGCGCATCAATATCTGGCGCACGTTCGTCGACGGAGTCACGGTGTATCTTCTGGAGGATGACCGCGGCTATTCCTCGCGCCTGTATGAGGGCGACGGGCTGATCCAGTCGCGCATCCTCTCCGAAGGCACCTTCAAGGCGATCGAGAAACTCAACGAGCGCAATCTGATGGGCAAGCCTTCGATCCTGCACGCCAACGATTGGCAGACGGCCCTGGTGCCGGTGTACCTGGCATGCAAATACGCCAAACACCCGCTCTTTTCGAATACCGCATCGGTTTACGCGATCCATAACCTCGCCTACCAGGGCGGCGAGCAGTACGGTTTCCCCGATTGGCGCTACGAAGACCTGGGGCTGGACGGGGAGCATTGGTACGGGCTCGTCTCCCCGCAAAGCGCAAAGCACTTCAACGCCGTCCAGGGCGCCCTTTACCACGCGGATAAGATCGTTACCGTCTCGGAGGAATACGCCCGCGAGATCCTCAGCCCCGAGTTTGGGGAAAATCTTGACGGCACGCTGCGCAAGCGCATGTACGACCTCGTCGGCATCGTCAACGGCCTCGACGAGAGCATCATCGAGCTGGTCAAACAGGCCGGGCCGCGGCCCGAGGAAAAGGAGAATCTTCAGCGTGAATTCGGCCTGCCGGTTGATGCGCAGGTGCCGCTCCTGGCGATGGCGACCTCCCGCATCACCAGCCAGAAGAACCACCTCCTGACCCTGCAGATGATCGAGCGGCTTCTGCGCGAAACCAACGGCAAGGTCCAGTTCGTCATGACCGGCGCCGGCCACAGCAGCGACACCTATTTCTATCAGGCAAAAGAGAAGCTAGAACAGCTGGCCGCTCAGTGGCCGCAGTGCATCGCCTACAAACTGATCAGCAGCAACAAGCTCAACACCAAGATCTTCCGCGGCGCCGACATTTTCCTGATGCCTTCGAAATTCGAGCCCTGCGGCCTGGCGCAGCAGGTGGCGCTTATCCATGGCTGTATCCCGGTCGTGCGCCGCACCGGCGGCCTAGCCGATACGGTCAAGGAGTTCAACCCCTATACCAAAGAAGGCAACGGTTTTGTCTTTAACGGCAACAACGAGCAGGAATACCTCGATGCGGTTAACCGGGCACTCGGGATATTCCACAACCGCTCGCTCTGGCAGACCCTTATTGCGAATGCCAAAGCAGAGGATCGCAGCTGGCGCACTCCTTCCGGGAAATACATCGAGACCTACTTCCAGGCGATCCGCCGCGCCCTGCATCACGGGGTCGATGTTGCGCGCATGCTCGCCGAAGAGATGGCAGGCGGCAACGGAAACGGCAATGGGGACGGGAAGGGGCGTGTCGTCGATCATACCCGCTCTCTGCCGGGTGAACCGCAGCTGGATCGGGTAAGCGCAAGTTTGTTGGTCGTCAACGGCGGATGGGAGAGCTCCGCGGTTATGGCGGAGGATGCGCGCGAGCTTATTCTGGCGCAGGCATTTTTGCGCCACAGCGGCAATGATACGATGGCGGCCCATTTGCGAGATTTGGCCCGCAGAGGCCAGGTGCGCATGGGTCCGTTCAAGGGCTTGCTGGCAACCAGTTTCAACGGCGGGATCGCGTTGACGAACCTGCATCCGGTGCACCGCATTCCGCTTGAGCGGGCGGTGTCGCTGGTACACGAGATCGGCGCCCTCTTCGGCAAAACTCACCAGGAGAACCTTGCCCGCGAGAAGGAATTCTTAAAATGGTATGCCCAATACGTGCGCACCATGGCCGGATACGAAAAGACAGCCGATGAGTGCCTGGCGCTCATTGCCCAGTTCAGCGGCGCAGACGAGAAGGTGGCGCTCGGCCAGTGTCTCTACGAGATGGCGCAGGTTGACAAAGGAGTTGTTCGTTCTATTTTCGAGGTATTGAAGGCTCGGGCCAAGGGATTGGTTGTTGGGGACAAGGTTCGGGGCGTGGTGGATGCGTTGTGCGGGAGCTTGAAGTTCAACAAGAAGAAGGGCAAAGAAGAGGAAGTGGAAGGGGCGGTGGATATAGAGGACCGCAAGGTAGCGGCTGATCTGCGTGGTTTGGTGACGCAGGACGTGCGCGGATATGCGGGTACACAGCTGAGCGACGGGTTGATCGTAGATTTCGTGCGGGCGTATATCCGGTGGCTGCGGGAACGGCTGGGCAAGGAAGAGGTGGTGATCGGGCTGGGGTGCGACGTGCGCATCAGCTCGCCGCACATCAAGAAGCTGGTGGCGGAGACAGCGGCTGCGGAGGGGGCGGTGGTGTGCGACATGGCGCATCCGTACTCGACGACACCGATGCTGTACTTCGGGGTGCAGGAGAAGGGCTGGGACGGGGGTATCATGATCA
>CAZOGI010000052.1:0-5130 GCA_964579435.1 uncultured Planctomycetales bacterium
TGCCTGACGGGACGAAGCAGGTGGTGGATATCGAGCAGGAGATCGATCTTGACCCCAAAAAGGTCTGGAAAGATCCGCTCTATGCCGGCAGGTCCTTTAAAGACATCAAAGACCATATGGATAGGCCCGCGATATGGGAGCGCAGATCCGGGCCGCAGGTCAAGACGTTCGCGCCGATCGCAGGGATCGATCTTGAGTACCAGGATATCAAGTTGCTGGCATCCGACGATATCGGTTTCGATCCGCGAGCGGAAGATTTCACGCCCAAAGGCAATGGCAGCTTTGCCCGGTCCTTCGCTCCTATCCTGAGAGAAGCCCTGAAGGCATTGAAGCATTTGGTTGCCTACGACCGGTCGGGTTTGGAGGCGACCTCCGACGAAGGCATCCTGCAGGCGTACCTCAAGGAACTCCTCGAGCACCGGGTCGACAACCTGGCGCCTCCGATAACCGTCAGGATCGCCACGAACCTTCCGGTGAATGCGCTGCGTTGTTACCTTCCTGTTTCTCCCGATTCCCGTCAGCCAGGGCAGGTCGAGATAATCTTCAGCTTGGATTTTGTCCAGAAAATCATAGCTAATTACCACAATCCGGATGACAGCGAAAAGATCGACGGGCTTTTCTGCGTCGGATCAATCGTCGTTGCCGAGCGCCTCTTCCATGAGCTGGGCCATTACAATACCCTCGGTCTGCCTTACGGCAAGGCGGTCGAAGAAGGGAAATTGATCGAAAAGGATATACTGCTGCACCGGCTCCTGTGTGCCAAAGGATGGCATGACCAGGTCCAGGATGATATCTTGGCAAGGGGCTTGACCTTCGGAACGGAAGAGTATTTCGGCAACCTTTCTCGCTGGGGCAAGATGCCCGCTGTTGAGCGTGCTTACGCGATCAGGACCTATCTTGCGGCCGCGTATCCGGCGGAATTCCGCATGACGGATCAACGCCGCCGGGTCATTTCCCGTAATTATGAGTCTCTGCTTCGAATCTGGGGCGGGAACCGGCCGGCACTTGAGGCGGCGATAGCCGGCGCAGCGGCAGAGCGCTCCCTGAGACGTGAGGATCTGCTCCTCGGCGTTCTCGGAAGGGACGAGATTTTGAAACTCGACGCGGAACGGGTGCTCCAGCTGCTCAAGCAATCGCTCGATCACCGCAAGGTGTTTGTGGTTATCGGCGGGAACGGTTCTCTTTCGGTCATGCTGCCTCCGCTCATCAATTCCGATTACGCGGTCGTGATGAGCCAAGGGATCACCGACAACGGTGGGCGCACGGGTGAGCAGGAGATGGCGATCCGGCCCGGTAAAGGGCGCACTATCGGCCTCGGCGATGAAGCGGCAGCGGTCTGCGACGGGTTCCTTCCCGAAAGCGATTTTGCCCAGCGCAAGCTGTATTCAAACTTCAGCGCGCCGCGGGATAACTGTGCGCATTCCGAATATTCCACCTGCGAGAACGTCGTTATTCTTGCTGCGCTGGGCCAATCCAATAATCTGCCCGGTATTCCGGGTCTGATGGCCGAGCGCGATGCCTTCGCCTTCATCATCGACCAGCTGAACATGGCGCGTATCATTGACCAGGAGTTTAGCGGGCTTACCCGTTCCTTCTCGTCGCGTGCGCTTGTGTATCATGACAGCCTTCTTGAGCAGCAAAAGCGGCAGGCAGCGCAAGAGGCGAAAAAAGCCGCCGCAGAGAATAAGCCGTATACGCCCAAACCAATTTTCGATTTCTTCCATAACATGAGCGTGCGTAACCTCAACACGCTCGCCTTATTCCACGAGTTCAACGCTTTCGTTGATTTTGCCAACAAGCCGGATGAGGCCAACCCTACCGATGCGGATCAGGCGCTCGTCGCCATGTATATGCTTGAACGGCTCTGGGGGGTGGAGGAACGGTTCCATATCGTGCCGGTTACTTTGCAGGCGGCGATGGTCAGGGCAACCTACGCCCAGCCGATCGACCCCGCGAGCGATATATACCATAAGCTGCAAAAGCTCGGGAACGACCTTGAGCAATGCCTGGTGCGCAACGATCAGGGCCGGATTATCGGTGTTTGCGGGCAGAAATTTATGGACCAGCTCAAAGATAACAAGCTGGTGAGCTTCGATGTTGTTCCCAGCGAAGTCGACCGCGACGGGGAGATCTCCGGCGTCAACCCCGAGCTGGTCGAATGGCTCAGGATCGCGGCGGTCATCAGCATCGGTCCGGGCAGCCTCTACTCGAGCATGCTGCCGCAGTTTTTTACTCCCGGCCTTGCCCGCGCGGTCATCGAGAGCCCGGCAAAACATAAGCTGTGGTTCTTCAACCACGTGAACATGGAGGAGACGAGCAATTATTCCTTCCAGGATTATGTTCTGGCGATCGAGCGGGTGTTGAGCCGGGAAAAAATTGCCGCCGGCATCGTCCCGGCGCTGGAGGCCCGGACCCGGCGCAAGGCGACCATCAACGGCGACCGTATTTTCCGGGAAAAGGGACGGTACTTTGTCCGTATGGCGGATCTCCTGACCGGGGTGGTGGTCAACCGTCTGACCGAGTTCGACCTTGCCCAGGCGATCGATGACGAGATCCGTAGCCTCGGACAAAGCGATATGCCCGCCGATCAGGCGTCTGCACGCTCCTTCGGGTACGACGCAAGCGAGGAGGTCACCCGCCATATACGGCTGAAGCCCTATAATACCGACCAGCTCGGCAGGCCGCAGTTTGTCGATCTGGAGGACGGGTTCCGTCTCTATAGCGCCGCGCTTGACAGCGACGGGGCATATATCGTCTACGTAACGGTTACCGTCAACCCCTCCAAAGGGGTCAAGGAGGATTACCCGGTGCTGCTCTTGGACTCGCAGGACCCGACCAGCATCAAGGTTGCGGATAAGGCGATTAAGGGCCAACTCGCCGCAGGGATTTATCCTGAGGGAGTGAAAGCGCTGCAGTATGTTTTGGGCGTTCACATTCGGCCGCATGAGATCCGCCCGGGATTCTGGGGATTCCCCAGCCGCTTTACCTATTATAACCGCTATCTGCGGTTCCTTCTTGATCCGGCCAATAGGGCATTCGGCCTGGCGCACGGGATCGATGTCAAGAATCCGTCTCCCGAGACCCTGCGTATCCTGTGGCTCCTGGGTTGGATGGAGCAGGACGGCAGGATATATCATGAGCGCTCCGAGGCAGGCAAATGGGAGCGTCCGATTTACATTACTCCCGATGAGATCTCGCTTTTGCAGGGCAGGGGATTCCCGGATAGCGGCATACATATCATCGAGATGGTGGGGGTTTCCCGCAAGAACCTGAAGGCTTCCCCCGGGGAGTGCAAGATCGAGACCATGGGGGGGATCTCTGCGATCCAGGTAGGAGGCTTCCTCTGTGACCTGGGGATCCTGCCGCCCGCCGTGACACCGCCGGTACCGCCTACTGCGCCGTCTCTGGCTCCCCTGGGCGCGGCAACCAAGCCCTATACCTTGCCTGCGAAAAGGATCGTGCTCTATTCCGGCCCTTCGGCCGCAGGTAAAGTTCCTCTGTGGGAGCAGCTGAAAAAACGGTACCCGAATTATTTCCATAAAGTCCTCATGTATACGGCGCGCAAACCCTGGCCGGGCGAGGTTGACGGGGTCGACTACCATTTCCGCAACGCCGACGAGATCTATGCGCGCGCCGCAGAGCATCCGGAAACATTCCTGATCCTGGATGTGCACGGGACGGTTCAAGGGATCGATCTGTGCGATATCGACGCGGGGTTACGCACCGGAAAGATGGTGATCTCGGAGGTCGCGATCAACTGGGTGGCGCAGCTTCAGGCGCGGTATCCGCAGCAGGTCCTCTCGATCTTTATCTCCCCGCTCAGCGAAAAGACGCTGAAACAGCGCTGTCTTCTCGAGCACTTGAACGAAGCTCAGATCGTTTACCGTGAAATGAAAGAGCGCCAGAAGGAGCGCAATGCCGCAAAACCGACGCCGGAAGACCGGCAGGAGCGGCGCGCCCGCGCTGCGATGACCGAGATGGCCAACCGCCATCGCTTCGACCGGATCGTGGCAACCGAGCCGCTGCGTGAGACCGCCGAGCACCAGGCGCTTTGGGACGGGCAAGAGGGGACGGCGATCGTGGCGCAATTTATGGACGGTCTGCCGCCGGTTATGCATCCCATCGAAGACGGGTCCCGCGCGCTTCCGGGGGAGCCGGAGCTTTCGGTTGAGGCGGCCAAGGCTGTGGTTGAGGCTGCAGGGTGGGATGCTTTGAGCGCACTTGAGGAAGAGAGCAGGGAGATGGTGCTTGCCCGCGCGTTCCTGCAGGCGATCGGAGAACAGCATATGAGCACGCATTTGCGGGAGATCGCACGCAAGGGCCTGGTGCGCGCCGGTCCGATTTCCAAGCTGCTGGCGACTACCTTCAACGGCGGGATCGCGCTGACGACGCTGCATCCGGCGCATAAGATCGTCATGGAACGGGCGGCGTCGCTGGTGCACGAGATCGGCGCCCTCTTCGGCAGGACCCATTCCGAAAATCTGGGCCTTGAGAGAAAGTTCTTCGGCTGGTACGCCGGTTATGTCCGCTCGATGATGGGCTTTGAAGCTGCGGCCGAGGAATTCATCCGGATGATCGGCGGGTTTGAAAATGCCCAGGATACAGTCAACCTGGGCAGATTCTTCTACGAGGTAGCCCAAGCGGATAAAAGCGCGGTTCGCGGCATCTTCGAGGTATTAAAGGCGCGGGCCAAGGGATTGGCTGTCGGGGACAAGGTCAGGGGAGTGGTGGATGCGTTGTGCGGGAGTTTGAAGTTCAACAAGAAGAAGGGCAAGGAAGAGGAAGTGGAAGGGGCGGTGGATATCGAAGATCGCAAGGTAGCGGCTGATCTGCGTGGTTTGGTGACGCAGGACGTGCGTGGATATGCGGGGACACAGCTGAGCGACGGGCTGATCGTGGATTTCGTGCGGGCGTATATCGGATGGTTGCGGGAACGGCTGGGCAAGGAGGAGGTAGTGATCGGGCTGGGGTGCGACGTGCGGATCAGCTCGCCGCACATCAAGAAGCTGGTGGCGGAGACGGCTGCTGCCGAGGGGGCGGTGGTGTGCGACATGGCGCATCCGTACTCGACGACGCCGATGCTGTACTTCGGGGTGCAGGAGAAGGGCTGGGACGGGGGTATCATGATCA
>CAZOGI010000053.1:0-4555 GCA_964579435.1 uncultured Planctomycetales bacterium
TGCGATAACCGAAAACCTGGCAGGAATCCTGTGCGTCAAACCTCAGATCGAAGGCCGAAAACTGTGCGTTGTTGGAAATCTTAGTCAGTATATCTGCATGCAGCTGGTCTGCCGCGATGCCGGACAATCCCGCCAGATGCACCTTGCCGGCGCGGCCCAAGCCCAGGGTGACGGTCGCAGGCAGCCGGTCGGTTGCGGCAGGGTTTTTCAGATAACGCGCGGCTTCGGATTTAATCCCTTCCAGCTTCATCGCCGCATCGCGGGAGACACTGTACTCAAGCTGCTGCGCCGCCTGGTTGAGGCTCAGGGAGTGGACATCAAAGACCGAGACCGCCAGCTGTTTGCCGAGCGTATCCTTCAATTTGGTCTGCAGGACGCGGATCGGGATGATCCCTTCGCCGCTCTGCAGCCAGGTCTTCAGGTCGGCATCGCTGAATTTGATCGCTGCCTTTTGCGGATCCAGCGGCACGGGCACCAGCAGCTGCCCTTCCTCAAGCCTGATCTTGGTATTACCTATGGTCAACTCGCCGCGCGTGCTGCTGCGCCAGGTCAGCGCCGTATTATGCCGCAGGTCAAGCCGCTGCAAACCTTCGCTGGGGTCGATGCGGCCGCCGGGGCCGAACGAGACGCTGCCGAAGGTGTATTCCTGGGCGGTCATCTTGTTGGTGGCGCTATCCTTAACCTCGACCTTGGCGCTGTCGGCGCGATAGGCATAGCCTTTTTCGACTGCCGAGTCGGAACCGATATCCGACCACGCCGGCTTTGCCCCCTGCGTGTAATTTGAGAAGAAAGCCCGGGAGCCGGAATAGCCTGCGGTGTGGGTCAGGGAAATCCTGCCGTCAGAGCCCATCCCGTTCAAACTCACGCCCAGGGTCCAGCCTTCCCGTGAATCCTGCTGCGGACCCAGGTTGAGGCGGTTGAACCCTTCCCAGGTATGCTGTGCCGCTGCCACGCCGCCGTTCTCAAGCGTCTCGTCGCGCTCGACGCCGTATGCCTGGAAATCAGCGATCGGCGTGCCGCCTGCGGCGCCGTCGCCCGGCGCAGCCCACGACGGCTGTTTTATGTGCGGGATAAGGATTTTTCCGGAGGTCAAAACCGGATTCCAGCCGACGATATCCTCGGGCCGGCGGGCTTCGCTCGAGAAGAGCCACTGGACCTGGTCGCCGAAATAGGCGGTCTCGATCTGCCCCATCGCCTCGGTGCGCAGGAAGCTGCGCAGGGACGGATCAAAGGCCTTCCATGCCTCCCGGATCGTCTGATGATTCTGGGCGTTGAATTCGCGGTCCATGAGCCGGTCAAGTTCAGCATCGCCTGCCGGATCGACGTTATAGTCACGAGCGACGGCAACCGAACGGCCGTTGCTGTTCTGGATTTCGAACTTCGGCAGGAGCCGGCCGTTGCGCACTTCGATCGGCGTCGAATAGCGCAGGCCGATCGTACCCTGCGTCGCGCTGTTCTTTTCCCATGCCTGCTTTTCGGCAGGGCTCATGCGCGCCATCTCTGCGGAGGAAAGCTGGCGGGTATTGACCGCTGCCTGGCCGAATGCCACGGCTTTTTCCACGCCCTTGATGCCGCCAAAAGCATTCCAGCCCTGCTCTCCCATCTTAAGCCCGGCGACCTTGGTCGTGCCGTCTTTCCAGAGATTGAGGATCTTGTGCAGCTGCGACTGCGGCGAGACAAACGACTGCAGGCCGCCGACCGGGTTATCCTGCGTCGCCGATTCGCCGAAGAAGTGGACCGACCCGAGCGAATTGGTGATCAGGTGCATCCCGGTCTCGGTCGGCTGAAAGACTAATTGGAGCTTCGTATCCTCGGGCTTGAGGGTCGGATCCTGCTCCAGGATGTTGCTATCAAGCTGCCGGCCTAACTCGGCATCGGCATGCAGCCTGGAGAATGCCGTGCCTTTGAGCGGCTCGACCACGTCGCGCGTCGGCGGGATCGCCGCCGGCTTTGCCGCCGAGGGATCGGCTGCAGCCGCAGCGCCGCCGGAAGCTGCCGCGGTATTCAGAAGGCTTAACGTCGGATGCGCCCAGGCGCCCTTATCGCTGATCAGGTAAAGTTGGTTGTTGACGATCTCGTGGCGGTTTATCGCGCCGCCGTCGGTGAACGGATGGGCGAGATCGGCGTTGTTGCGGATATAGCCGAGCCATTCGCCTTCGACGGATATGTCCTTATTCAGGTCGGCGGGCAGAGAAGCCATGCCGTTCTCGAATTTTGCGCCCTTAAGATTGCTCAGCCCGAAACGGGTGTAGCGGCTGGCATCGGTCGCCAGTTTATCCCCCACCGTCTGCGGGTTCCAGCGGGTGATCGCCTCCTGGTTCCAGCCGGAGACGCCGGAGATGCGGATCCCCTGGAAGCGGGTTGCCGCAGCGCCAGCGGTACTTGAGGAAACCGGCGGATGCATGGCGACCTGCTCGCCCTTGGGCACGAGCCATTCGTTCATCCCGGTTGCGCGAAATACCCCGGCTGAATCCTGGCCGACCTGGGTGAAGGGCGAACGCATCAAGATATCCGAAGCGCTGAACATCTGCGATCCCGGCGCAAGCGACATCAAATGGAAACTGCCGCCCCAGAAGAGCCATTCGATATTTCCGCGTTCTTTGAGGATCGGCCCGCCGATGCTTTCGATCTGGGTGCGATGGGACGTGCTCAATTCGCCGGCGGAAGAAACGGGCGTACCGGATGCACCGGAGGCAGGTTTCGGCGGCTCAACCGGCGCCGCGTCGTTCTTGGGCAGCAGCACCTCGGGCTTGAGCTCCATCACATAATTCTTCCCGGGTAACCCCGAAGCGCTGATCCCTTCGATGCTCATACCGATGCCGGGCAGGGCCAGGCCTTCGGGATTGAGGTTGCTGAGCGACTCGCGGGTGAGCGGCTGGAAGTAGATGCTGCGCGGGGTCTCGGTCACCCGGCTCATCTTGATCCACCCGGATCCGTCGATCGAGTATCTGCCCAGGCCGCGGGCCGGGTCAACGATAGTGGTAAAATCCTTGCCTTCGGGGGCATTGCGCAGCGCAGCGAAGGCGTACTCCATGAACTTCTGGCGCTGCGGTTGCGGGATATCGGACAGCGAGCCGCTAACCTCCTGCTCGATCTTGGCGATATTGGCGCGCAGGTCTTTGGGGATGCTCAGACGGGTTTCTTTATACGCATCTGCCAGGGTCGTTGACTGCGCGACCCAGGTATTGCCGTTGAAGGTAAGGAACTCACCGGACTGGGGGCGCAGGACAAAACTCGTCTCCCCGCTTAAGATCTCCAGGGAATGGGCCTGGTTGCCCAACTTCAGCGTCAGGGTCTCCTGTTCCTTATATTTGCCGGAGAGCAGCGACGCCTGCATGCCGGTGCTCAGATAGCTCTGGGAGAGGATGCCGCCTTTCGCCGGGTCATCGCTCGGTTTGCGGCCGCCCATCAGTACGGCCCCGGAGTGCATGATCGAACCGGGCGCCCTGAGAATACCGGTGAAATCGCGCACCGGGGAATCCGTCGGATTAAGGCCGCCTGCCTTGGGGAACAGGACGATCGAACCGGGCCCGAACTTCGCCTGGATGCCGGTCAGGACATCGCCGCCCAGGTGTATCTGCTGCTCCAGGGTCTTGCCGATGAGCGGCTTGACGTATTCGTCGTTCTGGCCGCCGGCAAAAGAAACGCTCAAGGCGCCTGACTTCAGATCGAGTGCCGCCGGGGCAGATGAAGCCGCCGCAGAAACGCCCGGCGCAGAAACCGTCGGGCCTGCCGTCGGTTTAAAGCTCAATCCCCCAAAGACCATGCCGTCCGGGCGGTTGCGCAGTTCCTCGATCTTGTTCTGCAGCATTGCCGCCGCTGCGGCGTAGTTCACCTGATCGTGCCCTTTCAGGATCTCACCGGCATACTGCTCGGCAGAAACGATATAGCCGCGCTGACGCAGGGTATCGTCCAACTCTGCCAGTGCGTGCAGATACAGCTCCTGCCCGGCACCGGAAAGCGCAGCCGCAGGTGTCGTCGGGATGGTCGTCGGTTCGGTTCTTGGCCCCGCCGCGGAGGCGAGCGACGGAATGGCTTGCTCTACCCCGAACGCCTTTTTAAGCTCGGAACCGATCTCCGTCCAGAAGATATAATCTGTTCCGTCCTCGCCGTGCACCGTCACCTGCATCGGCTTATGCGCCGAATGACGCAGATCTTCCATAGTGGCGCCAATCAGCATCCCGCCTTCCTTAATCTCAGTCACCGTGCCGCGCAGGGTCCCGCGCACTTCACCGGTAAATATATTCTTGTCGGGGATAGTCACCGAGTCCCCTTCTTTAAGCGACCCAATCAATCCCGGCCGCGCAAAGGGAGAATCAGGAGACGTTACCGGCACAGCCGGCTCTGCAGGCTTCTCAAGCGGGGTAATCCTGGTTTCAATGGCGCCGCCCGGATGCCAGCCCAGGTTCCCGTCGCTGTCTTTCCAGACGCGGAACTCTTCCCAGCGCTCCTGCGGGATCTCGGCAAGCGGCATCTCTTCCTCGCCCATCAGGAACGCCTTGCCGCTGGTCCGGTCAACCGCAACGCGCATCGCACGGTCATCATAGCGCACCCC
>CAZOGI010000054.1:0-4542 GCA_964579435.1 uncultured Planctomycetales bacterium
CGGGACCTGCAGGGCATTCATTTCGCCCTGGATTATCTCGGCGGACGGGATGGCGCGGTGTCGGGCGCCCCCCTGGACGCCGCCGGCCGGGAGGTGGTGATCGTCGGCGGCGGCGATACCGGGGCCGATTGCGTCGGCACGGCCCATCGCCAGGGAGCCGCCTGTGTCGTGCAGATCGAGGTTATGCCGACTCCGGCGAAATGCCGCACCGAAGATTTCCCCTGGCCGGCACACCCGCTGCTTTTGAAGACCTCCAGCAGCCATGAGGAGGGCGGAGAGCGGCATTGGTCGGTGTTGACGAAAGAGTTCCTCGGCTCCGGCGGCCGCGTGCAGCGCCTGCGCTGCGCAAACGTCGAATTCCGCAAGGATGAGCGCGCCTGCCCCGTCATGCGGGAAGTCCCCGGGAGCGATTTCGAGATCGAGGCGGATATGGTGATCCTGGCGATCGGATTTGTCGCGCCGGAGCGTGCGGGGATCATCGAAGAGCTGAATCTCGATCTGGACAAGCGCGGCAACGTCGCCACCGACGCGACGTCGCAGACCAGCACGCCCGGGGTTTTTTGCGCCGGGGATATGCGGCGGGGCCAATCCCTCATCGTCTGGGCGATCGCCGAAGGCCGTCGCTGCGCTTACCACGTCGACCGGTTCCTCTGCGGCCGCTCCTTCCTGCCTCTGCTCTGAGCGCATATCGTCTCCCACCGCCCATCGCCGATTTTTCGCTGTTGACTTCGGCTGCGTTGGGGTTACAATACTTACGTACGAGAACACGGCGAAGAAAGCGCAGGGGATATGGGGCGGCTCATCCGCACAACAGCCAAAGGTATTTTTTTCTTATCGCTGGCAATGGTCTTGCCGTTGACGCCGGCGCGCGGCCTCGACGATGCGAGCAACTTCCTGAACGATTACGCGATGAAGCTCTACAAAAAGGGCGAAACCGCGGAGGCGATCGAGCAGTTGCAGCGCGCCCTCATGGTCAACCCCCGTAACACCTACGCCCGGCAGAACCTGCAGATGATCCTTTCCGGAATGAAGGCGCAGGAGATCCTCCCGGCGCCGCGGCCGCAGCAGGCGCCCGCACCGGAGATCTTTCCTCAGACGGACCGGTATCTGCAGCCGCTGGATGCGGGTGCCGCAGCCGTCTCGCCGGCAGTACAGGATTATCAGAGCCAGATCGCTTCCTTGCGCGCCGAGAATCGGGCGAAAGAAGAGCGCCTGACGGAGCTCTCCCGTCTCCTGGAGGAGCAGAAAGCGACGTACCAGAAACAACAGGCCATACTCAAGGAATCGGTCCTGAGGACTCAGGAGCGTATCGAGCGGCTGCAGAAGGAGTTGCTGGGAGCGCAGCCGGCGGAAACCGGGCCGTGAAGCCGATGTCAATGCCAGCCAGGGCGGTTTTGTGGTGGGGCGTCGCAGCGGCGGGCCTGGTTTTTTTATCGACTGCCCAAGCCACCGAGGAAGAAACGGTCGCCGCGGTCTCCTCCGACATAGAAGTTTCGAAAGAACCGGTTAAATTGATACAGGCCCCCGCGGGCAAGGCGGTCTCCAAAACGAACCTGAACCTCGGCGAAGGGATGGAGGTCGTGGAAATGGGCGGGACCAATGTCCTGGTCCCCAAGGGGGCGCGGGTGAGTAAGGAGCACGGGATGATCGTCTACGAGGATACCGGCGAATTCCTCGCCCGGCGTTTCTTTGAATTAGAGGCCCGCCTGGAGGCGCTGGAGAAAGAGCAGCAGGCGCTCAAGGCGCTCGTCGAAGAGCTGCACGCAAAAGACAAGAACAAGAGTTTGATCTCACGCTAAAGCAAACGATGACGGCCGGCAGCAGGGCAGTGCAGGGGATCGAAGAACGGATGCAGGGGCTCCAGGAGGGGTCGTTGCGCCGCCATGTCCTGGAGAGCGCCAAGCTCTTTAAGACCTCCTGGATCGAATTGGGCAGGGCGCTCTTCGAGGTGAACCGGGACAAGCACTATAAGGCCTGGGGGTATTCTACCTTCGAGGCCTATGCCGCGCGGGAGATCGGCATCCGCAAGCAGACTGCGTTTAAGCTGGTGCGCTCCTACGCGTTCCTGGAGCGCCAGGAGCCGCAGATCCTCAAGAAGGAGGACCAGGCGTTCGGCCCGTCGGCAGAAAACCTGAGCCTGGATTCCGTCGACGTCCTGCGCCAGGCAAAGGCCAAGAAGGTGCTTGATTCCCAGGATTATGCGCGCCTCAAGAGCGAGCTTTGGGAACGGGGCAAGGACGCGCAGGAGGTCAAAAAGGACCTGACGGCGCTTATCCGTCAGCGCAGCGACACCGATCCCGACGAAGCTTATGAGAAGCGGCGTTCTTCGACGGTGCGCCGGCTCCTGGGAGTCCTGAAATCGATACGGCAGGAGGCCGAGGCTGCGAAGCTCCTGCCCGCGCCACTTTTAAAAGAGGCGGCGGCGTTGATCCATAAGCTGGAAGAAGAGCTCGCCGCATAAACGAACAGCAGCGTAACCCGAGGCAGATCCATGGCCGCAATTTATCTGACCCGTGACGGGCACCAGAAGCTGATGGAAGAGTTGGAGTATCTCAAGACGGTCAAACGCCGGGAGTTATCCAAGGCAATCGGCGAGGCGCGCGCGCACGGGGATATCTCCGAAAATGCCGAATACGACGCGGCCAAGGAGGCTCAGGCCCTGAACGAGCAGCGTATCGCCGAGCTGCAGGAGAGACTCGGCGATGCCGTGATCCTGGACGATTCCGCGATCCCCACCGATGAGGTCCTGATCGGGGCCGCCGTGACGCTGCAGGATATGGATACCGATGAGGAGCTGGTGTACGTGCTGGTCTCGGAGCTGGAGGCTGATTATACCAGCGGCAAGATCTCGGTCACCTCCCCGGTCGGCGAAGGGCTCCTGAACCATAAGGTCGGGGATACCGTCGAGATCTCGATCCCCGCGGGTAAGCTGCGCTACCGGATCAAGAAGATCCAGCGATGAAGGCGACCGGTTTTGTGCCGAGGGTTTTTTTTCTTCTTTGGGCCGCGGCATCCTGTGGAACTGCCCTGGCTGCGGAGGCGAATATTTCCCACCGTTTCGAGGTCTTTGGCCGCCTTTTCCCCGGCCGTTCCCTTGAGGCGCAGCCGGGGGAGATCGCGGTAGTCCGTTCCCAGGCGGAGTACGAGCTTTCGCTGAAAGCCTTCGGCCGCCTGCCGGTTGACCTTTCCATCTGCAGCGAATACATCGGCTTGCGCGACTCCGGCATCGCGGTGCCGCTGCCGGCGCACCTGACGCAGACCAGCCTGGGGGTGCAGGCGACGGTCCCGTTTTTCCGGGTTCCGGACACGTACTGGCGCACCAAGGTGTCGCCTTCTTTCCTGACCGACGATTTTTCCACCCGCAGCTCTGCGCTGCGGGTCCCGGTGCAGTCATATCTCATCTATCAGCCCAGCGAGCGCTGGACGTTTGTTGCCGGGGTCCTGCTGACCCCCGATGAAGAGGGGCAGTTTATGCCGATCGTCGGTCTCATCTATGTCCCCCATGAACGGCTCACGGTGCGGCTCATCCCGGACGGCCCCAATCTCCTGTATAAACTCAACGATTCGGTGACGCTCTTCCTTGAGGCAGGGATGCATGCGGGAGAGTTTGAGGTGCGCACCGACGGATTGCGCGACGCGGTCCTGAAGTATCAGGAATCATCCGCGGGCGCCGGGGTGCAGTACGATATCACCCCGGCATTGCGCCTGACGGTTTCGGGCGGGTACGCTTTCGGCCGCCGGCTGCAGTACCGCGACAGCCACGGCAAGGTGGTCATCAAGGATGCCGGGTACGGTGAGTGGCGGCTTCAGTACCGGATGTAGGCAGCGGATCCCCTTGCAGAGCTGTCTCTTGACAAGTGCGCCGTTTGGTCTATAATTTTTCCTATTCGTACGCAAGGAAGGTTCCTTGCGGAAAGGGGGTGAAGAAGAATGAAACGCATACTCGCGGCAGTTGTTATGGTCGCCTGCGCGGCAACACTGGCAGGAGCGCAGGAGGAGACGGTAACGCTTAAAGGCACGCTCGTGGACAACCTGTGTGCCGCAGCGCATCAGCAGGACATCGCGGATTTCGTCAAGACGCATCCGAAATCCTGCGCGGTCATGCCTGATTGTGCGGCAAGCGGCTACAGCATCGTTGCGGATGGAAAGGTCATGAAGCTGGATACGGCCTCCAACGCGGCGATCGCTGCATACCTGGCCCAGGAAGAGAACACGCTGGACGTCGTGGCAGTGGTCAAGCCGGCAGGGGATGGATACACGCTCATCTCCATAGAGAAACCGCAAGCCGAAGGGGCTGCTTCCGGCGAATAGCTGGAATCATCCGTCCGTTTTATCCGATGAAGGGCCGCAGGGAAGTTCCTCCTGCGGCCGCTTCTTTTTCGCTTGACAAGGGGAGCGATCTTTCGTATTATTGCAGGTACTGATTTTCGGCGTTCCGAGCGCTTTGCAACGGCGCAAAGCCTGACCAAGACCGTATACGACAAAGACGTCCGTACGATTGATGCGGACGTCTTTTTTTTACCGGGTAAGTGCCTAAAGAAG
>CAZOGI010000055.1:0-4535 GCA_964579435.1 uncultured Planctomycetales bacterium
GACGTTTTCCATTTTGTTCGGGACAGTGCCCCCAAGCTATGCTGGACAGTGTACCTTTTAGCTGAGCGCAGAGCATATAACGATGAGTGGCTATTTTGGGAAGAGGCGGCGCAAGGAGACGTAGGAATCGCAGACGTAATCCGCCTCTTTCAGGAAGCGCCGCGGCAGCGACGTCTCCAGGGCAACGCAGAATATCCCGGCCCGTTTCGCCGAGGCGATGCCGAACGGCGCGTTCTCGATGACCAGCGACTCCGCAGGCCTCACCTTTAACCCGGCCAGCGCGATGCGAAACGGCTGCGGGTCGGGTTTGCCCCGCGTCACCTCATCCCCGGTAACCGTCACCCGAAAACATTCCCGGACCGCCTGCGGCAGGATCCGGCGCATCTCATGGCGCGAGGTGCCGGTGACCAAGGCCATCGGCATGCCCCGCCGGTGCAGCCAGCGCAGGAACGGCCGCGCTCCGCCGACAAAACGCACGCGCGCGATACGCTTGAACAGTTCCTCTTTGCGGGCGAGGAGTCGGCGCGCCGCCTGCGGCTTAAACGGCAGGCCGTATTGCCGAAAGATCCCGCGCAGCGAGGTGAACCCGTCCTGGCCTTCGCGGCAGTAGATGTCGTAACAGGTGACCTTGATGCCTGCCTCCTGCAGGGTCGCGCGCCAGGCGTCGTAATGATACGGCATGGTATTGGTGATCACGCCGTCCATATCGAAGAGCACGGCGCGCACGCGCGAGAGATCGGGTGTATGCATGGGGGGCATTATAGCAAGGGCAAAGACATGACACAAGACACTTGAACTGCGCCGGGCTTCATGTTAGAGTATCACTCCTATGGAGAAACCCCTCTGGCACTTCAGCGGCTCTGACGGCAGCTTCACCTCGGCGCAGGCCCGCGGCGTGCGCTCGCTCTACCTGCCCCTCTGCAGCGAAGCGCCCTTCATGTCTTCGATCACCCCCGACCTGCACGGCGACGCCAAGACCGGCAACGACACCTTCCTCCTTGAGCCGGTCTCGCGCATCGACCTGAGCACCTCGCGCGCAAGCAGGAATTTCTGGCTTATCTTCCCCTCGGGAAACGCTTGGTCGGCGACCGGCGCCTCCAAAGAAACCGCCGTATCGCGCACCGACACCTTCCGCCTCGAGGCAGGGTTGCTCTGGCAGACAATAGTGCGCGGCAACGCCGCGCTGGGCATCGAAGCCCGCATCAGCTCTTTCGTCCCGGCGCCGGATGAGACGCTCGAACTGATGGTCGTGACCCTGCGCAACCTCACCCGGCGGACGCTGCATGTGGTGCCCCTGGCCGCCATCCCCCTCTACTGCCGCTCCAGCGCCACCCTGCGCGACCACCGCCACGTCTCCTCGCTGCTGATGCGCACGCACCGGATCCCGCGGGGTGTCCTGGTCACGCCGACTTTACTCTTCAACGAACGCGGCCACACGCCCAATGCCACGACGTATTTCGTATCCGGGACCGCGCACAACGGCACGCTGCCCGAATATATCTATACCTCCCAGGAGGAATTCTGCGGCGAGGCGGGCGACCTGGAAGCGCCCGAAGCCCTCAAACACCGCCTCCCCCGCCGGGAGCCTGCGGCTCAGGGCAAAGAAACGATGGCCGGGCTGCGTTTTCCCGAAACGGCGCTGGCGGCAAAAACGTCGGTCACCTTTATCATCAGCATGGGCATCTGCCCGACGCACAAAGCGGCCCGGGAACAATCGGGACGCTACCGCACCCGCGCCCAGGCAGGCCAGGCCCTGGAGCGCACGAAACGCTTCTGGCAGGAAAAAAGCGCGTACCTGCGCACCCAAAGCGGCGATGCGGTTTTCGACAACTGGCTGCGCTGGGTAACGGTCCAGCCGACCCTGCGCAAGATCTTCGGCTGCTCCTTCCTGCCCGACTTCGACTACGGACGCGGAGGGCGCGGATGGCGGGACCTGTGGCAGGACTGCCTTTCGCTCATCCTCTCCTCGCCCGCGCGCGTGCGGCCGCTGCTTTTGAACAATTTCCGCGGCGTGCGCCTGGACGGCTCCAACGCCACGATCATCGGCTCCGCCCCCGGCGAATTCATCGCCGACCGCAATAATATCCCCCGGGTCTGGATGGACCACGGCATCTGGCCGCTGATCACCACGAACCTCTACATCCACCAGACCGCGGACCTGGGGATCCTGCTTGAAAAAACGGCGTACTTCAAAGACCGCCTCGTCTGCCGCTCCCGGGAGATCGACGAACGCTATTGCCCCGGCGACGGCACCGTCCAGAAAGACGCCGCCGGCAGACCCGCGCTCGGCACGGTCCTGGAGCACCTGCTCCTGGAATCGCTCGTCCCCTTCTTTAACGTCGGGCCGCACAACCATATCCGCCTTGAGGGCGCCGACTGGAACGACGGGCTGGACATGGCCGAACGCAACGGCGAGAGCGTCGCCTTTACCGCGCTCTACGCGCACACCCTGCAGACGCTCGCCGAGCTCATCGAAAAATTGTCCAAACCCAAGATCGCGCTCGCGCAGGAGTTGAGTGCCCTTATCGATACCGCCGCCGGCCCCCTTGATTACGACTGCGCCGCGGCAAAGCAGAAACAACTCGCCCGGTATTTCGCCTCGGTGCGCCACGCCCCCAGCGGCAAACAGCGCTCCTTTTGCCCGCAGCTCCTCTGCCGGGACCTGAGGCGCAAAGCCGAATGGATACGCGCGCATATCAGGAAGACCGAATGGCTCAGGGAAGGGTTTTATAACGGCTATTACGACAACCGCACGCGCCGGGTCGAAGGCCGGCAGGACGGGCGCCTGCGCATGACCCTGACCGGACAGACCTTCGCGGTGATGAGCGGGGTAGCCACGGACGAGCAGGTCAGGAGCATCTACGCGGCGGCGCGCGCTCTCCTGCTGGACCGGGAGAACGGCGGCCTGCGCCTGAACACGGATTTCGGCCTGCCGCAGCAGGAGCTGGGCCGGGCATTTTCGTTTGTGTACGGGGAGAAAGAGAACGGCGCCGTCTTTTCGCACATGGCGGTGATGTTCGCCTATGCCCTGTACGCGCGGGGGTTCTGCCGGGAAGGCTTCGAGACGCTCGATGCGCTCTACCGCAAATCCGCCGATTCGGGAAAGAGCCGGATCTACCCCTGCCTGCCGGAATATTTCAACGCCGCCGGACGCGGGATGTACAGCTACCTCACCGGCTCGGCGAGCTGGTTTATCCTGACCCTGCTGACGCAGGCCTTCGGCATCCGCGGGCACTACGGCGACCTGGTGGTCGAACCGAAGATCGTGCCGGAGCAATTCGCGGCGCCGGACAACAGCATCACGATCGAAGCCCTTTTCGCCGGACGGCAGATCGGCGTGACCCTGCGCAATCCCCGGCGCCTGGCCCCCGGAGCCTACGCGATCGCCGCGATCGCACTCAACGGCGTGCCGCTGGAAAATGCCGCCGGTGCCGCCACCGTCGTCATCCCCCGGACGCAATTCCTCTCACTCACCCGCCCCAACCGCCTCAACCGCATCGACGTATTGCTTGACTGACAGGCGCTCAAAAGAGCACAAGAGCACAGGCGCACCAGTGCAGCGGGAAATTGGGAGTGGGGAGTTAGGAATGGGGAGTTACCAGAATCCGCTCCAACTCCTTCGACAGCCCGCGGGCAAGCGACAAGGCCGAATACTCCTCGAAAACCTCCCAGCGCACCCCCGAAGCGTCATACGGCTCGCGCACCATACGCAGCAGCGCCTCGGCTATATCGCCGACGCAGGACTGCACCGGACGCGTATCGTCGAAGGTCACGCAGCGGCCTGCCTGCGCCCGCTCCATGATCGAGACCGCCGAGCTGTGCGCATGCAGCACCGCCAGCACCGGACGCAGGCTCAAGACCGACTGGAATACTTTAGAAGGGGTGTAATACGGTTCGGCGGAGCCCAGGATCAGCACGCCGGATGAGGCCTTCAGATGGGCAAGGACATCCAGATACGGGATGCGCCGGGGATGCTCCCGCACGACATCGCCGAGGGCGAACTCCTGCGCCAGGCGCCGCAGGTCATCGCCGGGATGCGCCTGCCCGGGAAGCGTCGTGCCGATGAAATGCACCTGGATGCGGGCGGCGCATGCCGGGTCGATCTTTTTAAGCTGCGCCAGGGCAGCGCAGAAAGAACGCAGGGTTTCCAGGACCTTCGGGAAGATATGTCCGGCGTACACCAGGTGCGCTTTGCCGTCGGCAGGATCGAAAAGCGACAAAGGCCGAGGGTGGGACTCCAGATAAGCGAACTCCGCTTTTTCGGCGCCGTAGGGCAAGGCCAGGCACGGGGTCGCGGTGCGCCGCGGATAACGTTGCAGGACCTCTTCGTAATAGCCGGGAGCGACCGCGCTGATAAAAGAGACGCGCCGCAGGCAGTAGGGCTCAAGCATCCTGCCCGACTGGTATGCCCACCAGGCCCGGCTCAGGGGACGCTCTGACCCCGGGGCCGGATGCACCCAGGGATCGATATAATCAAGCGCGTACGCAACGCGGAAACGGTTCCACAGGAGCCGGCCGAGGACTGCCGAGTAATT
>CAZOGI010000056.1:0-4134 GCA_964579435.1 uncultured Planctomycetales bacterium
GCGAGGGGAAGTCATTGAGCGAGGTGGTGGCTGGGTTTGAGCACAACAAGAAGGGGTATGTGACGACGCCCAAGAGCCTGGGGCTGGCGATTTTCGCCAGGCTTGAGGATAAGGATAAGGACCCGGCGGCGTTGGAGGCGTTCAAGGCAGAGCATAATGTGAGCGTGGGCAGGGCGCTCCAGGCGGATGATGCGGCGCGGCGGACGTTGAATCTGGATGACGGGACGCGTTTGACGTTCTTCGATGAGGCGGGGCGGTTCCGGGGATGGATAAATTTCAAGGGGTCGATCACGAACCCGATCATGACGGTGGATGCGGAGGCGGTGAGCTGGGCGGATGCGCTGTATATCGGTGAGGTGCTGCTGGCCAAGATCAAGGAGATGGGCCTTGACCTCAACACCGAGCCCCTGGAGAAATACATCGCCGACTGCAGGAAGAAAGCGACGCCTGCATCTGAATCAGCGCCGCGCCAGGCATCCTGCGGGCTCGACGTTGCCGGGCTCATGCGCGCGTTCGCCGGCGGTCTGTTGAACCCGGGCGCTGCGGTTGCCGGCAGCGGCGAACAGAAGAATATAGGTAAAGCTGAAACCGCCGATGACCGGCGCCTGAAACTGAACCGGCGTCATTTCCTCGGCGGGCTGCTTGTTTTGCCTGCCGCATTTAAGGCCGTCATGACCCAGGAAGCGCAGGCACAGTCGGTCCCCGGCCTTACCAGCCAGGAAGCCTATGATTTCGCGAAGGCTGCGGTCTATCGCAGCCCCGCGACCGGTAAACCGGCGACCGGCCTGGCGGTCAGCTTCCTCAATACCAGCGACCCTGCCCTGCGCCGCGCTGCGGCAACCTACGACCAGGCATGTTTTGGCCTGGCGAGCCTGCAGATGGCGGATACGGATGCAGAAGCGCTCGGCTTTGCAGCCGGCGTCTTTGAGTTCTATTACAAATTATACGAGGCGCGCGTCAATGCCGGCAGGCCGTTCAGCGGATTCGTCAACATGTACGAAGCCGATAACGGGACGCTGGGCGTCGATTCGGCGGTGCGCACCGGGCCCAATGCCTGGATCGGGATATTTGCCGCGCATTATTATATGGCAACCGGTGAGGCGCGCGCCCTGGCGCTGGCCAAGGCGATCTATAACTGGATCCGTTCTTTCAAGCATGCCAACGGCGCGGTTGCCGCCGGCAGCGTTTCTCCCTTCAATAACGTCGTTTCAACCGAAGAGAATTTCGGGTATTACTCGCTCGTCAATCTCGTGATGCCGTTCTTGAATGACGAAGAGCGGCCGGTTGCCGCGCAGGAAGCCGCAAAGCTTTTGCAGTGGTTCAAGAAGTCGGCGTACGAACCGGTGCTCTCCCGTTTCATCAGAGGATTGCGCAGCATCACGAGTTACGACAAAGATCAGTTCCGGGCATTCGATACCACGACCCTGGCGCTCCTTGCCCTGGGGCCGCAGGAGATGGTGCAGTGGACCCGCTACTGGGCAGGATTCGAATATATCGATTTTGATCTGGATAAATTTATCGCGGATAACACCGCGGCCTGCGCTGCCGGCACTAAAGGCTTTGACGTCGGGGATATCCAGAACGCCCGCCAGTGCAACCGCACCCTCCTGGCCTTTTGGGAGTTTACGCTGCAGATGGTCTTGGCGTACAAGGTCGCCGCGGGTTTCGAGCGCTCGCGCGGCAACGAAGCAAAGGCTGCCGAGTACGAGCGCCTGGCGGAGCAGTACAACAGCAACGTCAATACCGGGACCGGGCTTACCTACTGCGAGACCGCCGGAAAGAAGGTTTGGTACGATTCGCCGTACTGGCTGACCGTCACCGGCAGGTCGCTCTCTGTTTTGAGCTGGAAGATCCTGGCGCAGGAAGGATTCAACCCGTTCTCCGCCGCCCTGACGCTCGATATCCAACGGGCTGAAGGCAATGCCGCAACGCTGACGGTTACGCGCAGCTCCCCGGCTCTGCGCCAGGTCGTGATCGAGGCCTCCGACGACTGCGTTAATTGGCAGGAGGTCGGCCGGTCCGCTTTGACCGGAACGCAGACCCGCGTGCCGGTTGAGCTCGACAGGCCGTACCGTTTCTTCCGCCTGCGTTTCAATGCGGCGCCGCGCCTGGCGATGAACGGGATTACCGGACCGTTTGCGATACCGGCAACGCTTTTTGCCGGAGCCGTTGTCGCGGGCGAGGGAGTCCAGGAATCCGCAGCAACGACCTTGCGCGGGCTCAACGGCAACAAGACCCTGAATGAAGTTCAGAATATCCGCGCCCAGGCAACGGTTCTGGTGAGATCAAAGGTCGATGAAGATTTTTCCTGGATCAACCGCAAGATACGCGCCGGCCTTTCGATGTACCGTTGGCTGCTTTCAGAGGATAAGAACGCCCGTGACCCGCCGCAGCATATTGATTTTGTCGAAGTTGTCTCTGTTCCCGCCCAAGACGATTTCGGCGCCTGTTTGGTCGAAGACGGCCGTTCCCTGGTCCTGCTTTTGACCCAATGGACCGTTGCCCGCAGTTTCTCCGAGATCGACCTTGCCCACGAAATCATCGAGTACTGCCTGCAGGAGCGAAGCGATGCCCATTACCGCGCGCTTATCCTGACGCCGCAGTTTGTCAAGCGGGCGGATCTCGACGCAAAGTCCCTCAGGGCGATCAATCCTGAACGCGCGGCCCAGGTGCTCCTTGAAGCTGCTGCGACACTGAACCTTCCCGAGAAGGCGCAGGTCATTCTGCGCAAGCGTCTCTTGGAGCAACTGCCCCTCGATGCGGTGCGCCCCTGGGTCAATAACATCACGCGCGAGGCGGTGCGGCAGATCGAGCGCAAGGCGCTGGCAAAGTGCTGCGCGTATCTGATGCAACACAATGACCGTTCGTGCATGGCCCCGTATCCTGATAACATGCCGACCTGCCTCTTGCCGCAGCTTCCCCATAACTGGGTGGAGTCGCTGTGTATAGTCTTCCCGACGGTCGGTGACCTGCGCCAAGCGCACCATCGGCAACTGGCGCGTGTCCGCGGCGTCGGGAAGCAGGTTTTGAATTGGGTCAGGGGAGTGCTTGGGAATGAGGTCCCGGTTTTTGCCGAAGCTGCGGCGATCGATGCGGTGCTGGCCCAGGATCCTTCGCAGGCAACGGTCTATCCGGATGATTATCCGACCGGTTCGCTCCCGCTTAAATATATGCGCGCCATCGTGTGGCAGAACTATCCGACGGTCGGGGATTTACGCAAGGTCCGTCTGTATGATCTGCTGAAGTTGCGCGGTGTGGGGATGAAGAGCGTAAAAGGCATCTTTGCGCTTATCAATCGGCCGGTTGGTGCGGCTGTTGCCGCAGAAGGAACCCAAACTGATTCCACCCGCCCCCTCCCCGGCGAGCTGCCGTTGAGCGAAGAGTCGGTGAATTCGATCATCGAGCAGGTCGGTTGGGACAGCCAGCCGGCGCTGGGCGTCAATTCCGAAGAAGTAACGGTCACCGCAGCTTACCTCATGAGCCGCGGGGACAGCGATTTATCGTTCCTGCTGAAGCGCATTGCGCGGGAAGGATTGATCAGGGCGGGTCCGTACGGTAAATTTCTTGCCGCCAGCTATAACGGCGGCATTGCCCTTACCACCAACCATCCCGCAAACGCAACGCTCCTTGGCCGCGTGGTCAGCCTGGTGCATGAGGTGGGTGCCTTGGCCGGCCGTTCCCACCTTTCCAATACCTACAGAGAAGAAGGCGTCGCCGAATGGTACACGATGCAGCAGATCGAAGGCTGGCGCGCCGCCCGTTCGGACCTTTCGAGCGTGACGCAATCCGATCTTCGTAAGTTGAAGCTTGAGTTGGCAGATTACCTGTATAGCATCACGATCGGGGACCACGTTCGCGCCAAGCGGGAAGTCGATACGGTAAGCGCGGCGCTGCGGGGTGCAGGGTTTGAGTTTGGGCGCGCGGCCAAGGAATTGCAGGACGCGGTGAAGCCGGGCGCGCCTGCGGCAGGCATTTCGGTCAAAGACCTTATCAAAGAGCAGGACATCCGCGGTTTTGCGGGCACACAGCTGACGCGTGAGATCGTGCGCAAGTTTGCGCGGGGTTTTGCGGCGTACCTGATGGAGTTGAATCCGCAGGCCAAGAAGCTGCGGGTGGTGGTAGGCGGTGACGTGC
>CAZOGI010000057.1:0-3563 GCA_964579435.1 uncultured Planctomycetales bacterium
CCCGCCGAGCGTGGCGACGATATCGATGAGCCGTCCTTTTTCCTCGACCGACAGGTGCTTGGCATCTTTGATCTTCTCCTTGACCGTATCGAAGAAGGCGCGGTAGTTCTGTGAGGCAAAGACGAAATTACCCTCGATGCGGCGCACCCGAAGCGTCATCTCATCCAGCGGCGCAAACTCCTGCTCGAAACCTTCCATCAGATCGCTTGCCACATTCTGGCGCGCGTGCGATTCGGCCGCCAGGGTAAAGGGGTTCTCGCCGACTTTGGCGAGGATGTAATAGAGGGTGCCGGAAAGGGAGCGTTCGCTGTAGGGCGTCATCCTGCCGGAGCCGGTGTCGACGTTCGGACGGCTTGCGGCAGGCAGATTGCCGGTTTCGTCCTTGAGCTGCTCCAGGTTCGTCAGGTAATAACCGCTGCGCTCAAGCATATAGGAAGAGCGACGGGAATCCGACTGCAGGAAGGTGGCCATGATGCCGTAGGCCTGCACCCCCTGAGCGGTGCGCTCGGTGGCGACTATGCGCACCGGATCGCGCTTGGTGCCCGCCTCGATGCCGCGGCGTTCTTTGGCCGTTTTCGCATCGGCGGAATCAAAACCGGTGACGGAGACCGAGCGGCCGTCGCTGGTAAGGTACGGGACAGAGACCTCGAACTCATCGCGCAGCGAACCGCTGCCGCGCGCGCTCCTGGTACCCAAGAGATCGACCGGATCGATCGAGATGCCGCCAACCTTCTTATCGAGCAGCAGCTGCGGGCCAAGAGCGGCGACTGCCAGGGACTGGGTGTCGGAGGATTTGCGGCGGTTATTCTCGCCGTGAGCCAGGACCCCGGAATCAAAGAGCTTATCCTTGCGGTTGTAAGCTACGGTCTTGAGCCAGAGGGCGGTCTTGTATGCCGCATAACCGTAAAGTGCATTGTTGGTCAGCTCGTGCATCATGCGCAGGAACCCATAGGCGCCCAGGTTATGCTCGGTTGAGATATCGCGGAACTCTACCCGCTCCCATACCGGCTCCTGCTGGCGCTCGCTGCGGACCAGGGACTCGATGCGACCCAGGCGTATGCCGCCGGCCAGGTTATCCTTTTGCAAAGCCAGCATCCACTCGGCGAGCGCTTCGGCGATCGGCAAATACGTGCGGTCGCCGGTGCGCTGGGTATAGGTGGCGATCGCCATGCCGATCCAGGCGTTGGGGCCAACCTCGTAGCGGCTGTCGGCGATCTTGATCACATTGGTTCCCTCTGCCGGGTCGAATTTCTCGACATAGGCATTGGCGAAGCCTTCGAAATTCTTGCGTTCCTTGATCGTCTTTTCGTACAGAGAACGATACACCTCCAGGATCCGGCGGGCGCGGTCGATGTTGCCGGCAGTCAGGTCGGCCAGGATCAAGAGGCCCATATCGTAGGTATAGACGTTGTTAAGGTCCTGGGAATCGCCGGGATTGCTGACGAGCGGGAACTGCCGCTCTTCGGTCGCCCGCTTCAAGAGCGACGGGGTGGCGGCGACTTCGCGCGCCTTGGCTGCGTCGATGCGCTGGGTCGCGTTGAGGGAAGCGCGCAGCACCGAGACGATATCGCGCGCCGAGAGCCCCGGATTATTCTTGAAGAGCTCTTCGGCAAGCTCGCCGGTATCGGTCTTGTCCGTGGCATAAGAAACCATCAGCGGGAATTCGTTGCCCTGCGAGAGCGCCGAGGCAACCGCCTTGCCGCGGTAATTCTGGATCAGGAGCCCGCGGTCGTCGCTGGCGATACGGTTGAAGATCGCGTAATCGACCGCATCCGGCATGAAGTTGGAGGTGACGATCACAAAGCGCAGGCGCGGATTCTCGGCGTCGGCGCGCATATCGGCGAGGATCCGGCGGTAATAGGTATGTTCGGCTTCGCTGGAGACGGCGTCCTGCCCGGTCACCACGACCAGGCGCACCGGATTCGCATGGCGGTCAACCGCAGCTCCCGCTGCCGCGAAATCTGCGTAGAGCGCATCGAGGGCGGTCTTGAGGGCGGCGGAGAACTCGCGCACCAGCGGCACTTGGCTCGGCCCCGGAGTGGCGTTCAAAATCTTTTGCTGCGCGCTCTTGGCGCCGATGAGCAGGTCCGCGGCAACGCCCAGGTCATCGGCGGAAAGCGCAAGCGCCCGCACATACTCCTGGCGTGCGGCGCGCAGATCGTTCTGGCGCTCGTATGCCCGGGCGCGGTAATTCAGGGCCATCGCTTTTTCGGCGTCGGAGAAGACGGCGATATCCGTATCTTCGGTAGCGTCGAGGATTGCCGCGGCATCATTGGCGTTGAGCTGCGCATCCAGACCGCTCAAGAGGGTTTTCGCCGCGTCGCTGTAGCGGGCGGTGGTTGCCGCCGGCCGCAAAGCAGCGGTCTCGCCGGGGAACCGCGCGCCCAGCCGCTGCGCGCGCCGCTCGGCGATCGCACGCAGCTCCTGGACCGCTTCGAAATCAAGGACGCGCTTGGCGGCAAGCAGTGCCTGCGCTTCGGCTGCGTCGCGCCGCGCACCGCGCAGGCGCTCTTCGCGCGCCTGGCGCTGCAGGAAATCTCGGCGCCAGGAAGCTTCCTGGTCGCGCTGACGCGCCAGCTGATCGCGGATCCGCGCCGCCTCTTCCCGGTCCTGGGTAACCGCCGCGCTCCACTGCTTCAGCGCCTCGGCGAGGGCTGCGGCCTCTTCGGGTTTGACCTGAAGCTGCTTCAGCTGGTCGACAAAAGTGTTCTCAAGGTCTGCGCGTCTGGCATAATAGTCGGCAACGCGCTCGGAGGAGAGCGCCCCCTCGTTGCGCAGGAGCTCTTCGTTCTGCCCGCAGAACGTCTGGAGATCTCGCAGCGCGGTCAACTGAACGGCATAGGAAGAAAGGATCTCGGCGCTCTGGCGCAGGACTGCCTGCGCGGCGCGGTTGGCAACGGCTGCCTCGGCTGCCCGATTTGCTGCCTCGATATCCCGGGTCTGTTCCTGCATGATCTGGCGCACGTTCTTCAGGAGTTCCTGAATCTGGGGAAGAATCTTTGCCGCGGCAGTGACGCGATCGACCCCTTCGGCGGTCAACGCTCCGGGCGTACTGAGGATCGTATTGAACGCCAGTTCCCTGATCCCGTTCATGCTGATCTTAAGCCAACCGGCCTGCTGGGCGAGCGTCGGATCCGCGTTAATGATCTCTGCGGCTGCCGTGCGCGCCTGCTGCAGAAGCTGCATTCCCCGGACACGGTCCAGGTTCGTCCACAGCGCGGGAGCATTCTCCCTCTGTCCGGCTGCCTGCATGCGGGATTCTTCTCTGCGCAGTGCCTCGAACTCGACCGCCGAAGCGAACGTTCCCGGCTGGCGCAGAAGACGGCGGTAGACGGTTTCTTTCAGGTCAACGCCGGTCAGGTCGTTAAAGACCAGCTCGCCGATCGAGCCCCAGGAGATAAGGCCGAAGTGGCTTTCGCAGGCATTGGCGATATGCGCAAGCGGCATGCCGACAAACCCGAACCACGGATGGGCGGCAATGTAATCGGCGGCATGCAGCACCCCGGAAATCTCGGCGCCGATGGTGTACATATAAAGGTAAGAATTGGCGAAACGGTTGCCTT
>CAZOGI010000058.1:0-2852 GCA_964579435.1 uncultured Planctomycetales bacterium
CCGCCGTTGTCGGTGATCGCCTGGCTCATGACCACGGCGCAGTTCAGGTCAAAGAGCGAAGAGAGCATGACCGAGAGCGCTCCGTTGCCGCCGATGACCACGATAACCGGCATATTCTTTTCGCGCAGGTATACCTGGCGCTCGCTGTCAAGCTCGGCGGCGGTGGTAAAGAGGATGCCGTCCTGGGAATTGGAGCGCCCGAGGACCCCGAGCAGGAAGAGCTCCGCGGTCATATTCAGTCCGGCTGCGGAGGCGTCCAGTTCCTTTTTCAGGCGCGCTTCGCCTTCAGCGCCGTATTTGAGCCTGAAGAGCTCGCCCAGCGCCTGGCGGTTCTTGCGGATAACCGTTTCCCGGTAGCCGCAGACGCTGAACTCAAACGGGTACACCTCGCGCAGGTATTCAAAGATCTCCTTTAACTGGGCGTCGCCTTCTTTTTCCGCCCACTTCTTCATCAACTTAAAGAATCCTCTCACTCCCAGGCCCGGATGCTGCGCAAAATAGCCGGCCAGAGCCTGGCTGACATGCGGCACCTCGCGGATGACGTTTTGAAGTTGGATATCGCGCTGGATAAGGCGGGCTTCTTCGAGGGCTTTCCCATAAGGCAGGCCCGAGGTATTGTAATGGCCCAGCTCATGGAAGAGGCGTTCGGCAAGGATCGTTTTGACCGCAAGCGGGTGGGAATCGGAGGTGGAAATAAGCTGCTTGGCGAGCGTCTCGTTCAGGATGATCTCGACGCGCTGCATGGTTTCGTTGAAATAGCGGACGGCATTGAACGGCAGGTTCGTGGAAACCAGCACTACCACCGGCGGCGCGCGGTTATCGACGCGGGTGAGGATCTCGCGCAGGTAATCCTTGAGCGCATTCGGCGTCTCGGTGCGGGCAAGGATCATATCTTCAAGATGGATAAGCCCGGCGTTCAGGAGCGCTGCCAGGGCCTGCGACTGCGGGGTCTTGGCGCCGGCGGCACTGAAACGGCTGGATGAAGCGGCGGCCAGATCAAGAGAAATCTGGTAATGCGGATTGAAGATAAGATCGGATGCATCCAGGTGCTCGGCGCCGATCTTGGGAGCAAACGTCTTGAGCTGGCCGGTGCGGGCATTCCCCTGCAACGCAGCCAGCTTCGAGCGAACGGCTTCTATCGGATTGATCGAAGGCGTTCCTTTTCTGAGCACGGCGCTGCCGTTGACCAGCGGCAACAAGAGATCGCTGGTAAAGCCGACCTCTTCGGTGACCGCCCCGTCGCGGTAGGTTTCGGTAAGGGTTATCGCATTCACCCCGCCGGCAAGCACCGCTGCGTCAACCAAATGATATCCCCAAACCTCGCCGTAGCCGGATTTGGCATCCTGCTGCGCTTCGATCCAGGACTGGAATTCCGACGGCGTGCGCGCCAGGCGCTCGGCCTCAACGTACTCCCTGCGGCTCTGGATATGCGCGAACTCCTTCGGGGAGAGGACGTAGACATAGAGCGAACGGAACTCGTTATTGACGGGCGAATCGTTCTGGAACTGGCCTTCGACGCCGATGAGGATGAGCTCGCCGGACAAGCGCGGCTCGATCTCATCAAGGCTCAGCTCTTCCAGCAGCTCGCGGCGCATTGCATCGGCGTACCCCTGGCCGGCATTGGCGTGCCCGCCGAAAATCGAGAGGCGCTTGGCTTCGGCTTTGTTATGCACCCGCCGCTGCAAAACCAGCCTGCCGTCGGGCGTGGCGACAAATGCGTTGGCGTTGCGATGGCGCAGGCCGAAGATGTGCGAGAGCCCGCCCTCAATGGTGCCGACGACCCGGTCATTTTCGTTGACGACATCGAAGAGTTCGGCGCGCAGCTTCTTGTTACGCTCCTGCCATATCGCCTCCATCACCGCCTCGATCCCGGCAAACCGCTCAAGATCGATGCCGTGCTTGGCCAGGAGCGCCTTTTTCTGATAGAGATACCGCTTTAATGCGTCGATGCGCGGGCGCAGCTCATCGGCGGCTGCAGTCTTTAAGTTCTTGCCCAGCCACGCGGCGAGCGCGATCGCCTCTTGATCCATACGGGCGTTGCGGCGGTTCTTAATAAAGGTAACGACCGCGGCGCTTACTCCCGCAATACCGATGATCCCGGCGACGATCTCCGAAATCCCGAAGGTTGCAAAGAGGCATCCGGCCGTGCGGGCCTGCCAGATCGCCTCCCGGTCCATGTAATCCTTCATGTCCTTAAACGACCTGCCCTGGTGCACCGGATCCTTCCACACCTTCTTCGGGTCAAGGTCAATCGCCTGCTCTACCTCAACCACCTGCTTTGTCCCGTCAGGCAACGCAAGCGGCACCTGCGTATACAACATACCCGTGCGCGCGATCAGCTCTTTATTCTCATCGTTGATCGCCGCTACGATGACCTCTCCCTCAGTCTCAAGCCGCTTTAACCGCACGTTCACTACCACCGCTCCCCTGCGGATGATCCCCGCGGTGATCTTCACCCTCCCCAGGATCACTACCCCGTCTTCTACGATGACATCTTTGCCCAACTCAACATCCTTGCCGATGATCCTGGCCTTGCGCTCACGCGCCATACCCACCAGCTGCCGTAAAACCGGCTTCTCAAGCAACGCCATCTCATCGTCATAGTACCTTCTATTCGTCCCCAGGTCCGTGAAGAACGTGTTCTTGCCCGTATCCACAAATCCCAACACCAACCCCGCAGTTGCCAAGGCTTGCGCGCTCTTGCCGATGTTCTGGTTGACGTCCTGGTCCTTACGCGCGATATCCGGCCCGTCTTTGATCGGGTTCGTGCGCGTATCAAGTAATCTACGTATCGCCTTCGGTGAGAAGTAGTAGCACGTCAGGTTGTTCGCCGGGAAGTGCGTCCAGTCAGG
>CAZOGI010000059.1:0-319 GCA_964579435.1 uncultured Planctomycetales bacterium
AGTCGCCGTCTCTCTTCCGGCCGCGACAGGCCTGTCGCTGGACTGGAACGGGAACCGTTTCCTGGTATACGCCTTCGACTACATACCCGCGCGGCACTTCAACGGGACGCAGGCAGACCTGCAGACCATCGGGAAAGCGACGGCGCTCCTGCACCGTTCGCTGCGCAGCTTCAAGTTCGCGCCCCTGGTGAAGAAGAATGCCGAAAGGACAGAACGGCGCCTGCGTAGCGTCCGCCGTCGCCTCAGGCAAAGCCTGAAGCAGAACGATTTTTCTTACTTCTGCGAGCGCGCCTCGTGGGCACAACGCAACCGTCGGAGC
>CAZOGI010000059.1:329-2849 GCA_964579435.1 uncultured Planctomycetales bacterium
TGGAAGAGATGTCCGGATCCTTCGATCCGTCGCTCTGCGCCTGGCCCGAAGCGCAGTGCGTTCACGGTGAACTGCACCGCGGCAATGTCCTTTTTCGCGCCCGCACCGCAGAGGCAGTCTTTACGGATTTCGAAGAGACCCCCGACTCCTGGTTTTCGCCGGGTTTCGATCTGGCTTACCTGGTGCACCGTTTCTGCCTCGCAGGCTCGCGAAACGCCGATGATGCGTCGGGTAAGGCCCGCACCCTCGCCGCGGCATACGGCGGATTTCCCGCGGATCTGGGACCGATGCTCCTTCAGGTGTGCTGGTATACGCTGGCGCTGCTCTTCGACCGCTCTTTCCGGCGGGAATCGATCTCGCCGGAAGCAGAATACGATAAATTCCTCCGTTTACGGAACAACGCGTCACTGTACAAAGGATAACCCATGGACCAGGAACAACTGACGGCAAAATACGGCCTCCCCCCGCACGTACGCTTCTGCAAGAAATGCGTGATGTCCAACCAGCGGCCCGCGTCGGTCGCCGAATTCTTCCACACGCCCGACCAGAAAAAAACCACCCTTGCCTTGGACGACGAGGGGGTCTGCGATGCCTGCCGTTTCGCCGAACTGAAGGACACCCGGGTCGACTGGAAGAAACGGGAAGAAGAGCTGCGGCGCCTGCTCGATCAATACCGCAGAGACGACGGGTATTACGACGTGGTGGTGCCGGGCAGCGGCGGAAAAGACAGCATCAAGGCCGGCCACATCCTGAAATACCAGTACGGCATGCACCCGCTGACCGTCACCTGGCCGCCCCACATCTATACCGAGATCGGCTGGCGCAATTTCAAGAACTGGCTCGATATCGGCGGCTTCGACAATATCTCCTATCACCCCAACGGCAGGGTGCACCGGCTCCTGACCAAACTGGCGCTGGAGAAGCTCTTCCATCCCTTTCAACCCTTTATCCTCGGCCAGAAGAACATCCCTCCCAAGGTTGCGCTCAGATTCGGCATACCTTTGGTCTTTTACGGAGAGAATGAAGCGGAGTACGGCAACCCGATCGCCGAGAACGCCCGGGCGAACCGCGATGCGCGCTATTTCGCCGCAGAACGGGACCCGGCCCGGATGCATATTGCCGGGGTATCGGTCCAAGAGCTGATCGGATCCTACAAGCTCCACCTCTGCGACCTGGAACCGTACCTGCCGCTTGAGCCGCAACGCCTGCAGGAGGCGAAGCTCGACGTTCGCTACCTGGGATATTACCTGAAATGGACGCCTCAGGAGAGTTACTATTTCGCGGTCGAGAATGCGGGATTCGAAGCAAACCCGGAGCGGACCGAGGGTACCTTCTCGAAATACAACAGCCTTGACGATAAGCTCGACGGCCTCCATTACTGGACGACCTATATCAAGTTCGGGCTCGGCAGGACCAGCTACGAGGCTTCCCAGGAGATACGCAACCACCACCTGACCCGGGAGGACGGTGTCGCCCTGGTGCGCCGTTTCGACGGGGAATTCCCGCAGAAATTTTTCAAGGAAATACTGGAGTACGTCGATTTGACCGAAGAACGGTTTTTCGAGCTCGCGGATTCCTTCCGGTCGCCCCATCTCTGGGAGAAAAACTCCGGCGGCTGGAAACTCAGACAGCTCGTATCCTAAGGGCGATGAGCGTATGAAGATACTCGGGATCATTCCGGCGCGATCAGGATCGAAGGGACTCCCCGACAAGAATATCCTACCCCTTGCCGGAAAGCCGCTCATTGCCTGGACGATCGAAGCCGCCAAAGCAGCGCCGGCGATCTCCCGGCTGCTCTGCTCCACCGACAGCGAGGCGATCGCCGAGACGGCGCGCCGCTTCGGCTGTCCGACCCCGTTCCTGCGTCCCGCAGAGCTGGCCCAGGATCGGGTCAAGGTCATCGCAGTCGTCGAGCATGCGCTCCAGACGCTGCGGCGGCAAGGAGAATCGTTCGACGCGGTCATGACCTTGCAATGCACTTCGCCGCTGCGCGATACTGCAGACATCAACCGTGCGATCGAGCGCTTCGGTCAGGAGAAGATGGAAAGCCTCATATCCGTTTGCGAAAACCGTCATTCTCCGTACTGGGCCTATACCCTCACGCAGACGGGAGAGATAACGCCGCTCTTTGAGCGCGCCTTTGCCGGCGCACAGCGCCAAGCCCTCCCGCAAACCTACCGTCCCAACGGCGCCTTGTACCTGACCAGCGTGCGGTTTCTGGAAACCCAACGCGATTTCATCGGCCCCGGAACAAAAGCCTTTATAATGCGGCAGGACCATTCCATCGATATCGATACCGCAGAGGACCTTGAGTATGCCTCATTTCTCATCGGCGGCGGGGGGGCGGCCCGGCCATGAAACCGCGCATTCTTTTCACCGTGCGCGACATCGGCGCGGCGCACCAGATCCAGCACATCGCCTCTTATTTCATGAAGACCGGTTTTCCCGTCACGGTGGCGGCAAGCGAACCGGCGCTGACCCAACTGAGGCGCTTCGGCCTTTCCTGCAGGGCGTTTACGG
>CAZOGI010000060.1:0-1979 GCA_964579435.1 uncultured Planctomycetales bacterium
GACGTATCAGGCGCAGGAGCGCGGCTTCTTCTCGCGGGTCGGCCGGTGGTTCCATGACTCGATGGCGCTCTCCGGCGCGATGGAGTTAGATGCCTACAATTATTCGGGCGGCCCGAGTATGTTTGATGGCGTGAGGCAAGAATTAAAAGAGCGCGACGCAAAAGAAACCCTTGCCTCCAGCCAGGTCACGCAGACCAGTAATTATGAGGGCGCCGATACGCGCCTGCCGGGCCCGGCGCCGATAAGCCCGATCACCCAGAATGAATATGCCCGCGCCGAGCATCGCGAAGGCGACGCCCAGGGCAAGATCAAGGAGATCGAAGAGCAGGTTCCCAACCAGACGGTGACCGCTTCGGTCGACGTCAAGTCGGATAAATTCGCCACGCCCGGCGATTCGGTCCCGGAGACCATTACCTTTGTCAATACCGGCCTTACCTATAATACGGCGACCCAACAGGTGAAAGATGAGCGCGCGCCGCAGTCAGAGCCGGTCTCAGTCAATGTCTCGACGCCGGTTAAGGTCCGCGACCTGACCGTGTACCGTCCTTCGGCGGAAAGCGACGCAACGCTGCGTATTGCCTCCGACAGCTCCAACCAGATCATCGGCGTCAATGTGCCGGAATATTCGGAGACGAAGAAAGGCCAGGCGTCTGATGCGCTGGCGGTTCAGTTCGCCAATTTCCAGGAACGCCGGGCGTTCCAGGGTTTTGCCGATGCTGCGGTGCTGGGCGCAGGCAAGTACGGCCAGAATGAGCAGCCGCAGCGCAACTATCCGATCCCGGTTTACACGCCTCTCGATGAGACGGGGGCGCCGCATCCCGAACAAGGCCAGGTTCTGCCGTCGGTACCGGGGATCTTTGAAACTGCGGCAGCCAACATCGGCACCGCGCGCCAGGTGGCGGTGGAAGGTTTCACCCCGCAGGCAAATACTCAGAAGTCTCAGGCCGCAGGCGGCGCCGAGAACGCGCAGGAACAGGAAGCGGCTTTCCGGATGAACGGCCCCGGCGGGACCGCGGCTTCGAATGAGTGGCAGGAGTATTTTGACCGCAGGGTCCAGGAGTTGCGCAACCAGGAACCGTCGATCACCGCGCAGGCACGGGCCGAGGCGTATTCCTATCCGCAGCGCGAAGGCCGGCCGATGACCGCCTATACCGATGGCTCGACGTTCTTCGATGTTGCCTCGAACCAGGCGGTCGGCACCAATCCGCAGCTGAGCACACAAACCAATGCCATCGCGGTCAAGAAGACCGACGGGGAGGGCAAGCTCGTTTCGGTCGAATCCCACAATCTCGACTATGAGCTGGGCGGGTTGGTGGTGCAGGACGGCGCGCGCCTGGGCTTCAATCCGGACGGCTCCTATCAGAAGGTTACCCGCGAAGGGGATGTGGATCTCTTCACCGTACCCTACCAGGGACAGCATCTGCCGGTTTCCCCGCAGGGCTATGCGGCGGTTTTAAGCGGTCTCTTCGATCCCGACGGCAAGAACGCCGATGCAGTTCCCGCGCTGTTGCGCCAGGATACGTATAAACCTGAGGATATCGCGCGGTTGCGCCAGGTCGCTCAAGATGCCCTGCAGCAGAAAGGCGTTGAAGCGGTGCAGAACCTGTCGCAGCAGTTAAGCGGAATGCGCGCCGGGCTCAAAGAAGAGCGCGAAGAGACGCGGCAACTTGACCGGGCTATCGAGAACCTCAACGCGGTGATGAACCAGATCTCCGGCCGCTCCCAACTGACCGCGGATCAGGCTGCGCAGGCAATGGGCAATTATCTGGGCGCCACCGGCCTGGTCGGCGACCGGGTATTCCTGCGGCGGTATTTCGATGCAGCCGTTGCAGATCTTAAGGCCAAAGCTTCCCAGGAAATAACGACCGATGCGGTGAAGGCCGCGGCAATGGGGCGCAAGAACGATATCGACCGGGCATTCAACCGTATTTATGCCGCGGTTTTTGGCGGTGCGCAGGCAGCGCTCACTTGGGGCGATT
>CAZOGI010000061.1:0-318 GCA_964579435.1 uncultured Planctomycetales bacterium
CGGGGGGGCGGATGTTTCGACGAAATTCTACCGCATCTTCAACGTCAATACCAAGGCGTTGGGGCTGAACATAAACGGCCTGCGCCACGTCATCACCCCGACCTTCGGCTATTCCTACGGGATGAGCGCCGGGAATCCGACCTCGCATTTTCAGCTCTCCCGGGATGAATCCAGCCTCAGCAACAGCCTCTCGGTCGGCCTCTCCAACAAGCTGCAGACGCGCCGAGACAAGGTCAGGGTCGATCTGGCGGATCTGCGGATAAGCACCTCCTACCAGATGAAGCATGGCGGCACGGAAAAGCGTTCGGGCGGTGAGCT
>CAZOGI010000061.1:328-1921 GCA_964579435.1 uncultured Planctomycetales bacterium
TGCCGATTTCCTGGTCGAGCTGGACGCGGTGCCGTACTCCTGGATGAGCCTGCATCTGACCTCCAATTACAGCCGAATCGAGCGCGCGTTCCGTGACGTCGCCTATGACCTGCACTTCACCTTGGGAAAAGACCGTTCCCTGGATTTCGGCCAGCGCTACTACCGCAAGAGCAGCAAGGAATTCGTCTATACCCTGAACTGGCGCTTCGATCCGAAATGGAAGATGCGCCTGTACCACCGCTACGAAGTCGGTAATTCCTACGGCCTGACCCGCGGGCTGGTGGAACAGGAATACACGGTCGGCCGCGACCTGCACTGCTGGTCGATGGAAATCAGTTATAACGTGAAGAGGAACGAAGGGGAGACGATCTGGCTGATCTTCAGGATCAAGGCCTTTCCCGAGATGGAGATCGATTACAACCGCTCGTACCACGCCCCGAAGCCCGGGTCGCAGTCGTAATCGTTTCGCGCGTCGGCCGCGGGCAGCGCAAAAGAAAGAAGGAAGATATGAATGTAGCCATAATCGGTTCCGGATACGTCGGCCTGGTGACCGGCGCCTGCCTGGCAAAGATCGGCCATCGCGTGCTCTGCGTCGACAGCGATACCTCCAAGGTCGCGGCCCTGCGCAAAGGCGCGATCCCGATTTACGAGCCGGGCCTGCAGGAGCTGATACGGGAAGGCACCCGCAAAAAGAGGCTGCGTTTCGGCTCCGATATGAAGACGGCGGTCCGCGAATGCGAAATCATCTTTATCGCGGTCGGGACCCCTTCCCTGGAGAACGGGGAGGCGGACCTGACCGGTATCGAGAACGTCGCCCGCCACATCGCCGTCAATCTGAAAACCTACCGTTTGATCGTCGAAAAATCAACCGTCCCGGTCGAAACGGGGGAGTGGGTCAAGAAGACGGTTTCCACGTATCTGCGGGGCAAACAGATCCCCTTCGACGTCGCCTCAAACCCCGAGTTCCTGCGCGAAGGCTCGGCACTACAGGATTTCATGCACCCGGACCGCATCGTGATCGGGGTCGAGTCGGCGCGCGCCAGAAAGCTTCTCGAGGAGCTTTACCGGCCGCTGAAGGCGCCGATGGTGGTGACCGACATAAAATCGGCCGAGCTGATCAAACACGCCTCGAATTCCTTCCTGGCAACCAAGATCTCCTTTATCAATGCCGTCTGCAGGATCTGCGATACCGTCGGCGCCGATATCAAGGAGGTGGCCAGCGGCATGGGATTGGATAAGCGCATCGGCCCCGCGTTCCTCAACGCGGGCATCGGCTACGGCGGATCCTGTTTCCCGAAGGATTTGGATGCCTTCATCACCATCGCCGCGCGGCTCGGCTACGATTTCAAGCTCCTGCGCGCGGTCCGGGAAATCAATAACCAACAGGTTGAGCTTTTCCTGCAGAAGATCAAATCAAATCTCTGGGTCCTGAAGGAGAAGACCTTTGCGGTCCTGGGGCTGTCCTTCAAGCCCGACACCGACGACTTGCGCAACGCCCCGTCCCTTGAGGTTATCCGTCTGCTTCTGGCGGAAGGGGCGCGGGTACGGGTTTTTGACCCCTGCGCCATGGGAAAAGCCAAGGCCCTGCTCAAG
>CAZOGI010000062.1:0-1666 GCA_964579435.1 uncultured Planctomycetales bacterium
GGCCGGGAATCACCGGGCTGTGGCAGGTGGTCGGCCGCAGCGAGGTCAGCTTCGAAGACATGATCCTGCTGGATTTGTATTACATCTACAACCGCAGCATTGAACTTGATCTGAGCATCCTCTTCGAAACCGTCTTCGTCGTTCTGAGGAAAAAGGGCGCGCACTAAGAGCGCTTCTCCGCATTCAAAACCCGCCGTCATTCCTCCTTCCGCCAACCGGATTACGCTTTTGCAATCCACGTTCCGGTTCTTGGGGTTTATTTTTTAACCGATTCCATGCCTTTCCCGACGCCCTTGTCGTTATATGCAATAATTCAAACTGTTTGCTGTTATTTTCAAATCGTCAAGGAGATGGCACCGCTATTGCTTTTTCCCCGAGCAGGCGATCTTTTTAATCATATGGAGTCGCTTGATAAAGGCAAACCATCCGAAAGGGTGGGACGCAAAGCCACCGGCCTAATTTCCGTGGATGCGGGATACGGCAGCGGGGCCGCCGGGCAAGTGCAGCAGCTCGCTAATGTGCTGCCTTCTGCGCGGGCAAAACGTTTGCGAAGGTGCTGCGATGAAAACGAACGGTCCTGGAGTCAGCAGATTTCCCCGCAACCTGCTGTTCTTTTCGGCCCTTTTGACGGCGTTGTTGTTATCGGTATGGGCGCGAGCGCAACAGGTTACGCTGACGTGGGACGCAAACACGGAAAGCGACCTGGCCGGCTACAAGGTTCATTACGGCACGGACAGCCGCGCCTATACCACCACCCTGGACGTCCGCAACGTCACCACTTTCACGGTAGCCGGTTTGAGCGCCGGGCAGACCTATTATTTTGCTGCCACCGCTTACAGCGCTTCCGGCTCGCAGAGCGGCTACTCCAATGAGGTGAGCTATTCAGTCCCTGCGGACGACACCACGCCTTCCGTGCCGCCCACCCCTTCCGAGGAGGCCCAGGATGCGGACGGCGACGGGGTGCCCGACACTGATGACGCTTTCCCGAACGATCCTGAAGAGTGGTCGGATGCAGACCGAAACGGGATCGGCGACAACGCCGAGGCCGCCGCGGAAGCGGCCCGCTTGGCCCCGTATGCACCCGTACTGGTCTCGCCGGTGAACGACGAGAGGGTCGGCGCGATCGTGATGCTGAAAACCGGCCCCTTTCGCAGCGCGGTGGCCGGCGGCGACCACGCCGAGACCCGTTGGCAGGTGTTCCGCGATCAGGATGACACCTGTGTGCTCGACATCCAGAGCGCCGCGGCGTTGACCAGCCTCAGGGTTCCCAGACTGGTGCTCGAAGAAGGCACGATCTACTTCTGGCGGGCGCAGTTCATCGACGCCGATGGAAGCTCGTCGGATTGGTCCGATTACGAGTACTTCGCAACGGTCACGACCGACAGCGACTCGGACCTCAACGGCATCCCCGACGCCCAGGAAGTCGGCTCCGCCGTGGACCTCGACGGCGATGGGCTCAAAGACAACGATCAAAGAACCATCAAGTCGATCCAGATGGAAGGCCTGCGGGTTCAGATCGGCGTCAGCATCAAAGGCTGCCCCGCGGCGGTCGCTGTGGAGGCCGTCGAATCCGAAGATCCGCACCAGCCGGGCGCCTATGTTGCCGACAAACCCGAGCGATTGCCCTTCGGGTTGATCAATTTCAAGCTCGCCGTTGCCGAACCCG
>CAZOGI010000063.1:0-1543 GCA_964579435.1 uncultured Planctomycetales bacterium
AATTTTTTGACTCCGATAGGGTTTGAGTTTATACTCGATATGGGCAGGTATGGGTTCGCTTTGTAGAGAAGCCGGGTATGTCGCAGGGAAACGCGCAGTTTCGCTTTTACGAGGAGTTGAACGACTTTCTCGACGAGGATAAGAGGAAAGTCGCGTTTCTCTATGCCTTCAACGGCCACCCTTCCATTAAGGATGCGATCGAGGCGATCGGGGTGCCGCACACCGAAGTCGATCTGATCCTGGTCAACGGCGTCTCGGTGGGGTTCGATTATCAATTGCAAGAGGACGACCGGGTCTCCGTCTACCCCGTCTTCGAGAGCCTGGACATCTCGCCGCTGGTGCGGCTGCGGGAGAAGCCGCTGCGGGAATCGAAGTTCGTCCTGGACGTCCACCTGGGCAAGCTGGCGCGCCATCTGCGGCTGTTGGGCTTCGATGCGTGCTACAGTAATGCCTACGAGGATGCGGAGATCGTCGATATAGCGGAACGGGAACGCCGGATCGTGCTGACGCGGGATCGGGGAATCTTGAAGGTCCGGGCGGTCACGCACGGCTACTGCGTCCGCTCGCGGGACCCTATGACGCAGGTCCGTGAGGTGCTGACCCGCTTCGATCTGTTTTCTCAGATTCGACCCTTTCAACGGTGCACCGTGTGCAACGGCCTGCTGATGCCGGTGGAAAAAGAGGCCGTCGTGGCAGAGCTGCCCCCACGGGTGGCGGCGTATTATGATGAGTTTTTCGTCTGCGCTGCGTGTGGGAAGGTTTACTGGAAAGGGTCCCATTATGACCGGCTGCGGGAGAAGGTCGCTGAGATGATCAACCCCGAAAGCTGTAACGTCTTTTAAGATTGGGAGGTGAGAAGATGCAGTATCGCGAGTTGGGACGTACAGGATGGAACGTTTCTGCAATCAGTTTCGGTGCGTGGGCCATTGGGGGCGCCTGGGGCGAGGTCGATGACAGCGAGTCCTTCGCTGCTTTGCATCGCGCGTTGGACCTGGGCGTCAATTTCTTCGATACCGCCGACGTCTACGGCGATGGGCGGAGCGAGCGGCTGATGGCGCGCCTGCGCCGGGAGCGGCACGAGACCTTCTACGTCGCGACCAAAGCCGGGCGGCGGTTGGATCCCCACGTGGTGGAAGGATATAACCGCAAGAACCTCACGGCGTTCATCGAGCGCAGCCTGCAAAACCTGGAGACCGAGGCGCTGGACCTGCTGCAACTGCACTGCCCGCCTACTGAGGTCTACTACATGCCGGAGGTCTTCGGCATCCTGGATGATCTGGTGCAGCAGGGGAAACTGCGCCATTACGGCGTCAGTGTGGAGAAGGTGGAGGAAGCGCTGAAGGCGATCGAATACCCCAACGTGAAGACCGTGCAGATCATCTACAATATCTTCCGCCAGCGGCCCGCTGATCTCTTCTTCCAGGAGGCGAAGCGCCGCAAGGTGGGAATTTTGGCGCGGGTGCCGTTGGCCTCGGGCCTGCTGACCGGGAAGTTCACCCGCGAGAGCACGTTCGCGTCTGACGACCACCGTGCTTTCAACCGG